>JBFMDN010000171.1:0-1002 GCA_040753915.1 Thermodesulfobacteriota bacterium | reverse complement strand
TGGCTCAATCGTTTTCGACGCCTGCTCATCCGCTGGGAGAAGAAAGTCGCTAACTACACCGCTATGCTACACTTGGTCTGCGCCTACATTACCTTCCGCGCCGCCGAGGTTATGGGATAGGCTCTTACTGGGGTTATGGAAATGGCACGGAGTGCCATAAGGGGGAAGACAATATCGAATGCCGTGGAGGCACTGGTTCTTGCGGCACATGGACTGCGTGGGTCCACTTCAATACCTCAGACATCCCGAACCTAGTCGATATAACTAAAGCCGAACTGTATTTCAGAATCACAGGAGGCTCTTCGTCCTGGTACTTCAGTATTCGCGATATGCAAAACGTATCCGGCTCGGCTTCCTGCAGCGCTCTCTCATCTCAAGCGTGCAACGGGGAGCTGTACTACTGGTGGTCTGGATCAGGAATTGGCAACGTCCGCCAGGATTTGCCTACTTCCGCGGTGACGGACCTCAAGACTTACCTTGCAGCCGGGCAGAACTTTTTTGGTATAGGCTTTAAGGACTTGAGTTCATCGCCCAATGACTACGTCAGAATCCGTGGCGCCCCGGATTGGCTGTGGCACTTCGAGCCTGAATTGACGGTAACGTATTGCGAGCTCCTGGGGCCGCCGACGTTGTTATCCCCAGCGAATGGCGCATCATGCGTAGCAACGACGGGCACCCTGGATTGGTCGGATGTGTCTGGTGCAACGGGCTACAAAGTGCAGATCGGCACGTCGTGCGGATCGGGCACAGAGTATCCTGTGACGTCATCACATTACGGGTACTCGTTGCAGCCAGGGACCAAGTACTATTGGCGCGTATGCACGAGAAACTCATGCGGATACGGTCCGTGGTCGGGCTGTTTCGCCTTCACGACGGATCCCGGCCCGCTGGGCAGCCCAACGCTCCAGTCGCCGGCGAACAACGCGACGTGCCAGGGGACTTCCGGCACGCTCGACTGGTCGGACGTCAGTGGGGCTGCCGGCTACCGGGTGCAGATCGGCA
>JBFMDN010000170.1:0-1034 GCA_040753915.1 Thermodesulfobacteriota bacterium | reverse complement strand
ATCCTCTGATTCACTTACCCTAACTGCACGGGTCTCTAAAAATCTGTAGTGCCTAAATCGAAGATTGTCACTTTTATCTATATGATTATCAAAGATTTTTTTGTAAGGACCATGAAGTTGGGTTATGGGTCCTATTATCCATTCAACTCTTCTTCGGAGGCCCTTCCTTGAGCAATCGCCTCATCCCTCCTCATGGAGGTTACCAGAAGCTGTTTTCCTATCGAAAGGCGCTGATCGTATACGACGCAACGGTCCGCTTCTGCGAGAAGTTCCTCGATCGGCATCATAGAACGGTGAGCCAGATGGTTCAGGCGGCACGATCGGGAAAACAGAACATCGTCGAAGGCAGTATGGCTTCGGGATCTTCCAAGGAGACCGAAATCAAGCTCATGAATGTGGCCCGAGCCAGTCTGGAAGAGTTGCTGGAAGACTACAACGATTTCCTTCGAACGCGAAAGGCCCCATTGTGGGACAAGGACAGCCGGGAAGCCTTGTTTGTACGCAGGCTAGGCCGGAGCACAGATGAATCCTACCAAACCTATCGCATCTTCTTCGACACCCGCCCTGCCGAAATCGTAGCGAACATCATCATTTGCCTGATCCACCAGACCAATTACCTACTGGACAAACATATCCGCCAGCTGGAGCAGACCTTTCTGAAGGAAGGCGGTCTTCGCGAGCAAATGACCCATGCACGGTTGACGGCAAGAGGGCATTCGTCAAGACAGCCATAGGCTCGTCGCCTATTGTCCTACGCCATACATCACCGATCTGCTGTACACGCCAGAGACTGCCCCGTCCACCTCCATCACAAGGACAAACAAAAAGGGGTGTCGACCGGGCCAAAATCCTCAACGGCCCGATCAACACCCCTTTCCAAGAATCTTTTTTCCGTTTTTCGAAGCGCCTACTACGCTCGAACCTCTTCCTTCACCCCGATCGCCATCTTATACAGCAACGTCAACACCAAGAATCCGGCTGCATAAACCCCCAGGGTGATGCCGATTTCCGGCAAGGTGGGGGCGTATTCGGTG
>JBFMDN010000169.1:0-1038 GCA_040753915.1 Thermodesulfobacteriota bacterium | reverse complement strand
TATACAGTGGCAGGCCCGCCAAAGACGTCATCCCCTGCAATTTCTTTTCAACTTCATACTGGAAAGGAAGGAGCCCTTGTGTCATAATCACGTCACCTCGTTGGTGATAGAATCGTTTTCACAAAAGCATTCTATCTTCTTGATCTCTCAAGAACAACGAGGTTTTTCACTTTTTTTGACCCGCGATCCAGGGGGTGGATCCTCGGTGATCCGTCGCATTCGGATTGGCTCCTCGTTCCAGCAGCATCCGGACAAGCTTAACCTGCCACCTCTGACATGCGAGCATCAATGGTGTCCAATTCTCACTGTCCCTCTCATCCACGAGAGCACCTCGATCCAAGAGGAGGGCCGCCACATTGAGGTGTGAACAACGAACCGCAATCCATAATCCCGAATGGTGCCAAATCTCATCCTTCGAATTCACATCTTCGCCTTGATTCAGTAGCTCTCTGATGCGACTGACATCACCATGAAAAGGACAAACGCATTGCCAAGGAAGAAGAGGAATACATAGGCCGCGAAACCAACGAAAGCAGCAACTTCCAGTGTCCTATCGGAGAAGCTGGAAGGCGGTTCGCTGGTTCCGTCAACTCCGACATTCAGAGTGGCAGCAGCCGATTCCCCAGTCGGATGGCCAAACAGAGCGTCAAACCCGATTCCCCAAGAAAGGGTTACGGCCACGCAAAGGGCAAGGGCAAGAACTGGAAAGACGATGATTTCCTTGTCCCTTTTCAGATTCTCCCACGAGACCCGCATCAGTGTCTTTGTATAAGCTATCTTGCTCACGGTTCCTTCACATCTTTCCGGCAGGTTGCACCGGATTCCGGCAGTCACTGCATCGCCGCTGCTGAATGGATAGATCCTGCCGGCCTGAGGAGTTCCTCACTTTGGAAATCGCTATCCAGCTTGTTTTATAGTGAGCGGTATAAAAGTACGCGCCAAATGACGCGACAAAGCGGCAGCTTTGTGCTATGAGAGATCCCACTAATTTCCGTGGGGAGGCGTTGGTATGCCGCGACCAGGTCTGAGACTTGCCGA
>JBFMDN010000168.1:0-1203 GCA_040753915.1 Thermodesulfobacteriota bacterium | reverse complement strand
GGAGGAGCCCATGGGCAAGGCGAAGTTTGAGCGTAAAAAGCCTCATGTGAACGTTGGCACGATTGGACACATAGACCACGGGAAGACGACGCTGACAGCAGCGATCACGCGGGTATTGGCGAAGAAGGGGTGGGCCAGTTACGTGCCGTTCGAAGAGATCGACAAGGCTCCTGAGGAGAAGGAGCGCGGCATAACGATAGCCACCGCACACGTGGAGTATGAGACAGCCAATCGTCACTATGCCCATGTGGACTGTCCGGGTCATGCGGACTACATCAAGAACATGATTACCGGTGCGGCACAGATGGACGGTGCGATCTTGGTGGTGGGTGCCAACGACGGTCCGATGCCCCAGACGCGGGAGCATATTTTGCTTGCCCGGCAGGTGGGAGTGCCGTACATCGTGGTGTTTTTGAACAAGATAGACATGGTGGATGATCCGGAATTGATTGAGCTGGTGGAGCTGGAGCTTCGAGAATTGCTGAGCTCGTATGATTTTCCTGGGGACGATCTTCCGATCGTTCGAGGGAGTGCGTTGAAGGCATTGGAGGCGGGCGATCCTGCCAATCCGGATGCGGCGTGCATTTTGGAGTTGATGGAGGCGATAGACAGTTATATTCCGATTCCCCAGCGGGAGATAGACAAGCCGTTCCTGATGCCAGTGGAGGACGTGTTCAGCATATCTGGTCGTGGCACCGTGGTGACCGGACGTGTAGAGCGCGGTCAGGTGAAGGTGAACGACGAAGTGGAGATAGTGGGGATTCGCGATACGCGCAAGACGGTGTGCACGGGCGTGGAGATGTTCCGGAAGGTATTGGATTCGGGGCAGGCCGGGGACAACGTTGGGCTGCTGCTTCGAGGGATAAAGCGAGACGAGGTGGAGCGCGGCCAGGTGGTGGCAGCTCCGGGTTCGATTACGCCGCACACGAAGTTCCGGGCAGAGACGTACATATTGGCGAAAGAGGAAGGAGGCCGGCACACGCCGTTTTTCAACGGGTATCGGCCGCAGTTTTACTTCCGGACGACCGACGTGACGGGAGTGATCACGCTTCCGGAAGGGGTTGAGATGGTGATGCCCGGGGATAACGTATCGCTGGAGGCGCACCTGATAACCCCGATAGCCATGGAAAAGGAGCTCCGATTCGCGATCCGTGAAGGTGGCCGCACCGTGGGCGCAGGGGTCGTCTCAGAGATCATCGAGTA
>JBFMDN010000167.1:0-1240 GCA_040753915.1 Thermodesulfobacteriota bacterium | reverse complement strand
GAGTGACGACACTGTGTACGGAGGAGCCGGCGATGACATCATCGATACAGGCGCTGGGTATGACCTGATCGTAGGAGGCCAGGGGAATGACACTCTGACCGGGGGGCCGGGCCATGACACGTACGTCATCAATGTGGGTGATGGCGTGGACACGATCATCGATACCGCGTCCTCGGGCCAGGGCAATGTGGTGCGGTTCGGGCCGGGCATAACACTGGACGATCTGACACTGCGGTACGAGGACACAACGCTCATCATCGACGTTGGCACTGGCGGTGACGGGCTCCGACTGAGCGGATTTGACCGGGAAGATGCGCTTGGCACGCATGCAGTGGATCGCTTCGAGTTTAGCGACGGAACCGCGGTGACCTATGGGGAGCTGATCGGCCGTGGCTTTGACCTGAAGGGCACAGCCGGCGGCGATACCATCCTGGGGACCGATGTCAACGATCGCATTCAGGGGCTTGCAGGCAATGACACTATTCAAGCAGGCAGCGGCAGTGACGTATTAGACGGCGGCCCAGGAGTGGACACCCTTATCGGTGGACCCGGTGACGACCTGTACGTGGTGGATGACGAAGGAGATGTGATTGTCGAAGAGCCTGACGAGGGGATGGATACAGTCCGAAGCTCGACGAGCTATTCGCTGGGTGCCAACCTGGAGAATCTCCTCCTCATCGGGTACGGGGCAGTGAACGGCTCTGGCAACGACTTGAACAACCTCCTGGCAGGCAACAGTGCCAGCAATGTGCTGACTGGGGGCAAGGGGAACGACACCTTAAAAGGAGGAGCCGGAGACGATGTGTACGTGTTCGGCACAGGAGACGGTCTGGACACGGTCACCGATACCGCGGGGTCGGACACGATACGTCTCGGCCAGGGCATAACCAGACAGAACATCTCTGTCTGGTCCGACGATGCGGGAATCCATATCAGGCTGGTGGACGAGCAGGGGAACGATACCGGAGAAGGGCTTGATATCAACGTCACTGAGGATGGGGCTCCGGCAGTGGAGACCATAGAGTTTTCCGACGGCTCCTCGGTTACCATAGCCGATCTCCTCAACCCTGCCACCGTAGTGTACGGAACCGATGGGGTGGATGTGATCCGCACTGGCGACACGGACGATATCATCTATGCCAAAGGCGGCACGGATATCGTCTTTGCAGGAGGCGGAGATGACATCGTATTCGGTGGCTCTGGAAGCGACATGATCTTTGGCGAAGCAGGCAGCGACACC
>JBFMDN010000166.1:0-1244 GCA_040753915.1 Thermodesulfobacteriota bacterium | reverse complement strand
TAACACGGAGCGGCAACGATCTTGTCATATCCGTTGTGGGTACAACCGATTCCATCACCCTGAAGGATTGCTTTACCGGGAGGGACGTGCACAGTCCTGTCGAGAGGTTCCAGTTTGCAGACGGCACGGTCTGGGATGTGAGCCACGTGGTGACCCTGCTCCTTACAGGCACGGAGGAGGCCAATACTATCACCGGTTTCAGCTCTGCCGATACCATTTCTGCGTTGGGCGGAAATGACACGGTCTTTGCTGGTGCCGGAGACGATACTGTCGATGCGGGAGCAGGCAGTGACACCATCTATGGCGAGGCTGGTGACGACACGATTCTAGGCGGCTCGGGAAGCGATACCCTCATAGGAGGGGCTGGAAACGACATTCTCCTAGGTGGGGACGATAGTGACACGCTCGCTGGTGGAGCTCATGATGACATCTTAGATGGTGGAGCTGGCTCGGACTATCTTTACGGTGGCAGTCAGTACGTGTGGGAAGATATCGTCGGGTCGAACGGCAATGACAGGTACCTGTTCGGTCGCGGCTCAGGCCTTGACACGGTGAGAGATCTCGACACCACCCCCGGCAATGTGGACACCATTCAGTTGACAGATGACATTACTCCTGTCGATGTTACGCTCGAGCGTAAGGGCGAGAACCTCGTGCTCTCCATAAAGGGCACTGCGGATCGGCTCGTTGTGGAGAAATGGTTCTGGAACGATTCTACTGAATTCCAGGTTGAGGAGATTCGCTTTGCGGACGGCACCACCTGGGACGTGGATACCGTCAAGCAGATGGTGCTGGTCGGCACTGCGGCAGACGATCTGCTCCTTGGGTACGCAACTGCCGATACCATCCAAGGGCATGATGGGAGTGATACCCTCTATGGCCGTGCCGGAGACGACCTTTTGGAAGGTGGAGCCGGCTGGGACCGTCTTTACGGGGACGCTGGCAACGATACACTCAGAGGTGGCGACGGCCAGGATCGTCTCGAAGGCGGCGCTGGTGATGACATATTGGAAGGCGGCGCAGGAAGGGACTATCTGTACGGTGGCAATAGCAACTACGGGTACGACTGGTTTTCCTCAAACGGCAACGATACCTATCTTCTCGGCCGTGAGTCAGATCAGGACATTGTTGAAGACTACGACAGGACATTCGGCAATGTGGACACCATACTTGTGGATGCGGATGTCTCTCCGGAGGATGTCACGATTCGCCGCACAGGGAATAACCTCGTGGTGTCCATAAAC
>JBFMDN010000165.1:0-1275 GCA_040753915.1 Thermodesulfobacteriota bacterium | reverse complement strand
TCCGAATATCCGGCGGCAACTCTAACAACTTTTCCGGATCGTACTCTATGAATCGGTGATCTTTCATGCCGCCCGCTCATATCGCACCGTCCGGAAAATGTAAAGCGTTAAGCGACAGGCTCCTAGCGTCTCGTGGAGCTCATCTTCCAGACTAAAAAACCGATGGGAGAACCTCTCCTTTGCGTGCATGAGAACCCTCTCGGAGAGTTGAACCTCCGAGGCGTCACGAACAGCGAGGATCATGCCTACCGGGAAGCCGCTATCGCCGCGAACCAGTGTGCTTGTGAAGAGCACCGAAAAGCACTTCCCATCCTTTGAGACATGAAGCAGTTCTCCATTGCATTGACCTGCCCGCCGCGTTTCCTCGTTGGCTGCCGCAAGACTTAACAATTCTTCTGTCGCGACGAACGTGGAATGATGCTGTCCGATCAGCTCTTCGGCTGAGTACCCGTGCAAGCTGGTGAAAGCCTTGTTACAAAAGATCAGGCGATCGTCAAGGTCAAAAAAGGCTATGCCTTCGTCCATCTGTTCGATTGAATCCGTGAGAAGTCTTGTCGCCATTTCACTTTGGCGACGTCCGGTGATGTCTGTCACTACTAGCTGGTAGGCCATCCGCCCCTTGAAGCTGAGTGTCTTCACACGAATCTCGGCCGCAATTCTGTGACCGCCCAGATTTTTCAGAACTGCCTCATACTGTTCGGGCACATCGGGCTCGCCCGATAGTCTTCTGCGGAGATAGTCCTGCAACCGCTCTTTTTCATGCTCCGCCACAAATTCAAATGGATCTAGTCCTATAAGGTCTTCCTCGTGCGCAAAACCCAACGATTCGGCCGCAGCCTTGTTGGCGAATGCAATCTTGTTGTCCTGGATCATTACAACGGCGTGCGGGAGCGTCTCGACAAGGGTCCGGTACTTGAGCTCGCTTTCTCGGAGTTCTCGCTGAGATTCCGAGCACACTAATTCTGGCTCTTCCTTCTGGTTAGACTTGATTGGGCTGGTTACAAGGAGCCGCCTGCCTTGGCGTTCTTGGCTTTTTGATCCCCCCATCTCGGCCCCCCCCGGTTCCGTGAATGCAGATGCGGAAACACCAGCTTGTATTGCTGCACCTTTGTATGATTCTAGTTCTAACGAGCTCAATAGTCAAAAGATGTAACCGTTCACCGCGATCCCCCCGGTTGGGGTTGATTTTGGCGTTCAGGCGTTTTGCCGGTCCTTTCCAGTCGCGCGATATCGCGCACGTTTTTAATACACTATTGACAAGATCCCAAGAATGGT
>JBFMDN010000164.1:0-1291 GCA_040753915.1 Thermodesulfobacteriota bacterium | reverse complement strand
ATCGTGACCCTTGGTCGGATGGATCAACTGCAAGAAAGGGGTCGAATAGAAACTTTGGTCCGATCTCTTTCACGGTTCTCCGAAAAAGTTCTTCTGATTCTCTCGGGCAGAAGCGATGTAACGGCTTTGGCTAAGAAGATTGGGCCCGCTCTGATTTTCGAGAGGCTTTGGAGAGAGCTGGGTATCCAGAAGGTGATCAGAGATCTTCTATCTGGGAGAAGGTTCGAGTTTGATGCGGAAAGAGGCATATTCCTCACGGTGCTTCACAGACTTTTTGTTTCCGGTTCTGATCGATCGTGTGACAGATGGCGCCGGGACTACGGGATAGAAGGGGTGGAAGGGCTTTCGTTGCATCATCTTTATCGTGCCATGGCCTTTTTGGGGAAAGAGATAGAAGATCAGGGGGGTGCGACTCCTTTTTCTCCAAGGTGCATCAAGGATCTGATCGAGGAGGGGATGTTCTTTGAGCGAAGAGACCTCTTCACCGGTCTTGATCTCATTTTCTTTGATACCACCTCAATTTATTTTGAAGGAGAAGGTGGGGAGACCTTGGGGCGAAGGGGCCATAGCCGTGATTATCGTCCTGATCTGAATCAGATGGTGGTGGGTGTGGTCATTGATAGCAAGGGTAAGCCTGTCTGTTGTGAGATGTGGCCAGGGAATAGTGCCGATGTAAAATCGCTGATTCCGGTGACCGAGCGAATCCGTAGCCGCTTCCATATTGGTCGGTTCTGTATGGTAGCGGATCGGGGGATGATCAGTGCTGAGACCTTAGAGGAATTGGACAGAAGAGAGATTCCCTACATTCTTGGGACCAGGATGCGTAAAGTAAACGAGATCAAACGGGAGGTTCTTTCTCGCCAAGGTCGTTATAGGGAGATTCGTCCAGAGGGGAAATCCTCCAAAGATCCGGCTCCTCTTAAGGTCAAAGAGGTCTCTCTGGATGGGAGCCGCTATATTGTCTGTCTCAATCCCAAGCAGGCCCGAAGGGATGCTCAAGATCGTCAGGCCATCCTTGGGTCGCTCGAGGAGAAGATCAAAACAGACCCCAAGAGCCTGATTGGGAACAAGGGATATCGGAAGTACCTCAAGATCGATCGAGGCAGTGTGAGTATTGATCAGGATAAGGTAGAGTATGATTCGAGATTTGACGGCAAGTGGGTCCTCATCACCAAGACCGACTTCTCAGCGGATGTGGTGGCGCTCAAGTACAAGGAGCTGTGGCAGGTGGAACAAGTCTTCAGAGACGTTAAATCTGTCTTAGAGACGAGACCTGTATATCACCAGCGGG
>JBFMDN010000163.1:0-1300 GCA_040753915.1 Thermodesulfobacteriota bacterium | reverse complement strand
TATGCTGAGCCCTGAATTTTGGACAATATTTTGAGTGAAATACGGTGGATGAAGCTCTTCCTGAACATAAGGGAGGAGGTATAAGATACCACTATGAGAAAGCGATACGATAAGGCATTCAAGGCAAAAGTTGCTATCGAGGCCGTACGGGGAGAGAAGACGTTGCAGGAGATTGGGATGGCCTACAGTGTGCATCCCAACCTTATTGCTCTCTGGAAGAAACAGCTTCTTGAGGGTGCAGAAATGCTCTTTGAAAAGACAGGGAAGGACAAGGAAGCCGAAGCTACCGAGAGGAAACAGGACGAACTGTACAAACAGATCGGCCAACTCCAGGTCGAAAATGACTTCTTAAAAAAAAAGTACAAACAACTGTACGGGACAGAACCGAAATGGTAGAACCTGATCATCCAGTGCTCACGATCAAGGAGCAATGCAGGATACTTTCGATCAGCAGATCAGCGTACTACTACAGCCCCGAGCAGAAGGAGGATGAACGGGATATCGCCGTTTTGCAGGCGATTCTCGAGGAGTTGCGCGAACGACCGTTCTACGGCTACCGGAAGGTGTGGCGGGCGATTAAAGACCTCGGCGTGTCGCTCAAGCAGGTTCGGAGAATCATGAGGAAAGCGGGTTTGCGGGCGCTGTATGCGAGCAAAAGGGCCTCGCTCCCTGCGAAAGGGCATGCTCGCTACCCCTACCTGCTCAAAGATAAGGCCATTTGGCTACCGAATCAGGTGTGGGCTACGGATATCACCTACATACATCTCAAGGGTGGCTCTGTCTACCTTGTGGCGATCATCGACCTGTACTCACGCAAAGTGCTTTCGTGGCGCATATCGAATACGATGGACGCCGAGTTCTGTGTATCGGCTCTCGAGGAGGCGATTAGCATCTGGGGGGTGCCAGCGATTTTCAATACCGATCAAGGCAGCCAATTCACCTCGGAAGCCTTTATCAGCGTGCTCGAAACGCACGGAATCATGATCAGCATGGACGGCAAAAACCGGGCACTGGACAATATCCTGGTGGAACGGTTCTGGCGGTCTCTGAAATACGAGGACATCTACCTTAAAGACTACCAGAGCATGGCTGAGCTCAAGGATGGACTAAAACGGTACTTTATGTTCTACAACAGCGAACGCTTCCATGAGTCACTTGACTACGAAACACCAGACACGGTGTACCAGTCAAAGTTTATTGATGAACAGCAGTATCTTCGTGCTGTTAGTTAGAGACATCAGGAAAGCCCAATCCACTGATAAAATCGTTCAGATGTGTCTTGTCAAATGGGCTCACTATA
>JBFMDN010000162.1:0-1419 GCA_040753915.1 Thermodesulfobacteriota bacterium | reverse complement strand
CCCATCTTCTACAGTGCATTGCTAAAAGACAGGTTGTTTCAAGCTGTTAGTAGGGCGCGACAAATCTGTGGCACCAGGTTTTGGATCCCGGGAGGAAGGGATCGGTTACTGTTTGAGGTCGAGCGGCACGCTGCGGATGTTGGGAGGCAGGGCTACGCCTACGGCCCGGAAAACCGCGCTGCACGTTCCTTTGGGCTGGGAGCGCAGGATAAAGCGTTTTCCTGCGTGCTCCAGCTCCACTTCCGTGAGGCTGTCCAAATCCTGCTTGATGTCGGCCCACTCGCATGAGGCCTCTTTCGCCTCCATGCGCTCCTGCAGGGCTCGGCGCAAGACCAGAGCCAGAAAGGAGCAGAAGACGTGCCCTCGGATCGTCCGGTCGTACTTGTGGTATACCGGCCGGGTGCTGAGCAGGGTCTTGGCTGATCGGAAGAGCTGCTCCACAATCCAGAGCTGCTTGTACTTCAGGGCTACCTCGGCTGCCCCAATGCTGGTGTTGGTTCTGAGGACCCACTTGCCCTCAAAGCGTGACTCGGCCTTGGCCTTGTCATAGTCGATGCGGAACCCCTCTCCGACGCTTGCAAGATACCTTCGGAACCCCTTGTTTCCCACCAGGGACTTGTCGCCCTCCTTCAGTCGCTCTTCGAGCGCACAGAGCATGGCCGATCGGTCAGCAGCGTCTTTCTTGGCCTGATCCTCGTTGACACAGACCACATACCGCCTATCGTGTACCATCACCTCCTTGACCTTCAAGGGGGAACGAGAAGCGCCTACCACCTGATAGCGTCCTGCCCTGGAGAGCACCTCCTGTTTCACTTCCTTCACCGCTCGCATTCGAGCTCCCAGGATGTACGGCCACTGTCGCTTCTCCAGCTCTGCGACAGTATCAGCGCTGATCATGCCGCGGTCAGCCACGATGCAGACACGGCCAATGGAGAAGCGGGATCGGAGCCGATCCACCACCGGCACAAGGCTTCTCACGTCTGCTGTGTTTCCCGGCCACATCTCGCAACAGATCGGACGGCCTTGGTTATCGATCACTGCTCCCACCACCATCTGCTTCAGATCAGGCCGATGATCCTTGGTATGGCCTCGCTCACCCAGTGTCTCTCCTCCTTCTCCCTCGAAGTAGATGGAAGTCGTATCGAAGAAAACCAGGTCAAGTGAGCTGAACAGATCTCGTGATCGGAAGAACAGCTCCTCCTCAATGAGATCCTTGACGCACCGAGGTGCGAGAGTCCTGCCCGCCTGCTGTGCCTCGGGCAGCTCTTCACCCAACCAGGCCATAGCTCGATAGAAGTGATGGAGACCCAGCTCATCGGCACCACTGATCCCGTAGTCGGCCACCCACTTGCTGCAGAAACGGTCCGATCCCCCGGCAAACAAGCGGTTGAGCACGGTAATGAACACGGCCCGCTCAAC
>JBFMDN010000161.1:0-1533 GCA_040753915.1 Thermodesulfobacteriota bacterium | reverse complement strand
AGACATACGTTTGGAGGGGGAGTGCCACACGACCCAAAAACGACCTCATGCGTAGGCCACAGACGCTTGCATGAGAAGATTACAGGGTCCACACGACCCACACGTCATCGTAGACCGTGGATTCTGGCTTCTCCCCGCCCTTTTCACAGTCTTCCTCTTCGTATATTATAAGTGATCCGTCATTGGCCGGTAGTTTAGATCCTGAAGGAAGAGAGATGACACAAGAGATTAGCAAGGCCGACCGGGATTTTTTCGTTGTGCTGCTCAAGGAGGAGGCGAGAGAAGCGATCTGGAAAGTGGGAGCCAGTGTGGAGCCTCAGGTGCTCGTCGACAGCATTATTGAAGAGCTCCAAGGGCTCGCGCCTCGGACGGACGGCTCGGAGACAAGGAGCGAAGAAGAGATATGGTCCCAGGTTCGGGAAAGACTGCTCAAGGCAGCGTACGAAACACGGCCCTACTGTATCAAGTGCGGCACGTGCTGCATGGAGGGGAGCCCCACGTTGACCACGGAAGATTGGGATCTCCTGCGGGCTGACGTTCTCAAACCGGAAAACCTCATGACAGTCCGCAAGGGTGAACCCACGTACGACAGCCGCACCCAGCAGACAGGACCTGCAGCGCAGGAGATGCTTAAGATTCGGGAGCAGGCTGGCACCAGGACCTGCTTATTCTACGATGGATGGAGCAAACGCTGCAGCATATACGAGGATCGGCCCGTGCAATGCAGGCGGCAGGAGTGCTGGAACCCCGAGCCCGCGCAGTCTGCAGACGATACGCCTCTGACGAGACATGACCTGTTCAGGTCCGTGGGCGAGCTCCTGGATGTGATAGAACGTCACGAGGAACGCTGCTCGTACGGAGAGCTCAGTATGGTCATGGCCCGGTTGGCCGCCACCAAAGGTCAGACCGTGGAAGACATCGTGGAAATGCTGCGATACGATCAGCACGTTCGAGATTTTCTGCAAGGCAAGCTGGGTCTGGACCCGGAAGCCATGGAGCTGTTTCTGGGAAGGCCGCTCCGGAAAGCCATAGAATCGTACGGCCTACGAGTGGAGGATCAACCGGACGGCTCGTTTCTTGTCACCGCGATTGAGGGCAACAGCGAAAAATAGGGCGGCCAATGACACCCATGGCACGGCCGGAAAAAACTGTCTCAAAACTCGAGAAACAGCAGAAGAAGTGGTACGGTGAGGGAGGTACTGTCCATGGAGCCCTCACCCCACCGTCTCCCAGAGGAAGAGGGCTCTGTCATTCCGGGCAGTTGCAAGTCCCCTGTCCCTTCGGGACAGGGAGCCGGAAGAATCCCCCCCCATAGACGTTCCCTCCGGGAACGTGCTATACAACAAAGCCGTACAAAACGCGACATAAAAGTTAACGCCTGTGCCCCCGAAGCGGGGGAGAGGGTCAGGGCATAGGCGTTAACTTCGTGGATGACATCACGTGATTTCAGTCCGTTGACTTAACAAGGACCCCGTCACCCCGGCGAAAGCCGGGGTCCATAACATATTGGAAGGACTGGATTCCGGCTTTCGC
>JBFMDN010000160.1:0-1599 GCA_040753915.1 Thermodesulfobacteriota bacterium | reverse complement strand
TTAGTTGCCGTTGAAAAAGGCACCTTGAAGATGGGCATGGGATCTTATGTTTACCCTCCCCAAATGTGCTGTTTAATGGTATCATAGAGCTATGCGGGGAGGGGACGAGCAATGTTGAGATCCAGGAACAAGAATACCGATCAACCGAGTCTGGTGGACGAATGGTTGCCGAAATCATACTTCTCACTCCCGGATGAGCTTCGGAAGGTGGATGAACTGCTGTCGGATGAGAGGTTCATAGAGCCATTCGCAAAGCATTTCTCCAGGAGTTGTGGGAGGCCGAGCACGCCGATAGACGTGTACTTGCGCATGATGTATCTCAAAAGACGCTATGGCCTCGGATACGAAAGGCTGTGCAAGGAAGTAGCTGACAGCATCACCTGGCGCCGATTCTGCCATATCCGTCTTGAGGACGATGTGCCTGACTTCACCACGTTGGCCAAGCTCACGAAGAAGTTCGGCGACAAGGCTTTGGAGGAACTGAACGATCTCCTTATCCGCAAGGTGGTAGATGAGAAACTCATCCGCTCCCGGAAGGTGAGAGTCGATTCAACGGTGGTGGGAGCGGATATCCACCATCCTACTGATGCAAGGCTTCTATCCGACGGGGTCAGGGTCCTGACACGGATCGTGGGGAAGATAAAGCAGGCTGGCTCTGCTATCGGGGCCAAGTTCCGCGACCGCACCCGGTCAGTGAAGAAGCGGCTTCTCTCGATAACCAAGTTCTCCAGGATGCGAACCGGCCAAGCCAAGGCGGAGGTTATGACGCGAGTCGGGGAAATCGCCACTATCTGCCGGGAGGTCATCGGCCAGGCAGAGAAGGTTTCCACCATGACTAGGACCGAGATACCCACAAAGGGCCGGGTCTCCAAAGTGGAGAGATTGGTTACAGAACTTGACAGCGCCATCTCCATAGTGGAGAAGGTCATCTCCCAGACCGATAAGGTCATATGCGGGATAAGATCCATTCCCGGAAGGGTCGTTAGCATCTTCGACCAAGGCGCACGGCCGATCAGGCGAGGTAAAGAGAGAGCCGACACCGAATTCGGCCGCAAGCTCTTCCTTGCCGAGTCGCAAGAGAAGCTCATAGTTGGCTACAAGGTCTTGGAGGGCAACCCTGCTGACAGCCAAGAAGCGGTGCCGATGGCCCAGAAAGTTCAAGGGACCCTTGACAGGTCGTTAGAGGAGTTTGCCGCCGATAGAGGCTTTTACTCCAAGGACAATGAGACTGGGCTTGAGGCACTTGGCATAAAACATGTGGCCATTCCCAAGCCGGGAAAGTGTTCAGCCAAGAGAAAGGAGATTGAGAGCACCTCCTGGTTCAAACGCCTCAAGCGCTGGCGGTCTGGAGGGGAAGCCACTATCAGCCTGCTCAAAAGGAAGTACGGCCTCGACCGGTGCCTATTCAAGGGCTCCGACGGCACAGCGGCTTGGGTCGGGATCTCGGTATTTGCCCATAACCTGGATAAGCTCGTAGCTCTGGTGACATGAAGATGCCAGGGGGCCGTCCAGCCAGACGAAAGTTGATGCGGTTGTCAAGGTACAGTTGCGGGCGCATATCTTAACCCACGTCAAGGAAGCGTTTTTCAATAGCAACTA
>JBFMDN010000159.1:0-1633 GCA_040753915.1 Thermodesulfobacteriota bacterium | reverse complement strand
CGGCCTGTCGGTCAACTACCTCGTCGCCGACAAGGTGGAGGACATCCTGCCGATGCTCCAGGACGCGGCGCACGGGCTGACCGAAGCCGAGAAGCAGATGAAGACGGCGGAAGTCGAGAAGCTTTAGGGCGCACATGATCGTGATTTCGGACCCTGATGCAGCCGTCAGAAATCTCGCGGCTATTATAGGGCAGTCGCGTCTTGATGAACGGCTCAAGGAGTTCGAACGTCAAGAAGGTCAGCTCCAACCAAATTCCGTCTATGCTCAATGGTGGTTTGCGCCTCAGAACGCATTGTGGCTCACTTTGCGCGGCGCGCGTCAATGTTGGAATGTTGGCCAATCAATCAACAGAGTGATCGATCAAGTTCCTCCTATAGGGATTAGTGCAGCTCTGCTTGTCGCAAAAGTGTATCCTACGATGCCCCAGTGGCGGCAGGCCAAATTCGTCGCTGATCTGGTCTCGTCAGAGCAATTGCAATCTGTTTTGCTCGAACTTGAAGCCGCAGCCGACCTAATTGATCTTGGCTACGATATTGAGTGGCTAGACGACCGGGGCCGTGAGGGAAAACGGTCCGCCGAGTTCGTCGCCTCTCGTGCGGGATATCGCTTGGGTGTTGAATGCAAAGCATCGGCGATAGATTCTGGACGACTTCTTCACCGTAAGTACGCGTGTCAGTTAGCCGACGATCTTCTGAATCCACTTAGTCAGGCGCGTGGACTTACCGGCGATATTCAGATCATTTTTCATGATGCCGCACCCAAATCTTTGCAGGCGCGCGCGAGCGTCGCGCAACGCATTTTGGATGCCGTCGACGCTCAGAAATTAGAAGAAAACAGCCCGGGCTTTTTGGTCAAACACACCCTGCGAGAGCGCGACGGAACCGCGATCGATCTCCAGAACTACTCCGCCGCGCAGCGAACGATTGAGGCGGACTACTTCCGTTCATTCACTGTCATCGCCGCGCGATTAGAATCAAACAAGCCATGCGATCCTATTGTCTTTCGCTTCGGAAGTAGCCGCCAAGACCGAATTATGCGGGCGGTCAAAGAAAACCTCCGAACTGCGACTGAACAAGTCGGAGCGTTGGACTGTCCCGGATTCATTACCTGCTTTGTACCTGAAATTCCTGACTTTGACGGAGAAGAGACTCGGCCGTTTGTGAATGAACTAGCTGAATGGTTTTTCGGAAATCCGCAGCGATCGCATGTGCTCGCGATCCGGTTAGTTTCCGACTTCAAAGTTGACGACCTAGGTGCCGTGAATTTCGCACAAGCACCGTTCGCAATGATAAAAAATCCGGCCCGTATAGACGAAGCTGAACACGCATTTGCCTCTCCTCCTGTCCAGCCGCGAGCCGCTACGTTATGAGGCAGAACAAGGGGCTTCCGGTCATGCGGCACACGACGAGCGCGCTGCTGCTGCTTGCCCTCCTCCTGTTACCCGCCCGGGCCTTGGCCGACGTCAAAGAGGCTAAAGAGAAGATCGCAGCGATTGCGCCTGCTGCGCTCGTGCTCGTGTTGGACGCCGAGGGCAACGCGCTGGTGGCCCAGAATGCTGACGAGCCCTTCGTACCGGCCTCCGTCACCAAGATCGTGACCGCTTGGCTGGCGATGGAGGTCCTCGGCGGTGAC
>JBFMDN010000158.1:0-1700 GCA_040753915.1 Thermodesulfobacteriota bacterium | reverse complement strand
TCATCGGCACCGATGACACCATGACGGTGAAACAGTTCTTCGACCAGGCGAGCGTGAGCTTCCACTCAGTCGAGCAGATCCAGTTCGCTGACGGTACGGTCTGGGATTTGGACGAGATTCTCAGACGGGAGGGGCAGCCCACCCAAAGTGACGATTACCTCGTTGGTACTGCCGAGGACGATACGATCGATGCCTTAGGCGGCAATGACACGGTAATCGGGCGGGCCGGAGACGACACCCTGAATGGCGGTGCGGGAAATGACATTCTGATCGGAGAAGCAGGAAGCGACACCCTCAACGGGGGTACCGGAGACGATAGGCTTTCCGGCGGTCCTGGCAGTGATACGTACACGTTCGCTCGCGACGGAGGCAGAGACTCGATCATTGACACGGATACTACGCCGGGCAATCTGGACACGGTGATCTTCACCGACATCCTGCCTTCTGAGGTGTCCATAGCACGGACCGGCAACGATCTTGTCATGTCCGTAGTGGGTACAACCGATTCCATCACCCTGAAGGATTGCTTTACCGCGACCAACGTGCACAGTCCTGTCGAGAGGTTCCAGTTTGCAGACGGCACGGTGTGGGACACGAGCCACGTAGTGACCGTGCTCCTTACGGGCACCGAGGATGCCAATACTATCACGGGCTTCAGCTCTGCGGATACCATTTCTGCGTTGGGCGGAAATGACACAGTCTTTGCTGGTGCCGGCGACGATACTGTCGATGCGGGAGCGGGCAGTGACACCATCTATGGGGAGGCTGGTGACGACACGATTCTAGGCGGCTCGGGAAGCGATACCCTCATAGGAGGGGCTGGAAACGACATTCTCCTAGGTGGGGACGATAGTGACACGCTCGCTGGTGGAGCTCATGATGACATCTTGGATGGTGGAGCTGGCTCGGACTACCTGTACGGCGGCAGTCGGTCCGTGTTGGATGATATCGTCGGGTCAAACGGCAATGACAGGTACCTGTTCGGTCGCGGCTCAGGCCTTGACACGGTGAGAGATCCCGACACCACACCCGGCAATAGGGACACCATTCAGTTGGCAGATGACATCACTGCTGCCGATGTCACGCTTGAGCGTAAGGGCGAAAACCTCGTGCTGTCCATAAAGGACTCTGCGGATCGGCTCGTTGTGGAGAAATGGTTCTGGAACGATTCCTCTGAATTCCAGGTTGAGCAGATTCGCTTTGCGGACGGCACGACCTGGGACGTGGATGCCATCAAACAGATGGTGCCGGTCGGCACTGCGGCAGACGATCTGCTCCTCGGGTACGCAACTGCCGATACCATCCAAGGACATGATGGCAGTGATACTCTCTACAGCCGTGCCGGAGACGACCTTTTGGAAGGTGGGGCCGGCTGGGACCGTCTTTACGGGGACGCTGGCAATGACACGTTGAGAGGTGGCGACGGCCAGGATCGCCTCGAAGGCGGCGCTGGTGATGACCTATTGGAAGGTGGCGCAGGAAGGGATTACTTGTACGGCGGCAACAGCAACTACGGGTACGACTGGTTTTCCTCGAACGGCAACGATACCTATCTCCTCGGACGCGAGTCAGGTCAGGACATTGTTGAAGACTACGACAGGACATTCGGCAATGTGGACACCATACTTGTGGATGCGGATGTCTCTCCGGAGGATGTCACGATTCGCCGCACAGGGAATAACCTCGTGGTGTCCATAAAC
>JBFMDN010000157.1:0-1868 GCA_040753915.1 Thermodesulfobacteriota bacterium | reverse complement strand
CCAAAGGAGGAAAAGCCCATGGACAAAGAGATTCGAGAAAGGATCGCCCTCAAACGCTATCAGCTCATCAGCCCCGTACTGGCCGAACCCGCAAGGGCTCAGAACGAGTACTTTCGGAAACAGGCCGAGATCGAGCACGAGTTCCCTCGCTACGGCCTGAGGAAAGTCCGTGTCTCCACAATGAAGGCCTGGCTTAGGAAGTACCGGAAGGGGGGCTTTGATTCTCTCAAACCCAAGAACCGCTCCGATGGGGGGAGACCCAAACGCCTGAGGGAGGGTCTGCTCAAGACCATTGAGATCAAGTGCAAGGCCTATCCCTCTTTATCAGCGCAAAAACTTTATGAAATGCTTCGGGATCAAAATCTGTTGGGACAGCCTCCGGTTCACTACAATACCTTGCTCCGAGTGGTCAAAGAACAAGGATGGCTCCCGCTGAAGAATCGAATCGATGTACGCAAGGCCTATGAAGTGGATAACGTCAATGATCTCTGGATCGCGGATTTCATGCATGGCCCTCAGGTCCGCACCGCGAATCGTTCGGCTAAAGCCATCCTTTGCGCCATCCTCGATGACCACTCCCGTATGGTAGTTGGTCATACTTTCAGCACCTCCGAGACGATTAGCGCTCTGACGGTCGTCCTCAAGGAGGCCTTTCTGGCTTACGGAATTCCAAAACGGCTTTATTGTGATAATAGTTCAACTTTCTCCTCGGACCTCTTGACTCGAAGCTGTGCCCAGGCCGGCATCTCGCTGATCCATTCCAAACCCTATGACAGCCCCTCCCGTGGAAAGGTAGAACGTCTCTTTAGGACCATCCGAGAACGCTTCCTCTCCATTCTCCAGGAAGGGATGACTCTGGAGGAACTGAACGATGCCTTTTCCCTCTGGCTTAAGGACGATTATCACCATAAACTTCACACCGGAATCGAGGAAAGACCCATCGACCGTTATAACGCCTCCGTGGGTCGGGTTCTGATCCGAAGACTCTCCCGAGAGGAGTTAGATGAGATCTTTCTCATCCGCCACGAACGAGTGGTCAATCACGATGCCACCATCAGCTTCAAAGGTTCTCTCTATGAGGTCCCCGCTGCCTATATCCGTCAACGGATCGAGATCCGCCACCCCGTCGATGACCCCGAAGAGCTCTACCTCTACGACAACGGCCTTCGGGTGGGTAAAATCAGGTTGCTCGATAAACAGGAGAATGCCCGCACCTTCCGACCCCAGCAGGTCTTGACCCATCTGTCCTTTCACAAAGGGGAGATCCTGCCATGAAAGACCTGCTCGCCTGGTTTGGTCTCAAAGGTTTTCCTTTTGATAAGAACCTCAAGACCCAGGATGTCTTCGAGACGGAGCCCTTCAAGGAAGCCATGGCCCGATTCGACTATATCAAACGCAGGGGCGGCATCCTGCTTCTGACCGGAGACCCAGGGGTGGGAAAAACCCTTGCCCTCAGGCGCTATGTGGATACCCTGAATGAAAATCTTTTCAAACCATACTATACCCCTCTCTCCACCTTGAGCCGCGCCGATCTATTGTATCACTTAAATCGCCTCCTTGGCCTCCCTCAGAGACTCTCCAAAAGCGCCGTCTATGGCCAGATCCAAAAGACCCTTCTGGAATCCAAGGAGAGTTCTGGAAAGACCATCTTTCTCATCATCGATGAGGCCCATCTTCTTCAAACCGGCCCCCTGGAAGAACTGAGACTGCTGACCAACTTCAAGATGGACTCCTACGACCCCTTCATCCTGGTCCTCTCCGGTCAATCCGACCTGAAACGGATCATGGAGTTTTCGGTCATGGAACCCTTTAACCAGAGAATCGCCATGCGTTACCACATGCCAGGCCTAAGTCTTGAAGAAACCAAA
>JBFMDN010000156.1:0-1922 GCA_040753915.1 Thermodesulfobacteriota bacterium | reverse complement strand
CCCTAGAAGCCTGCTCCAAAACGCCCACCGAATGGTGGTAGAGACGGCGGTGGAGGGCGAATTTCCAGTTTGGGACCGGAGAATCTGGCAGCTTTATCCTTGTAATGTAGAGCGAGTAGTAGTATCATCAAGATAGCATGCGATATAGCAAGAAAGGCTGATATGGATTGCTCACCAGGAACGAATGTCAGTCTATTATGCCCGTATTCGTGGATTGGCGCGAGAAGATCCCTCGTGATTCTATCTACTGGAAGATCCGCGAGTGGGTGTACACCCATGTTAGAGACGAGGACTTCTCGAGTCTCTACTCGGACAGGGGACGTAGGTCGATTCCGCCTACGAGGATACTCGCAGCCATCATGCTCGGGCTCACGATGGGCCTTTCTGACCGTAAGCTCGAGGAGGGGTCCAGGTATGACGACCGGGTCAAGCTCGTGCTCAATATCGACAGGAATGGCGATCCCCTGGATGCGGTGACGCTGTGCAGAATACGGGGCAAATTCATGGACAGCGACGTCGGGGCAAAGCTGCTGCATAAGACGCTTACATCTGCTATTGAGGAAGGTGTGCTTCCGAGGGAGACGACGGCGATAGTCGACTCCTTCCTCATATCCGGCGCCGGGGCCACCCAGGACACGATCACGCTCATACGCAGGGCGATGGCGAAGGTGATCATGCTCGCCCGATGCTTCGAGCTCGAGGAACCAATCGTTCGCGTGCTCGAGCGCAAGGACTACCTCGAGAAAGGCAAGCCGAAGATCGACTGGGGCGATCCGGAGGAAAAGAGAGCCCTTGTCGAATCTCTGGTCAAGGACGCCCGGCGCGTGGTCGAGGCGGTCTCTCGCCTTGAAGGCGTGCCCGGTGAGCTCAAGCAGGCTGCCCGGCTTCTGCATCGCGTAGCCGAGCAGGACATCGAGGAGAAGGACGGCAAGATACAGATAAGGCGCGGGGTAGCCAAGGATAGGATAGTATCCGTCACCGACCCCGAGATGAGGCATGGGCACAAGACCACGTCGAAGCGGGCGGATGGATACAAGGGTAAGGTTACGGTCGTGGGTGAGCATGGCGACTTCGTAGGAGCTGTCGGTGTCGATCCCGCAAACGAGCCCGACAATACCGGCCTTGGAGATCTCATCGACGAGCAGGAGAGCTGCGGGGTGCAGATCACAAAGCTCAAAGGGGACTGTAGCTTCGGCGACATGGACACCCGCGAGGAGATGGAGCAAAGAGGGATAGACCTCATAGCCAAGCTGCCGCCTGCAAGCAACAAAGAAGGATACTTCTCGAAGGACGACTTCGAGCTGAACCTCGATGAGATGTGGGCCCGCTGCCCTGCAGGCCAGGTTACATACAAGACCCGCAAGGCCAGGGATCACAAAGGCAGGAGAATCCAGCTCTTTGTGTTCGATAACCAGGCGTGCTCTGCCTGCCCGCTGAGAGACAAGTGCGTAAGGGGCAACAAGCCGAGGAGCGTAACGATCGGCTACTACGAGAAGAAGCGCATGGCGGCAAAGGAACGGCAAAGCACCGTCGAGTTCAAGAAGGAGTACAGGGAAAGATCCTACGTCGAGAGAATAATCGCCTGGCTCACGGGCCACGGTGCAAGACAGGCTCGCTATATCGGACGGGAGAAGACTCGCTTTCAGATACAGATCATCGCGGCGGTCTGCAACATTGTGGCGCTCTACAGGAATCTTGCTGCGAAGGCAAAACTTGCACAAGCCATAGCGGGATAAGTGTCCCCATGGGCTGGTAAATAAAGGATATTGAGTGATGGGAGGGCTGATAGGCATGCAAAACCACCTGTTCCTACCGAAAACAAAGCCGGTTTCGCCCAAACTGACTACCACATAATCCCTGGAAACTACGAGCCGACAAGGCTATCTCTGCGAACACGGCCTGCTTTGGAGCAGGCTTCTAGG
>JBFMDN010000155.1:0-1940 GCA_040753915.1 Thermodesulfobacteriota bacterium | reverse complement strand
AGCGACAGGCCCCGCCCAAGAGGGTCACGCGCAAAGAGGAAGAACGATGCGCAGGGTTCGACAGGAAGCCTGCTTGCAACTCTCATGTCAGGCACGGATCCGAGGCAGACCCTGCTGCTCTCAGGGCCACCGGGAACAGCTTTGCCAGGACACGATCGAAGGTTCATCGGCCTGCGGCCTGAAGAGTGTCGTGGCTTTGAAGGAACGGCACGATAGGCTAACGGGACCACGGTGGAGACAACCCTGGTGGACATTCTTGTCTCGTTGGGCAAACCCGGCCCCGTCCCGGGTCCAAACCGTCAGAGGTGTTTGTGGGAGATGTGCGGCCGGGAAGTCTGTCTCATTTGCAGGCGAGAGAGTGGCATAAGGGGCTGGGCGGAAGTCGGGGCTCAGGAGGGCTGGCTGGAGCTGCAAGCGAAGGAAGAGGGGACAAAGCTGGAACGGCCTGTGGAGAATGGGATTGAGAAGGCCTGCCTCTGGAAAAGAGCAACGAAAGGGCCGGTACCATGCAAATGCTGGTGTTCATGACATAACTGGAGATTTTGCAACAAAATTCGACGCGCTTGGTCGGTGGCACCACGGCCTGCAAGCAGTTCTCTGAGTCACATGCGTCTCGGTACCAACGCAAGATGGCCTCGCCCCGACGTAAAGGAAATTTGGGAGCAATCGCGATGAAAATCTTACGCCTGTTAGCGGTTCTGTTGGTCACCATGACCTGCTACGCGTACGGAGAGCAGCAGCCTGAGCCACCACGCAAATTCTCATTTGGACTTCCCTTCTTTGCCACCCAGAGTGATCCCTGTCCGAAGTATCCGGAGGGGCTTTGCTTGGCAGATTCATTTCCGCTCTTCGGTTGCTACGATGTAGCGTTGATATCTAGGAGGGGAGTATGTGGGGGAATGACCTCATACAGGTTTCACTACGAGGTTCCCGGCGGGTCGGCGATTGAAGCGACAGTCTTGGATGTCCCTGAGAAATGCTACGGCAGCGTTGCGGTCGTGGGGGTCGACCCCGGAGCAGTACGGCTGATTCCGCTCGAAGATGATCAACCGCCCGCACCCAAGGACACGGAATCAAAAGCACGCGAGCTTTTGAGGAACTGGATACACTCATCAAGTAAGGCCGACGAGTTTGGTGACATAAGGCAAAACCCTCTTTCAAATTCTCCGGCCAAAGTGCTGAAGGCAGGGCACGTGAAAATGCTCAAGTTTGAGCTTAATGACTATTCGGAGGAACTGCGGAGAGACGGACCTGTAGTACTTTGGCTCAATGACCGGCTATTCCGATTAGAAGGCTGGTGCACTGAAGGACATCTCTTTTTCTCAGTGCATGCGAAACCGTACCTCGCATACACAATGCACTGCTGCGGCTGCGGCCTACAAATCTTATACGTCTATGACTTGTCTGGTGAAGTCCCTATGACGGCTTATGAAAACGAGAAGCTATCTGATTGAGGTTGCGAAACTGAATCGCAATCGTTCAACTCCCATGGTGACTAAAGGTCGAACCTGATTTGCACCGCGACGAGGTGGACACACCCCGGAAGACGTTGCCTGACCCACTGTTGGCAGACAACACCTAATGAAAGGATACCAACATCATGGCTACCCCGATACCTTCGGATTGGCAGGAACTCGTGCATACCATGCTGCCTACCATACCGCTTGACCAACTTGATTTCCTGCGCGGCTACGGTGGGGACCACAAAGGCGTCGACGTCCAGGCATTGTGGACCTGGAAAAACTGTGATGACGAGAAATCACGTGGCAAAGGGGAACCGGTCTGCACGCCCATAAGGGGAATGATTCTCCGCGTAGACATCGAGCGGAAGTTCAAGGGGAAGGACGAAAACGGAAATCCAAAGCCCAACCCCCACGCTGGCAGAATCTCAGGAATCATTATCGTAGAGGTCGATGAAAATGGGAATCCGATTGAGAACG
>JBFMDN010000154.1:0-2112 GCA_040753915.1 Thermodesulfobacteriota bacterium | reverse complement strand
GGGGGAGAGGGGATTCTTCAGGCTCCCTCTCCCTCTGGGAGAGGGTTGGGGTGAGGGTGCCTTTCCACGCATAGACGCTCAATCGTGCTACGATTGTTGGTGTGTCCCGAGTTTTGAGACATTTTCTTTCAGCCTGCATTCTTGGGGTACGGCCACGTGAAAAAGCCGCCCCACACCGTCTCACGCTCCCTGCTCCCTGCGGGAGTTGAGACCACCTGCTGTGTACCAATCAGGACTCTGTATGTCAAGGAATCATCAATATGTTCTATGGAGTACCTGATCGGCGAGCTTTAAGAGGGCGTGCTTTTCTTCGGATTCAGGGAACATTTTCAGACTATTCTTTGCAACGTCAAGGTACCCCCGACTCTTGTCCAAACTCTGCTCGATGCCACCCGTCCTGGCCAAGAATCCTCTCACCCACTCGAGGTCTTCGCCGGAAGGCGATTTTTTTCCCATCAGAGACCGGATTCTGGATCTTTCCTCCTCATCAGCTCGCTGCATAGCATAGATGAGAGGCAGCGTGAGCTTGCCCTCTTCCAAATCCTTCCCCGGTGTCTTGCCCATGGTCTCCTTGTCTGATCGGTAATCGATGACGTCGTCAGTTATCTGGAATGCCAGGCCCAGATTGAAACCGAATTGAGCCAGGGCGTCTTCCTGCTCGCTGGGAAGGGAACCGAGTACCGCGCCGCCTCGACACGCTGCCTCCATGAGCACTGCCGTCTTGTCCGTGATCACTTGAACGTACTCTGCTTCGGTCAGGTTCATGTTCCCGATATTCATCATTTGAAACAGCTCGCCTTCGCTCAGCCGCTCGGTTGTAGCAGACACAATCTCGAGTATACGCAGGTTACCGATGGAAGTGAGCGCTGAGAAGGCTTTTGCAAGAATGAAGTCTCCGCCGAGGACACACATCTCGTTCGACCACACGGAATTCGCGGAGGCTCTTCCTCTCCGGGTGTCTGCCTCGTCAACCACGTCGTCGTGAAGCAACGTGGCCGTGTGGATACACTCTATGGCGCCAGACAGCCTGATGGCGTTGACTCCCTCGTATCCGCCCATTCTCGCAGAAATGATAGCCAACTGCGGTCGAATGCGCTTGCCCCCGCTATTCATGATATGCGCGCCGATCTCGAATGCGACCGGGACGCGGCTACGCAACTGCAGGATCAACTCCTGCTCCAGCTTCTCCATGGTGGACCGAATTGATTCGAGTAGATCCAAGATGCGCTCCGTGCGCTGAGGGCTGGGTCTCATCGTTGGGCCGATGGACCGGACCACTGTCGCCCTTTGTACGTTGGATTAATTACCATAACATTGAAGGCGTCCCGCCGCAAGAGAGGCAAGCTCACGCGACGTGCTCCTTATCGTCCTCTCGCAAGAAGCAATGAACCCATTCCCAGGCAGGAGCAGGGCCCGAATCGAGCAGGGAGCACATGGTGAAGAGCAATCAAATGCACAGGTAGGGTAGTCCCGCGGCGCGCGGGACTGCCGTGTTCCGCATATGTAGGGTAGCCTTTCAGGCTGCCAAATCTTCAGATGCAGGCTAAAAGCCTGCGCTACAGGCCTGCCACATCCCCCACATGTAGGGTAGCCTTTTAGGCTGCCATTCTTTCAGATGCAGGCTAAAAGCCTGCGCTACAGGCCTGCACTACAGGGCTGCCTTATTCCGGAAATGTAGGGTAGCCTTTTAGGCTGCCATTCTTTCAGATGCAGGCTAAAAGCCTGCACTACAGGCCTGCCACATCCCCCACAGGTAGGGTAGCCTTTCAGGCTGCCAAATCTTCAGATGCAGGCTAAAAGCCTGCACTACAGGGCCGCCACAACCCCCACAGGTAGGGTAGCCCTTTAGGCTGCCAAATCTTCAGATGCAGGCTAAAAGCCTGCACTACATGCCCGCACTACAGGGCTGCCATATTCCGGAAATGTAGGGTAGCCTTTTAGGCTGCCATTCTTTCAGATGCAGGCTAAAAGCCTGCACTACAGGGCCGCATTCCGCTAGGTTTCCAACCGTTTCTTCTCTTCGCTCCGGATTTCTCGTCTGAGGAGCTTGCCCACCTTGGATTTTGGGAGCATGTCCCGGAATTCAATGTATTGGGGGATCTTGTAATCTAC
>JBFMDN010000153.1:0-2133 GCA_040753915.1 Thermodesulfobacteriota bacterium | reverse complement strand
TGGCAGATTTCGATTCTCTCCTTTTCCAGACCGATCTTCTCCAGCATCCGATGGGCATAGGAGAGGCGGGCTTTGGCGCGAAGATTCCCGCGGAGAAATTGGCAATTCTCTTCATAACAGGCAAAGAGCATGACTCCATCTGCTCCCCTCTCCAGGGATTTCAAGAGGTAGAGGGTTTCGATTCGGCCTGCACAGGGGACACGGACGATCTCCACATTTTTCGGAAGTTTCAGCCTCAAGCTTCCCGCCATATCCGCGGCAGGGTATCCGGACTGATCACAACAAAAAGCAATAATCTTGGGATCAAAGTTTCCCATATGTCCTCCCCCTACGTTTTTCCAACACTTCTACAACTATTTACCATACCTTCAAAATCCCAAATTCCAAAATCCCTGCCCACCGGCAGGCAGGCAGATCCGAAATAAGCTCCAAATTCAAACTGCCAATGACCAAAACGATTTTACTTGGGAATTAGAATTTGGGTCATTAGGCCCTTAGGGAATTGATATCGACAAAAGATTGTCGATACGCCTAAGCGGCAATACCAATGGTTTCAAAAATGTTTTGCATCTCTCTTTGGATATTCTCATAATGGATATCAATCTCGCATCGATTACTTGGTTTTCGTCCGGCTTTGAGGTTACAAGCTCCTGCAAGCAGAGGAATCAGAACCTTTTCGCGCAAGACGAGGAAGCCGGCCATGGCCCGCAGACCTTCTGGAGAAGCTTCATAGAACCGGGAGTTCTTGATCCGACGGACCAACTCTTTGCCACGAAGTTTCTTCAGATCGTAGGAAGCGTGGCGAGCATGATAATCGGGGATGGAATCGCCGAGGATTTCTCTGACTCTTCCTGCGAGGTCCGATGCTGTAAATCCTCGTGGATTGACCGAGAGACCAATCACCCCCTCCATAACGGCCCGCATTCGAGGCCGATTGACGTCCAGTCCTCCGACTCGGGTCTGCCCAACCTTCGAGGCAATAGGCCATGTGTCCAATTTCATGTTATCAATGAAAGAAGCGTCCATCCACCGCAAAGCCTTCAGGAATCGTTCCAGGATGCCCTTGAGCAGGACCACAATCTGAGGAAACCGATCAACCCGCTTCCGACAGCGAAGTTGTTTGACGTTGTGAACGACCACCTCGATCCGCAGGACGCTTTCGCCTTTGCTATACATCTTGATCGTCAACTTCCCAAAATGGATTTTGAAGATCGTCAGATCATAGACAGGTTTCTCGATCACGGCCTCGCACCGAGGAGAGGTTCGCCTATTCTTCCATTTAAAGAGAGGACGATGCTTGGAGCCAAAGATGGTCTTGACCATCTTGAGGTTCAAGGGGGCTCGCGTTCGATCAATGACCCCATGAAACACTTGATCCAGGTAGCGTCCTTGTGTAAAGAGAAGGTTGCGGCTGTATTCGCTCTGGTAGACCGAATAGGAATAGATAAACCCACCCTTCTTCTGCTCCGAAACGTCCAGAGCAAAGCACAGACAGCCATAAATCCAACGCTCACAGGCCCGAACCAGGCGCCCTACAGAGCTCGAAGCTCTCATGGTGTCTGCGATTCTGGCCAAGCCTGTGGCGTCGGAGATCTCTGTGAAACAGTTCCCCTCCTTGGTGAAGGAGAGCTTGCTTCTCTGAGCCTGATGGGCCACGTATTCATGGCCATTCAGGATCACTTGAGCATTAAAGGGAGGATGGGGACAGAGTTTGATCGTCAGATGCCCTCACTCGGGGTCCATGATATGAAACGAATACTGATTGACGTAAGAGGTCTTGGTCTTGATATCGGTGATCCCCTTCTCGGAGCGGCGGACTTGGAACACGGGCATGGGTGCCAGTCCAGCAAGGATACAGAAGATGCCCCGGAAACTGGAATCTTTGGGGAGATGCTCTTCGGCCAATTCGTGCTTCCTTTCCCTTCGTTGACAGTGAATCAGAGGAATACCTTGCTTCTTCGCATAAGCATGAATCCGTCGGCTAAAGCGTCCTGCAAATCGCATCAGATGGGTATTGTCAAGATCCTCATCGCTTCCTCTCAGCTGACGCCACCACGTCCGGAATCCCCCGGGGGATTGGGCCAGGATGAAGTAGGCATTGAGCACAATGCGATCAACACAATCATAGGTTCC
>JBFMDN010000152.1:0-2207 GCA_040753915.1 Thermodesulfobacteriota bacterium | reverse complement strand
CCCAAGATACCGAAAACAACCCTCCCAAGAAACAAACATCCAAATCAAAATGAACCCGCAATCACCCGCGCACTAAACGGGTCAATTAATTAGAGCACAAAAGGGTCAATTCCTGTGAGCGTCCAGGGTGTACCCACTGGTACCTATAATAGACAGATACCGGCAGGATAAAGAGCAAGTCTATGTCCCTGGGTGGACGGATCTCGGTGGACTTCCCCCACGATCCCACGAAGAGACTGTTGGAAAAAGATGACGAAACACCATAATAGTGCCTGTTCAGACAGGACGTGATTCCTGCAATCTTCACGTACCCGTCCACTTGCTGAGCCCATGTAAGCCCAAGGCGATCCAAGAAGATTTGAAACCGTTCCCCGATTGTCATAGGCGGAGGAATCCACGGGAATGTCCTCCTATCAGAGTAAGTTAGCCAGTTCATCTTTGCTGATTCCCATCTGTCCGAGTATTGCTGCCAGGGTTCCCGGCTTTATCCGCCCCCTGGGGATAGTCGTCACCAGTCCTGATTCGCTATAAACCAGTAGATGCTTTTTACCTTCCTTGATCCGGTATCCGAGCTTGAGAGCGACCTTCTTCAACTGTTTGGCGGTGAGATTCATCTTGCCTGGACTCTGCTGTTCCCCATTTCCGCCTCAGCCTCCAAGCAAAGCTCGATGGCATCCGCGAGATTGTCCAGGGCTTCCTGAATCGTCTCTCCCTGAGAAATCGCTGCTGGAATCTCCTCGCAGGTTATGGTGTACCCTCCGTCCTCTAAATCCGGCTTCAATACAGCCGTGAATTCTCTTTCGCCGACGAACACCTTCTCTTCCCTCGGAATCTCCAGATTCTTGATCGAGCCCTTGAGTCCATCGATAAGCTCGCCGAGAGCGAAAGAGAATACGAATTGTCCTCTCAAGGCATCGAGGATCATCTGGGGATCCTCAGTCAGGACAAAGATGTCCACAGCATTCGTAAGAAACCGGAGTTCAGCCAAAGGGGACTTTACGTCCGGGAAGTTCTTTCTCAGATGTTCCAGAGCCTTCCTGATCTTCTGGAGGCTGATTCCCTCTTCTCTGAGCCGTTTGGCGACCTTGAGCTGAACCAAATCCTTGAACGAATATTCTCTCCTCGATCCTTTTCCGGCTCCAATCTTCACCGAGGGCCGAACAATTCCTGTTCTATCCCAGTGCTGGAGTTGCATCCGGGATACCCCGGTTATATCTTTGACCACCTTGGCTCCGAATCCCGCGACCATAGCCCACCTCCTGTGTAGCGTACTAATATGTTTATAAGCATTTTGATTGGTAGTCAAGAGGGAATTTGAAGCAGGGGAAAAAGACTCGGACAGCTCAGCGAACCGTTTCTGTCCTGAGCAACCGTCCACTCGGATCTCTTACCTCAATACGGTTTCCCCTCCTGACGCGCTTCTCGATCATCTTGCCCTGAGGGTCCCGAACCACCGTGGTGTTCCCGTCCGTCTTTTCCGTCCTGACAAGCTTACCGCTACGGTCTCGCACGCTAATAAAAGTAAAAAGAGTAAAAATAAAAAATAAAAAGGGTCAAGTCTGCTCTTGACTCATTGGAGGCGTCGCTCGATCGCTTCCACCTTCCTCCTTAAGCTCCTGTCCTTTCCGATTCTTTGCTCCATGCGACATACCACGCTGCTCACGCTGCTGTAATTCTCCAGTCCAAAGGCAGCCCCTATGGCTGCCAGCGTCTGACCAGACAGCCGCCTGGCAAGATAGATGGCCACGTTTCGCGCGTCATTGCTCATTCCTCTTCTACTCGAAAGCAGCTCCTTACGATCCAGGCCAAAGCTCGCGCATACGGCAGATTGTATGTCCTCCAATCCCGGAGCAAGGGAGCGCGAAGCCGGAATCTCTCGACGCGATCGCAGGCTTTGAAAACCGGCCTTCACCCGCCCCACAAACTCCTTTGATCCCAGGAGAGAGGGGACATTTCTTTCGGATAGAGCTGCCGTGAGCTCGTCCGATTCCTCTTGCGCCACGAACGTTCGGTAAGCCTTGGCCGAATCCTCTCCGGTCGGGCAGAGCATGGACAGGGCCAGCTCACTGGAAAGCCAAGCCCATCTGGCTGCACGGGACAAATAAGCCCTGTGGCTGCTCCAGGGGTAGTGGTCCAGTCGAGTCACCAGCCCGCCTCGCAACGGATTGCGGTGGATATATCGGACCAAATCTAACAGATAGGTGTCC
>JBFMDN010000151.1:0-2229 GCA_040753915.1 Thermodesulfobacteriota bacterium | reverse complement strand
AAGCGGGGGAGAGGGGATTCTTTAGGCTCCCTCTCCCTCTGGGAGAGGGTTGGGGTGAGGGTGCCTTTCCACGCATCGACGCTCAATCGTGCTACGATGTTTGGCGTGTCCCCAGTTTTGAGACATTCTCCAAGGGGTGCCCCTACGTCGTGGCAGATCACGTGACCGTATTTAGGAGATGGAGCACTCAGAGCGCCACCAGTTTCTTCTTCATGCTACATCCTCCTCGCCCCGACAATTTCAGGTTCAGCGGACGGGTGCGAAGCGTTTGGAAGGAAACGCTACGGTCGCGTTCAGGCTGTCATTTGGTTCTTCTCAATTCAATCTTCACTTTGTTGTTGGCATTGGGGCACTCCCATATTTGAACATCGGGATCGGGAAAGAAGGGGACCGTGCCTCCAAACTGCAGTGTTTTCACCCAACCAGCAATATGGTGGTAGAAGAGGCCGCAAAAATCTCCGCACTTGTGCGTGCTCAATTCATACTCGTCCCCGACTTCCATACCGATCGTGCAGCTTGCCGGCTTATCGATGACTTTCGCCACCACGCGGTTCCCGATTGGCGGATAAGATACAGGCATAGGATCCTCCTTTTCGTAGTCAAAGGCTTCGTTAGACGGTCATGCCGATTTCGGCGCTTGCGCATCCTGCTCACCGGCAGCGTTCCTCCCAAGGCGCTTGTACAAATCCTACGAGATGCTCGGGACTTATTCTGTAGCCCTGGCTACAATGCGCAGAAAAATTTCGTAAGGAGAGAATGTCTGAGAGTATGCTGCACCCGTGCAAGGCAAGGGCCTCTTGGCTCAACGGCCGCAAAATCTCCGTTATCTTGGGAGCGTGCCTGACGGGACTATGAATCTTCTTTCTTGTTTGATGATCTTGCCGGTGTCGCGAAGTCTTTTCAGCGCCTTGGTTACGCTCACGCGATGAGCGCCGACCAAACAGCTCAGCTCTTCATGGGTCAATGGAAAAGTGATGGAGTAGCCCAGGGGAGTCTTTTTTCCATGCTCACCCGCGATGTTGGCGAGAAGATTGAACAGACGGTCTTCCAGAGTACCCGATGTGACGCTACCCAGGCGCGAATTCAACGTGAGTATCCTCTGGCTCATGTTTCCAATCAGCTTGAGCCCAAGGTCCGGATTATCGAGGATCAACTGATTGAAATCGCGCACACGAAAGCCGCAGGTCACGGTCTCTTCCATGGCCCATGCGGTTAGTGGATAATTGACGCTACGAGAAAGCGCCTCTTCTCCGATCAAGTCTCCGGGCTTCCGGAAGTCGAGAGTGATCTCTGTCCCGTCCTTCATGACTTTGCTCAAACGAATCCTGCCTGCCTTAATCACAAATATCTCAGTGATAGGCCCCCCCTGAACAAAGAGGGTTTGTCCTTCGCGAAAATTCTTCCGCACACCAATGCCTCTAAATCTCTCGAAATCCTCTTCGCTCACGCCATCGAAGATGGTGAGATCTCTGAGACACACAGGGGAAATCGAGCTATTCAGAGGCACGAAATCTTCGCAGGAACACTTCATTTCTCAACCTCGCTTGAGCTTCCGTAACAGGCGCCTGGCTGTGGCGCAGAAACTCAAGATCGAGTGACTGCCGTCCATTATCGTGCCGACTTAAGTACAGGGAGATGCGCCTTTCATCCCAATATCACGCTTATGTCACAAACTCCAGTGCCTTGCGGCTCCATGCTCTTACCACAGACCTGGCACAAGCCGAAATCTGACTTTTGCCGCATATCCCTCGTATCCCTCCAATTCGTCTCGCAAGATCCGGTCTTCCAAGGAGGTTCGAATCACCGTAATCGCGGCGAAGATTGCCGCAGGAATGAGAGCCCATTGTGAGCCGAGGATGAAGTCAGAAATGAAACGATGAAGCCGACGTTACCTGGATGCCGTAGCCGTACGAATCCCGGAAACACCATACACAGTTTGTTGGCTCTCGCGTCGAGCCTCTCGATACTGGTTTTTGGCGACGGATGGATCTGCCCAAGGCCCACTCCAGCCTCGTGATGAAGTCATCGTCTCCCAACGGTCTGTCTGTGCGCTCGTGCCGAAGCGCTTCGCATTCGGTGTCCGAAAGCTCGGTCGAGAGAAGGGTCACCGAGTCTGGTGCAATTTCCAACAGCGACGCCACCCTTTGCCAAACCATCCAGTCCGCCAAGAGCCCGATATTGGCCCCGTAGTCTTCGTCACAAAAGAACATTCGCTGTCGACGATTTCCC
>JBFMDN010000150.1:0-2316 GCA_040753915.1 Thermodesulfobacteriota bacterium | reverse complement strand
CCGAGATTTATACCGTCTGGCAACGCAATTATTACGAACACATTATCCGCAACGACATATCCCTGCAACGCATCCGTCAATACATCGCTGACAATCCGTTGCAATGGAACATGGACCGGGAAAACCCCGATACAATTGCCATAGATACAGACCGCAACAATATTCGCCCCCAAAGCGCATGTAGGCAGGACAGGAAGAGATGACATCATGATCACCAGCCTCAAACCCTACCCCGCTTATAAAGACTCCGGCGTGCCGTGGCTGGGGAAGGTGCCGGAACATTGGACGGTAAGGAGGCTGAAGTCGGTAGTTGCTCACATCAATGAACTGACGAACGCCAAGCACCCTGACGATTTGTATATTGCAATGGAGCATGTTGAGAGTTGGACAGGCCGCCTAAGGGCTCCTTCTGGTGATATCCAATTTAATAGCCAAGTGAAGAGGTTCCGGGCCGGGGACGTACTGTTTGGAAAACTACGGCCATACCTTGCAAAGGTTATCCGGCCACACCAGCACGGCGTGTGCGTTGGAGAGTTCTTTGTCCTGCGTTCAACCCATGTTGTCATATCCCCATATCTTGAGGCGGCACTTCGCTCGGCACCGGTAATCCACTATGTAGACAGCTCGACCTTCGGTGCCAAAATGCCGCGTGCGGACTGGACATTCGTGGGGAACATGTTTTTCCCACTCCCTCCCCTCCCTGAACAAACCGCCATTGTGCGGTTTCTGGATTACATGGACCGGCGGGTGCGGCGGTACATTCGTGCCAAGCAGAAATTGATCAAACTGCTGGAGGAGAACCGGCAAGCCCTGATCCACCGCGCTGTCACGGGCCAGATCGACGTCCGCACCGGCCAGCCCTATCCCGCCTACAAAGACTCCGGCATCGAGTGGCTGGGCAAGGTGCCGGCGCATTGGGAGGTCGTGCCGATAAAGCGAGCATTTTCTTCCATGGATTACGGCATCTCAGAATCTGGTTCTAATTCAGGTACAATTAGGCTTTTGACGATGGGACATGTTAGGGATGGGCAAGTAATGATTCCAGACACGGGTGGAGTTGAGACGGTTGATTCGAGCCTCCTATTGTCTCGAGGCGATCTTCTGTTTAATCGAACTAACAGCGCTGTGCTAGTTGGCAAGGTCGCGCTATTCTCCGGGAACGTATCTCCAGTGACATTTTCTTCCTATCTTGTGCGAATGCGCCCAACGAAGGAAAACGAACCCGAATTTCTTAATTTGGTTCTTAACGATGCATCTACATTATCAAGAGCACGGAGAGAAGCTATTCCGAGCCTACATCAGTCTAATCTTAATCCTACAAGGTACGGACGACTACCTGTAGTTTTGCCACCAAAGCTCGAACAAAAGGCAATTCTCCAGCAACTTCGAGAACAAACTAATCGCATCAAAGCCGCCATTTCCTCTGCACGCCGCGAGATTGACCTCCTCCGCGAGTATCGCGAGCGCTTGATCGCCGATGTGGTCACGGGCAAGGTGGATGTCCGCGAGGTTGCGGCACGGCTTCCTGAAGAGCCGCCTGAGGAGGAGGCTGCATTGGAGGAGATCGACGAGACTGTGGAAGATGATGCAAGTGGTGAAGAATCGGATGCTGAGACCGTTGAAGAGGGAGAATCATGAAACCGACCGACACCAGCGAAGCTGGCCTCGAAACCCTGATCTGCCGCACACTCACCGGCAATGACTGCCAGCCCCGGCCTGTGGGCGCGGGGCCAGTGGTTGCTGAGACGCCGGCACCCTACGGGAGTGTGGGTTGGCTCCCCGGTGACCCGGCCGATTACGACCGGGAATACTGCGTTGATCTGGTCCAGCTCGCAGCGTTTTTACGCGCCACACAGCCCGAGGTTAGCGAAGCGCTGGACCTTGATAACGACAGTCCCACACGGCGCAAGTTCCTGGCTCGCCTTCAAGGAGAGGTGAGCAAGCGCGGAGTGGTGGATGTGTTGCGCAACGGAATCCAACACGGGCCTTACCGCATTGAGCTTTTCTACGGCACGCCTTCTCCGGGAAACGAGAAAGCCCGAATACTCTATGAGCAGAACCGCTTCACCGTCACGCGCCAGCTCCGCTATAGCCGCGATGAGACGCAGCGGGCGCTTGACCTCGTCCTCTTCATTAACGGCCTACCGGTTTTCACCTTTGAGCTGAAGAACCGCCTTACCAAACAGACAGTGCACGACGCTATCGAGCAATACAAGCGTGACCGCAACCCGCGTGAGAGGCTTTTTGAGCTGGGCCGGTGCGTGGCACATTTTGCTGTGGACGAAAACGAGGTGTGGTTCTGCACCCACCTTAAGG
>JBFMDN010000149.1:0-2435 GCA_040753915.1 Thermodesulfobacteriota bacterium | reverse complement strand
CCAAACCGGATCAAACAGTTTGTCAAAGAGCTATTTTGGTTTTTTGAACATCATATTTGTTATGGAGAATAGTTGATTCCTGAATACTCTTCATTTTCGATCTTCGACTTTTTGCGGGGCCATCATAGAATAAAGATAAAAATTAATGTTATGCGTAGCAACGGGCAGGGACGCAGCGATGTCTGACCTGACTATCAAAGAGAAGACGAAGCTTGAGAAGCTCTTCCAGATGGGCGGCGGCTACGTCTTGGACTTCTCGAACCGGACCCTGGCCGAGTTCGTCGTCGAGAGCACGGGTCGGGACATCTACGACGCGAAGTACGACTATGCCAGCGGCTCCAAGGCGAACCGACTCCGGGCGTTCTGGACGCAGGAGTCGAACCACCTCGTGGGCAAGTTGATCCACGACCTGCTCGACTACTGTCGGCCGGCAGCCGGTGATCCCGACCAGGACCGGCTGTTTGAGGAATGCGAGCGCATCGCACGGCGCCTCCAGCACAGTGCGCCAGTCGAGGCCTTGGATGCGATCACAGCCGAGGGCAGCGAGCGAAGCTTCGAAGTCCTCGCGAGGGCCGTACGCGACTCCATCGAGAGGAACGAACCGGAGGCAGGTCTCGACCGACTGCACACCTTCGTCACGAAGTTGACGCGTACGCTCGCGGAGAAGCGGGGCATCGCCATCGACCGGGGGAAGCCGCTCCACAGCATCTTCGGCGAGTACGTTAAGGCGCTCCGCAATGCTGGCCTCATCAAGTCGGAAATGACCGACCGCATTTTGAAGTCCAGCATCAGCGTCATGGAAGCGTTCAACAGGGTCCGGAACGAGGAGAGCCTTGCTCACGACAACCCGACGCTGAGTTACGATGAGAGCCTGCTCATCTTCAACCATGTCTGCAGTGCGGTCCGATTCATCAGGGCCCTGGAAGCGCGGGCTGAGCGCGCCCCTCCTGCTGCGGCAAGCCAAAAGGCGATCGATGATGAGATCCCATTCTGACAGCCCGCATAACCCATAAGGTTTGATCTGACCGGGAAATAGAAAATGGAGGCTACTATGCCTTGGTTCCGGTCAGAATCAAACCATTGTTCAAGAGGCCCGTGGTCAGAGGGGGCTGTTATAGGGGGATTGCTTTGGCGCGGTCTTTGGAACAGGTTGAGGAAAGGCTTTTGATCGCCGAAGCTATCGATGATAGAAGGCCCCAATTACACTCTATGCGGTAAATTGGAGATATCATCGTTGATATTGATCCTATCCAAAATGGTCGCGTATTCATTTTTCATGTTCACAGGCCGCAGTAATGGTATCCAACAAAATCAGTGGCATTTTGCGGCATAGAGGTTTGGTTGATGCAAATCGGTAAAGCGATGATTGCTACCCACTGTCGTGCTTTGGCATCTGGTACGGCAGCACTGAATAGACGTATTTCAGAGCTCCCCCACACGCCGGGCAACAAAGTATTTTTATGTCGGGTGCTTCCGATTTTAGCTCGCAATCCACGACATCAAATCCATGCATCAGTTCAATGGATGCCCGGACACGATCTATCGGAATGGCGCTGCACCCGTGCATGAAACCATAATAGCGGACCTTCATGAATCCGGGTGGCAGGCAATGCTGGAGAAAACGGCTCATGAAATCCAAGGCAGAAAGTTTCATATACCGGGTTCGTCTGCTGCCTGTCTTTTGATAGGAAAACGTGACGATGCCGTTATTCACATCGATAATCCGGTGATCAGAGATGGCTATCTTGAACACGTAATGTGACAGATACCGAATGCTTTGCTCGGCAGAACCGACCGACTGGATGTTAACATTCCATGCTTCATGCCATACACCGGGATCAATGAGATGAATCAGACCGGCTTCGATCATTTTGTCCCTGAATTTTGCTCTGCAAATTCGGGACAGTGCTTGATTGGGCACATAGAAATCCGGGCGGGACGGATGCCAGGAGTTGTCTTCTTTTGACCAGGCGCCACCGGCCACCCCCCTGTGTCAGGATAGTTGTCGCATGATCTAATCCCTGGTAAAATTGCACACATTTACGGGGCGAAGGAGGATTGGAACATGCAATATCCCAAAGAGCGTAAAGAAGCCATTCTCAGCAAGATGATGCCACCACACAACCGGCCGATCGCTGACCTGGCCAAAGAAGAAGGTATCAGCGAAGCCACTTTGTTTAAATGGCGCAGGGAAGCTCGAGAACAAGGTCTAGTACTTCCCAATGGCAACAGCTCGCCGGAAAGGTGGAGCTCACAGGATAAATTCAATGCAGTTCTTGAGAGCTTCTGTCTCAACGAAACCGAACTAGCTGAATACTGTCGTCGAAAAGGGCTGTATCCGGAACAGATCAACCAGTGGCGAATTGCCTGCGAGTCGGCCAACGATTGGGATCGAGAGGCCAATCGTCAGCTCAAACACCAGCTAAAAGTTGATC
>JBFMDN010000148.1:0-2465 GCA_040753915.1 Thermodesulfobacteriota bacterium | reverse complement strand
AGCACTCGGTACGCCTAAGGGCAGAAAACCCCGGATAAACAACTTGAAACTCCGACTAGATTCCCTCTGATGACCCTGCTCGGAAAAATCCTCAGTCCTGAACGACCAGCAGCGCGGAACGTAGGACGCATGTTCAATGCGTGGCAGTATAGCAGGCTCTTGCCGGTCTCTCGGGGCAATTGCAGGCCGATGCTCCTCTATTCCTGGAAGGGGTAGGAACAGATTCCCGAACTGAGGAAATGCTGAAAGGATCGCACCGAATGTCCGAATTGCTTGAAAGCGTGTATCGTAAGGTTGTCGGAAGAAGAGATGAGATCCTCATGATCATCGCTGCCCTTGCGTCAGGGAGGCACCTGTTCCTGGAGGGGCCTCCTGGCACCTCGAAGTCAACGATTCTTCGTGCCGTGGCGGAAAGCAGTGGCACAGCCTTTTGCCTGGTGACAGGAAACAGCGACTTGACCACTTCAAAGCTCATCGGCTATTTCGATCCGGCAGAGACGCTTTCCAAAGGATACCTCCCCGAGCACTTTTACCCCGGCCCGTTGGTTCAGGCCATGAAAGAGGGAATGTACCTCTATGTTGAAGAATTCAACAGACTCCCCGATGAAACGACGAACGTGTTTGTGACAGTTATGTCTGAAAATAAGCTGTCCGTACCAAGGCTCGGAATCGTTGAAGCTCACAGGAATTTTCGAATCATTGCCGCGCTGAACCCGCTCGACGACATCGGGATCAGTCGAATTTCCAGAGCCCTGAAGGACCGGTTTTGTTCCTTCAAGATGGAATACCAGTCCAGAGAAGAGGAAATCGAGATCGTCAAACGATCCACCTCTGATGGGTCCGATGGCATGATTGAGCTCGCGGTAGATATGGCCAGACGAACCCGAACGCACCCGGATCTGAAGCTGGGCGCTTCCGTGAGGGCCAGTATCGACATGGTCAGGATTTATGGAGAGGTCTTACGAATCCTTCAGGATAGTGCCCAAGAGGAAACCGCCGGGACTTTAGATAAATTACTGCTCTATTCCGCATTGATGGCATTCAGGAACAGAATCTGGATCTACGAAACTTCCGAGAAAAGTCCCGAACAAATCGTGGAAGAGATATTCTACGAGCTGCGCCGCACGAAAAAAAAAAATCGAATTGATGAGAGATTGATATACGGGTCCGGGACTATTGCGGGCAGACCACCCCGAGATCGATCCGAGTACACGCGTATGGATCACCACATCGAGGCCATGATTCAGGGCGCACAGGCGGAGTCTCTGGTAGAGTTTGCGGAAGAGCATCCCATCCGCGTAGGTGACATGCTCGGGAATTATAGACTTGTGCTCGCCCAATGGGAGGTATCCAACCCTGATCTGCTCAGAAAACTGTTGACCCTCACCTGGGATCGACTCGACGCCGGTACCCGGAGGCAATTTATCCATCTGATGGTGAGAATGATCTATCGCGTAGCCAGGGCCGACATCGCTCCAAGAGGCCGTCCGACCGGAGACGTGACGCTGTCGCGATTCAACTTTCAAGGTGACGAGATCGAGCTTGACAAGACGGTAGAAACCATGTCCGAAACTCGATCTGTGTCCTACGAAAATATCTTTGTGCTTGACCGCAGAAAGAGGAAGCGAGCTGCGATTCTCATCATGGACGCGTCAGGATCCATGCAAGGAGCAAAACTTTCGATGGCGGCCATCGCTGTGGCATCTCTCGCGATGAATTTGGACTATGGGGACGAATACGGGATCGTCCTGTTCTCCGAGCAGGTAAACCTTTTGAAGCGAATCGACCAGGCAATGCCCATCGATCAGGTGATTTCTCGAGTCCTGGATGTGCTGCCCGAAGGCCGCACCAACCTGGGGGTCGGACTCTCTGCAGGTCTTCGTGAGATTCAAAGGTCTCGCCTGGAGCAGAGGGTCGGTATACTTTTGACGGATGGCTGGCGAAACCTCGGCAACGAGCCGGTTGCTCTCGCGGCCAAGTTTCCTCGGCTTCACGTGATAAACCTTCCCGGAGGAGCTCCCGAGCTTTCGGAAAAGATTGCGAAGGCTGGCAGAGGACGTTTTGTGTGCGCTTCTGACTTGCTGGATGTCCCTGCAGCGGTTCTTGCCGCCCTGGAATAATGCTGAGAATTCGCGGGTTGAGTGGCAGGTTTTATGTGGCCGTTGTTACGGACATGTAGTGCAGGCATTTCGAAACTGTCTCAAAACTTGGGACACACCAAACATCGTAGCACGATTGAGCGTCTATGCGTGGAAAGGCACCCTCACCCCAACCCTCCATAGGCGTTAACTTTTATGTCGCGTTTTGTACGGCTTTGTTGTATAGCACGTTCCCGGATGGAACGTCTATGAATAATTATGTCGCGGTTTCTGAGGATGATTGGTCGATCTTGGTTAGCTTCTTGCCCGAGGGATGGCGCGAGAAAGCAAAAGAGCTGGGTGCTCTGCAACGTCGCCGCGCGTTTC
>JBFMDN010000147.1:0-2543 GCA_040753915.1 Thermodesulfobacteriota bacterium | reverse complement strand
TTCGTCATTCCGGCGAAAGCCGGAATCCAGTCCTTCCAATATGTTATGGACCCCGGCTTTCGCCGGGGTGACGGGGTCCTTGTTAAGTCAACGGACTGAAATCACGTGATGTCATCCACGAAGTTAATGCCTGTGCCCCCGAAGCGGGGGAGAGGGGATTCTTTTAGCTCCCTCTCCCTCTGGAAGAGGGTTGGGGTGAGGGCGCCTTTGCACGGATCGACGCTCAATCGTGCTACGATTTTTGGTGTGTCCCGAGTTTTGAGACATTTTCTTCACACCCGCCCTCCCCTGAATTCGGCCCTAGCCGCCATTCTCGCAGCGTGCCACTATAGGTGCTGAGAAGACGCAGAAACGCGTGCTCTTTCTGTCGGCCTTGTGATAGAATCCAAATATACGGGGACATCCATGGTCATGACATGGCCAGAGGTGGTGAGGAGCAAGAGACACCGTCTAGGCTCCACTCAATCAGTCAACTACGATTTATTCTCGGGGTCCTAGTATCAAGTCGGACAGGGGTTTTCTTTCGAAAAGATTAACCGAATACCGTTGTTGGTCTGCGCATCGATTACCAATGGACTGAATGACGGAATATCACCTCTTCGTGCACGGCACTCAAGGTGGCATGGGACCGGCGGACGGTCGTACGCAAGAGCAGGCTTGCGCGTGGATGGCTCCAGAGCCAATCTGTCGCGAAGCGATCTGCCGCTTCGTCCCCCCATTGGGAAAATATGCGAGTCCAATGCCGGCCAATGCAACTGTGCCAGGCGACCGAACCAGGTACTCGTGCTTGAGAACAGATGCGGATCGAAGGCTCTTGACCCTGCACCGAAGAGTTCCAACGACAAGTTGATCAAGTCGTTGCCCATAGAAGAAGGCACGGGAGCTTCACGTGAGATCATACCACGGCCCTTTGTGGGACCGATGACAGATCGAGTCAACAGTCAGTGGCCCGAAGACTCACAACACGGGAGACGAGTCGCACATTTCGGGCCCAGAGAACAAGGAGGGAGGAGCAGACGATGCAACAGTTCAAGGCCTTTGACGAGCGGGTTGAAGTAAGCGGTGGACATTTGGCTGCGTTTGTGCGAGCGTTTCCGCCGGGCACAGAGAAGATCGGTGCGGACATACTGAATTCCGTGGGCCTCGGCAACCCCAACCCTCAAGGCTGGTATCGATTGCAAACCCTACTGGATGTCATGAAGCAGTTGCAAGACAGATTCACCGGCACCATCCTCACCCGAATGGGATACAACGTCGCTCAGCTCGTCCAATTGCCGCCACATTGGAAATCCGTTGAAGACGCGCTATCGGAACTGGACAAGGGATATCATATGAATCATCGTGGGGGTGAAATCGGTTCGTACCACTACGAGTACCTCGTTACGGAGACAGGTCTTCATCGAGCCAAGATGGTGGTAAAGACGCACTGGCCCTGCGAATACGAGCTCGGCCTTTTGCAGGGAATGGGAGATCGCTACAAGCAGCCGGAAACAGAAATATTCGTGCGCAAGGATTTTACGGCACCTTGCCGGAAGAACGGGGCAGACTCCTGCACCTTTTTCGTGACATGGACCTGAATACCGCCCTGAGCGTTACGAATCTTCAGGGAAGCTTGCCGCCTGCTCAATGGGCACGTGCCACAGTGGAGCTCCAAAGCCTGCCTCTGGCCGGCACCCTTGGCCGTTGGGCTCTAATACCAGCGCAGGTGTCAATCCCCTCGATTCGAACCAGGGCCCTTATGTGTGCAAAGCAAAAACCCTTCCCTTGAGCTTGATATCGGTACGTCCTGTCAAGCTCTTCTTCGAACCCTTGAGGCGACCGGGGATTGAGTCGACCTCGCAACGCTGCCTCGGGAGGTCTAGCTCACTGGAGCCAGAAGCTCCACGTTCCCGGTCGCTTTGACGATGTAGGGGTCAAGGGGAAGTTCCCACATCCTCGCGGCTTCAACAGGTACGATGAAGCCACAAATCGTCAGACAACTCTGATTGCCCCTGTCATGACCCCGTTGTAATACTCACACTTTATTCGGCACTCTCCAATCTTTTCCTGGTAAGATCCTTGTTTCTGGCCACGACACAAAGTACCTTCAACCGTCCAGCAAATTGTTCCACGCGTCGGGTACGCTGGACAATTTGCCTCCGCCCCGCATTTCATGACTTCCCAGCAGTTTTTTCCAGCCATGCAGTCCTCCAAACTCGTAGAACTTGCCTTCAGTCGCAATCCCTTCGTAGTCAGGGCATCGATTCGGACGGCGATAATCGGCTGGATCGATTATCGCCCACACAATAGGTCGCAATCCCTTCGTAGTCAGGGCATCGATTCGGACTGAGGTCTCGTTCCGCCACACGCCTGATGGTCCCATGGAGTCGCAATCCCTTCGTAGTCAGGGCATCGATTCGGACTTAGGTTTATAAACTATAGTGAGCGGTATAAAAGTACGCGCCAAATGACGCGACAAAGCGGCAGCTTTGTGCTATGAGAGATCCCACTAATTTCCGTGGGGAGGCGTTGGTATGCCGCGACCAGGTCTGAGACTTGCCGAA
>JBFMDN010000146.1:0-2705 GCA_040753915.1 Thermodesulfobacteriota bacterium | reverse complement strand
ATTTCGGTCCGTTGACTTAACAAGGACCCCGTCACCCCGGCGAAAGCCGGGGTCCATAACATATTGGAAGGACTGGATTCCGGCTTTCGCCGGAATGACGAACAATTGGCCGTTCCACTTCTAACTTGACGCCTATGGCTTCGGGGGAGAGGGTTAGGGTGAGGGGGAGTGCCACAATTGTCACGGACTGCCGGCTTTTGAGACACTTTCCTTGTGCCCGCCCTGGGCACCCCCACAAGGGGTGCCCCTACGGCGTGGCAGATTACGTGACCGTAATCTTAAAATTGTCTACTAAGCATCAGTCAGGCGACTTTCCACAGCCCCTCTCAGTTCCGTTCCCGTCACCCCGCTTACGAGAACCACCTTGTCCCGCCATGTCGCCCCACGGATGATGCGAAAACACGACCCGGGAATTCCCAGCTTCTTGGCCAGGAACTTCACGAGCTCACTGTTTGCTCTCCCCTCAACCGGCGGAGCGGAGAGCCGGACCACGAGTCGGTCCGCTTCCCCTCGTACGAGCGCGTTCCTCGACGCATTGGGAATCACGTGCACAGCCAACGTTGCACCTTCTTTGTGGTCCCGTATATCCATATCTGGCTCCTGCATCCGGACGGGAGCACCACGTCCCAACACTTCCCGCATACCCGGCACCCCGGGGTTAAGGATAGTGGTATGGCTCCTATAAAATGATACCGCTCTCGAGGGTTTGCGCGATGGTGAGAGGGATGGTTCTCTGACCGCAGGCCCTGACCGCGTCGATCTCGATCTCTGCCATGGTCCGGTAGAAACGGGTGCGGTCCAGACGTACGTCGGGATACGTAGGAGACTTTTCCCGCTGGAAGCGGGCACATCCCGCGCTCTCTCGCTGATCTCCATTGGGACGAACGAAGAAGTGGGGGATTCCGGCGAGCCTGCAGATCATGGGGCGATAATGATAGAGGGAACAGAGGCCTTGAAAGTTCAGAGCACACACAGATTGGCGGTACGCATCGCCCAGCGGGTCTAGTTTTCTTGCCGCGACCATCGCGCGCGACCTCTGCAGTACCGCGTCTCGGCGATCTTCGTCCAGGGTCCTGAGACCCCGTCTCAGGTAGAGCATCTCTGCGAAAGTGTACAGAGTCACGTCCACCGTGCAGCACGCTACTCCATCACACCCACGGCATGAAAAGCCGGTCTCGGCCGCTAGAGCCGCGTAGGCTTGGTCCATGAGCTGATAGAGCTCGCGAAGACGGGGTATCAGTTCATCCCCGGATGTCATGTCTCCCACTCCAGCGGCGCGCCGCTCTTCCTCCTGGCTGCCATCCCTGGACGAAGCCCGGAAGCAAAGCCCGTAGATGAGACGCAAAGTAGCCGAAGAGCAGGATCCCGTTGCTCAGTCCGCCCAGGAGATTGCCTCCTCAGGGCAGGTATCGATGGCTTCTTGAATGTCATCTTCGGAGCACGCGCCCGCGTCTGTCACGTAAGCCTTCTCGGTCTCTTCGTTCAGAGCAAAGCAATCTTCTGCTATAGCCGCGCAGGTCCCGCAACCGGTGCACTTCTCCTGATCGATGACCACTTGTTTTGCCATAGTTTCTCCTTTCGCTGCTGTCCGTGATTTTTGCGAGATAGGAATTGATATCCCATGTCGTGTACAACTTCCTGTTTTGCCAGTCAAGTCTACAATGGTTCGCTCAGCAAGCATCGACTCGATGTGCAATTCCGGATGATGCATATCCGGGCTCTCGGGCCTGGAGCTCTCGGCTCGCACATCGGAAACCCGATCTTTTCCCATGAATGGAACAGGCTGATTTTACTGCTGAGGCCTTGAACGAATCGGCAAACTAAATTATAGTCCCTGCAAGAGACCTGCACCGATGAGGGAACGGTCTTAGACGAGAGCGGGCACCGCGGATCACAACTGCCGGCGCGACCACGTTCACCGCCGACTGTGAGATAGTCCTGATAGACGCTCCGTGTTCCGGCGCACAACGAGAGAGAAAAGAATTCAGGATGTTCGTACTTGGCAACTTCATTGCAGCCCTGGCAGGAGTCCTCGACGTAGTACTTACGATTTACATGTGGATCGTCATCATAGCCGCAGTGATATCGTGGGTGAGCCCAGATCCGTACAATCCGATCGTCCGTTTCCTCTATAGCGTCACTGAGCCGGTCTTCGGTTTTGTGCGGCGCGTGCTCCCTCTTCCGGCCATGGCGATCGACCTGTCGCCAATAATTGTTATTCTCGCCATCGTGTTCGTCCAGCAGTTCTTAGTCAGGACACTTTATCAGATTGCCATGAGAATACAGTAAGCGCCCGGACGTCGTGCCATCGCGGCCGTTTTCCGGCCTTGCCCGATACTGAGAGCAAGCGAGGGAGCAGGAAGCAAGCTCGAGTGATCTTCCCGAGTACGAGATTTCCTAAGTATTCTGTGGCACAAATACGGTACTGTATCTGCACTGCGGGGTACGTGGTGAGCGCATCGTTGGCACTGTAGGGGCGGGCCTTGTGCCCGCCCTGGGCACCCACAAGGGGTGCCCCTACATCGTGGCAGATTACGTGACCGTATTTAGGAAACGGACCACTAAGGACGGTGACGTACTTGGGAAACTGCTCCCTTTTGGGAAGTGCGGGTTCATAGCCGGTCTCAATACGGGGCAGGTTTGAGGAATGTGTCTCAAAAGCCGGCTGTCCGTCATAATCGTGGCACACCCCCTCACCCTGACCC
>JBFMDN010000145.1:0-2777 GCA_040753915.1 Thermodesulfobacteriota bacterium | reverse complement strand
CTCAAAACGCGGGACACACCAAACATCGTAGCACGATTGGGCGTCGATGCGTGGAAAGGCACCCTCACCCCCATTCCTCTCCCAGATGGAGAGGGAGCAGGAGGAATCCCCTCTCTCCCGCTTCGGGAGAGAGGGTCAGGGTGAGGGGGTGTGCCACGATTATCACGGACTGCAGGCTTTTGAGACAGTTTCGTCTCGCCCGTCAGCGGCGAGGAGGAGAAACGGAAATTATTATTGGCAACCGCTATATGAGCTCGGTATCATCAGTAGCAGATTCGGGCATTATAGCCTCGCTGGGGGAATGATGAATAAACAGGCCCGAATCTTCCGGTTGGTCGATTTTTGGTCCTATATTAACCTGGGGGTAACGTATTGGGAGGCCTTCTGGCGCATCAGCCGCCCGCTGGCCTACCCGGCGAATGTCGACGTTATTCTCACCAAGGCCTGTAATCTACGGTGCACCTTTTGTATAGCGTACGGCTCCCTCAGGGAGGTGCGGTGGATGCCGTTCGATCTGTACGAGCGCATTGCAGCCGAGCTTTTTCCTCGTGCGTACGGGGTCTATATCTGCTCAGGCGGCGAGCCCTTTCTCTATCCACGGCTTCGTGAGGCTCTGAGCCTCGCTCGGCAGTACCGAACGCGCACGACCGTCACAAGCAACGGCACGCTTATCGACGAGAAGATTGCTGGATGGCTCGTAAAGGATCAGAGTCTCAACGAGATGTATATCTCTTTTGACGGTGCGCGAAAGGAAACTCTCGAGAAGATTCGGAGAGGGGCGAAGTACGAAACAATACTGAAGAATCTGGAGTGTCTTTCTTCACGGAAGAGAAAGGCTGCCGCTGTTTACCCTCGGATGACGTTTCGATTTGTCGCTATGAAGAGCAATCTGCACGAGCTCCCGGAGATGATCGACCTGTGCGCTCGGTATGGTCTGTACAAGCTGGTGGTCAAATACTTGAATGTGTCAAACTCGATCGATCCGGACGAGTCGTTGTTTAATCATCCGAAACTGACTGAGCGAGCGTTCGAAGAGACGCGCCGCAAGGCCCAGGAGAAGGGTGTACAGCTTGAATTGCCCCCTTTGCCGGGGACGCACGCGTCTTCCCGAAGGTGTGTGAGTCCGTGGAATTTTGTGCAGATTGATACGGACGGGGCTATTCGGTTTTGTTACTCCGGATGGCGCCAGAGGATCGGGTTCTTTGATGAGGGATTCAAGTCCATTTGGCGGGGAAAACACTATGCGAGATTACGCAAGACCCTGTATTCTCGTGCGCCCTACTATCCGTATTGCAGGTATTGCCTCATTCCTGACGGGTATCGCACTCAGGCAACCCGCGAAGGTGAGGTGGGCCCGGAATCCTATGTCATCCCTGGATTGGAGAACCTGCTCGTCCCGTTCACTGACAGAGTGGACGAAAATGTCTCTTCTTTCAGGGAATTAAAGGAGGGATTCGAGAAGCGATCCTCCAACTGAGCGGCCTACCCAGAATCTCATCCGGGGTCTGCAGCGGATCCCGTTACCAGCGCCGAGATACGCGTCCCTACGAGAGCCTCGATCATCCGTGCGATGTCCCTGACGGTTCCCTCCTCTCCGAGCACATCGAGCTTATTTAAAAAGGGAATGACTTTGGTATCCGAGGCGTGCTTGAGGCCCCCTTCCGGATGACAGAGAAGTCGGGCTATTGCCTTGGGCGTAATCTCTTGTTCCGGTCTAAGACCGGTGACAGCGTAAAACCGCTCCAGCCGAAAAACCCACTGGTCGTTGGCCGGTTTTCCCAGGGAATCCAGACCGACGACGGGGATGATGAGGCTCACGGCACTGGGAATGACAGGCTCCCACTCAGCCGGCGCCTTCACCGCTCTTCCCGCGGCTCCGTCCGCCTCGACGAGGACATAATCAGCGATGCGGCCAAGGAGGGACACAACCTTGTCCTCCACTCCCTGGAGTTTGCCAGCCTCTGAGAGCCTCGATGAGGCAACGGTGACATGCCGCACCTCGTGAAGATGTTCCTCGAGACCACTCAGCTCGGGATCGTCCGCCAACAGAGCCAACGAAGGGGACTGCTCCCCGGTTGGTGGAAAGATCTTCGTTGTGGTCGTGGTCACCACGGTCTTGCCCATCCAAACGAGCTGGCGGGCTAGCCGGTACATCAGGGATGTCTTCCCACCCGCGCCCACGAGTGCGACCACGCTCTTGCCGCTGGCGAGGTCGAAACACTGCACCATCGACCCTATCCGCGGCGGATCCACCTTGCGAGCGAATCGCACCGAAATGCCCGTGTCTACTGCCGCCTGTTTTCCGGAATGTACCAAACCTGCCGAGACCTCTCGCCTACAGTCTTTGAGTCCACCATAGCACCTGTCCGGTCACCAGTCTCCAATCTCGCGCGACAGGGACACGTAAACCAAAGCCGGGCTCGACACCTGTCGCTCTCTTGACATGAGCATCGGTGCGACGCAGGACAGTCGAACGTGCAGCCCTGCCATGAACGCGAAACCGCACTCGCGCGACGGGGGGCCAGGAATCCGAAAGTGTCTCAAAAGCCTGCAGTCCGTGATAATCGTGTCACACCCCCTCGCCCTGGCCCTCTCCCCCGAAGCGGGACATATGCGTTAGGTTAGAAGTGGAACGGCCAATTGTTCGTCATTCCGGCGAAAGCCGGAATCCAGTCTTTCCAATATGTTATGGACCCCGGCTTTCGCCGGGGTGACGGGGTCCTTGTTAAGTCAACTGACTGAAATCACGTGATGCCATCCACGAAGTTAACGCCTAT
>JBFMDN010000144.1:0-2850 GCA_040753915.1 Thermodesulfobacteriota bacterium | reverse complement strand
TCCGCTGCCGAAGATAGCCCAAAATGCCTTCCTCTTCCAGGACCACCGGAGGCCTTCCCAACAAATCCTCGTAGTTCACGTCCCGGATGGCCTTCAAACTGACCCGCTCCTCGATGATTTCCCCCAGACCTGGAAGGGTCTTGAACCGAAGCCCACAGGTCTTGCACACTTCCACGATGCGCCGCTTTTCGGCCCCTGTGGCCGAGGGCATGGCGATGAGCACTTCCTGAACCCCTTCCCTCAGGGCGATCTGCGGCAGTTCGTTGACGGGGCCCAGAACCCGCACCCCATGGATGGCTTTTCCGATCTTGGCCGGATCATCGTCCACAAACCCCCGTAAGTCGTAATCGAGATGAGCGTTGTCCTGAATCTCCCGAAGGGTCTTTTCCCCGGCATCCCCCGCACCCACGATCAGGATGGGCGCTCGGATACGCTGAACCTCCCGGTAGATCTTCCCCGGTTTACCGCCAAGCCATTGCCTCTGAAAGGCATAGCGGATGCCTACCCGAACACCCGAAACCAGGATGAACGTGAGGATGCAATCGAGTACGAACACCCCTCGGGAAAACCCGGAAAACCGGTAGAGGGCGATCACGACACTCACCAGGACGGCAGATGAAATCAATGTGGCCCGCAACAGAAGGGCAAGATCGTTCAGGCTGACATAGCGCCACATTCCCCGATACACCCCGACCATGAGGAATACGGCCCCCTTGATGAGGACGACGAGGGGTAGCGCCTGGACAAGATAGCGGCCTTCCTGAACCATGACGGGGTCGAAATCGAACCGAATGAAATAGGCCAGCACATGAGCCAGTGCAAAGAGGAACAGGTCGCCGGCAAAGACGACGTAGAAATGGGGATTTCTGAGAATGTGCATCATGACGGTCGGCTCATGCTTCGGGATTCCTTTGGAAGATCAACTCTTCAACGGCGTGGACAATCGCCTCGGCAGAAACCGGCTTCGCGAAATAGCCGTGGAATCCGGCATCTCGGACCGTTTGGAATTCGAATAAATCGGGATAAGCGGTGATGGCGATGAGCCGGGCATCCGGAAGACGCTTCAAGATGGCCTGCGCCAGAACCAACCCGTCTGTGTCCGGCAGCTTCAGGTCGATGAGGCAGGCATCGAAGCCGTGAGCCCCCACGGCCTCCAGGGCGGTTTCGCCGTTCGCAGCGATGGTGACATCGAACCCAGCCCGCGTGAAGCATTCCTCGAAACCCAGAAGAATCGGAATTTCATCGTCTACGATCAGAATCCTCCACGCCATGTCACCCATCCCGCCATTTCGATCTTCCTTTGCAGTCAGGTGTGCCCCCCATCCCCACACAGAGTGACCTGGTTCAGCCGCCATATGTTATCCCCGCCCTTCTCGGTCACCATGTTTGTTCACGCTCATGAAAGGATGCGTTTCAGCGTGCGACAGATATACGATAGATCATCTTCACTCAGAGCCGGATATATTGGCAGGCTCACGCATCCTTTCCACATCCGCTCGGCATTTGGGTAATCCGTTGCCTGCAGGTTGTAGCGCTTCCGGTAATAGGTCATCCGGTGCAGAGGCTTGTAATGGACGGAGGTACCAATTCCGGCTTCAGCCATTTTCTCAATGAAGCGGTTCCGGCTGACCGGTGCATCGTCTTTCAGCACGATATGAAAGAGGTGCCAAGCATGATCGGCCATTTCGCAGTGAATCAGGGGTAGATCAATACACGCAACAGCCGCCAAGTGCTCGAAATAATACCTGGCGCAACGCTCCCGCTCGCCCCGCAGCCAATCGGCGCGCTCCAACTGGGCCAAGCCGATTGCAGCCGCCGTGTCTGGCATGTTGTACTTGTACCCGGCTTCCACTACATCGTATTCCCAGGAGGGCTTGTCTGACGTGAACCGGTTCCACACATCCCGGTCAATGCCGTGCAAGCGCATGCAGCTCACTCGCCTTGCGATCTGTTCGTCATGTGTGGTCAGCATCCCTCCTTCGCCCGTGGTAATAGTCTTGTTGGCATAGAAGCTGAAGCAGGCTACATCCCCGATGGCACCAATCATTTTTCCATGAATCCGAGCAGGAAAGGCATGGGCGGCATCCTCCACCACCTTCACCTTTCGCTCCCGGCAGATATCCAAAATACCCTCGCCTTTTCCGGAAATGAGCTCTGCAGCCTGACCACCAAAATGAACCAGCATCAGCACCCGGGCATCCGGGTACCGATCCAGTGCATCCCGAACCAACTTTGACGTCAGCAGGCAACTACCGTACTCGACATCCAGAAAAACTGGATCCGCCCCCAGGTACCGCACCACTTCTGCCGTTGCCGTAAACGTCATGGTCGGTGTAAGCACCTTATCCCCCGGCCCGATACCTAGTGCATCTAAGGCGAGGTGCAATGCAGCCGTACATGAATTAACAGCCAATGCATAAGGCGCGGCAACAGCCTCACCGAAACCCTCTGTGCCAATATGAGTTGGACAGATTGATCAAGAAAATTTAGAGTAGAGGGCGAAAGGAGGGATACGGATATGAGCACGAATAACTCAACCCCACCTGCCCCCAATATGTGCGCCCTGGAGATGCTGTCGGGCAGGCAGAGCATGCCCGACAGCGACGGAAGGGCGCAACCCAAAGACACCGAGGTTTTGGAAAAGCCTACGAGAAGAGTGTTTACCGCACAGTATAAGCTGGATATTCTCCGAAGAGCTGAGCTGTGCAAGACCCCCGGCGAACTGGGGGCTCTCCTTCGGCGGGAAGGCCTTTACCATTCTAACTTGAAGACCTGGCGTCATCAAAGAGATGAAGGCCTTCTGCAAAACCTTCAACCCAAAAAACGAGGACCAAAAGTTCAACCGGTCGA
>JBFMDN010000143.1:0-2870 GCA_040753915.1 Thermodesulfobacteriota bacterium | reverse complement strand
TGACTTAACAAGGACCCCGTCACCCCGGCGAAAGCCGGGGTCCATAACATATTGGAAGGACTGGATTCCGGCTTTCGCCGGAATGACGAACAATTGGCCGTTCCACTTCTAACTTAACGCCTATGCTCCCAGAGGGAGAGGGAGCCGAAAGAATCCCCTCTTCCCCGCTTCGGGGGAGAGGGTCAGGGTGAGGAGGTGTGCCACGATTATGACGGACTGCCGGCTTTTGAACAGTTTCAGACGTCCGTCCCACCGCTCTGCGATGCTCCCACAAATGTCGTCGACACATGGGAAGCGAACAGACCTTTTAGCACGTGATGTAAAACGCCGCTCATTGGAGTTCGTTGCGCTTGCCTGGTTGAAAGCCGGTGAGCCTTCGATGATCGCATTGCCAAACCAGCCCGGGTGAATTCAAAAACATGCCGCCCACATTCGGCTTATGGTCGACACGATGGCGGGGCATCGGGACGCAGCCGGTGGGCTTCCCGTTGATCTCTACTGTTCCGCTTCCTTGCGGGAACAGCGCATGACCCCGGCGGCGAGCTTTTCTATATCACTGGACGTCACGGGTGGACTGCTATATGATATCAAGTTCAGATTCGCGCGAGGAGGGTGAATGGCTGAACGATTTCAACAGTTTCTCGGGACCAAGCCCGGGGTTTTCGTCGAGCTCGTTGACAATTCCGGATCGCCCTACATGGTTCGTACCGCCGATGGGTTCCAATTCGCAATAAGCGCTGAGGATTTTCAGAATTATTACAGGAGGGAGGATGAGCCTACCCCGAGCCGTTGGACGCATCTGGTAACAGATCCGGAGTCCGGCATGGTGGAATCCGGGCGGATTTCCCTCGTTATGGATTTTGTCAGGTCCTTCGACCATGCATTTCCGGATTTTGACGCAGCCAGAACTTTCCTGCGAGACGCGGTGGCTGCCGTGCTCGAAGAACCGGATATGGGCGTGGAGGAGCTCAGGAATCGCTTGGCGGCACAAGCGCGGATTCCTGCTAACCTGACGGAAGACGATTGCCGCCGCGTCCTCGCTCTTGACGACGATCTGAAAACGTTGTTGCTCAGCGAATCGGTCGCTGTGATCAAATGGCCTGCTCTCGGAGGCGAAAACGGACCGACGATTGAAATCGTAGGACCAGCCCCGGAGTCAGACCGAAAAGCGGAGCCAACCAAGAGGGCAGCTCCTCGGGTCAGACGCGCGGGAATGAAGAATGTCGAAATGACAGTGGATGACGATCAGCTCGTGATAACCATCGATCTGACGAAGGATTTTGGACCCTCCAAGTCTGGAAAGACCACCATCGTGGCCTCCACGGAGGGCAATAAGTCCCTCCCCGGACGAGAGGAGAAGATCGGTCTGAACGTGTACAGGCAAGAGGGCAAGAAACCCGGCAAAGGGAGGAAGACATCCTTTAAGAATGTCACCATGGAGGTGGCAGGGGAGATCCTCACCATACGGGTGAATCTGTCTGAGGAGCTCGGGCCGTCCAAGTCGGGGAAGACTGTCATCATCGGGTCCACAGGTGGGAATCAGTTGGTGCCGGGCAGAGAGGAAAAGATCGGCCTGAATGTCTACCGATCGATAGAATAGGACGACAGCCCGCGCACACCGCTGAGCCTCAGCATGGAGTCGGTGCCAAAAACTCTGTTCGGTTGCCGTGTGTCGACTACGTTAGCGGGAGGATCGCAGGCCGCCGGGATGGGCGTCTGAAACTGTCTCGGAATTGCGGCAAATGTTAAGATCGTGGCACGCTTCTTTTTTAGCACCCTCACCCTAGCCCTCTCCCGAAGGGAGAGGGGACTTGCAACCGCCCGGAATGACAGAGCCCTCTCCCTCTGGGAGAGGGTGGGGTGAGGGCTCCATGGGCAGTATCCTCCCTCACCGTGCCACTTTTTCTGCTGTTGCTCGAGTTTTGAGACAGTTTCGTCTCGCCCGTCATTATCTAACAGGCGAAACGGAGATTATTGTTGGCAACCGCTATAAATACAACACAAGAACGTTTTTCAGTAAAATCGTAGTCGTCTCTTCCAGCGTGAAAAGGAGGAAGTGTATGTTTGTTTTTGGAACTGCTGACGATGTATTCACCATGGCCGTCCGCATTGAGGAAAACGGGGAGGCCTTCTATTCAGGTGCCGCTGCCAGGGAAAAGAACGAGAAAGTAAAGAGGCTGTTCGAGAGCTTAGCGCAGATGGAAGCCGGCCATGTGGCAGCGTTTCGCAAGCTCAGAAGCGAGCTTCCCGGATCGTTTCCCGCGGACGCCGTGTGGGACCCGGAAGGATTGGCAGAAAGCTATCTGCAGGCCACAGCGGACACCCACATCTTCACGAGAGAGGCAGCCGAGGCCCGTTTGCAGGGAATAAACACCCCCGTTGATGCGCTTAACATGGCTCTGCAATTCGAGAAAGATTCGGTCGCGTTTTTCGTGGGCATGAAGGAAATTCTTCCCGATGTTTACGGACGCACCGAAATTGACACACTAATCCGAGCGGAAATGGAGCACATTCGGATGCTTTCCGCGGCTCTGAAGGAAGTGGAAAAAACCGGAACCGCGAGAATTTCCTAATCGCCTGCCTGTTTTTTTCCAGAATGAAGCGCTTATAGCCCTGAAGCCGTGTCCTCCGTCTCCAGTATGGGTTCAGGGTTGTGTCTTACGCGCACCCATTGCGAGAGGTAGGGCAGGTTTCGGAAAATGTCTCAAAACTCGGGACACACCAAAAAGCGTAGCACGATTGAGCGTCGATGCGTGGAAAGGCACCCTCACCCCAACCCTCTCCCAGAGGGAGAGGGAGCCGAAAGAATCCCCTCTCCCCCGCTTCGGGGGAGAGGGTCAGGGTGAGGGGGTGTGCCACGACTATCACGG
>JBFMDN010000142.1:0-2953 GCA_040753915.1 Thermodesulfobacteriota bacterium | reverse complement strand
CTGGAAATATCGGGACAGGTTGAGCGTCGTATTCGCAAATTATCGGCCGTAGCACATTGTGCCACCTTGGAAACAGTGGTGCTACGCCGCCCTTGGGAGCGAAATGGTATCGCGACAGGCTCCTAGGCAAGCTCAACGATTCTCAAACCCAACTCAATGAATATGCGAGGCGTTTGGAACAAACCAACGAAGCTCTCAAGCTTATCATCAGTGAAATCGAAGAACGAAATAGAGAAAGAGAGCGTGTAGTTTACCAAAACCTAAATACGAATGTGCTTACCCTCGTTGACCAACTCAAGTGCGAGCGACTTGCCGATTCGGCGAGAATCCTTCTTGAGTCACTTGAATTTCATCTCAAGAGCCTGTTTTCCCCTCAATTGGCAAATCTTCCGCTAGCGACCGCATGTCTTACTCCTCAGCAATCTAGGGTCTGCGATTTCATCCGGGCGGGCCTCACCTCCAAGCAGATAGCAGATGTCATGGGTATCTCTCTCGCCACCGTGGTAGTTCACCGAGCTAACATCCGGAAAAAGATGGGACTAGTAGATTCACATGATAATCTGGCTACGTATCTCAGGGGCAAGTTCTAGGTCCGCAGGAATCCGGGTGTGGCCTTGGCGCCACGCCAATTGCCCATGGGGGGACGCATGAAATCGAAAAGAGCTCGCAGGGGCTCAGCAAGAAAAACGCATCACTCAGAATCCATTCGACTTTGCCTGCAGTGTGGGACCACCCTGGCTTCGAGCGGCAGCTCCTGTACAAACTGCGGTGCTGAGATTGCAGGGAAGCAGTTTGAGAATCCCGAAGCTCAACAAATCCAATATACACCTTCACCAATGCTGGTGGGGGAGAAGGTGTTGACATTCAAGGAAGGTTACGAAGTCGAATGCAAGCATGTCACGATCCTGATAGCTGATATTACCGACTATGCCTCGATGGCAGAACTACTGAACCCAGAGGAACAGTACAGGCTTATGTCTCATTACCTGACTGCAATCAGGGAGGAAATTACCCGCCATGGCGGGACCATGACTCAAACAAGGAGGGGAACAGTCAAAGCGGTTTTCGGCGCTCCTCAAGCTCTGGAGCGCCATGCAAGAAGGGCATGTGAAGCGGCGCTGTCGCTGTTGAAAACAATGGGAGACTATTCAGCGAAGCTCATACATGAGAAGGGGGTGGAGCTTCGAACACGCATCGGCCTGGCATCAGGTCTCATACTCTCTGGATCGGTGCCGAATGGAGCCGATACGGATTTGGAAGAATTAGAGGAATTGGACGACGTGATTCCAAGGCTTCAGGCCGTTATGAAACCAGGTGCGGCCATAGTTGCCGGGAGCACGTACCGCCTGGAAAGCGACTCCTTTGAATTCAAGCTGCTGAAAGACGTTGAACACGGGCAACGGGACCATTTCGTTGAGATGTATGAGCTTCTCCGCCCTCGAGAGTTTCCTGGTTCCGTTGAATCTGCTGAATCGCGGAAGCTCAGTCGATTCGTGGGACGTGAGAGTGAAATGGCGATTCTCGTGAATGCCGCAGACAAGGCCGTGGAAGGATCCGGTCAGGCGTTGGGTATCGTTGGGGACGCGGGCGTAGGAAAAACGCGTCTCGTTTATGAATTCTAGGAGTGCCTTTCCCCTGGAACAGTAACCTGGCTCAACGGCGACTGTCGTTCTTACGACGTTGTACCCCCGTACCAGCCGTTCCTGGATATCTTGAAATTGTCTTTTGGCATCAAGCCTGGAGAAGGAGAGGCTTCCAGCAAGACGAAAATAGGGGAGAAACTGAGGTGTCTAGCAGGCTCTCACGAAGAGATAATGGCCCCATTGCATGAGATGTTGGCATTGACAGTAGATGATGAGAGCTATCTTGCGCTCGATTTCGAGGAAAAGCGAAAAAGAATCTTCAAGGCAGTCAAGAGCATATTAGTGGGCGAGACCCAAGAAAGGCCACTTATAGTACTCCTGGAGGACTTGCACTGGATCGACCGTTCTTCAGAAGACCTCCTTGCCTATCTGGTGGACGAAATCAGTGACAGTAGGGTGCTAATCATTGCCCTCTATCGACCCGAGTACCAAGGATCGTCCCGCCTTGCGTCCGCCTTCAAGGAACTTCGCTTGGACGAGCTCCAAAGGGAAGAAGTTGCGCAACTCACTTCATCGATACTCGAGGTCAGTGAGGTTGATGCAGACCTCATCGATACGATTCTGAAACAAACTGCTGGCAACCCACTTTTCATAGAAGAATTCACAAAATCCTTGCTCGAGAGCGGGGTAATTCAAAAAGTTGATGACAGACTCCTGCTCAAAAAGGGGGCTCAAGCTTCTTCAGTACCGAACACCGTCCGAAGCGGCATCTCTGCGCGCATGGACAGATTGGAAAAAGCGGTCAAATCCACATTGCAGGTCGCTTCTGTGATAGGGAGCGAGTTTCCACTCCATTTGTTACAACGAGTAAGAAAAGCGAACGGTAGTTTTGGCCAGCACCTTGAGAGACTGAAGCAGCTTCAATTCATATACGAAAAGGCTTATGCAACCGATCGAGAATTCGTCTTCAAGCATGCCTTGATTCAGGAAACCGCCTACAAGGGAATGTCGAGTCAAAACCGGAGATTGATTCATGCGGAGGTTGGTGCCGCCTTAGAGGAGATGTTTTCCGAAAGGATCGAGGATGTCTGCGAGCAGCTCGCGTACCACTTTTCAAGGGCGGGCAACCCCCGAAAGGCAGTTCAGTATCTTAGTCTTTCGGCGACTAAAGCACAGAAGCAAAACTCTCCGTGGGCTGCCTATGGCTTTGCCAAGGAGGCGTTACGCTCACTTGAGGCTCAGCCCTTTGACGCTCTCGAAAATTGACCCACCTGTGCTCCGGAAAACTGACCCACCTGCCTGAGTGCTCACGAAATTGACCCATCTGAGCCATCTGGCAAAGTGCTCGCCGAATTGACCCACCATTGAGC
>JBFMDN010000141.1:0-3048 GCA_040753915.1 Thermodesulfobacteriota bacterium | reverse complement strand
GTTCGTGTAAAGTTTAGGTGGGCAGGAGACCGGGGTGGAGGGGGAGAAGAGTAGAGACCTCGGACGATCCCCTTCAGAAAGCCGAGGTCTCTATGCCAGCAAGTACCGGTAGAACCAGCCTTGAGGCAATTGTAAGTATATTGGACGACGCCCCGGATTTCAAGACACTCGAGCAAAGGTGTTTTGCTCTGGGGATGGCGCTTGCGGCCCAGATATTCGAGGGCGTGCTTATGTGCCTGGACGAGGAGATAGCCAAGACGAGGTCTGGCACGCTACGAAGCAAGGGAGTCTGTGAGCGGACGATTCAGACGATCTTCGGTGAGGTCACGATCAAGAGGCGCAGATACCGAGAAGAGGTATGTATAGACGGCAAGATCAAGAAGGGGGCATATCGGTATCCGCTTGATGAGGCGCTGGGGCTTCCACCGGAGAAGAGGACCTCGCCGGGTCTTGTGCAGGCTTTGGTGGAAGGGGCGGTGGAGGAGCCGTTCCGCCAGGTGGTGGAAAGACGCCAGCAGGCAGGTCTTCCGACGCCGAGTCACACCACCGTGCACAACCTTACCAGGAAGCTTGGGAAGATGGCATCGGATGAACAGGAAGCGCAGCGACAGGCCCTATTCGAGTATGCGGAGGAGCTTTTGGGGGATAAGAAGAAGGTGCCCTGTCTATTCCTAGAAGCCGATGGCACGATGGTGCACCTACAGAGGGAGGAGCAAAGACTAGGCGAGGTGAAGCTTGGGCTTTCGTATGAGGGTTGGGAGAAGCGCACTCCTGGGAGCAGTGAGTATACTCTCAGCAACCCTGTGGTTACATCCGGAGTATTCGCCGGAGGTGATGAGTTTTGGGAGACGACGGCCGCGGAGCTATCCAAGAGGTATGATCTCGAACACGACCAGTATAGGGTGGTAAACGGTGATGAGGCCGGGTGGATAGACGGTGCCTGTGAGTATTTCTGTGGCATAGAAAGGCAGGTTGACAGGTTTCACCTATACCGGGACATAAGAAGGGCATTTGAGGCAGAGCAGGCATCTGATCTGATAGGTCTTCTTGCTCGGGGAGACGTAGGGGCTTTTATGGACTCTATGGAGGCCTTGATAGACCAGGGCAAGACTCGTGAGAGTAGAGCGATGAGAAGGGCGCTATATAGGTCCTGTAAGATGCGGGCAAGTACGCTCATCGACTATCGACTCAGGGAGAGGCGGCCGCCGGAAGGCATGCTACTGCGCGGCATGGGAGCGGCCGAGCCGTATGTGGACAAGGTGATCGCAAACCGCATGAAAAAGCGCGGAATGAGATGGACGATCTCCGGCGCAGATGCCATGGCGAGGCTACGCGCCCTAAATGCTAACGGTGAACTCCGCAGGTATGCATCTAAGAGAGTCTTCTGGAAGGTCAAGGCAGACGCTAAGGTAGTGATCCGGGTGAAGGAGAGGGTGCTAGATGACCCTGGCGGCTGGCTTAGGAAGGCCATTCCTGCCCTGTATGGTCCGCACGCCGATAGACCTTGGATAAAAGCCATCCGAGAACTCTTGAGCACCGAGGAGGTAGTAATGTAACATAAAGCCTCCGGGAGGCTGCTCTACTAGCCACAGCTATCCGGTGGCTTCCAAGACAAACGGGATCGCAGTATGCTTGGACTGCAAGCGCCGAGACCGCAGGCGGGCTACCCTGTATAGCCCGCCCGGTCGAGGTGCCCTACAAGAGAATCACAGAGCTTGCATCCATTATGTCGCGCGATCCCACTCAAAGCAAAAAGCAAACTCCAAATCGAAGGGGAAGGCTGCCCCACTGATCTTGACACGTACCGCACACGGGTTCGCCTTGACAGTTGGGGGCAGCGCTGGTAAACTTGATAATAGAAAATGCTATACGCCGAGAAAGACCAGCCAATCCACCGGAACGCTGAATTCCCCGATTGCTGGGGGAACGGGGGAACCGATCTTTCGGGGCGAATCTCCCGGGGTAATCATCCGTCCAGGTTGGGTGCTGTGCCGCCGGTAGTGCGGCGCACTCGACAGCGATGACGGGTTAAGTCCTGGGAGACGGGTCAGACTCTTTCGATCCGAGCCCGGCAGCTAACCTCGTAAGCGTGGGAAGAGGGGGTAGATTGGGCAGGAATCTCAACCACCGTGGACCGCCACGAGTTGGTCGTTCCCACCCAAGGAGACCCTCCTTGGGTTTTCTTTTCCCTCCTCGCTGGTCCTCGGCAAACCAAACCGTAAGGAGGGAACGACATGAGGTCTCACTGGGGGTTCTGTGTCGTAGGAGCAGGCAACGGTGGATGCGCCATGGCAGTTGATCTGGCGTTGCGAGGGTTTCCGGTCACGCTCTACAGCAGTGATAAAGGCAAGCTAGTCGAGGTTGAAAGGCTTGGCCTGACGGTCGAGGGTGCAATCGAAGGAGCGGTTCGCTGCATGAGGCTAACGAATTCCCCTAGGGAAGCCGCGGAACAAGCCCGCGTGATCATGGTCGTAGTGCCGGCTTTTATGCACAGCGTCGCAGCAGAGAGGTTCGCCCCGTATCTCGAGGATGGTCACGTTGTTGTGCTAAACCCCGGGCGGACCCTTGGAGCCGTCGAGTTTGAGCATGTTCTTAGAGAAAATGGCTGTTTGGCGCAGGTTACAGTTTCCGAGGCCCAATCGCTGCTCTATGCAAGCAGGATCGTGGGGCCCGGCCGGGTCCGGGTCTTCAGCGTCAAACGGCGGGTCGAGGTTGCCGCGCTGCCTTCGTGGCGAACCCAGGAAGTGGTAAAGGTGCTCAACCAGGCGTGGCCCCAGTTTGTTGCCGCCGACAACTTGCTTGAAACGAGCCTCGACAACATCGGCGCTATACTACACCCGACTCCAACCATACTCAACGTGTCTCGAATCGAAGCCGGCGATCCTTTCGACTACTACCACGAAGGTGTAAGCCCTACGGTGGCACATCTTCTGGGCTGCCTGGACGCGGAGCGGCTTGCTGTTGCTCGTTCGTTAGGCGTTCGAGTCAGGAGCCTGGCGAAATGGCTGGAAGATGCGTACGGCTCAACGGGTTCCAACCTGTACGAGG
>JBFMDN010000140.1:0-3256 GCA_040753915.1 Thermodesulfobacteriota bacterium | reverse complement strand
GTCCATAACATATTGGAAGGACTGGATTCCGGCTTTCGCCGGAATGACGAACAATTGGCCGTTCCACTTCTAACTTAACGCCTATGCCCTCTGGGAGAGGGTTGGGGTGAGGGTGCCTTTCCCCGCAGCGACGCTCAATCGTGCTACGATGTTTGGTGTGTCCCGAGTTTTGAGACATTTTCTTGGGGGTGCATTGGGCGGGAACAAGGCCCGCCCCTACAGTGCGAACGACGCGATCACCAAGCACACCGCGGTGCAGATACGGTACAGTATTTGTGCCACTGACCACGGAAGTAGCCCTTCAGAAACTGCCTCAGTGCCTGTTTCGCATGGAGATGTGTCCGTAGGGGGCCTTCGGGAAGCGCCCTGATTTTAGGCGGCTCAGGAACCGCTAGAGCAAAGGCACACTGTTCGGGCCTTTCTCCGATTGTGAGAGACTCTTTTGTCATGACCTACCAAGCTCCCAGAACCTCCCAGGTGTGTCAGATCGTACAGACACGTTTGGCTCTTCTCCTCACGCGCTCTTGATCACTTGGGCACGAGCGGCAGGACATGCTTGCCATGGGTACGTATGGCTTGGTCACTGAACCACCAGTATACAGGTGTGCCGTCCATGTATGGCGGGATCTGATCTTTCATATGAGCATCCAAGGTGCGGCCGGAAACGCCACCGGGAATGACGGCCATGACTTTCTCCTCATCTCCCAGGTCTGCCACCATCCTGAGAGACGCAGAAAGAACCACGGAGAACGGGTTGTTGAAATCGTACCACGCGCAATAGAGGGTCTCTCTGGAGCCTCCCATGGGATATGGTCCTGCGCCCAACAGTGACATGCCGACCCCGTTCCTCCGAAGAGGATGCACGAATTGGAGGGTGTGAGCATTCCCCCAGAGCCAGGAAGCGGGATCTTTCCCCAGCAGAGCAGACAGCTCCTGGGCCGTTTCGCTGCCAACTCTCCGAAAGAGATCGTCCATGGACGACGCGTTACGCGCTTTCAGAGCCTTTTCCAGCCACGGAGATGATCCCCTCTCCACCATGCGCTGAAATCTCTCCTCCCAGAAATAGCCTTCGCCCAACACGAGGCTGGCGATCTCTGCTCCCAGGTTGGCATCGAGCACTGACCGAACGAAATTCCTGTACACGAGCTGAAAGATCGTTGGCGCCGCAGTGTCAGGCTCGTCCCGAAAATCCCATTTCTCCAGGATCCTTCCCATCTCCCGCGTATCTTCTCCGGAAAGCAGTGCTCGAGCCATTACCGGAGCAATTGTCCGCGCCATCACGTTCATCGTGTCGCGAGCGTATTGCCAATGCTCCACGGCGGAGCTTGAGCCCGGTGCATCCAAGAGTTCCTTCAGCCTGCGATACCGGTACGAGGGAGAAAAATAGGAGCTGAAGTAATACGGGTAGTCCGCGGCAGTTGTCTTGTGATTGCATGTGCCAATCCATCCTCGTGCAGGGTTTTCGGCATGTGGCATTTCGTGGAATGGAATCCATCCGACCCAATTGTCCGATCCATCCCGGACCCGGTAAGGGAGGGTGGAGTCCTTCTGGGACCTGATCGGTAATTTGCCGGAAACGTGCCACCCCGTGTTCCCTGCTGAATCCGCGAAGACCCAGTTGAGGACGATGAAATTCAGACTCTTGAGGGCAGTGCGCAAATCTGCGACGGATTTTGCAGTGAGCGCCGCTTCTAGGCCGATTGAAGGCTCCATGGTCTCGGACGCTGCCCACCGGAGAGTGATCACTCTGTGAGACCCCAGACCGGGAAGGACCCCCGAAACCACAGGTCCTCGCCTTGTGAACCTGATCCGGAGCTCCTCCGTCCTGTAGCCGTTCGGAGCCTCCTTGTCGCGAATTTTGAGAGTTTCCGTGATGATGTGAAAAGGAACAGAGGCGGTCCCTTCCATATACCGGGACGGGTCTTGGGGGTCCACTGTTTCCACATAGAGGTCCTGGCAATCTCCGTACGCGTTGGTGACCCCCATGGCAACATGGCTGCTTCTGCCGATCACCATGCCCGGAATCCCCGGGATTATGACTCCGACTGCTCCGAAATCAGGCGTGATTATCCCGCACGGATACCAAACACCCGGGAGAATCCTCGCATCCAGGTGCGGATCGTTTGCCACAATGGGCTTTCCACTGGCTGACTTGGATGAGGAGACAACCCAGTTGTTGCTCCCAATACCGTCCGCCCGTGCTTCCGGTACCCGTTCAAGCCTGGAACGGTCCATGCGATGACGGCCACGAGCGCTGCGAAGGCCACGCCTGTAACGGCCCAGACTCTCGGATTTCTCATCTCTCCTCCACCCATCGATTTGACGGAACAGCTCAATATGGCATAATGCCGTTCAATTAACTGTCACCTTGCGATGCAATCCTACGGTAGCACAGGGGATTCTTCATGAACATGCGATTTCTTGGGACGAAGCGGCGCTGTGTTTTCTTGGCTATGCCGGCAGTGATGGTTGTAGCCCTCGTCTCGTTTTCAGTTCACGTCTCAGCCGAGACTATCATGGTAGGCTGGGGAGAGCGAGTATTCATTGAGCCCGGTGGCTTCAAGCTACGGGCAAAGATCGATACCGGCGCCGTAAGCTGCAGTCTTCACGCTCCAAATGCAGTGGAATATGACAATGACGGCAAGAAGTGGGTCCGCTTCACGATCAAGGATGACGACGGAAAGGAAAGGGTGATTGACCAACCGGTGATTGGCACACGTCGCATAAAACGCCACTACGGACAGTATCAGCTCCGTCCGGTCATCCGAATGAAGATATGTCTTGGGAGCGTATGCAAAGAAGCCGACGTGAACCTAGTGGACAGGACGGGATTCGAATTCCCCATGCTGATAGGCCGAAACTTCATGGAGGGATCCATCGTGGTCAATCCGTCAGTCCAATACACGGTGGAGCCCGCGTTGGCAGCGGGTGCGAGGGAACGCAAGTGAATACACGATGACAGAAGCACGGTGACGTAATGACTGCCGGCCTGCTGACCCGATTGCGGTGGCACGCGTCGAGAATGGCGGCGAGGGCGGGTTTGAAACCCGCCCCTACATCCACTGCTACGGCACTTCTACCGCGAAGATCAACGGTCCGCCTCATAGTTCTAGGGGCAGATTTCAGAAATGTCTCAAAACTCGGGACACACCAAACATCGTAGCACGATTGAGCGTCGATGCGTGGAAAGGCACCCTCACCCCAACCCTCTCCCAGAGGGAGAGGGAGCCGGAAGAATCCCCTCTCCCCCGCTTCG
>JBFMDN010000139.1:0-3276 GCA_040753915.1 Thermodesulfobacteriota bacterium | reverse complement strand
GGCGAAAGCCGGAATCCAGTCCTTCCAATATGTTATGGACCCCGGCTTTCGCCGGGGTGACGGGGTCCTTGTTAAGTCAACGGACCGAAATCACGTGATGTCATCCACGAAGTTAACGCCTATGCCCTCTGGGAGAGGGTTGGGGTGAGGGTGCCTTTGCACGCAGCGACGCTCAATCGTGCTACGACTTTTGGTGTGTCCCGAGTTTTGAGACATTTTCCAAGGCCCGTCCGTACAGAGCTTTTCCCTAATTCGGTCGTGGATTTCGAACCGCCATTCCACTGGGGTTGCCCCCTAACGGAGGCAAGGACTCCCTCCCCGTTAACGTGCGGGGTGAGGAGGGGAAGGTTGGACTCCTGATTCGGCATCGAAATCACAAAAGGCAGTACGTGGAGATCCCCTCACGGACGGCCTTTCCTGGGCCCGATGCGAATTTTTCTTGACACTTGCCGAATTTCGATGCTACAAAATCGTGAATCCAAAAGTGTGTATATGCGGCTATCGTGTCTTGAAGCTGCGCCAGGCGGTGGCCCCGGCCATGAGGAAGGCTCGGGGCGGAAAATGCGGGATTTTCGCGAGATCCCCGGCCTGCCGGCGTTAACTGCCTTTGAGGCTTTGCGTTGTTATTCTTTGTGGATTTGGAGGAAGAGATGAAAAGATTGATTACCGTCTTGGTGGCAGGGCTGCTCGTGGCAGCCTTTGCACTGCCCGCGTTCGCATGGGAATTCTCCATGACGGGCGAGTATGAGTATCGGCTGCGATACTACAGCCGGACCGGGGACACGGACCTGTTTGGTATCGCGCCCCTTCAAGAGAACGCAGTTGCTCCCGATCCCCTCGTTGCGGTTGCGAACCCCACGACGAACCCCGGCATAACCGGGATTAACGTGGGCTTCGCCGGACCGAACTGGTACAATAGGAACTGGGGGGCGAACCAGGCTGGACTCGCTGCGGCAGGAGTTCAGGGCGCTCGAGTCACCGAGGCGCCCGCGACCGCGGCTACGAACATCATAGTCCGGCCCATCAACGCTGCCACAGCCGGGTATGCTGACATCGGTACAGGACGGGCCGCTATCGTACGCGGTGGCTATTCCACGTGGGGATGCGATTCGCTCTATAGCGATTCTCGCCTGACGCTGCAGCCTGAAATCCGGGTCAATCCCGCGATTCGTGTGCATGGTGTGTACACGGTTGGTGGCATGCGCCACAAGTATTTCCAGAACTACATCGGCGGTTTCGGTCTGGGCATCGGCACGCCGCCGCTTGAGCGTTACTATATGTCCCAGACGAGCATGAACGCATACGACACCGCGTCGATAGGGAGCTGGGAACAGTTCCGTGCGACCATCCAGTTGCCCTTTGGAATTTGGTCTATCGGTGTCAAGGACTTCCCCTTCGGCACGGGCGCAAGCTTGGCCTATAACACCCGAGCCGAATCATTCCTGACGGTTGTACCGTATGGCCCCCTCCGCATCCTGCACGGCATCTGGCTTTCTCGAGGAAGATTCGGCAACCATGAGAGCTGGTTCACGAACCCCGATAGGGACACCAAGCCGACTCTGTTCCAGGGCGCGCTGTTCACCTACGATGCCGGTCCTCTGAACGTCGGTGGTGGTGCGATCTACAGAAATACCCACCTCAACAGGGCGGAAACGCAGGCTAGCGGCCTTGGTGCCAATGGTGCGGACGACTTCGATTCGATTTACGTTGCGTTCATGAAGTACAACAATGGCCGTTTCTTTGCAGCGGCCGAGTACGCGTGGATCACGGCTGACATCTATCGCATCGGCGCGACCCCGATCTTCATTGAGGGTTACCACTGGTGGAGTGAGGTTGGCGCGGTGGCCGGTCCTGCGAAGCTGAGACTGCTTTACGCTCTGGCAAGCGGTCCCGTGCTGAATACGGGCAACGTGACGAAGTCCTATCGTCCTTGGACGATCAACTACCAGGCTATGATACCGTATCAGTTCCTTATGTTCGAGACTTATGCCGGCGGCAACGACGGTGGCTGGAGAGGCACGGATGTGAGCTTCGTTTCCGAAGACCATGGGATGATGAGCGACGCGTACTGCTTCGCAGGTCGCTTGGACTATGCGGTGGCTTCGAACTTGAATGTCTGGGGCAGCTACATTTGGGCGCACCGGCTTGAGCGTGCAGGCTGGCTCGCAGGCCAGAAGCTTGCCAATGGGCAGGTAGTTGCTCCGCCCGTGTACACCGCTGCTGCGGCTCAAGCCTGGAAGGCTCTTAACACCGGTGGTGTCGCTGCGTTCCTCAACCCGTACGTGGATGACGGCTACCTGGGTTGGGAGGCTAACCTCGGCATCGACTGGAAGCTCCTGGAAGGCCTGAACATGCACGTGGCATATGCCTACTGGCAGCCCGGTGACTGGTTTACCCAGGCCTACAGGGCAGTGGGCATGAGAGGCGGAGCAGCGGTGGAAGACGGCCTCGTAGCTGGCCGTGACGCCATCCAGGCAATTCGTGGCTCGCTCATGATCAACTTCTAAGGCAAACAATTTTATAGGTGAACCAACAAAGGCCCGGATGCGCACGGCGCTTCCGGGCCTTTTCGTTTCGACCGATCCCGCGCCTTTTTGCCTCCTTCCAGATGAAGACCTGCCAAGTCGGTGCCTTCTTGTAGTGCAGGCTTTTAGCCTGCATCTTCTTGGCGCGGCGAGGCTTTTGGCTACTGATACGCGTCGGAAATGCCTGAGTCGCAGTCCTGTAGCGCAGGCTTTTCGAAAGTGTCCCAAAAGCCGGTGGTCCGTGACAATCATGGCACTCCCCCTCACCCTGACCCTCTCCCCCGAAGCGGGGGAGAGGGGATTCTTCAGGCTCCCTCTCCCCCGAAGCGGGGGCATAAGCGTTAAGTTAGAAGTGGAACGGCCAATTCTTCGTCATTCCGGCGAAAGCCGGAATCCAGCCCTTTCAATATGTTATGGACCCCGGCTTTCGCCGGGGTGACGGGGTCCTTGTTAAGTCAACGGACTGAAATCACGTGATGTCATCCACGAAGTTAACGCCTATGCCCGCGAAGCGGGGGAGAGGGGATTCTTCTGGCTCCCTCTCCCCCGAAGCGGGGGCATAAGCGTTAAGTTAGAAGTGGAACGGCCAATTCTTCGTCATTCCGGCGAAAGCCGGAATCCAGCCCTTCCAATATGTTATGGACCCCGGCTTTCGCCGGGGTGACGGGGTCCTTGTTAAGTCAACGGACTGAAATCACGTGATGTCATCCACGAAGTTAACGCCTATGCCCCCGAAGCGGGGGAGAGGGCA
>JBFMDN010000138.1:0-3334 GCA_040753915.1 Thermodesulfobacteriota bacterium | reverse complement strand
TCACCCCAACCCTCTCCCAGAGGGAGAGGGAGCGGAAAGAATCCCCTCTCCCCCGCTTCGGGGGAGAGGGTCAGGGTGAGGGGGTGTGCCACGATTATCACGGACTGCCGGCTTTTGAGACACTTTCCTTGTGCCCGCCCTGGGCACCCACAAGGGGCATATGGGTTAACTCTGCATTCGCGATCATGTCGCGATTATACCAATTACACCGTGGCGCAGTCGTAGGTCGGGCTCCGCCCGACAAGAGGATCGGCGGGTATAGCCCGCCCTATCTGTAGGGTATCACGGGGAGAGGTGTACTTAGTCTTTGAATCTCAGTTCGGCAGCAGGCTAGCGAGGCGACACAGGCACGGATCCTTCGCGGGTGGCCTGTCAACAATCGATTTGCGGCGGTGAAGGGACTCCCAGGTCTTATCAGGCGCATCACCCGATTGGCTGGCAGGCCCACCCAACCTCGCAAGCCTCGGGCAGACTAGACGCGCACATTGTGAGTCTTGCCACAAGAACAGAAAGCAGAAAGTACCCGATTTGCAATCTCGCTCACCAGAAATGCATTGTCGCGATTTTTGAAGGGGTGCGTACCTGCCTCTGGATTTCAGGCAGTTGCCGAACCGCTCCCACAAGCTCACGTAGCCGTCACGCGGGTTGCTGAAGTTTTGCGACAACTTCCGGGGAATACGAGAACCAGCGTCATTTTGCGGCGTCCCCCCCGGGGATGCGCTTACCGTAGGGGCCATGCGGCTAACGCATGGTTTCGCTTGGGTTTTTGGTGATCTTGACGAAGGAGGAAGGAAGGATGATGGGAAATCGGTTGTGGCTGGTACTCCTGGGTTTGTGCTTGGCGGTAGCTTCAGCCGTGCCGGCTGTGGCATTCGAGTTCAACCTCAAGGGGGAATATGAATGGCGATTTCGCTACTGGGGACGAACCGGTGGTGATAGGGACCTCTTCGGGATCGTTCCGCTCCAGGATTATGGCGGTCCTGTGGTCGGCCTGGCGGGGCCTAACATTTACGGCAAAGGATACGGGTCTCACACGCCGTTCTATAATGCCAGTAACATGCGAATCGTTCGAGGAGGCTTTTCCGAGTCAGGATCGGAAGCCCATGAGGACGCCCATCGGTTCACCTTCTATCCCCACATTGACGTGAACAAGGCCATCCACTTTCATGCTGTCACGACACTGGGAGGGTATCGGAACAAGTATGATCAATCCGATACGGGTGTAGGAAAGCCGCCATTTGAGCGTTACTACGTGGATCGGACCAGTGTCAATGCGTTTGACACTGCTTCGCTGCCGAGTGTCGAACAGTTTAAGGCATTGTTTCACCTGCCGTGGGGAACAATCTCCCTCGGAATGAAGGACTTTCCTTTTGGAACTGGTGCAACTCTCGCGAAAAATACTCGTGCTTCCGCGTTCCTGTTGGTCATTCCTTACGGGCCTTTGCAGTTCTTACCGTCCGTGTGGCTTAGCAGGACGAGGCTCACGGAAGGCTGGAACACGGGACCGGACGGAGCGGAAAAGAACACCTATTTTCCTTCGTTTGCGGTAGTTTACCGGAACGGGCCGATCGAGATCGGGTATGCGGGCTTGTGGAGGAAATTCAGCGCCAACGCCCAGGAGAGCCCCTTTTATCGCCAGATCGGCACGGGCAAGGCCCCTTTTGACGATTATACCGATATGGAACAGATTTACTTCAAGTATTTCAATGGAAGGTTCTTTGCCAATTTCGAGTTTGCTCTCCTGAACCTGGATCGGCGCTTCGTAGGACGGATTCCCACGAACAGTATTTGCAGGCACTATCACCTGGAAACTGGGGCCATCGTCGGTCCGCTGAAAATATCCTTCTTTGGCGCAGGCACAACGGGATTTGCCCTGAACAACCCGAATAAGACTATTACCTGCGTGCCGCTGTCCATAAATTATCAGGCTCTGCAACCGTATGAATGGCTCATGTTCACCACCTATGCAGGAGGAAACAACGGGGGGTGGCGCGCTGATACGATAGCCGTCACGAGTGACGAGAACGGGCAGATGGCAGACGCATTCGGATTCGCCGTCAGGTTGGATTACGCGGTGGCCGCGAACCTGAACGTGTGGGGTAGCTACATGTGGGCCCATCGCACGGAGCAAAATGGCTTTTTCGCCGGAGGCACAGCCTCCGACGGAGGGCCGGGGAATACCACCGCTGCTCAAGCTCAGGCCTGGAAGACCCTCAACGGATTCGGGCCCAACCCGAATCCATTCGTGGATGATGGTTTCCTGGGGTGGGAGATAGGGCTTGGGGCCGACTGGAAGCTCCTGGAGAACATGACTGCACGATTCCGCCTCGCTCGATGGGAACCCGGCCCATGGTTCGATCAAGCATATCAGGCCGTTACGTGGCGAGGAGGAGCGGCAGTAACCGATGGTCTGCTCGTTGGTCGCGATTCGATCGTCGGCTTTCAGGCCAGCACGAAGGTGGACTTCTGACTCGACGGGCGGAAACCTATCAGGTGCAAGCAAATGCGGTAAGTACAGGATTTCCTGAGTGGTCGACGGCACAAATACGGTACTGTATGTGCACCGCGGGTACGTGGTGAGCGCATCGTTGGCACTGTAGGGGCGGGCCTTGGAAAATGTCTCAAAACTGGGGACACGCCAAAAATCGTAGCACGATTGAGCGTCGATGCGTGAAAAGGCACCCTCACCCCAACCCTCTCCCAGAGGGAGAGGGAGCCTAAAGAATCCCCTCTCCCCCGCCTCGGGGGAGAGGGTCGGGGTGAGGGGGTGTGCCACGATTATCACGGACCGCCGGCTTTTGAGACACTTTCCTTGTGCCCGCCCTGGGCACCCCCAAGGGGTGCCCCTACGTCGTGGCAGATTACGTGACCGTATTTAGGAAACGGACCACTAAGTACGGTTGCGGATTTGGGAGAATCCCTCTTTAGGGAAGGGCACGTTCAGAGCCTGTTTCAATGAAGGGCAGATTTGAAACCGGCTAATCATGTAAAAGGCGTGAGTGCTATCACGCGTGGTCGCAGCGGGGGACGCTGTCCCCCGGGTCCCCTGGAGTTTGTCGCTCTGGGGTCGCTGGATAAGGGCTATGAGGGCAGGGGGAGTCGAAACTGTCTCAAAACCCGGGAAACAGCAGAAAAAGTGGTACGGTGAGGGAGGATACTGCCCATGGAGCCCTCACCCCACCCTCTCCCAGCATAGGCGTTAAGTTTGAAGTGGAACGGCCAATTGTTCGTCATTCCGGCGAAAGCCGGAATCCAGTCCTTCCAATATGTTATGGACCCCGGCTTTCGCCGGGGTGACGGGGTCCTTGTTAAGTCAACGGACTGAAATCACGTG
>JBFMDN010000137.1:0-3390 GCA_040753915.1 Thermodesulfobacteriota bacterium | reverse complement strand
AGAGGGGATTTTTCGGGCTCCCTCTCCCTCTGGGAGAGGGTTGGGGTGAGGGTGCCTTTCCGGGCATCGACGCCCAATCGTGCTACGATGTTTGGTGTGTCCCGAGTTTTGAGACACTTTCGGAAAGGCTACCCTACGTGTGCGGAATCCACCCCATGTAGTGCAGGCTTTTAGCCTGCATCCAAAGATTTGGCAGCCTGGAAAGGCTACCCTACATGTGCGGAATCCACCCCATGTAGTGCAGGCTTTTAGCCTGCATCCAAAGATTTGGCAGCCTGAAAGGCCACCCTATCCCCCTCCTCTTTTCGACTCACCGCGTTGGTAAGACGCGGTCTCGGCCTCGATTCTCCGGATTCATCGTCCAACTTGTTGTGTAGACCCTTCACAGGCCCCTTCTTGCCCAACGGGGCTCTGTTAGCGCTTGACTGCGATCACCGATTTGAGGTAAAAGGAAAAGCGGAATGATGTGGAATTTTGAGCAGATCGGTCTATTCGTTCGTGGTTGAGGCGCGCTGGAAGCAGCCAAGATCGAAACGGGCGAATTGGCTTCGTTTTCTTTGTCTTCTCGCACTGGGAACTGAGAAGTTGAGAAGCTTTCCCTGCTCGCTGTCTGCTTTCAGGAATCTGTCCTGAGGAGTGTGGAGCCACAATCTTTGGACACAATGTAGGCAGTTTTTGGTCGATACTACCGTCGGACGCAGCGGAGGCCTCGTCTCCGGGTCTAGACAAAGGACATGTATCTAAGTTTCCTCCGTGAATCAGATGGCTTAGCCGCCTGAGACAAAGGCGAAGCCTGGATTGTGACGGAAAACAACGGGAGAGGCTGTGTTCCAGATTTCAGTCTCGGGTCTGGCGTGGCTGCTGGGACTTAGTGTCCTCGCATGTCTGGTGACCTTGGCAGTCATGCCGTGGTTAACCAGGATTGCCTCACGCAACGGTCTCGTCGATCGCCCTTCCCATCGGAAAAGGCATCCGGGTCCCACTCCCGCGTGCGGAGGCGTAGCACTCTTTCTCGGGCTCCTGCCCATGTTCGCCGGCCTTCTCGCCCTTTCGCTGCTGCACGCGAAATCCCTCGAGATCAAGGATCTGCCGAAAATATTGTCCCTGTTCTGCGCGTGCGCGTGGATTCTCATGCTCGGCATCATGGATGATAAGAAAGGCCTCCAATGGTCCCTCAAGCTGGTCGGTCAAGGTGTGGGAGTAGGAATCCTCGCCCTGGGCGGCCACACCATCAAGGCAGTCACGCTCCCGATCTTCGGCGTTGTCACGTTCGGGTGGTTTGGAGTTGTCGTGTTCGGGCTGCTCCTCATAGCCATCACCAACGCGATCAATCTTATCGACGGTCTGGACGGGCTGGCTGCAGGCATTTGCCTGTTTGCCGGAATTGCGGGCGGATGCACCGCGCTCATTAAAGGGGATCCCCTCGTGGCAATACTCCAGTTCTCCGTCGTCGGTGCCCTGCTGGGATTCCTCCCGTATAACTGGCCGCCTGCCAAGGTGTTCCTCGGTGACGGCGGAAGCATGATGCTCGGTTTTTACCTGGGCACCGTGGCCATGAGCTCGGCTGCGGTCTCGACGCCGGGGCAGCGCTCGGCCATGTTCACGACGCTCGTGGCTCCATTCCTCCCGTTCTCCATTGCACTGCTCGACGTGGTCCTCTCCATCGTGCGCCGGTGGCTACGCGGGCGGAAGATCTATTTGCCTGATGCGGACCACTTGCACCACAGGCTTGCCACAGCGTTTCACTCACCTGTGCTTGTCAATGTTGTTGTGTATTCCTTCAGCGCTGTGTTGGCCGGCATGGCCGTGTTGACCTCCGCGAGCCCCGGGTGGGCGGCAAGCCCGGTCATTCCGATTTCGGTTATTGTCTTGCTTACAGGCCTGACAGTTATCCTGCTCCGAACGTACCGGGTCGATCCGCTCCGCCACCTTCCGCGGGTCTTTGCGGAGCGGGCCCATTACAAGTTCCTCGATCTCTATGCAGACTTCATGACCGCGCGGATCGCCCGTGCCAAGTCCGTGTCCGAGTGTCTCGCGCTCTTGGAATCCGGCGTGCGAGACCTGCAGTTCGACTCTGTCATCCTCTATAACGGCAACACACCCATTCGGAGGTGGCACAACCCAACCCCCGTCCATCTAGGTTCTCCGAGAACCATTTTGGCCGAATCGATTTCGGGGTCCAGTCTCCTCGTCAAGGCCGTGGTTCCCGAGCACGAGCGAAAGTCGTATAACGATACCCTGGTCTCGAGCTGGAACAAGTTGCTCACCGCGTTCAGCCGACGGCTGAGGGCGATAGCCCCAAACCTGGACCTGGAGCTGACGTTGTTGCACCCGGAAGAAGTCGAGCAGCGGCCTGCTTTGGATGGGGTATTGTAGGCGAATAGAGAAGCAGTCCCTTTGACGAATATCTCTCCGGAGGCCTGCATTGAAGGCTGTCATCCTTGCCGGCGGGCTCGGAACTCGATTGAGTGAAGAGACCGAGCTTCGGCCCAAGCCCATGGTGGAAATCGGCGGCAAGCCAATCCTGTGGCACATCATGAAGATGTACTCAGCGCACGGGGTGAATGAGTTCATCATCTGCTGCGGATACAAGGGCTTCATGATCAAAGAGTATTTCGCGCACTACTTCCTTCACATGTCCAGCGTGACCTTCGATATGCGCAACAATTGTATGGAAGTGCATGAAAAAAAGGTTGAACCATGGCTGGTCACCCTCGTAGACACCGGGGAAAAAACCCAGACCGGCGGACGGTTGAAGAGGATACAGCCATACCTGGACCCAGAGGATTTCTGCTTCACATACGGGGACGGCGTGGCCGATGTGGATATTACGGCCCTCATAGAGTTCCACCGCCGAAATGAACGCCTGGCCACCCTCACCGCTGTTTCGCCACCCGGACGATTCGGAGCTCTTAATCTCGAGAAGTCCCTCATAACGGGGTTCTCGGAAAAACCCCTCGGTGACGGCGGCCGTATCAATGGCGGATTCTTTGTCCTGTCACCGGCCGTCATGGATTACATCCAGGGTGACGACACCGTCTGGGAACGTGAACCCCTGGAGAGACTGGCCGCGGAGGGCAATCTGGCCGCATATCTCCACGACGGCTTCTGGCAGTGTATGGATACCCTTCGCGACAGAACATACCTGGAAGGCCTGTGGGCTTCCGGAAAAGCCCCATGGAAAGTTTGGGATTGAATCCCATAGGGAGAGAAAAGATTGCGATGTAGGGGCGCCCATTGGAAAATGTCTCAAAACTCGGGACACACCAAAAGTCGTAGCACGATTGAGCGTCGATGCGTGGAAAGGCACCCTCACCCCAACCCTCTCCCAGAGGGAGAGGGAGCCGGAAGAATCCCCTCTCCCCCGCTTCGGGGGAGAGGGTCAGGGTG
>JBFMDN010000136.1:0-3526 GCA_040753915.1 Thermodesulfobacteriota bacterium | reverse complement strand
ACTGAACCATACGCCTCCTTTCACTCCCTTTTCGAGAGCCTCCAACATGCGATCCGTCCAAACCGAACGTTCGACCCAGTTCCACTTCCTGGTCTCTCCTGCTTGCTTAGCCTCTTGCAGCACTCCCCGTGTTATTTGGCAGATTATCCTAAGGTGAGAGGGTGGGATTTTTTCAGAATAGAGTGATGGGAGAGAGTTGAATTGCGGATTAATCTATGGTTAAAAAGAAGATCCATTTAAGTTTGAAGAGAGAAAGAGCTGAGGGGTACTTGCCATACCCCTCACCTGATAGTGAGTGGGGATTTACCCCGCTGCTCAAACGGTACTTTATTGATACTACAGATTGCCGTTTCAATCAAGGATCTTTTTCGATTAGGGAGAGAGTTTCCCTGGCCCCGTCCGGAGCGGTGTCCGCGATGTGGCCATTGGAAGCTATGGGGTCATGGGTTTGTATCGGCCTATTTTGAGCCTTATCGGAAGGCTTTGTCGTTGAGACGGTATCGTTGTCCTGCCTGTCGTTTAATCCTTCGGCTTAAGCCATCGGGTTATTTTGAGAGATTTCAGTCTTCTATCGAGTTGATTCGTGAGAGTTTAGCCTACCGGTTTTATCATCATTTTTGGCCTCCTGGCAGTTCGCGTCAGCGTCAGGGGCACTGGTGGAGATCCTTGTTCAAGAAGGCGAGGGTTTATTTTGGATTAGACGGACTGAAAGGGGTTGGAGAGATGTTTGATCAATTAATGGGGATGGGGGTGAATCCGGTGAGTCGGTCATTTTAATGGGGCGATTTTTTTATTCTTTGAGACCCTACCGAAGCGTGTCGTTGTCCTATGGATGGCAATGGGGTAGAAGGGAGCCATACCCTGAAGAGAAGGAGGTTATCCATGGACGAGGACCAAAAGAGGAAAGTTGGAACGTTTCGGTTTGGAGTGATCAGTGATTTTGTGGTAGCTCATTCGATGGAGCGAGGAGAGAAGGAGAGGCTGTTGCGGGAGAAGGCGGAGCGGCAGTGGGTGATTCCCTATTCTCGTCGGACTCGGATATCGGTTTCCACGATCACGACCTGGATTCGGCGCTATCTTCGGAGCGGATGGAAGCTGGAATCCCTGTATCCTCAGGGGCGAGGGGATCGGGGGCAGAGTCGAGCGTTGGATGAAGAGGTGGCCCAGATGTTGGTGAAGCTACGGCGAGAGCTCCCCCGGGCCCCCATCCGGGTTTTGATCGAAGAGTTAAAGAGACGCAAGATCATGGACCCCTGGCTGCGGGTCTCTTCCACCACCGTGTACCGGTTTCTCAAGAGACAGGGGCTGTGGGAATCTTCTCCAGGGACTCCGAAGGATCGGAGACGCTTTGAGGCAGAACTGCCCAACGACCTCTGGCAAAGCGATATGATGTATGGTCCAACCGTGAGGGTGGAAGGTCGCCAGAGAAAGACGTTTCTGTTTGCCTTTTTGGATGATATGAGCCGGTTAATTCCCCATGCCCAGTTCTATCTCACGGAACGATTGGAGAATTATCTCGATTCCCTGCGGCAAGCGTTACTCCGCAGAGGGTTACCCCGGAGACTCTACGTGGACAATGGGCCAGCGTTTCGCTCACAGCACCTCTCCCAGATTACGGCCTCTTTAGGGATTGCCTTGGTTCACTCCACCCCCTATCAACCGGAAGGGAGAGGAAAGGTCGAACGGTGGTTCCGAACCGTGAGAGAGCAGTTTCTTTGCCGGCCCCAGGAAGAGTCCTTGGAGCAGTTGAATCAGCGATTCTTCAGTTGGCTCCAGAGCTACCATCAGCATCCTCATGCCGTGACGGGTCAGACACCCATGGAACGATTCTCCTCTCACCTGGAGTGTTTAAGACCCGCCCCCTGCCATCTGGAGGATTTCTTCCGGAAACGGGCCCTTCGGAAGGTGGAGAGAGACCGAACGGTTGCCCTCAACAGCCGTCTCTATGAGGCTCCGGTTTCGCTCATCGGTAAAAAAGTCGCACTCCTGTATCACGATCATGACCCCTCTCGGGTCGAAATCTTTTGGGAAGAGCGATCCTATGGATTTATCACCCTTCTCGATCAAAAGGTCAACTTCCGGGTTCGTCGCAATTCACAGCGGACCGAAATCCTCTCCGAGGACAAGATCTCGAGCGGAGGAAAGTTGAAGTTTCGAAAGGAGGAACCTTCATGAGCCAAGCCTATCGAGCTTTCTTTGGATTCTCGCGAGAGCCTTTCTCTCCGGACCTCAAGGTGGAAGAGATTCTCAAGACGGAAGCTGTCTTAGCCGTAGCGGATCGGGTCGACTATGCCATCCGCCTTGGAGCCATCGCCTTAATCACGGGAGAAGTCGGGAGTGGAAAATCGACAGCCCTTCGTTTCGCTACCAGCCGACTTCATCCCTCAGAGTATCGCCTCATCTGGGTTACTGCAGGAGGAGGGTCCATTCTCGAACTGTATCGACAGATCGCCTGGGAATTGGAAGTTGAAACCCCTGGCTATGGCCGGGCCTCCTTAACCCGGATCATCCGAAAGTCCATCCAGGATATCGTCTTCAGTAAAAAGCAAAAGGTCCTTCTTTTACTGGATGAGGCTTCCCTTCTGAGACTGGAAGTCTTCGCCGAGATCCACACGCTCAGTCAATTCGAAGGAGACTCTAAATCCATCCTCCCCATGATCTTGGCCGGCCAGAATAACCTCCTGGATAAACTCTACTGGAGGACCTCGCTGCCTCTGTCCTCCCGAGTGGTTGCGCGAAGTCATCTCGAAGGAGTGGATCGACAGGGCATGGAGGATTACCTCAACCACCACCTCCGCCTCGCTGGACTGAACCACTCAGTCTTCAGTGAGCAGGCCATTACTGCCATCCATCAAGGATCGGGAGGCCTGTTCCGAAAATCGAATCACCTGGCCAGAGGAGCCCTCATCGCCGCCGCTGCTGAAAAATGCCAACAAGTCAGCGCTGAACACGTCCGATTGGCATCAACAGAACTTATCTGACTTATGGAGGGACTATGGAAAGAAACAACCTATCGGAGGCCCAATGGGCATGGATGCTTTGGCAACTTCTTCAACGACTGAGTGATTTCCTGTGGGACCGTTATGAAAAAGACTTCATCGAATTCAATCTTGACGACGATTTGTCACCCTCCAAACTTCCCTGAGTTAAATCCCATTTCTGCCTCCGCCCAAGGCTGGCTACTTTTGACCAGCCTTGGGCAAAATAATCTGGAAACCTGCTGAACCCCTCAAATCAAACAGAAAAATTCAGTCAAAATAATTTGAAAAACAACAGCACGAGCATCCGGATCGATTAAAGATACTATCTTCTCCTCCTCCCCATAAAGCATCCCCTCCATCTGCTCAATGGTCTTATCCGTCTGCTCGGTATACCTGCCCTTCGCCTCAGTGAAAAACTCCCTTGTTAGCTCCACCTCCTTGACTAACTCCTCCTCCGTCACTCTTCTGCCTTGGGTATCCCCCTCCCCATAAGTCTCTCCCAATTTCTTCGCACAGAGAGGATACTTCTTGCCAATCACCCGCAA
>JBFMDN010000135.1:0-3790 GCA_040753915.1 Thermodesulfobacteriota bacterium | reverse complement strand
GCTTTGACGCTCACCAAAATTGACCCGCCTGTGCTCTCGAAAACTGACCCACCATTATGAGTGCTCTCCAAGATTGACCCATCGTTGAATGGATAGGGAAAGAGGCATCCTATTGGCCAACTATGGTCTGGGGGTGTCTCGTGGCAAGGCGTCGTCGATGTTTGGCTTGTGGCAGGCTCTTCGTTCCCTGTCCGCAGGTAAAGGAGCAGGCGTACTGCTCGAAGCCGGAGTGTCAGAGGGAGCGCAAGCGCAGATGGCATCGCAAGAAGCTTCTGGATGATCCGGAGTACGTGCAGAACCGGCGTGACTCCCAACGCAGATGGAGACAAGCCCACCGGGATTACTGGCAGAGGTACCGCAAGGCTCATCCGGAGTCGTTGGAAAAGAATAGACAACGGCAGAGAGTACGCAACCGGCTGCGCAGGGCTCCCTCGCGTCCGATTGCAAAGACGGACGCGTCATCGGAGGAAAACCGTATCATTCCCGGCAGATATCAGCTCGTTCCCCTTGGCCCCGACACGATTGCAAAGACAGACGTGATAAACGTGGAAATACGTGTGGTTCAGAGGTGTTAACTCTTTATTGGCGGTGATTGCAAAGATATGACTCGATAGCCTTCACCCCCGGCTGTGTGATACTCACGCGGCATGGAAACGAAATCGTGCACATGGGTGGAAGTGGATCTGGGCAATTTGGATCTGCGCTATGCCCATACCCGTATCGCCCGTCCAAAGCACGTGGAGATGATCGCACACTCCATTGAGCGCTTCGACCAGATCACTCCGGTCTTGATCGTTCCCGAGGATGAGCGTCTCGTGCTCATCCACGGCTTTGTACGCCTGGCAGCTATGAAAAAGCTCGGCCGAGACACGATCCGAGCCGATATCCAGGAGATCTCCGAGGCCCAGGCGCTCTATCGTCTCCTCGCGGATACCCAGGAGCGCCAATGGGAGGCTGTGGAACAGGCGTGGATTATTCGAGACTTGCATGAACGGCTTGGATGCTCTCTCAGAGAGATAGCGCGGGGTATCGGGTACGATACGAGCTGGGTTGCACGTCGCTTGAGCCTCATTGAAGGGCTTTCCGAAAATATTCTCCGCTCGGTTGCCACCGGTGCGGTTTCCACCTATGCAGCCAGTCGTGTTCTCGTGCCGTTGGCGCGCGCCAACACCGACCATGCTCAAAGGCTCGTTGGCTACCTGGCCGATCATCGACTTTCCACGCGAGAACTTGCAGACTTCTTCAAACACTATGAAGCATCTAACAAACAGACCCGGGAGAGGATGATCTGTGATCCCTCGCTCTTTCTCAAGGCGAAGCGGTCCAGACAGGAGAAGACTACAGCGGACGCACTCCGGCAGGGTCCGGAAGGGGCCTGGATCAGGGATTGGGAAATGATCAAGGCGATTGTGCGTCGCATCGGCCGGCAGCTGTCTACCGTGATCTATCCCGGCCAGGATGCGGATGACCGGATTCGTCTGCTTCGTCCGTATCGAGACGTAAGGGTGATGATGGACGAGATCGAGCAAAAAATGGCAGGGACGCCAGAGAAATGATAACCGACGAGATGAGGCAGGCAATCTTGGGCATGCATGAGAAGGGGATGAAGATCCGGCAGATCAGCCGTGGTCTGGGTATTTCACGCAATACCGTGCGCATGGTGCTCAAAGGGGGCATCCCGGAGGAGAAAGCCCCCGGCACCTCCTTCGAGGATGAGCTGCCGCTGATACGAGAGGTGTTTCTCCAATGCAAAGGAAACATGGTGCGAGTCCAAGAGACGCTTGCGGATCGGGGAGTCTCCATCGGATACAGTACCTTGACTCGAATAGCCAGGGACCAGGGGCTCCGCGAGAAGCAGAAGACGAGAGCGGGCAAGTATAGCTTCGGTCCCGGCATCGAGATGCAGCACGACACCTCTCCCCACAAGGTGCTCCTGGACGGCAAGCCTACCACAGCCCAATGTGCCGGCCTTATCCTCGCCTACAGCAGACGGATTTTCATCCGATACTATCCCTGCTTTACTCGCTTCGAGGCCAAAGTCTTCCTGGCAGAAGCCTTTGCATTCATGGAGGGGGTAACCGATCGGGTGGTCATTGACAACACGTCTGTGATCGTTGCTCACGGCAGCGGTCCAGATGCTCAGATCGCACCGGAAATGGAAGCCTTTTCTCGGACCTTTGGGGTCACCTTCGTCCCCCACCGCATCGGTCATGCCGACCGAAAGGCGAGGATCGAGAGGACCTTTTCCTACGTGGAGAGAAACTTTCTTGCGGGCCGGGCCTTTCTCGACTGGGATGACCTCAACGACCAAGCCCTTGTTTGGTGCCGTGAGAAGGCCAACAAGAAAATCAAGCGCTCCTTGGGGATGAGCTCCGATGAGGCGTATCTTATAGAAAAGCCTCATCTCAAGCCACTACCGGCGTACATCCCCCCGATCTATGAGACAACTCATCGAATCGTGGATGTGGCAGGATACGTCAATCTCGATACGAACCGTTACTCGGTCCCCGAGCGTCTTATCGGCAAGAAGGTCGAGGTGCACAAGCATGCCCAGAAAGTGGTCGTCGTCTTCAATCACAAGGAGGTGGCAAGCCATCGACGGCTCATCGGCAAGCGTGAAGCCCACATGACGCATCCGGGGCATCACGGGCCACTCTTCCGAGAGAGAGTCTACCGTGGCCCTTCTGCAGAGGAGCAGGCGCTCCTGGGAGAATCCCAGATCCTGGACCGCTATGTCAGCGAGATCAAGAAGCGATCCTCGGGCCGCGGGATCGCACGACTCCGCAGGCTCCTCAGCCTCAAACGCACCTACCCGCCCGAGCCCTTTCTCGCTGCCCTAACCAAGGCTCTTGCCTACGGCCTGTTTGACCTCTCCCGTTTGGAGGGTATGATCCTGGAGCAGGTGGCCGGTGATTTCTTTCACTTCCCCGACGAAAACGACTGATGCAGCAAAAGCTCGCCGATCTCATGAAAATGCTCAAGCTCACGGGGATGTCCCAAGTCCTCGAACGGGAGCTTGCCCTGGCTGAGCGTGATGGGCTCGCCACATCAGAGGTGATTGAGAGGCTGCTCCTGGCGGAGTTTCAGTACCGTCAGGAGCGCTCTTTGGCATACCGGGTGAAGCAGGGCAACTTGCCCTGGCCATGGACTCTCTCCACCTTCCCCTTCGATCAACAGCCGGGGGTGAGCAAATCCCGGATCATGGACCTGGCATCCCTGGCATTCCTGGACAGAGCCGAGAACATCGTCTTTATCGGACATCCGGGGACAGGCAAGACGGGGCTGGCTATCGGTCTGTTGCGCCAGGCACTGGTCTCCGGTCGTCGCGGCAGATTCTTCAAGGCCCAGGATCTCCTCGACGAGCTTTACGCCTCCCTTGCCGATAGAAGCTCCCCCAAGCTCTTCCGCAGGCTCGCAGGGTACGATCTGTTGGTCATCGACGAGCTGGGGTACCTCACGCTCAAGCCCGAGCAGGTCAACGCTTTCTTCAAGCTGATGGACGAGCGATACGGCAGAAAATCCACCATCATCACCACCAACCTCGACTACCCCCAATGGTACGACCTGTTCAACCGCAAGCCTCTCGTGGATGCTCTCCTTGACCGTCTCCAGCACCGCTGCATTACCATCCGCATATCCGGCACATCACTCAGGGCTCCCTCAAACACCGCGTCCCACACCTCATCCAAGAAGCAAACCCCCAAATCAAAATCAGTCAAAAAATAACTGCGCACTCGACGGGTCAATTAATCAGAGCACAAAAGGGTCAATTCCTGAGAGCGCCCAGGCT
>JBFMDN010000134.1:0-4049 GCA_040753915.1 Thermodesulfobacteriota bacterium | reverse complement strand
ATATTCGGACCTCTACTCGTCGGGTCTATGTTTTCACTTCCGGTCCGTTTGAATAGAATCTGCTCGTTCAGAGCATCCCACGTCACTGGACCCGTCGCGCTGATGAATTGCTCCACAAGCGATTTTAGCTGTCCGCTCGTATCCTTTACCATTGACTGGGTGAGGGTATCCACCTTCCCATAACCCGGAAGGACCGGAAGCGCCCAAATTTCCACGGGAACCTCGACCCAGTCGGTCGAAATCGTATTCATCGTGTCCCGCTGAAGACTGTATTCAGCAATCTGCCCTGCAGTGCCGTCTGCCCACTCAAAGTTGCCGAGCCTTGTACGAGTGTTGCCTTGGGTATCTGTGGTAGACTCGGGGGTCGAAGTAAGATTGATGGCTATGATCCCAAGGTCGTCAAGAGTATGAAGCTCATATGACGAGGAGAATCCGTCCTCATTAGTATCCTTCCATATCCTGAGCTGAGAAAATCCTGGATCCGCGGCATCGATCTTGCCGTCCCCGTTGCTGTCCAGGTCAGCCAATGCCTGAAAACCATTCCCTGCCAGACTCCCGTTCGCCAGAGGGGTCCCATTGCCAAACAGCTCCTTGCCGTCGTTTATTATGCCATCGCCGTTGCGGTCCAACACGAGCAGACCGTCGTCACCATCTACCCAGCCAGTCTGCTCCGCAAACCCGTCGCCATCGTGATCAAAGAATGTTCCGTCGGCTATGGTGGTTGTTTCGAATCCGTCACCATCGAGATCAAGAATCAGAGGATCTCTCCGGGGGATTGCACCACTTGCAGCCGCTCTTTCCCATGGGTCGCGAGGGTCAGGATCTCGGCTACACGTGAGTCCTTCGAAATCAATCTCCTCTTCTTCCTCCTCCTCTTGCCACTGACCGTTATCAGGGATTCCAGGCCCATGATTTATCCCGTAAGCGGGGTCGCCCGTGCTGTCCCCAACCCGGCCGGAATTATTGTAGACATTCCATGCGCCAGAATCTCTCTTGACCGGTTCTGGCATATAATGGCCCCCGTTATCTGCCTTGTTTTTTGCGTAGAGTTCCTCCATTCTTGCGCGGCCGCAAAAGCACCACTGTGCGTACAGAGCATCCCTTTGCTCTTGGCGGAGGCTGTTCCACCAACGCTCGGAAATCGCATCCCCGCAAATCTTCTCGAGAAACCATTCGCTTGCCTCCACAAGGAGGAGCCCCCATACGGCCGCGGCCACCCTTATGCCTTCCCCCTTTCCCATCAATCCTGATAGCGCGCGCAGGAACTCGGTGCACTTGCCATCATATGGCTTCAGTCCCAGAGGATCTTCACTAGTCCCGCGATACACGGATAGGTAATCCTCCAATACTCGAAGCGCCTGGGCGCCTTGCGTGTTGAACGGACCCAAATCCATCATCACGCCCAGCCCCTTCTGGACGTAGTACAGCCTCTTTGCGCCCAAGAGCGGTCTGTCAATTATGCCAGCTTCCTTGGCAGCGTAGAATTCACACCAGCAGATCCAATCAGTCATCATCTGGCTCAAAGCAAGATTGTCTTTCCACTCCTCACGCTCTGGATCACGTTGAACCGCGCTGTTCTCCTTCGCCATCGCGCCAGCGAGTGCTTGTGCACTTATCTTGGCTTCGGGAGCCATTTCGGCGAGAGCCAGGGCCACGTCTTCAAAAACTCTTGAATATGCCTCGATGAGGTCAAACGTCTTTTCGTTCCATTCGACATAATCGGGATCGGCCATGATTTTACTCCTCCGTAAATCTAATCGCTTTCATCGCTTTCACACATCCGAATGAACCACTGCGGCTCGAACTGGCGATATACACACCAGCCCGATACGAGATCTGCCGGATAGCTATTCAGGGTCGGAAACAGTCTGGTATGACCAGTCGGAGTCCTGAGTCGCTCATTTGCGACTTGGGGGACAACGGGCAGGTAATAGTATTCTTTCTCGATGTATGATAGATTCTTGAGCCTGATTGCCGGCTTATGTTGGTAGCCCAGTATCACTCCGGAAAATCTACGCACTTCTGGATAGCCTCGATGCCGCTTCCATTCCAGATTCAATCTCTTGATTTCGTGGCGGGCTTCTTCCGAGTACGGATCTGGAGGCATCCAAATTTTCGTGTCCGGGACCATCCAAGTCACCTTGATCCGCTTCATGATTGCTCTCATTTCTCGTGTCGGCCTGATTATGACCCCGTGTCGAGGATCCTGCCCGTAAAGCTGGACCAGCCGCTCAAAATCTGCTCGATGCGCCCGGAAGTGTGCGACCATTTCTTCATCGCTGGGCGGAAAAGTCAGCAGTGCCTCCCAATTGTTACGCAAGCCGTGGTACGCTATTGTGAGCGGTATGACCATAGCGATAGCCAGCAACCCTCCGATGAGAAGTCCCAGTCCAAGGACCACGAGTCGCAGCGCTGACGGCCTCTTACCTCTTGACGGATTCTCCTTTGTCATGCCATATCCTTAGCGTGGGGGCGGAAACAACGCGCCAGTCAGAAAGCTACAGTCGGGATGTCGAGGGCTCACCTGTGCTGCCTTCCGTGATTGGCTGCGAACCTTCGCGCTCCGAGCCCAGGGTTCTGCCGAACGCCTCGTACACGGCTTGGGCCTGCCGGTCGTACAGCTCGCCAAGAGACCTCCGGAGCTTCGCGTCCGAACCGGTCGTACTTTGCCGAATAGATGTGCGACCTGGAAAGGAGCCATGTGCACCATCGTGCAGTTGGCGTGGCAGCTATCTTCCTCAAGGGAGACCCTCTTGGGCAGGGTGTGGCGCTGCTCACGCTCTTCTTCACCGTTGGCCATGTGTCTCCTCCTCGTTAAGAGACCAGGAATTCACCAGAGAGGGCATACCGACCGCAGAGAAAAGGGCACGGTAGAGCATCCACAGATTACACAGATTCCACAGATAGGAGAGACAGGCCGATTTCATCTGCGGCCATCGGCGAAACCGGTGGATAATTCTTCTCTGTTCTTCGTGGTTCATTCTTTCTCATTCTCCACGTGCTCCGCGCTCTCAGTGGCAAATCCTTCTTCCCTGCGTAGCCACTCGACGTACCACTTCACAGCGGCCTCGACATGATCTTCGATGCTACCGCCCAGTTCCCTGAGGGCCGCCAGGGTCCAAGGTTTGAGCTTGATGTCGCCGGAGCGCCGCCTGACCAACGGCTTCTTGATGACCAGGTTGTACGCCTTGTTCGTGGTCATCTTGCCGTTCTTCACAGCGTCATGGATCTCGGGGGTGCCGTCCTTCAGGATCTTTCGAGCCTTTTCCACCTTCCCGCGGTTGGAGCCGAGTATATTGGCCATCCGGTGGGCTGATGCAGAGCGTCCACTTTCAATGCCCACATGTGTGGGCATTGATTTCTCGTCTTGGCTTCGCCGGTCTCCTCCCCGCCGCATCACTGCATCGTGTCGCTCTATCAGCCGAAAGATCACGTCATCCTTCCTAGGCCTTCGTTTGGACTGCACGCTCATGGCGAACCGAAGTGCGCTAATCTCGTCCGGGAATTCCACTACCAAATAGGGAATCCACGGAATTCCCGCAGCGATAGCCTCGGCCTGCCGGGTGTGGCCGTCTATGAGCACCGGATGTACCAATCCCGGCCACAGGCCTAGCACTACCCGCTCGGTTTCGAGGTACCCCGTGCGAACCATGTCCGCGGTAACACTCTCCAAGAAGCCTTCCTCCCTCCGACATGCTGAAAACGCCCACAAAGCCGTGAAGAAAGAGCATCCACAGATTACGCAGATTACGCAGATTACGCAGATTACGCAGATAGCAGAACCAGAACAGTTTCATCTGTGGCCATCTGCGAAATCTGCGGATAATTCCTCTCTTTGCCTTCACTGCTTCTCACTCCGCGCACCAAGCGATCTCTGTCCCGGAAATCTATGGTGCCCGTGCATCCTCATGGGGAACGGTCATCCAAAGTGTGGTACTAACACCGGCTGCATTTATTGCTGCCGCCTTCAATAGGGCTCATTTCCATCGGATTTCCCTATCTTCCTCAAATGCAGCGTCTAGGACGCGTACTTCTAAACTGTCATCACC
>JBFMDN010000133.1:0-4070 GCA_040753915.1 Thermodesulfobacteriota bacterium | reverse complement strand
TAGGCAGCGGTCAAGAGCAGGCATTGGCGGCGCTGTACGCATCCCGGCCGTACCTCAGCCAAGAAACGCTCAGTTTCTTGGCAACGGGGAGGTTTTTTCCTTGACAGAGGGCCTTTTAATGGGTGACAGAGGGCCTTTTAATGGGTGACCCCCAGTGCGCCCACGTTCTGGCGGGCCAGTTTCTACCTTGACACCTCAGCGACAGTTCTCGTAAGATAAGCGCTCCAAGTTTTGTTTCGGTCAGGGACTATGTGTCCTTTTTTAGGAGGCGGTGTGGCGTTCCAGGAAGTCTCAGCAGCCATTGAGGGGAAGAGGACAGGATGCGTGGAATTTCTCTCGCGAATCTGTTCCATCCCTGCGCTCGGTCCGGACAATCAGGGAACGGGCGAGATGGCCAAATTCCGAGTCATCGAACAGACCATATTGGACCTCAAACCCGACCGAGTCGAATACGTCCATGCCCCTGACCCACGGGTTCCCGACGGCGTACGACCGAATTTCTTGGCGGTTTTTCACGGCAGGGATACCTCGCGGACGCTTTGGATTTTGTCTCACATGGATGTGGTCCCCCCTGGAGAAAGGGGGCTGTGGAATCGCGATCCTTTTGACCCGTATGTGGAAGACGGATTCCTCTACGGTCGCGGAGTCGAAGACAATGGGCAGGCGATTGCCGCCAGCATTTACGCCGTGCTCGCGGCAAAAGCAACGTGTGGGCTGGCGATAAACGTCGGTTTGGCTCTGGTTTCCGATGAAGAGTGCGGAAGCGCTTACGGTCTGGATTATGTGCTCCGTGTCAGGCCGGACATATTCCGGGCGGATGACCTGATTCTTGTGCCTGACGCGGGCAATAATGACGGAGACCACATCGAGGTCGCGGAAAAGCACCTGTTGCAGATGCGTTTCACTGTCCGAGGAACTCAAGCCCACGCCAGCAACCCGGATGCCGGCCGCAATTCGTTGAGGGCTGCCGCACACTTTATCGTGGCGCTGGACAGGAATCTGAAGACCAAATTCCCGGAGCGCAATCCGTTTTTCAAGCCGGATGTGAGCACCTTCGAGCCGACGCGGAAAGACACGAACGTGCCGAATGTGAACACGATCCCCGGACAGGACGTGTTCTACTTCGATTGTCGGGTATTACCCGAAGTCGATCTCGACCGGGTGCTGAAAGAAATGGAGGGGGTTGCCGAGGAAATAGCCAGACAGTTTGGGGTCGAGACCGCTGTCGAGGAGTACTTGAAATTCGTGGCACCAGAGCCTACTCCTCCTGACTCGCCGGTTGTAGTGGCTCTTGCCCAAGCAGTGCAGGAAGTCTATGGCGTCCAAGCACGTCCTCACGGGATAGGAGGACAGACAGTTGCGGCATTTTTTCGGAAGAGGGGACTCCCTGCCGCAGTCTGGGAGAAGATCCTGCAAACAGCGCATGCGCCGAACGAGAGGATCTTGCTGGACAACCTGATCGGAAACGCGAAGGTCTTTGCCCGTATGATGATTTGATTTTTGATTTTTCTGATCCGCGGAGTGCTCGCGGTACTGTAGCCGCGGCCCCGCATGTGGTGCGCCGGCCCGCCAGGGCAAGGTGCAACCGCCTCGGACGACGAAGGTCCTGCCCATTGATGGTTCTTGATCGGCCTTCGTCGGTCGGGAAATGTTGACTTGGGAGGATATTGGGGTATGGTTTGTCGTAAGGCCTCTATTGTGCCCCTGTGTGCCGTATGCTTCCTTCTCTTGGGTCTGGTCCTGCCCTCTCCCGCGTCTTCCACGGACAGATCGAGACCGAAGCCCGCGTCTCGTGATGCGGGCCTCTCAGTGACACTACCCCAGGCGGTGGCCACTGCAGTGGCGAGAAACTTGCGTATGGCAGATTCTCGGCTCACTGTGCAAGAGAAAGAATACCAGCGCCGAGAAGCTTTCTCGGACTTCTTTCCCTCAATAGATCTCACCTACACCGCATCCGCGTCCAAATATAGGCAGTCGAGCCCTGTCCAGGCTCTGGCAGCGGCCCACGATAGCAGATGGACATATCGGGGGTTAGCCAACCCGCTCACCGACTGGCAGTCCCCTGACTACCCCTATCGTATCGACCCATACCGGACGTTTACCATGTCCGCTACACTGAGCCAGCCCCTGTACACTGGCGGGCGCCTGCTGAACAACTACAAATTTGCCAGGCTCGGCGTAGACTATTCCGCTCTGCAATTCGAGGTGGATCGCCAGGACCTCATCCTCGAAGTATACGAAGCGTTCCTGCAGATGCTGCAATCGGAGAAGCTTCTCGAGGTGGCGGAGCAGTCGATCAGGGCATTGGAGTCACTGAGAAACCAGACTATCGAGTTCTACAAAGCCGGCGTGGTCGCCAAGGTGGACGTCCTCTCGACAGAGGGTCAGTTAGCTCAGGCTCGAATCCAGAAGACTCAGGCGCTGTCGAACATCGAGACATACAGAGCGCAGCTCAACTTCCTGATGCGCTACCCCCAGGAAGTCAAGACTCGGATTGTTTACGATCTCAGGTACATCCCGAATGATTACCAGATTCCTGAGATCTACCGAATCGCAGCAGCCAACCGTGTGGAGATACGCCAGGCAAGCATCTCGGTGGATCAAGCCATGGCACTGGTCCAGTCGGCGAAGGCTGATCTCCTGCCGACTGTAGGGGTTCAGATTCAGGGTTCCCGCCTGAACGACGACTGGAACACCTTCGATCGGGAAGCCGTCAACAGTTGGTCCCTCCAGGGGGTACTCACATGGTCGTTCGACATGTTTAGACGTCGAGACACGGTCAATGAGAAACGGACTTCTCAAGCCAGAGCGTTCGTAGACAGACAACTGCTGGTCGAGCAGATCATGGAGGAGGTCAAGACGGCCTACGTGGCAATGAAGCGCTCTGAAAGCGATATTCAAGACAGTCGCAAGGCCGTTGAATTCAGGCGAGAGAACTTCCGCATCAACCAGGAACGGTACAAGGAGCAGGTGGCCACGTATACGGAAGTTCTCGACGCTCAGAGACAGTTGGCACTTTCCGAAGGGGACTATTACATTTCTCTCATAGGGTACTGGATCAACAAGGCGGTGCTCGAAAGAAGGATGGGCACCCTGAGGCAGTGACCGTGTTTCGGGTCACAACTAGCCCAGTGTGGTGTGTAGAATGGTAGGGACTTCTCTCCGAGAATTGCGGAAAGAGGATATGAAAGCAATCAGTGTCTTCTTGCTTTTCTGTTTCATGGGTTCCTTTGCGGCGATTCCCGAAGCCTTTGCAGCGGAAGCTTCGGCGTCCGCACGGGAAGTGACCTCGTCGACCGGGAGGCCGAGCTCCATACAGGTCCGCCAGCAATTCTTCTCTCAGCAGCAAGCCCTCCTACTGGGTCAATTGCAGGAAATCGAGCGATGTCTCAGGACCTCTCAGCTCAATGTCGTCCTGTACGATCCTCAGGGCAACATTAATCGAGTCCCTCAGACGGACCTCGTCGATTGCGGTCGCCAATTGCAGAGGGTTCAGAGACAGCTTCAGAGCCTTGCCAGGAGAGCGGAGCAACTGAATCAAGATGCCCAAGCCCTCGCTCTTGCTCTAGAGAGGGCCGCATTGCTCGAGCAAACGGCTCAGAGGCTTCGTGCAGCCAGGGATGCCGCGGGATTGGATTGAAGCCTCACTCGCAGCGCTTCTCTCGCAGTTGCCAAGAGTTTTTTCCGCTTCCCATATGTGGAGAGCTTCTCCGGCAGGATCCCAGACCGTTGGGACGGCGTCTCGCTGTGAGCAGAATGTACGATTCGTCCACAGTGATTGAGCACGAGGCTTCCAGAGCAGTGAGACGGGCGTCTGAAGCTGTCTCAAAACTAGGGACACACCGAACATCGTAGCACGATTGGGCGTCGATGCGTGGAAAGGCACCCTCACCCCAAGCCTCTCCCAGAGGGAGAGGGAGCCGGAAGACCCCCCTCTCCCCCGCTTCGGGGGCATAGGCGTTAAGTTAGAAGTGGAACGGCCAATTGTTCGTCATTCCGGCGAAAGCCGGAATCCAGTCCTTCCAATATGTTATGGACCCCGGCTTTCGCCGGGGTGACGGGGTCCTTGT
>JBFMDN010000132.1:0-4305 GCA_040753915.1 Thermodesulfobacteriota bacterium | reverse complement strand
GTCGATGCGTGGAAAGGCACCCTCACCCCAACCCTCTCCCAGTGGGAGAGGGAGCCGGAAGAATCCCCTCTCCCCCGCTTCGGGGGAGAGGGTCAGGGTGAGGGGGTGTGCCACGATTATCACGGACTGCCGGCTTTTGAGACACTTTCCAAGGGTTGCCCCTACGGACGCGTGTCGTAGGGGCTCTTGGGGCAAGTCTTAGACCTGCGCTTTCTTGAAAGAATCTGCGCCACCTCACTTGCTGCCCGGCCAGATCCTCGAGAAAACGTCCCCTATTCCTTCTCCAAGATTCCGAAAGTCCCGTGATACCTGGCTGAAAATGGATGCCGCCGGTTGCTCCGGCTCGGCCTCCGCTTCTCTCGGTGGTGGTATTGGCTGGGGTGGTCGGGACGGTGGCTCGAACTGGCTCCGCGGAGCAGGCGTTCCAAATGAATCCAGGATAGATTCCCGGAGCAAGTTCCGTGAAGTTTCCGGCCGCGCCAACGGTGCGCTGCCCGTGTCATAAGCTGGTGCTGCCTGGTTGGGCGCCTGCCCCAATTGCGGTGTTCTCTGCTGAGGAACCCGAGCGACGACTGTACCATCCTGATTAGGAGTGATCGGCATCTGCGAGCCTGGAGCTTGTCTAGTCAAGCGCGGAGGCGTGTAGGGCAGGGCGGGAGGCAGTGCAGATCCGGATCCCCCGGGTACAATGGGCAGCGTGGGCTGCGGCGAGGCCACGGATGGCCCTGGCAACGCCGGCGGAGCCGGTTGCGAGCTAGCGGACCGCTGCGGGGGAGTATATGGCCGCGGCGCGGCTCCGGAAGGCGGGGAATACGGTTTCGGCGTTGCGTACTGGCGCTGAGTTTGAGCCAAACGCGCCCTCGTTGCTGCCGAATCGGACTTCTCTCGGGAACGGGGTTGTTCGGAAGTCGGGTTATTTTCGGGCTTCGCTATACGAGACGATTGAGGTCCGGTCCTCTGAGTCGAACCTCCTCGCTCTTCCGGACCCGACGCCGGGTTCACAGCTTCCGATCCCCCGGTACCAGCCGTTGGAGCAATCTCGTCCGCAGGCTCCCCAAATTTCTGCGGCCCCCGAATTGGCCCTTGTTGGGTGGGGCCCGAGCCTGTTTGCATCCCAGATGGTGGGACGCCTTGTTGGGCTGCATCGGAGAAAACGTGGTCAGCCTGAGCCACCCGAGTTCGCCCTGGCTCGAGCAGACACTCCAGGAGCTGACACAGAGCCGGTTCCTCCCAGTTCACCATGCCTACAGAGTTGCCCACCACGTTTCCGGAACGGTCTATGAGGTAAGTCGTGGGAACCGCGGGAACCTCGTAGATGGCCTCTGATTTCGTGTTTACCACAAAGGTCGTGGGAGTGCCCCCAGGCAATGGCTGGCTACGTACGGACAACCGGCCGTCCGAGTCTCCGCACAGTGCGAAGCTGAACGCGCTCTTGTTCGCAAAAGATTTGATTCGCTCGTAGTTGTCAAAGAGATTCGCCGCCACGATCGCGAGGCCGCGAGGGCTGTATTTCCGAAAGATCCGCTCCAAAACGGGCTTCTCGCTCATACACGGCGGGCAGTCTATCTTCCAGAAGTTGAGTATCACCACTTTTCCGCGAAGAGCAGAAAGGCTGATGGTCCCGCCTCGGACATTCTGCAGAGCCAAGTCGTTGGCAGGACAGGGCACGGAATACGTGTTGAAGTTATGAACCCTGAGGGTGCTCCGGAGGCCTTCGGGCAGGGGAACCCCGGGGGAGGCCGCGGGAAGGAAAAACAGGGCCACCCAGACGATGATGGCAACACGATGATATTGTTGCATAAACCGGTTCCTCTGGCGATAAGCTCACACGTTAATTCAATGCTATAACACAATCATCGGTATTTCAAGGATTTTCTATCTGGCATCCCTTGCTTTTTTCTCTCCAATGTCATATAAGGCAGGTAGTTCGGGGAGGGCAAGGCGACCGCCGGCGCTGTCGGCGCGGGAGGAAAGTCCGAACTCCGCAGGGCAGGATGCCGGGTAACACCCGGTGGGGGTAACCCCAAGGCAAGTGCCACAGAAAGCAAACCGCCTCCGCTTTTCGGCGGAGGTAAGGGTGAAAGGGTGAGGTAAGAGCTCACCGGTTCCCGTGGTAACACGGGAAGCCAGGTAAACCCCATCCGGAGCAAGACCAAATAGGGAAGCGATTGAGGATGGCCCGTCCGATGCTTCCGGGTAGGTCGCTTGAGGCGGCGGGTGACCGTCGTCCTAGATGAATGGTCGCCGCCCGGACTAACCGGGAACAGAATTCGGCTTATCGCCTTCCCCGAACTCCCTGAGGGGGCGAACATGCCAGATGAGAAAGTGAACGACAGTCCAGGGGGCACGCGGGAACCCGATCCCGCAGGTGACTCTGCATCCGCTACCACGAGGCCCCGTCGCAAATTACCATTACTGGTGATACTCGTTCTCGCGGCCGTCGTAGTGTTGGCTCTGGCACATGTGTTCAGGCCGAATCATCTAAAGGGAATCTTTCCGTCACTACATTCCACAGCGCTGGAACGACCGGTTGCGGCCCTATCCCAGCCCGCTCCCGAGAGCCTGCTCTCGCCCAGCCAAGTTCTGGAGAGCGTGGGTAAGAGCCCTGTAGTTCCTGGGAAAGACACGTTTCCTCCCCTCGAAGGGCTTGCTGGATCCGATTACGGCACCGAAAAGGTGGCATGTCCTCCAGATTTGTTGTCGGCCGTTTCCGAATCGGGCGCGATTGGCAATGCATCGGAAGCTTCTCCCAAACCCCTGGCAGTGGAAGGGCCTACACGGTCTCCCAAGATTGTCGAGACGCCGATCATAGTCCCTCGAGCGCCTTCGCGAGAGCCGGCTCCGGCTTCGCATCAGGTGGAAAACACTCCCGTACCACCCGCGAAAGCGGATGCCAACACGCGCCCCACGCTGGAACGGACTGGGGAGAGTGGCCCGGAGGGCGAAGCAGCGGGCAATAGAAAGAAAACCGGGATCAAGAGAGGGCCAGTGACAAGAGGATCGCCGGCTGCGCCAGTTCAGACTCCCGACCCTTCGGGCTCCAGCGAGAGCAAACGACGAGTCGAAGACGCGGAAGGCAAGAAAGAGCGCTTCGAGCTTCCCGGATCGCTCCTCATTGCAATCGAGGACTACGAGGGGTCGCTCACCAAGTGGGGGCTCATGGTCATCCTGGACGATTCCCAGGCTATGGGAAAGAAGAGCAAGGTTTGGACGGCCAGCCGCAGCGAAACTGCCCGAACGCTCGTCGCCAAGCTGCCCGAGGCGATGACGCCTGGCTCCCGCATCGCAGTGCGAGATTTCCTCTGTTCAGCGTCGTCGGACAAGAAAGCCGCTGGGAAATGTTTGAGTCGCATGCTGTACGACTGGAGCGACGCCCCGTTTAAGAACCTTGAAGACAAGCTTAAAGGGGTCGATATCGCAGGGCGCACAGACCCGTGCGCCGCCGCTGCCTATGCGATCAAGAAGGATATGACGGGCTTGGCGACAATCGTTCCTCGGGTTCTCATCGTGACGAGCGGTGTGACGAAATGCGATCCTCGAGAGGTAATGCACGCGATTAACCAGCACAAGGGCGCGGAGAAAGTGATCGTCGATGTTGTTGGACTGGGCATGTCAGGACGGTCCGCAAAGGGTTACGCGGTTGTTGCCAAGAGAGCTGAGGGAGGATTCTACAAGGTCGACTCTCCCGGCGATGTAGATCGCTTTCTCAGTAGGTACAAAAAGGTCCTCAATAAGCGCACTATGGAAAAGGTCGAGGTGCGCGGTGGTAACGTTGTCTTCACCGTCAAACCGGATGAAGAAATTACCTTGGCTCCGGGAACGTATTCAGTGATCCTTCCCCTGGTCGGAAGCTTGAAAGCGGCAAAACGCACGATCCCCGACGTGAAGATTCGTTCGGGTGAAGCCACCAGGATCCAGGTGAGAATCAAGAAAGGGCGTCCCATCGTCAAGACTGCCAAGATGTGAGGCGAATTCAAACGTCATGTCTGCTGCACGCCAACATCCTCTTGCAGTCAAGACCTCCCCGAAGATCGGAATTCCCCTGCGGGGGGATGTAGCAATCCATGATCACCATCATTCCTCTTGGCGATGAACCTGAATACGTGACCGCGTTTGGGAAGCAGTAGGGGCGGGCCTTGGAAAGTGTCTCAAAAGCCGGCAGTCCGTGATAATCGTGTCACACCCCCTCACCTTGACCCTCTCCCCCGAAGAACATAGGCGTTAACTTCGTGGATGACATCACGTGATTTCAGTCCGTTGACTTAACAAGGACCCCGTCACCCCGGCGAAAGCCGGGGTCCATAA
>JBFMDN010000131.1:0-4783 GCA_040753915.1 Thermodesulfobacteriota bacterium | reverse complement strand
GCACTCGGTACGCCTAAGGGCAGAAAACCCCGGATAAACAACTTGAAACTCCGACTAGATTCCCTCTGATGACCCTGCTCGGAAAAATCCTCAGTCCTGAACGACCAGCAGCGCGGAACGTAGGCTCAAAGTACTGCCTACCGGTCGCATCCAAGAAATGTCCGTTCAATCGGTTCCAGCCGTGGTGGATCAAAACGTGGGGCCCTTGACAGCATGGCGTCGTGTAGGCCACTGAAATGACACATCCGCACCCCCGAAAGGGGTAAACCGTTAAGCGTCCCGCGTGCCCTGGGATTCTTAAGCCACCGAACAGGAGGCTTATCGGTCTGCGCTCGACGGGTCCACTAATCGCGCAGGGGGCAGTTTGGCGATGATCATTGGTCGACCCCGTCAGGGTGTTGCAGGAAAACCGGTGGCAATCCTTCCCATGGTCTGAACATTCCGCGTCCCGCGGGGGAGTCCTGTTGGTGAGCCTCTGCAGGGCGTAGATTGTGATGTGGCTTGCCCGGGCGTGGACGGGATGGCCACGGTGTCAGGTATGAGTGACAGAGAAATCACCGGCTGAAAAGCCGGTCCTACATGGGGAATCCCACATGGGGTAGACAAGACCCATGGGGAGAGGATTTGGAATCGGGGGCATTATACGCGGCGGAACGGTGCGTCGCGCAGACCCCCATAAAAGAATCCGCAGAGACAAGGATAAACGACCCGTGAAATGACCGGCTGGAAGAAAATGTCTCAAAAGCCGTCAGTCCGTGATAATCGTGGCACGCTTCTTTTTTAGCACCCTCACCCTAGCCCTCTCCCGAAGGGAGAGGGGACTTGCAACCGCCCGGAATGACAGAGCCCTCTCCCTCTGGGAGAGGGTGGGGTGAGGGCTGCATGGGCAGTATCCTCCCTCACCGTACCACTTTTTCTGCTGTTTCCCGAGTTTTGAGACATTTTCGGAAAGCTGGTCCTACATACTCTTCAGAGAGCAGGATAGTCCAGCGGGAAAAGAAGGCGGTAGGAAAAGGCTTCACCCCGCTCTCTGTCCGGGGAGCACTTCTCACGTAAACAACGTAATGTCCGCCTGTTGGGCCAGTTTCAAGAAATCAGAGGCATTGGCTATGCCCACTCCTTCGATGAAGTCCTTGGAATCCAGCTCGAACATGCTCATTGCCATATGGCACCCGATCAATTGGACCCCTTCGAGCTGACACATTTGGAGCAGGTCTTCCAGTGTGGGCAATTCGGCTTTTTCTATTTTCTTTTTCATTATGCCTGTGGCCAACTGGGCCATGCCCGGAATTGCTCCCAGGGGACCGGAGGGATAAAATTTGAGCTTAGCCGCGACCCCTTTGCGGATGACGTTCAGACCGCTGAATGTGTAGTAGATCGTAGCGTCCATTCCAATGCGAACCGCGTTAATGGCCAACACTGCGGACGGGTAGGCCCCGTCGAGAGTATCGCGGGAACAGACCACCATGAGCCTCTTTTTTTTGGTTTCTTCCTGATTCATCGGTCCTGCCTCCAGAGAGGAGAATTGCCCTCAGCGATGTGTGAGCTGAGGGGCAGAGGGTTGGGGGTTGCTGGGAAAGGGTGGTTGTTGCGTGGTGCTGCGCCTCCAGTTATTGTTATTCTGCTATATCGCTATACTCATATCTATCTTTACAGAGTCTCTAGGGGAATGCAAGCATTTTTTACAACATTCGTAGGAATTCATGCCTCAGCCGAACCACGGGTCAAAGACCACCCGACCCGACGGACTATGCAGCGTTCTTTGCGCCGGAGCGCAAGTCCCCAATCACCCATGCGGCAGAATACACAACCGTACTCTCCCGCCCCCCCTGATCACCGGCGAGACGCCGGCGCTACGAAGACAAGATTAGGTGGCCTGTGGCCTCCATCGACGAGTCCGTCAAACGCGGGATTCCTATGGACTCTCGCGTGCGCGGGAATGCCGCGGACTTTCATGGTCCGTGGTGACTGCAAGCTCATGGATGTGCCTCATCACCCGCGAGACGCCGGCGCTACGAAGACAAGAGGATGTTTATGATAACGGACACGTACTGCTTCATTCCTAAATACGGTCACGGAATCTGCCACGACGCAGGGGCACCCCTTGGAAACTGTCTCAAAGACCGGCAGTCCGTGATAATCGTGGCACACCCCCTCACCCTGACCCTCTCCCCCGAAGCGGGGGAGAGGGGATTCTTCCGGCTCCCTCTCCGTCTGGGAGAGGGTTGGGGTGAGGGTGCCTTTCCACGCATCGACCCACGATCGTGCTACGATGTTCTTGTGTGTCCCGAGTTTTGAGACACTTTCCTCGTGGGTGCCCAGGGCGGGCACAAGGCCCGCCACTACGGTACCAACGATGCGCTCACCACGTACATCGCGGTGCAGATACGGTACCGTCTTTGTGCCGTTTACCACTTGGGCGCATCCCTTTCCTCCACACCCCTGGACCGTATTGGGATGAGCGAGCGCGCCACAGATTTGGATTGACTGAAGGGACCTGGGGTGTGGTACCCTGAGAGCCTGCGAATCGTTATACTTGTTCACTACTGTGATAACGGCTCCCACTGTGTCGGCGGTCGAGGGTTGCTGCGGGGGCTTATGGGTGGGAAGAGCCGACCCGCGAGTCTTCAGACGCGCTGGAAACCTCCAGTATGGCGGGACCCCTCTATGATTCCGGCTAATTTCTGCTAGAGAGACATTGCATGGACCAGATGAAGGCATTGCTGATAAATCCCAAGAAGCCGCCCTCAATCGGTTCTCTCCAGAAGACGTGTCGTCTCGTAGGTCGCAAGACCTTCCTGCCTCCTCTGGGTCTCATTACGGTGGCTGCGCTCTTGCCCCCGCAGTGGGATCTACGGTTGGTGGATCTGGACGCGGGCACGTTGACGGAAGCGGACTGGGCCTGGGCAGACATGGTCATGGTCTCAGGGATAATCGTCCAGCGAGACAGTCTCCTTGCCCTTGTACGGGAGGCCAGGCAGAGGGGGAAGATGGTGGTGGCAGGAGGGATATACCCTTCAACTTTTCCCCACGAGGTGCTGGAAGCCGGGTGCGACTTCCTCTTCCGGGGGGAATCGGAGAACACCGTTCCCCTGTGGCTGACAGCTCTGAGAGAGGGAAAGTCTAGGGGAATTTTTGAGAGCTCTGAGTTTCCGGATGTTGCAGCGTCACCGATTCCTCGATTTGATCTGCTGAATTTAAGCAATTATCTCAATCTCATGATTCAGACGAGCAGGGGGTGTCCATACGGATGTGACTTTTGCGAGGTTTCCGCGTTCTACGGCCGCAAACCCCGTTACAAGGAACCGAGCCAGGTCCTTGCCGAATTGGAAGCCATTTACGGGCTCGGCTGGAGACGAGATATCTTCGTGTGCGATGACAATTTCATCGGCAACAAGGCACGCGCCCGAGAGATACTGAAAGAGCTGATTCCCTGGAACAAGAGTCATGGGGAACCTTTCTCGTTTTGGACGCAGGTATCGGTCAATCTCGGACAGGATAAGGAATTGATCGATGTGATGACCGCGGCCAATTTTAGCATGGTCTTTATAGGAATAGAGAGCCCTGACACGGAAGTCTTGTCCGGAAGCGGCAAGTACCAGAACATTCGGAATCCCCTTGCGGAGTCGCTGAATAACATAGTCGCGAACGGTCTTTCCATCCTGGGCAGTTTTATGCTCGGCTTGGACGCGGAGAAAAGCGGGGCAGGGGAGCGGATCTGCGCTTTCGTGGAATCAACGAACATCCCCGTGTTTCAGCTTGTGGTGCTGCAGGTCGCCCCAGGCACCGGCCTTTGGAGACGCTTGGAGAACGAAGGACGGCTGCTCGAGCACGACACCAGGACCGACTGGGTGGCGATGAGGCCCAATTATGTTCCAGCGAGACCCGCGTCGGAGATTCTTGAAGATTTTATTTGCTCGTGGGATTACCTGTTCGAGCCTGGTCGCTTCCTGGCACGGGTGTACCGTCATTGCCTCTCCATACGTCCCACACGATCAACGATTGCCAAGAAGAAAGGAGAAGTGCTTCCGTCAGGTCCTCCACGAAGCGAGCCGCCACTGGGAGACGTCCTCAGGACAGCCACGGCCCTGTTGCGTCTTTGTTGGAGGCACGGGATTCGTTCGTCCAACAGGCGCCAGTATTGGGAACAGTTCTTCGGCATGCTCAAGCACAACCCCAGCCGATTTACGAGATATATTCAGTTGTGTGCTATTGGAGAGCACATGATCGACGTAAGGAATACGATTCTGCGCACCGTTCAGCGATAGCGAAATGACCGCCTGGAAAGCCGGCCTCACGCGACGGGGATCGGAAATCGCAATACAGGTCCGGATTTTATTGAATTTGTCCGGGAAATAGACGACTATTATCCGGCTGAACGTGGCTCGCTGCGAGGCTTGAAAACCGCTGTGGACCTGTGTCCCAGGAGTACGTGGAGTGGTTGACCCAGGGACCGGTCGGTACGGGCATGCGTTGGTGGAAGGCCCGGAATCTCTTCTGAGTCGGTATACGAGGGAAGAAGATTGAAATTCACGTTGTTCCACAAGATTTTCTCTGCTTTCATGATTACGATTCTGGCCGCGATAGTGGTTCTGGCGTTGACGATATATTTTTCAGCGAATTGGCGGTTCTCCGAGTATGTTACCAAAGTGGAGATCAGCGTTGAAGAGTCAAGATTTTTCGCGATAGATTCCTCGCGATTATCGCGGCTTATGGATATTTATCTCGCGCCCAAGAATTATTTTTTCGCGCTAGGGACGTTTTTTTGGTGAAATTTAGCCGC
>JBFMDN010000130.1:0-4940 GCA_040753915.1 Thermodesulfobacteriota bacterium | reverse complement strand
CAATAATGGACCTCATTGGTGATGACAGTTTAGAAGTACCCGGCCTAGACGCTGCATTTAAGGAAGATAGGGAAATCCGATGGTAATGAGCCCCATTAAAGGCGGCAGCAATAAATGCAGCCGGTGTCAGTACCCCAGTCTGGACGAACCGCTCGCCATGAGGGTTCACGGACCATAGATTTCCGGGACGGTGATCGCGTGGTGCGCGGAGGATGAGAAGGAATGAAGACTCAGAGAAGAACCATCCGCAGATTTCGCAGATGGCCGCAGATGGGACTCTTCTGGCTCTGCTATCTGCGTAATCGGAGTAATCTGTGGATGCTTTTTCTTCACGGCTTTGTGGGCGTTATTTTCAGGTTCTCGAGGGCAGGATGGACGATCAATCAAGCATACCTGAAGAATTCTCCGCGAGCTTTGCGAGCTCTGCGGTGATGCCTTCAGAGGGGCTTCTCACCGAGGAAGAGCTGTCGGTCGCAAGTGGGCTGTCTCCCCTTGCGCTGAGGAAGCTTAAGGAGAACGAGTGGCTCAAGCCTGTGAGCCGCTCGAACGGCACGTCATACTATTCGAGGGAGTCCAGCGAGCACGTGAATGCCATGATGCGCATCGTGGAGGCTCAGGCTGCGTCAGATCTCCAGGAAGCTCACCAGATAGCGCTCCATAGTGCCCCTGAAAAGGCGAGGCGCCTGAACGCGCTTGCGGGACTTGCGGGGACCATAGATCCTCGTGAGATTCGTACGCACCCTACCTTCAAGGATCTTCTTCCGATAGACGGAGGTTTCCTGGAGAGGCTCACCGCGGACATGGTTCGCACGGGGTACCTCGAAACCGAGCGGGTGGTGCTCGGCCTGTGGCCGGGATTGGTCCACCCGGTGCTCATAGACGGCCACACCCGCAGGGCCGCGGCTATCGCTGCGGGAATTCCGTGGATTCCCTATGTGGTAGTGGAATTCCCGGACGAGATTAGCGCACTTCGGTTCGCCATGAGTGTGCAGTGCAAACGAAGGCCCAGGAAGGATGACGTGATCTTCAGGTTCGTGGCGCGATACGACATCCTGATGGAACGAGGCGGAGACCGGCGAAGCAGTGGAAAAAAATCAAAACCGCCACGTGGCGGTTTTGAAACGCATCGCTCTCCGTCCGCCCGGTGGACTGCAAACCTGGTTTGCTGCAGCTCCCGTAAGGTCGAAAGAGTACGGACGATCCTGAAGGACGGCACCCCTGAGATCCAGGATGCAGTGAAGAACGGCAAGATGACCATCAACAAGGCGTACAACCTCGTCGTCAAAAAGCCGGTGGTCAGGCGGCGGTCCGGCGACATCAAGCTCAAACCGTGGACCCTGGCGGCCCTTAAGGATCTGGGTGGTAGCATCGAAGATCACGTACACACCGCTATAGAGGAGTACATTCAGAGGCTGCGGGGAGAAAACAGATCTACCGCGGAGAGAGCGGAGCACGCGGAGAATGAGAAAGAGTGAACCAGAAAGAACAGAGAAGAATTATCCGCAGATTTCGCCGATGGCCGCAGATGGAACTGGCCTGGTCTATATCTGTGGAATCGGCATAATCTGTGGATGGTCTTTCTGGGTTCGTTCTCTGCGGTCCTTGCGCCCCCCGCTGTGGGGTCTCTTCGCACTGGATTCGACCACGAAGAGTCAGACGTCTCTTGTGGAGCTGTAAGAGCAGCGGATCTATCTGTGCCGCTTGCGGGCCAGAGCGCCATACGAGCCCCTGGGCAGGAGGCTGGGGTCGTTTTGTCAGATGGGCCGAGAATCCGCGACCGAGGAGTCGAGGTCGCAAACGGCGCTCAACGAGAGTTGAGGGTATTCCTGGCCCCGGAAGGTGCCGCTTTCAGATTCTTCGGCATTCCTGAGGTCACCGGGAGATTGTTCATGGAGACTCGACCCATTCACAAAATCACAATGGCATGCCTGGCGGTGGTGCTGGGATTGCCTCTTCATGTTCCTTCTGCTGTCTTGGCTCAACAGGACGAGTGGAATGAGCTGAACCAGCGGGCGGTAAAGCTTCACCGGCAAGGGAAAACCGCAGAAGCCATTCCGTCGGTCAACGCGCTCTTGAACTTGCTGCGAAGATCTTCGGCCGGAAACGAATGTTGTGTCCCAGGAATTCACGGAATTTGCGCAATGTGGATCATCACGTGCATGCTGGTTGTGGTTGGGCTATGGGCGATGCTGCACTGGACTGAGAACGTTTTCCACATGGAGACTGCAGCGCTACGCAGGTAGCGCTCGGATCTGGTGGTCAGTGATCATCCATTAAGGAGACACCGATGGCGTTACGGTTTGTCCAGCCGATGCAAATGTTGTTGGTGTCATGGTTCAGCTCCATGGCCAGTGTCGCTCCGGCTCTTGCAGTCTGTAGCCAGGCCGTCCCCTTCTACATGGAGGTCTCTTCCATCTGGGATTTCCTTGTACTCTTTTATTTCAAGGTCATGGCCTTGGTCTTTCTGGCGTCTGTCGGGATTGAATACATAGTTGCTTACTTGTTACTCGGGAGGCCCTCCAGAGGCAGGACGCAGCTCATTTTCTACGTTTTGTTGGTAAAGATTATCACCAATCCTGCCGCGCAACTAGCTCATCTGTTCATCGCAGATGACGTGCTGCTCGGATCTAGTACACTGGAACATCTAGTACACTACTTGATCGAGGTTGCGGTTGTGATAGTCGAGTCCGGTCTTATCTGGTGGATGTGTGGCCGAATGTATAGTCACAACGTATTGGCTGAGCCTGTTAGTGCAGCGCGCAGTCTCCTAATATCGCTCGTCGCAAACGTCGTGCCCTTCGTGATTTTGTACATGGTTTTTGGGTGGGTAGTCCCCGCTTTTCAGCAAACAGCGTCATGCATGATTGGCAGGTGCTGAAAGCTACACACGGTATCCCGTGAGGCTCTTAAGGAGGAAGAAATGGAATGCAACTGTCCACCGGTATCAAATCCGCTCATCCTTCAGAGGACAGTCGACAAGTTTGATGGGATAAATCCAATAACCAACAAACCTGGGTATGAATTCGCCTTTGAAGGAGGTCCAATTCGGGACTCAGATAATGATGGAATGTGGGAGGTCGATTGTTCTCATCTCGTGAACTGGGCAGTCAATGCAGTCATCACTGCGAGTAATGAATGCCAACGAGAAGTGCCCTACATGACGACCAAATACTTCATTCCACCGAAATATAACCCTTCCAATCCCCTTAAATATGCCTATGATTTAGCTAAGTGGCAGTACAGGCAACGGCTGCGAGACCAATATTTCTGCCAAGTAACAGATATGAATAATCTAGGGCCCGGCGATATAATAGTATTCACAATGGGGCATACGGGTATCGTCGAGACTAAGGAGCGTAAAGATGGTGGCTGGCAGGGCACATATTATCACTCCAGCAACAAGGAGTATTACATAAACGGTTACGGGCCATTCACTGGTCCGCAGCATGGTGATTGGGGCGATTCATCAAAGCCGATTGCCAGTTTTTGGCGACTTAAGAAATGTTATTGTGCATCCGCACCACCAACGTGGCCTGCACAATCCGCTGAGCAGGGGCCCAGACGTGATCCCCTAATACTCGACTTAGACGGTAACGGTATCCGGACCGTGGGACTGAGCTCCCGGGTTCATTTTGATAATGACTGCGATGGATTCCAAGAAGTCTCGGGCTGGCTGACTTCAGGAGACGCCGTGTTGATGATCGACACGAACGGCAACGGCACACTCAATTCAGGGAGTGAGCTCTTCGGGGATTTCATGATGCTTCCGAATGGAGTGCGTGCCGACAACGGGTTTCAGGCATTGAGTTACTATGATTCAAGTGGTGACGGTAAGATAGATAGCCATGATCCTATTTGGTCACGACTGCAAATATGGCGATATGCCGAATCCGATCTGGAACTTTTCGATCCCGACGAATCGGGGGAAATAAGCGCCCTAGCTGACGTAGGCATAACAGCCATACATTTGGGTTCAGTGATTTCCCACAGAACGGACGACGAGGGCAATACGGAGATACGATGCGGCCATTTTGAATGGGCAGACGGTCGGACCGGGATCATCTCTGAATATGGATTCCAGCACGATAGCGGTGATACGCTGCCAACAGAATACCTTGAGATTCCGGCGGATATCGAGGCACTTCCGGATCTGGACGCTCATGGCACCGTGTACAACCTGCGGCAGGCCATGGTGAAGGATTATTCTGGTCAACTTAGAGCCCTAGTCGAAGCGTTTGCCTTGGAGGCCAGTCCCGCCAACCGGTGCGCAATCCTCGAAGACATAATTTTCAAGTGGACCGGCTCGGGTTCCGTCGCGCCAGATGCCCGTGGACCCTTCATGGACGGGCGCAGGGTGGTCGCGCTTGAAAAGTATTATGGTGAATCGCGAGGCAACCCGAATGCTGCTCTCGCCGCTCTTTGGCAAGAGACGTATCGGAAGCTCTTCGAATTCTTCTATGGCAACCTGATGTCTCAAACGCATCTCAAGGACTTGTACCAAGCGATTACCTATACCTGGAACCAGCAAAACAACGACTATGAAATTGACACCGATGGTCTCATCGCTGCGCTCCAGAATGCTTTGTCCGCAGACCCGGAAAAGGGAAAGGAGCTTCTTTCAGAGTTCGCCCGCACGCGACGCGGCCTCGGGTATTTTGGTCAGGACTGTTACCTCGCCTTCCGCGAAGCTTTCATCCAACAAGACCCGTCCCTCGGCTGGATCTTCGACACCGGCGGCTTGCAGGTCTACGACCAGCTCGGTCAGGGTGACGGGTGGTACTACCCGCACATGTTCGGCACGTGGGGCTCGGATGCGGTGAAAGGAAGTCTCACCGCGGGTGACGGTGTCATAAACGGTCTTACCGGTAATGACGTCATATATGGTACCTCTCGCAATGAGTTGATATATCACTCCGACGGAGATGCACTCATCGTGGCAG
>JBFMDN010000129.1:0-5225 GCA_040753915.1 Thermodesulfobacteriota bacterium | reverse complement strand
GCAGCGGTCAAGAGCAGGCATTGGCGGCGCTGTACGCATCCCGGCCGTACCTCAGCCAAGAAACGCTCAGTTTCTTGGCAACGGGGAGGTTTTTTCCTTGACAGAGGGCCTTTTAATGGGTGACCCCGACACCTTTTGAGTCTGAACAACATGCAACCTCCCGAGCCCCAACGGATCGACCGTGAGGCAGATCTGATAAATGTGATCCGAGGACTTCAAATTGTGAAACCGACCTCGTTCAAGATCTCTCGAGCGATCACAATTCGCTGTATCTGATTTGTTCCCTCGAAAATCTGGGTAAGCTTTGCATCTCGGAACATGCGTTCAACCGGGAAATCCTTCGTGTATCCGTATCCTCCCAGGACTTGAACCGCATCGGTGGTTATCTTCATCGCTGCATCGCTGGCAAAGCACTTGGCCATGGACGCGATTTTCGTGTTCCGCTTGCCTTCGTCATAGAGCGCCGCGGCACGGTAAGTCAGCCCGCGGCTCGCCTCGATGAGCATCCCGGCGTCAGCAAGAATAGCCTGAATCATCTGGTGCTCTGCGATGAACTTCCCAAAGGTTTGCCGCTCCGTGGAGTACTTCACCATTGCCTCGAATGCTCCTTGAGCGATCCCCAACGCCTGAGCGGCAATGGCAGGCCTCGACATATCGAAATCCTTCATTGCCAGGAGAAAACCGCTCCCTTCTTCTCCGAGCAGGTTCACCTCAGGTATCCTCACCTCGTCAAGGAAGACCTCTGTGGTGTTGGAACCGCGCTGGCCGAGCTTATCCTCTTTCTTCCCCACCGTGAGTCCCGGGCGTTCACGTTCCACCATGAAGAACGATAGACCCCTGTGTCCCTCCCCGCGAGATGTCCTGGCCAACACCGAGTAAAGTGAAGCTACCCCACCGTTGGTTGCGAAGCATTTCGCCCCATTGATGACGTATTCGTTGCCGTCTTTCGTGGCAGTGGTCTTGATCGCTGCAACGTCGGACCCGCCCGAGGGCTCAGTCACCAAGTAGCCCACCAGCTCACGGTTGTCCCTGATCCTGGAAAGCACCTCGTCTCTGATCTCGGGGCGTATCCCGTGAACGATTGGGAACGATCCCACTGCCTGAATGATCAGCAACAACGCAGACGATGCGCAGAATCGGGATATCTCTTCAACAGCAATGCACAGGGCTGTACCAGTGTTCTTCTCTAGTCCGCCGAACTCAGGCGGCAGAGCGAGAGTTAGCAGTCCCAGATCCCAGCAGAGAGCTTCGACGTCCCGGTTGAACTCCCCGTATTGGTCGATTGATGCAGCGAGCGGGGCAATCTTATCCCTGGCAGCCCTATAAACGGCTTCTCTGAGCATAGCAAGCTCTTGCGGCGTTTCAGGGGTTATGCACATAGTATTCACTCCATTCCTTGCGCTGTTATAGTGTGAGCGATCTTGGGCGAGGTGGACCCGCAACGGCCCTGTCCCGAGACAGTCCCCCGCTTTTCCCGAATACGGGGTTGTCTGGGACAAACCTCTGGCTCAACCGAGGTGCGGCCTCAGTACAGAGGTACTGTTCCTCCAGAAATGATTCGTGAAAAGTGTCGCTTGCCCTACAATAGGTCCGATGGTGCTCGGGATCCTTCAAGCAGCCGGATGCCTCAAGCCAAAGGCCCAATAGATCCCACGTGCAGCCATTACTAGCCGAAGCTCAAAAGGCTGCCGGTCACTCGGGTATCGTGTTGTCGGTCTCAGGGAGCTGTGGTGCTATACCAACTTCTTTCGGGTGCTCTTCAACCTCCTCTTGCGCGAGCGGCCATCGGTTTGCTTATCGGCCTGCACGCCCTCGCCTGAGGCAGACATCTCCCCAGGATTTTCCAGCCCGCGAATTACCGTGTCCGCGAGATTGCGAGCTAGCTGTTCTTCATCAAATTCCCAGTCGAATACCACTGCTCTGAGACAGGCATGTTCTATGCTGCCCACGACGACGTCCTTCACGCTTGCCACCGAGACGTCAGCCCGGATCTCCTTATTCCTGATACCTTCTTCGACTATTCCGTCTATAAGTCTGGCATACTGTTTTACCAGCTCGTAAGCTTCACTCTCAAAATAACCTGCATAATTTCTGACGTCCAGCAACAGTATGCGCGAAAAGACGCGATTCTTCTTGTGGAAAGCGATGGTACCCTTCATAAGTTTGGCAAGCTTGTTCAAGGCCCCTTGCACGCTAGCGACATCGTTTTGAATTTGGAGAAGATGCTCGAGAGTGTATTCGGCCAAGATCTTGTGAAGCAAGCCTCTCTTGTCTTTGAAATACCGGTAAATGAGCGCCTCGTTAGCGCCGGCCACCCTGGAAATCTCTGCGGTGGTGATTTCATCAAAGCTCTTTTCTTTCAGCAACTGCCTCAGAGCATGCATGATCTTGCGACCCGCGGGTGGCAAATCTGTCAGCCGTGAATCGAGGGTAGGTGGGGGAGAGATTCTTGGTGATGCGCTTGTGCTTTTCTTCATTTGGTCGATCCCTGTGCAGTATATGTAATACCTACTTACATAATGATTTGCCGCGGGGTTGTCAAGAAGAAAATTCATTGCCACCACGGTACGGCAAGGCAGCGAAGTTGGTTTTTTAAACACCGGGTAAAGTGGTAACGATTGGGAATCATTGGCACCGCCTCAATGCCGTTTGTTTTTTGGACATGAGCGGGCGCCCTGTGATCCTCGCTTGGGGGCCCAGAGGTTTCTACCGATGCTTAAGTCACCAACATAACTTCACGTTTTCATGACTATCTCCCAATGGCGGTTGGCTCAATGCTTGCTATACAGAAGCGGTGTTGAATGCATGGCAGCATCGGGAACGACAGCCGGGGAAGGGGGGCGGAAACCGGGCATCAATGGTTCCTGGGCGGTGCCTGTTCTTGTGGGCCGACCGAGGGATTTCCCCACAGGTTTTGTCGCAGTGGAGGTGAGAACACCGTGCACATGGCAGCGTTAGAGCCATTGGGTAGGGATGACCCGCATCTTTACGAGGAAATGTTCGGGGTGTTTCTCGAGTCCATTCCGTCTTCAGTTCTCTTGATCAACACAGACTTGAGAGTGATTCTTGCAAACCGGAACTTCATCACGAAGAGCCGCAAGAGTCGCCAGGACGTGATAGGGCAGAAGCTTGGACAGGTACTGCCTGAGGCCATCATCGAGCACATCGACATGGCCCGCAAGGTCCGGGAAGTGTTCCGAAGGAACCAGCCAATTCGTGGCAACAGGATGACGTACCGTGCACCGGGCATTCCCATTCGCATCTACTATTATAGTATTCTTCCTTTTTGCCGGCGCGGGACCGTCGAAACGGTCATTCTGCTCATGGATGACGTGACGGAGCACGCGAGACTGAGCGAAGAAGTCCGTCGCGTCGAGCGCCACTTGGCCAGTGTCGTGGAGAGTGCCAGAGATGTGGTTCTCTCGACCGATCCGGACGGACTTGTCTTGACCTGGAACACCGCTGCCGAGCGGCTTACGGGGTTTCCTTCGCAGGAAGTTAAGGGCCGGTCCCTTTTCGAGCGGTGTGTCTCGGAAGCCGGCGAAGAGCTCAGGAAGGTGTTCACCCAGTTGAGGGAAGCGGATACTTCTCAGACTGGCGAATGGGAGCTGATCACAAAGGACGGAAATAAGATACCGATTAGCTGGGTCTTCTCTCCCATGAAAGACGAGCGGGGAACCTCTGTCGGCGTGGTGGCCATGGGACGAGACCTGACCGAACACCGGCGGCTTGAGATGCAGCTCCTCCAATCACAAAAGCTTGCGTCACTTGGCGTAATGGCTGGCGGCATAGCTCACGAAATCCGCAATCCCCTTGCAGTCTGCTCGTCGGCAGCACAGTTCCTGAAAAACCCCGAATTGGCGCCCGGACTTCGAGAAGAATGCGTGTCCCGGATATGCGAGGGCATAGACAAGGCTTCCTCGATAATAGAGAACCTGCTGCGATTTGCGCGGCCGTCATCGGGCGCGGAGATGGCGGCAGTCAATGTGGTGGATGTTATTCGCTCTACACTCCAGCTCGTTTCCAACCAGGCAAAAATTGGGAAGATTGCTATTCTGGAGCATCTCCCTGACGAGCCGATAGCCGTATATGCCAACGCAAGCCTGCTTCAGCAAATGTTTCTCAACCTATTCTTGAATGCCTTCAACTCCATGCCGGCTGGGGGCACGTTGGGAGTCTCCCTGCGGTGCACTCAGGAAAGCGTGCTGGTGAACATCGAGGATTCCGGATGCGGAATCTCTCCCGAGCATCTTGAAAAGATATTCGACCCCTTTTTTACCCTTTCACCCGTTGGAAAAGGAACAGGGCTGGGGCTCTCCATATGCTACTCCATCGTGAAACAACATCTTGGAAACATTGAAGTCAAGAGCAAAGCAGGAGAAGGCACAGTCTTTACGGTTCAACTGCCACTCTTGTGACCGGGAGGTGTCTGGAAATGACGAACAGCCGGCCGCTGGTATTGATCGTTGATGACGAGCCCGATATGTGTTGGGTCCTGAAAAACCTGCTGGGAGAAGATGATTTTGCACTTCGCATTGCCCAAACCGGCGAGGCGGCCCTGAAGTTCCTTGAATCCGAGAGCTTCTCGATCGCGCTCTTGGATGCGAAGCTCACCGACATGGATGGGCTGGATTTGGCTCGGAGAATCAAGGCGATAGATCCCTGGATCAGCATAGTCATGGTGTCAGGATACTATTACAGGGATGACGTGGACATCCGCGCAGCCATGGATAACGGACTTATAGTGGGATTCATTGCCAAACCATTTGTGCACAGCGACGTCATCGAGATGCTTAATGTGTGTCGTCAGACGAAATGGGAACACCAAGGGCCGGCACTCGAAGAAGCTCTCGGCCCGAGCGCGGCATGGGAATAATTCGTTGTGGAGCTCATTTGAACGAGCGAGAGCTCCACTGTCGTTGTCCGTTGGTGCCTCTCTGTCCTATGTAGTCATTGCCAAAGGTTCTGCCCTCTTCCGGTGTGTCGAGGGCATTCCTGGGAGGGTAGCAAACCGGTAGGACGGGCGTCTGAAACTGACTCAAAAGCCGGCAATCCGTGATAATAAGCAGATGATATAGTTAGTTCGTGTCCCAATCCGGTCTGAAACTGTCTCAAAAGCCGGCAGTCCGTGATAGTCGTGGCACGCCCCCTCACCCTGACCCTCTCCCCCGAAGCGGGGGAGAGGGGATTCTTCCGGCTCCCTCTCCCTCTGGGAGAGGGTTGGG
>JBFMDN010000128.1:0-5434 GCA_040753915.1 Thermodesulfobacteriota bacterium | reverse complement strand
TGCAGGCTGGAAAGCCTGCACTACAATGCCCGGTCGGACGAATCCCCAGATGTAGGGTAGCCTTTTAGGCTGCCATTTGCCCAGAATGCAGGCTGGAAAGCCTGCACTACAATGCCCGGTCGGACGAGTCCCCAGATGTAGGGTTGCCTTTCAGGCTGCCATTCTTCCAGAATGCAGGCTGGAAAGCCTGCACTACAATGCCCGGTCGGACAAATCCCCAGATGTAGGGTAGCCTTTTAGGCTGCCATTTGCCCAGAATGCGGGCTGGACAGCCTGCGCTACAATGCCCGGTCGGACGAATCCCCAGATTTAGGGTAGCCTTTTAGGCTGCCATTTGCCCAGAATGCAGGCTGGAAAGCCTGCACTACAATGCCCGGTCGGACGAGTCCCCAGATGTAGGGTAGCCTTTTAGGCTGCCATTCTTCCAGAATGCGGGCTGGACAGCCTGCGCTACAATGCCCGGTCGGACGAATCCCCAGATGTAGGGTAGCCTTTTAGGCTGCCATTCTTCCAGAATGCAGGCTGGAAAGCCTGCACTACAATGCCCGGTCGGACAAATCCCCAGATGTAGGGTAGCCTTTTAGGCTGCCATTCTTCCAGAATGCAGGCTGGAAAGCCTGCACTACAATGCCCGGTCGGACGAATCCCCAGATGTAGGGTAGCCTTTTAGGCTGCCATTCTCCCAGAATGCAGGCTGGAAAGCCTGCACTACAATGCCCGGTCGGACGAATCCCCAGATGTAGGGTAGCCTTTTAGGCTGCCATTTCCCCAGAATGCGGGCTGGAAAGCCTGCACTACATGGTTGAAACAGGGCTCGTACGACGATGGGGATTTGGTGTTGTCTCAGCCGCGAAAATCGAATACTGTTCTGGCATGGAAATTCAGTTCAAGAAAATGCACGGGACGCTCAACGATTTCGTGGTGCTCCACGACATGAACAATGAAGTGCACCTTACACGGGAGCAAATCGTGCGGGTGTGCGACCGACGTGGCGGTGTGGGAGCAGACGGAATAATCGTCGTTCGACCTTCCGATTCGGCCGACTTCTTCATGGATTATATGAACTCTGACGGGTCCCTGGCAGAGATGTGCGGAAATGGCATCCGTTGTCTCGCCAAATACGCGTACGATAACGGCCTCACCAAGAAGACTGTCCTCCCTGTGGAGACCAGGGCAGGCGTAAAGGTCGTAGAGATCTTGACCGCCGCTGACGGCACCGTCGATCGCGTGCGAGTGGACATGGGCAAGCCCCTGTTCCAACCAGAGGTCATTCCGGTCCTCATCCCCGCAACCGGGAGCCCCATTTTGGACCATCCTATCACAGCCCTCGGCCGGGAGATCAGAGCCACGATTCTCTCCATGGGAAACCCCCATTGCGTGATCTTTGTCGATGAAGACCCCGACCCCTTTCCCGCACAACTCGGCCCTGTCTTGGAAACACACCCGCTCTTTCCCGCGAAGACAAACGTGGAGTTCGTCAAAGTCATCGATCGCTCTCGGTTAAAGATGCGGGTCTGGGAACGGGGAAGCGGTGAAACGTTCTCGTGCGGCACAGGCGCGTGTGCGTCTGCCGTCGCGGGAATTCTCAAGGGTCTCACGGATGCTCGGGCCGTTGTGGAGCTGCGGGGCGGGGATCTGGAGATTGAATGGAATGGTATCAACTCTTCGGTGCTTATGACAGGGACTGCCACATTGGTTTATCAAGGTGTTATAACTATGTGATTTATAATCATCTTTTCGTACTTGACGTACGCCCAATCCTGAGCTACTCCTGATGAAGGTCGTCTTTCCAGATTGTCACCCGAAAGGGGTGGCCGATACCCAAGGAGACGACCATCGATCCTGTCGGGAGATGTGCCGCATGAAAAAGTTTGGTTCCAGCGATGGTTTCACCGTCGTGGAGATGGCTGTTGCCGTTGTAACTGTGGGTATCCTCTCTGCCATCTATTTTTTCATGATCGACGGATACCGTGAGCGGAGGATGAGCGAGCAGGCCGCGAAAGTGCTCATGCTGGCGGCAAAGGCGGAGGAAGACTTCTTCGCCCGAGAGCATCGCTATTTTGAAGCCGAAGTGTCCGGCAGCGGAGATCATGTATATCTGGTAACGCCTGACGGAAAGAAGACATCCGTGCTGGTTCCGCCACGCGTCATCCTGAGTCTCAAGACCACGGGGGGGAGCAAGCCTGCGTTCACCGGCCAAGCCTTTTACATGGGAAGCAAGGCTCTGCATCGGTACGACTCGGAGACGGGAAAGATAACGACCACCGCACGGAACCAGGATGATTCGGGATGAGACGGCGTTTTTTCACCCTACTGCGGCGCAACGAGATTTATGTGGGCGCGGCGATAATCGGAATAGTATTCGTGGCTGCCATGGCCATAGTCGCCCTGGTGCTTCGCAGCTCGATCTCCGAGTCCCCGTACCAGACCGTGTCCGCCTCGGATCTGAGAAAAGTCTTCGCAACGGGGTATCTCAGGTTTCGAGAAGACGACGGAGCACCGTATCTCAAGATGGAAGTGCATAACGGAACCCTCTGGTGGATCAAGAAGCTGGAATTCGATTTCGAGGGTATCCGGTACACCTTGCGCGATGCGGACGCATTTCGGCCGCTGCACTCCGCCGCGTTGCGATGTGAGCTGGAGAAAGCCCCTCGATCGCGCGACCAGATCGAATACGACGTGACCATTACGCGGGCTTACGGATACCCTCCGGCAGAGCATCTGAAGCGAGACACGTACCAGAGGGCCGCGTCGAAAGCTCCCAGGCCATCCCCCCAGGATTGACAGGCAAAGAAGGTACGGGAAGCCGGTCTGTTTCCCTTCGGAGGAGGTCGGGAACGAGTGCCCAATGCCCGTGCCACAGCCGCCGGGAAATGTGGGGGAGGGCGAAGAGCCCTGCCGGCCGACCAGCGAAAGGATAGCCCGAACGTGCTGGCGATCACGTGCTTTCTTAGCGCCGGCATCTTGCCGGTGATACTTGATCCTCCCGAAGATGCCGGCGGGACGCCAGCCCTTTGCGAAGGAGACCATGGGGGACTTGTTCCTCCCCCGTGCGGGGTACATCTTTTGGTTGTGAGCGGAATGCTATTACGCGCGATAACCGTTGTATGCTCGCGGGTCACCCATTATACTGAGCCCTACGTACTAAAGATCGGCAGCGGAGTGTGCGCGCTTCCGCAGGGGAGAGAATTGGTATGAATGCGGGTTTCTAATAGCGAGAGGCCTGATTCGGGTCGAGCAGAGGGCTCGCTGCCGAAGGGCAGGCCCCTCTCCGTTGTGCTACACTGCCACCCGTTGAACATGCGTGGCAGTCATCGCAGTTGAAAGCCAATGAGCCTTCGATCGACATGCGGTCATGAAAGAGGTCGAGATTTCCGAAAAGTACCTGAGAACCTCTTGACCCATGGCCAACACAACAGTGGAGCGCGGCCGGTGCTTTCACGAGGTCGTGTACGACCCGGTTTGCGGGTTGGGTTCGGACCTCTTCCTCGTGCGCTCCGCTATGCCCGCGACCATGCCGACACGACAAGTTTTGCTCTGAAGACCATGTATTTGCGGAGGGTCCTATGACAGCACCAACCGGAGTTTCTTCAAATGATTTCAACAAGGCCTTGCAAATAGGCCGTCCACCGAACATCACGAGGCTGTTTCCCAATTCCCGGGCGCTCATCGTCAGCGGAAAGGTTATTGACAGGGCAGCCCTCGCGAAAGGCCATTCCATTGCGATCGCGGCAAGCGTTCGTAATTCCTTTGTGGCTCGAGGAGCTTTGCGAGCCGCACAGAGGGCAAACGCAGCCATCATCATCGAGATAGCCAAGTCCGAGGGCGGAGCCGACGCGTATTGCGACGTAAGTCTCTGGAATATGGCGCGACTCGTGGACTCACTGTGCAACGAGATGGGAATCACGGTTCCCGTTGCTATCCATGCGGATCATTACGGAATAAAGAAAGACGCTGACAAGGAGATCGCCAGAACCGAAATCCCGAGCCTCTTCGACGCTGGAATCACCTCCATAGCCATTGACGCGTCACATTTACCCGATGCGGACAATCTCAAGACGAACATCGAGCTGAGCACCTTCGTCCCCGTCTGGGCCGGGTACGAAACCGAAGTCGGGGAGATCAAAGGCAAATCGGGACTGTCGACACCCGCAGAAGCCCTTTTCCTCATCCAAGGACTGAACGCTCATTGGATCTTTCCCGACTGGATCGCGCTGAACAATGGCACTACCCACGGGATCGAAGCCGACTCGGCCGGAATCCAGGTGGAGCTCACTGCAGAAATTCACAAGGCTATAGCCCCGTACAAGGTGTCGGGAGCACAACACGGGACCTCGGGGAACAGTTTCGACCGATTGCGAGAGATAGCTCAGAAGACCAATACCACCAAGGCCAATGTTGCCACTGCCCTGCAGATGATCTCCTGGGGAGTGAAGGTCAACGGGTACGGGAACGCAGTTCAGGACGAGAACGGCAACTTCATCAAGCTGCCCGATCAAGGCATGAGCGATGCCATGTGGGCACAGATGGTAGCATATGCCCAAGAAAAAGGATGGAAAGGCGGCGATTACAAGAAGCTGAACCGGCCCTTTGAGAACAGGCTCCTCGCACGTCCCCGGGAAGAGAGAGAGCGGATGGTCAAGGGTGTGGAAGACTTCGTGTACACGATGATCACGGAGGTCCTCAACGGAACCGATACCGCACCTCTGGCCATTCAGGCAATCCTCGAAGCAGCCTCGTACGACCTGGGACCCAAAGCCACCTGCATCGAGGACCCGGCAGAGTGGACCGAAGAGAAGTATCGAAAGAGAGCTGAATCGCTTGAGCGAGACCGGGGGCCTGCCGGCAACTTCGAAGACTGAGCGGTTCATGCCGGACGTGAGGCACGATGGATCGTTCAATGCTGCGGCCGCCGGAACGCCGCACAGCTTAGCCCTGCGGATTGGCCATGCGCCGCCGCACACTCAGAGCGGCGGCAGTTGGCCAAGCTGAGGGACGGGGTGTTTGGCGGGTGGCCTGTCATCTTCACCTGATAGCGGCCGCTTCTATTAGCTATTACCCGACGGATCGTGTAATCAAGCCTTGGACCTGACTCGTGGTCTGAATTCGCCCTTCGCGAGATCAATCTCTGACAGGGGCGCCAGCGCGTGGAGCAATGCACATCAACATGGCGAGCCTGGAAGGTTTTTCAGGGTCGGCCCTTTGTCTCGGTCAGGCGTAAAGCGTAGCGGATCAATTGTCGCTCAATGACTTTATCATGTCCACCCAAGCTTTCCTCGTAAGACTAGTTCGTGGATTTCGATAAGCCCTGGATCGCGGGTCAAAAAAAGTGAAAAACCTCGTTGTTCTTGACAGATCAAGAAGATAGAATGCTTTTGTCAAAACGATTCTATCACCAACGAGGTGACGTGATTATGGCACAAGGGCTCCTTCC
>JBFMDN010000127.1:0-5542 GCA_040753915.1 Thermodesulfobacteriota bacterium | reverse complement strand
AACAGCGACGCCACCCTTTGCCAAACCATCCAGTCCGCCAAGAGCCCGATATTGGCCCCGTAGTCTTCGTCACAAAAGAACATTCGCTGTCGACGATTTCCCCTTTGCGTTACGTGGTGTGGTACTCCCGGAGCTGCCCCGCGTGCCAATCGAGCCATGATCTGAGATTACCACCGGGTCTCAAAAGCGTCAGGAATTATGCATGGTGTTTCCGGAAGTGATTGGCAGACGCCGCAACATCATGGCATTGCTTCAATGGGGCCACGTCGTTTTAGACGTGGAAAGATCGCTCGTAACATCTGCTCCGCTGCCGTGAACACCTCTAGCCTGCGCCGCTGGGAGTCGCTCGGCTTGATAGCTCCGGAGCGCATATCTTTCGGAGAAACCTGGGTGCGGGTCTATTCTTATGAGGACGTGGAACTGCTCAAGCGAGTCAAGAGGCTGATGGACGAGGAGTATCGACTGGGAGCGGCGTTCGAGAGGGCGTCTGGGCAGACTCCATAGAGAAGATGAGACCCGGATGAGCAAACATCGCGGCTGACCGCCGGTTCAAAGGAACCGGTCTAACAAAATACCGGGCTAGGTTGTGCAGGATGCTGCTGTGACACAAAAGACGTCTCACGCTAGGTCATGACTCGCCCTCAATGATGGTCCAGACGCGCTTGTATGCTGCACCAGCATCACCTACTGCAGCCGTCCACGTGTCAGCGTCGGATTCACGAACTCGGGTTCGAAGCTCTGACAACGGCTCACCCGAATGAACTCGGAGTCTCTTGGCGAGTTGTTCGGCCGCCCCCCGCGGGACTCCTAGGAGTCTTAACGCCACAGCTTCATCCGAGGTGACTCCGTAGTAGACCTTGGCTGGAATGTTTCGAAGGGTGCGCTGTTCACTCTCGGGGAGAGCGTCGAATTCCTCGCCAAGTGTCAGCGACTGCAGCGCCGCCAATCCCCAAGACGCTGTTTGAGTTAGCCTGCCAAACAGTCCTTTGCAGCAACGTGTCATGGCCGCCACAGAGTCTTCCTTTCCCTCGTCCTTCCTCCGAAAGTACTCGGCGGCCATCTCCGTGAGGGGACGACCCGCAACCCAATCGCAAATCATTCGAGCCAGTGTGTTACCATCTGGTTGAGGCCCGCCGGTGACCTCTTTGAGGCGCTGTCGAAGCTCGGGCACGCTCAACAGAATGCCCATCATGCGCTGCAAGTCGCCTCGCTTATGTCCAAAGAGCTCATCCGTCCATACTTTACTGCTGATTCGCTCCTGAGCGAGACGACCCAATGTGGCATTCACCGTCTCCCATGAAAACCCGGTCCTGTCTACCAGTTTCAGCGGCTTGCCTTTGATGCGCTCTGCGTAATTGTACACGCCTCGCACTAATCCGTCTGCCCAACCCTTGTGGCTCTTGCGCAATTCCTGAAAACCCAGAGTTCCGCGCAAGACCTGTTCAACTTCGGCAGCGAAGCGTTCGTGGTCTCCAATCTGGCGGTAGGTGTGCGCCAGATATTGGAGGAACGAAGACCACTCGGCTTGCCAGGACAATGTCTCCAAATGAAGAAGACGCCCCTGCACAGCAGCAGTCTTCACCATCTCAATAAGAGTAGAGTTCAGTGCGCCGATGTTGCGAGCGACAAATGCTTTCAGTTGCTTGGCTTTCTCAGAGCTTGTTGCAGCCAACGCGACCACACCTAGGTCGCCTTGATCCACACGTCCGGCTCGGCCAGCGATGTTCCAGAAATCTTCCGGAGGCATGTCCTGCCCGTACGGATATTGATGGCTCGCGAGTACTACGCCAGCAACTGGAAAGTTCACCCCTTGGGCGATGGTTGTAGTGGCAATCAATACGCGAACCAGCCCTTGCTCCGTAAGCCACTCGACCAGTGCTCTCGTGTCGTCCGATAGCCCCGAGTGGTGGACGCCGACTCCATATTCCAGCAACTCGTTGAGTGGGAACTGCGGTCCCATCTCTTCGGTCATGAATCGCTGAATGAGCTCTATGTCAGGACTACTAGGTCTCCGGTTGTTCTCAGTCTTGAAGATTGATGCTATTCCCCAAGTGTTCTGTGGCTTGTCAGCCAGAACAATGACGGTACCACGTCTCTTGAGAAGCTCCGCTGTTGCTGCTGCTAGTCTGCCCTGTCCCCCTGACACGTTGCTCCAAGACAATCCTAATGGTCTCTGCTGCTCGAACTTAAGCACTTCGGGAACACTCAATGTACTTTTGCTGGTACACTGCGTCTTGAGTGAGACGAAGAATGCACCTCGCTTCTTGGCCTTGTGCGGCTGTGCAATCACTACAGCACGATCATTCGGACTCCAATCAAGACTAAGTTCGATATTCTTGTTGCTATCCGGAGCGAGCCATCGCGCAATTTCAGCAGCGTTGTGAATGAAAGGCGTCAGGAGCAAGAACTGAGCGTAACGACATTCCCGATTGATCGTTGCCAGCAGCAGCTCAAGCTTGAGTCCTCGTTGGCCGGAAGCAAGGCCGTGGGCCTCGTCCACGACCACCAGTGTTAGAGGCCGACCAATCTTCTCTTCCCAGCCGCTTCGCAACATCAAGTCAAGCTTTTCAGGGGTCGTCACTAGGACGCGAAACTGACGATGCATGTCTTTGTCCAGCAAGACACCTGCTTCGAGGCCATCAACTTCGAGAGCTGGGCTCACCTTCTCAACAATGATTCCGATTTGGCGGAAATCTTGGCGAAGTCGAACAGTCAATTGGTTCACTAGAGCGCGGGTGGGTACGAGGTAAGCGACCCAACCCTTTTCCTGGTCGAACTGATTCAGCGCCTGCAGAATACGGAACTCAGCAATGAACGTCTTTCCGCTGGAGGTCGGAAGACTAACCACCACGGAGCGGTGGCCCGATCCAAGTAGCCCTTCCTCGCGCAATGTCCGCCGCTGGGGAGGAAGCATCTCAAAAATGGGATGTGCTCTCTGTCGGGATGTGAGTGATTCCACGAATCTAGTCACCCGGCTGTTGACTGCACGTGTAACGGTCCAAATGCTGTTCTCTATCAACGCATCTGAAGTCCGTGCTAGCAGCCGAGCAATGATTTCCATTTCCATCAGACGACCGCTAGCAGCAGAAGCAATGGCACGGTCAAATTGTGCTTCAAGTTGCTGGCGCACATCGTAATGGCCCTCAGCCGAACCCTGTGACAGGTACAAGGCAAGTACTTCGGCAGCCTTAGCAAGGTGATATTGAGATATTAGCTGCCACGCCGGTGCCGGATCTCTAAGACCCTCAGCTCGCCTTAGAAAACTTGGTTCATACGAGCGTTGATCTTTACGAAGTGAGGTGACACGTGCGTGCACTGCGTCCAGATCTTCCCATCCATTCTTCCGAAAAAGACGAAGCCACACATCGAGGATTGAGGCCCAAACTCGTCTCCCCCAATCTTTCTCCTGAGTCGGAAGAGCGGGCAGATCCCGTTCGGACAACACCCTTTTGATGTCCGAAGTTCGATCTCCGATTATCGCAAGGCAGGCAAGGCGAACGAGCCATGCGCCCGTCTCCAGCGGGTCCTGCGGCCAAGGAATTGTCCGAGATATCTGGAACGCTTGCGAGGCCGCTTCCCGGAGTTCATCTACTTTGGTCTGGTCTTCGAGCAGATCGAACACAAGCAGTTCAAGAGCATTGCTGACAAAACGCAGGTCATCGTCGGGTATCTTGGCACCGTCCGGAATCCCAAGTGCCGAGTACAACCGCCGACGGCTGGCGTCCGTCGAAGCTGTCTCAAGCCGTTCGCTCCCAAGTGCATTTGTAATCCAAGAGCCTGCTGTCATGGTGCACTCCCATGAAGCAAAGACGCCCATTTTCCGATCGGAACGGGCAAGTACCACGCTACGATCTCAATCTGAGTTGGAGAGGCAAGCTTCTTCGCGAGGGCCTTAGCGCGATTCTTCACGTCTTTTTCGGCCGGCCGCGTATCGCGGAGGAGAATGCCTACCAGCAAGATTTCCTTCCCTTGAGAAGCCACGTAGCGTTGTACAGCAGCCCGATACAACTTAACGTGTTGTTTCGAAGTGCATCGGCTTCTCAACCATTTCAACAGGGTATGCTGGACATCCAGTCGTGTGGCGTTCTCTTCGAGTTGCCAGGTCATGCCGCCAGAGCCGTACATGACGTTCGGTGGAATATCTGAGTCTGAAGAAGACTTAATCTCGCCAAACAAAAGCAGAACCACTTTGTCTTGGCGGCAAAAGCCTACAAGGTCAGCACCCGGAAGACTTGCTCGCGGCGTACGACGATCGCGTACAGTGTTCCACGGCCAGGAGATCTCGCGCTTGTCGTCCTGTGAGACAACGCATTCCGCAAGTGCCTCACCGACTTCGTAACCCTCACGATTTGGTGCTGCACGCAAAAGTCTCTCCACAAATTCGGTGGCCATTCCGGTCGTTCCGAGGCCCCGGACTTCGGCTGCGAACTCATCATTGGACTCAGAGTCATCGACGCGGTCGCGAACGGGACCTTGCATGAACTTGGCAAAATTCTCTGCGTCATCGACGACTCTGCCTCGCCAGACCGCATTCCTATGTGCACCTTCGTACCGAATTTCAGAAAGAAGAACTGTGGCGACCATCTGAGTTGCGTCCTTCACGCCTCCGGTGTTTCTTCTGGGCGCCCCCCGAGACACGTTCAATCTTACTAGAAAGCCCTCCCAGTTAAGAAGCAAAATATGGATGACCGGGTCCGGGAGCGCCCTGCGTCCTTGGAAATCCCGACCACCGAAGCTCGTCCCACAGCCCACTAGGAAGGCAAAGAAGGGCCGAGTTGTCTGGTGAGACCACACGAGGAAGAACCGCGCGCGGCTCGTCCCTCGGCAGGGCTTGTAGGATGGCCTGCTCGGTTTGAGAGAGCCACTGCCCCCGAACCGGATCTCCGCAGGAGGGGCATTGAGCAACCCACGTGAAAAGATATGGGAAACCTGACTATACTGTCACCGGACCCTGATCTCGACCGGCATCGAGATGGTATACCCGAAACTCGGCACAGGAAGCTTTGACAGCATCGAGGATTGGATTAAATCCATGGTACTGCCGATCTCTTCCTCGGGAACACTCAGATGCAAAGCATCGCGCAACTGCAGGACTATCCGGGCTTTGATTTTCCTCTCCAGGAATTCACGGTACCGGGGGACCTGAGCTTGTCTGATCAGGTGATTCCGGGTGATTCCGGTGATTCCAGATTCCGAGATTCCGCCGAGATTCCAGATTCCGAGATTCCGGGGACACCATACTCAATTTCCTGGCTCTTGCGTCGAGCCTCTCGATACCGGTTTTTGGCGGCGCATGGATCTGCCCAAGGCTCACTCCAGCCTCGTGATGAAGTCATCGTCTCCCAACGGCCTGCCTGTGCGCTCGTGCCGCCGAAGTGCTTCGCATTCGGTATCCGAAAGCTCGGTCGAGAGAAAGGTCACCGAGTCTGGTGCAATTTCCAACAGCGACGCCACCCTTTGCCAAACCATCCAGTCCGCCAAGAGCCCGATATTGGCCCCGTAGTCTTCGTCACAAAAGAACATTCGCTGTCGACGATTTCCC
>JBFMDN010000126.1:0-5784 GCA_040753915.1 Thermodesulfobacteriota bacterium | reverse complement strand
GAAGCAAGGTGAAGCTCCCGGAGCGTCTTGCCCCATGCCGAGGAACTTCGCGGATACTATGCTTACACCGGCTTACATGGCGGAAGGGAGCACTGTGTCCCGACCTCCCAGATGCAGCATCCACATTCCCCTCAGTCCTATCCGTCTCTATGACGGTGTCGCGGCCCGAGCCAACACGTAAGATGTACGTGTCATTCCCTGTCTCTCCTCGCAGCGTATCACTGCCTTCCCCACCGTCTAAAATGTCATTCCCGGCACCGGCCCAGATCGTGTCTCTGCCGCCACCTGCGACGATAAGTGCGTCGCCGTCCGAGTGATATATCAACTCATTGCGAGCGGTACCGTATATGACGTCATCACCGGACAGACCGTTTATGACACCGTCACCCGCGGTGAGACTTCCTTTCACCGCATCGGAGCCCCACGTGCCGAACATGTGGGGGTAGTACCACCCGTCGCCTTGACCGAGCTGGTCGTAAACCTCCAAGCCGCCGGTGTCGAAGACCCAATCCAGGCTTGGATCGATCTCGAGCATGTGCTCACGGAATGTGAGGTAACATCCGGGCGAACATGATGAAATTCCGCGAAGAGAACGTGCGAATTCTGAAAGAAGCTGCTTGCCCTGCTCCGGATCGTTGTTGCGGGCTGCTACAATGTCGGGAACTACCGCGGTAAAATCTGTTTTCAGTTCTTGCTTCTCTTGATCCCAATTGTAAACCAGCTTGTCATAGAGATCTTTCAGGTGTGATTGCGCCATGAGCTGAGCCCGGGTCATCTCAAACACTTGCCGATACGATTCATTGAGAAGCACAGAAGCGTGATCCGTAGGATTGGAACCAGTTGTTCCCAGGAAGGATTGACCGAAGATCTTTTCCAACACATTGAGCTTGCGAGCGTCTATATTGGGTCCGCGACTTGTGGGATCTATTGCCTCACTGCCGGTCCACTTGAACAGGATCTGCTCGTTCAGAGAATCCCATGCCTCTGGATCGGTCGCTGTCGCGAATTGCTCAACTAGATTTCTAAGCTGACCCGTAGTGTCTCTGACCATAGCTTGATGGAGATCGTACACAACGCCATAACCCTGCACGTCTGGGAGCGCGGCTATATCGTCCGGGACTTCCAGCCACTCGCTGGCAATCGAATACATAGTGTCACACTGCAGGTCGTATTCCGCTATCTGGCCGGAGGTTCCGTCTGCCCACTCAACAGTACCGATCCGCGTCAAAGTGTTTCCTCTGGCATCGGCAGCATTTACCACTGTGGAATTCACGCCGATTGCTTTGATGTTGAGTTCACTGAGGTCATACAGTTCATCCGGAGTGCTGTATCCATCGCCGTCAGCATCCTGCCATACCCTCAATTGAGAATAGACAGTGTCACTTGAGTCTATTTTTCCGTCATGGTTGGCATCCCACTCAGCAAGCGCCTCAAATCCGTTGGATGCTTTGGCGCCAGTCTTCAGAATGGTCTGATCACCAAAGAGTTCCGTCCCGTTGTCGATCGTTCCGTCGCCGTTTCTATCCATCACCAGGAACCCGTCGTACGGATCGACCCAGGCAGTAAACTCAGCAAAGCCGTTCCCGTCCTGGTCAAAGAACGTGCCGGTGCGGAGGTTAGTTGTTGTGACGCCGTCACCATTAAGGTCGACTATCAAAGGATCACGACGGGGAGGTGCAATGAGGTCTTCGCAGGCATCTTCGAACCCTCGGCGCGTGTCGACCGGTGGTCCGAAGGAACATGCTCCGAGTCCGGGGTCATAGTTATCTTCACAATTGCCAAGTGGGATAGGGCCCAGGCCGTCTGGTAGGGGAAGGTAGGGACCAGCAGGAAACACCGGCTCCCACGGCGACGAAGGTCCAGGCCAATTTAGGCGTGAATCGAAATCCCCATAGGAATCGCGGGTTGGGATTTCTTTCTTCGCATCATCTTTGGGATTTTTTTGCCAGTAGTCTTCTGGTAGCCATCTGGCACCGCCATTGTCCCCGAATGGATCCTCCGGGTCAATTTTGGTTCTCGCCTCTGTCACAACCTCATCCCATGACTGGGCATACCGGCCAATTTCGACGCCTATCTCATTGTTGGCGCGATCCATGGATTCAGATTCCGGGGATTGGCCTTCCCACCATCCTTCCCATTCGTGTTCCTCTAAGATACATCGTGCCACAAACTCGCCAAACCGGCGCGTAAGCTCTGCTGCCAATAATACATGACGGTATGCGTCCGCAGGCCCATTTTCACGGCCGGGCATCATAGACCACGCCGATTCGTTTGAGGCCATCTTTGCGACATCTCTTATTTCTTTGATACGCGACATGTCCTTCTCCTACTACGATGGTAGTACATTCATATTTGAAGACTTAAACGGACCTTCCTCAGGAGAGCTCAGTGCATAAAATGCTTGTCACACTCGCCGCACGACAGCCTACCCTTGTGATAAAAGACCTCGAAAAGACACGGAGGCGAACGATTGTCCAGCGTGCATGACAGCGTCTCTTCCTCCTCCATTTTGTTTAAGATTAGCACTTTGAGCGTCACTAACTTTCGTCGGGTTCTCAACTCAAGCATCATGCCGTGTCTACGGTTATCAAGATATGGCTTCTTCAAGTCCTTAGGAGAGACAATAAGAGCTGGCCCTGTCCATATAACTTGATCGTCTATCGTCACTGTCTTAAAATGAACATCCAGTCCAGACCGGTTCCAAATGATTACATTGCTAGATCCATAGAAGGAATCGCGCACAGAATATACGAACAGTACTACTCCAATCACGACAAACAACAAAGTAGATAAGCAGAAAGCAATGAGAATGTTCAGCCAAAACGGTCTTCCACTGCGATGCTCATTCGTCATTGTTCATGCCCCTTCGCGTCTCTGGGGTAGACGACCCCAAACTGAAGATTCTCTCGAAGGAAAACGCTTCCTTCGTGAGAGGAAGTGATGCCAACCATCCCGGCCATATCGCCCCACTGCCTGGTCCCTAGCTCCGGAACAAAGCTCATTGCTCAAACGCCTTTGGTGGCCGCGATCGGCACACACGATTTCCAACTCTTTCCGCTTGCCACGGTGCCGGTAAAACGGCAGTCAGTCCCGGCACGTGCCAACGGCAACCCTGAATTCCGGGGACACAGCATTCGTTTCGGGCCGAAAGTCTTCTCGGCATGTTCGAGAGCGCGGTGACTGACGGGAATGGCTTCCACGGTTTTCTCTTGCCAGTACAGCTTCACCGCCCGCTGGTTGAGCTCATTCCACTCCTCCTGTTGAGCCGAGACAGCGGACGCAAAAGGAAGAGACAATCCCAGCACCACCGCCAGCCAAGGCATTGTGATTTTGTGAATGCGTCGAGTCTTCATGAAAAATCTCCAGGTCATCGCAGGATACCCGCTTTGTACTGCCCAGGAACCTGAATTCGGCACCTTCCGGGGCCGGGAATACCCTTAACTGTCCTTGACCGCCGTTTCCGACTACGAGGCCTTCGTCGCGGCAATCGCGGCCCATCTGACTAAACGACCCTAGGTTCCTGCACAGGGCCTCGTACAGCGCTCTGGCCCGCAAGTGGCACAGATAGACCTGGCGGTCTTACCGCTCGACGACAGACATCTGACCGTTGGGGGCCGAAACCGGGGCGAACAGACCCCAGTGCGGAAAGCCCAGAGAAAGAACCAAGAAATGGGATCCGCATATTGCGCCGATTCCACAGATAATAGACCGAGACAATTTCATCTGCGGCCATCTGCCAAATCTGCGGATAATTCCTTTCTGGGTCTTCATTCTTTCTCTTTCTCCGCGTGCTCCACTCTCTCCGGGCTAGATCCGTCTTCTCCGCACAGCCTCTGGATGTACTCCTCCACAGCCGTCTGCACACGATCGCGGTAAGACTCTCCAGGAAGCCTTCATCCTCCGACATGCTGAAAACGCCCACAAGGTCATGAAGAGAGAGCATCGACAGATTACGCAGATTACGCAGATAGCAGAACCAGAAGAGTATCATCTGTGGCCATCTGCGAAATCTGCGGATAATTCTTCTCTTCGCCTTCACTGCTTCTCACTCCGCGCACCACGCGATCTCCGTCCCGGACCGTTATGGCGCCCGTGAACCCCCATGGCGAGCGGTTCGTCCAGACTGGGGTACTAACACCGGCTGCATTTATTGCTGCCGCCTTTAATGGGGCTCATTACCATCGGATTTCCCTATCTTCCTTAAATGCAGCGTCTAGGCCGGGTACTTCTAAACTGTCATCACCAATGAGGTCCATTATTGTGCGGTTCTGCGAGCTCACTTCAATTCCTCTCATTGCAGGCTCAGCCATGCGCTGCCTTCGTCGAGGGGAGCACCTCTGATGAGGGTAAAACCGTGGCTTACAGCCACATGTCAGGCAAACATACACATGGGGAAAAAGTACCATTGCTACGGCCGGTGTCAAGTAATTTTTTCGCTAGGACCGGATCCAGCCAGGGAAACCGCACAACAGGGGATGTCCCGACTACCTTGGAATCATAACTCGTTACATTTATCGCTGTCACGACCACCAAAGGAGGCCTCCTATTGTGCATGCAACAAAAGTCGGCCGAAAGAGCCGCGATTTGACAAAAAAGGCACAAGAGAGATTGGCTCCAAGAATTTTTGGCCCAGAGTGAAACGTCCATCCGGCTGGATCCGCATTATTCTGGCGGCCCCTGAACGGTGGAGCCCGCCTTTGGGCCCCCGAAAAGCTCTACTGCCAGCCCCAGGAGTAATGCCCCAAGATCGGGGTAAGGGAAGCAAGGTGAAGCTCCCGGAGCGTCTTGCCCCATGCCGAGGAACTTCGCGGATACTATGCTTACACCGGCTTACATGGCGGAAGGGAGCACTGTGTCCCGACCTCCCAGATGCAGCATCCACATTGCCTGCAGTCCTGTCCGTCTCTATGATGGTATCGCGACCCGAGCCAACACGCAATATATACGTGTCGTTCCCTGTCTCCCCTCGCAAGGTGTCACTGCCTTGCCCACCATCTAAAATGTCATTCCCAGCACCGGCTAAAATAGTGTCATTACCGGCACCTGCTACCAAGAGTGCGTCGCCCGTTTCGTTTATGAGTACCTCGTTCCTGGACGTACCATAAATGACATCATTTCCCGCAAGACCATTGAGGTACCCGTCTCCCTCGGTGAGACTCCCTCGAATAGCATCCGCATTGTCAGTGCCCTCGATATGAGGTGACCACGGCCGTGTCCCCTGACCGGTGTGCTCTATGACCGATAGACCACCCGTGTCGAAGATCCAGCCAAGGGACGGGTCTTGTTGGATGAAGTGCTCGCGCAGCGAAAGAAAGCAATTCTCGGCAAAGTAGCCCATACCTCGCCGAGAGCGAGCAAACTCGGAGAGAAGTTCCTTGCCTTGAATCGGGTCGTCGGCAATGGCTTGGTCGAGAGCGGCAATGAGAGCGGTGGTATCTATCTTGAGTTCTTGACTCTCTTCGTCCCAGGTGAAGGTGATGGTGTCGTACAGATCTTTCAAATGCGTTTGGGCCATGAGTTGAGCACGTTGCAACTCAAAGACTCGGCGATACGACTCATTGAGCAACGCCGCGGCTTCATAGGTAGGATTTCGCCCGCTTGTTCCAAGAAAGGATTCACCAAACATCTTTTCGAGCACATCGAGCTTGCGTGCATCTATATTCGGACCTCTACTCGTCGGGTCTATGTTTTCACTTCCGGTCCGTTTGAATAGAATCTGCTCGTTCAGAGCATCCCACGTCACTGGACCCGTCGCGCTGATGAATTGCTCCACAAGCGATTTTA
>JBFMDN010000125.1:3369-5863 GCA_040753915.1 Thermodesulfobacteriota bacterium | reverse complement strand
CCGCATTCCGCTAGGTTTCCAACCGTTTCTTCTCTTCGCTCCGGATTTCTCGTCTGAGGAGCTTGCCCACCTTGGATTTTGGGAGCATGTCCCGGAATTCAATGTATTGGGGGATCTTGTAATCTACGAGGCGTTTCCTGCACCACTTGATGAGGTCGTACCCGGTGATGCCTTTCACGTCCTTCTTGAGCACCACGAATGCCTTGATGCGCTCCCCCACCTTTTCATCCGGGATGCCCACGATGCACGATTCGATCACAGCAGGGTGCTCCTGGAGCACTGCCTCTATCTCCGATGCGGAGATGCGGTACCCCTTGTGCTTGATCGTATCCACCGTACGGTCAACAAAGTAGAGGAAGCCATTCTCGTCCTGGCGCACAATGTCCGCTGTACGATACCAGAGCCTGCCCTGGGAATGGACGAATGCCGCGGCCGTCTCCTCCGGCTTGTTCAGGTATTCCCTCGTCATCTTCTCGGAAGAGACGAGCAGCTCGCCGGGCTCTCCGGGCTTCACCTGCTCGACCGTTCCGGGCTCTACGATCATGATCTGCTTGCTGGGCACCGGCAGGCCCATGCTCAAGGGCGGATTGTCACGGTCAGTGGGGCTCATGGCTATGCCCCCGCAGGTCTCCGTTGCGCCGTACCCCTGGAATATGTCCAGGTTGAACCGCCTTTTCCACCGGTTCGCCACCTCCACGGGAAGGACATCACCTGCACAGAAACAGTACCTGAGGGAAGAGATGTCGTACTGGTCCACCCGGTCGTGCTCCAGGATCATGCGGTAGAACGCAGGCACCCCTATGAGGGACGTGGCAGAGAGTCGCTGGATCGACTCCATGACCGCGTCCATGTTCACCCTCGGCATGAGGATCAACGTGCCGCCCCCCACCACAATCGTGGACAGGGAACAGGTTTGTCCCAGGATATGGAATAGGGGTGCTCCGCCGAGTATGGTATCTCCATCCTTGGGGAAGAGCGGATCTCGCACAGAGAGCTGCTCGTCTGCAGAGACGAGAAACAGGCCGTGGGTGATCGGCACTCCCTTGGGATGCTTCGTGGTACCGCCCGTGTACAGGATCTCGGCAATATCTCCCTCAGAGACGGTTGGCTCCGGGGCAGGCGGATCAGAACAGGAGATCATGGAGCTCAGGAAGCTGACATGGGGCGCTTGTTCCACTTTGCCCCGGGGAATCCGGTCCGAGAGAATGCCGAAAAGCCGTTTCCAGAGCGGCAGCACGTCTGCCAGGTTCATCACGATCACCCGCGCGATCGCGGTCTGGGGCATAACCTGCTTGACGTACCCGTAGTTTCTGTCCGAGCACACAACCGCTTTGGCACCCGTATCCCCTGCGATATACGCAAGATCCGCTGCCGTATAGATCGGGGTAATGGGAACGGGAATCGCGCCGAGCCTCTGCAACCCGAGCCAGGATATGACGAATTGGACCGAGTTCGGGATGTAGAGCACCACCCGATCCCCCTGCTTCAACCCCTGAGCTGCCAGAGCGGCGGCAAATCGTTCCACGTACCTCCTGAGCTCACGATAGGAAAACCCTGTTCCCAGGAACTCCACTGCGGTCTTGTCCGCGTATTTTTCCGCGGTCACGGCAAATGCTTTGAAAATACTCGGCTGTTCCTTCGGCTGCATGGTGAAGCCGATCCTCCCTCGTTGTTCTGCACATCGACCCCGGAATCACACCCCGAAATACGCTGCCCGCACTTCCGGATTGTCCATGAGCTCCTGTCCGCCCCCTGCCATGGTGAGCATACCGTTCTCGATCACATAGCCGTAGTCTATCACCGGTAAGATCGGCCTGGCGAACTGCTCCGTGATCACTATGGTCAAGCCCGATTCCTTCCGAATGGTTATAATAGCGTCCACGAGCGTCCTCTGCATCATGGGGCTCAGACCGAGCAGCGGCTCGTCGAGGAGCAAGAGCTTGGGCTTTACCACGAGCGCCATACCGATGGTGAGCATCTGTTGCTCGCCACCGCTGAGGAATCCCGCCTTCCTCGTCTTGAGGTGCACGAGGGTGGGGAAGAGATGAAACACGTAGTCTATCATCTCCCGTACCTCGGAGCTGCTCCGCAGGTACCCGGCTATCTTGAGGTTTTCCACGAGATCCGATTCGGGGAAAATTGGATGACGCTCTCTGCAGAGCACCATGCCTCTTCTCGCCCTGTCCGAGGGATAGACCTGGGTGACATCCTCCCCCTCAAACGACACGGTGCCGTAAATGGTTATCCTCTCCCCGCCCTTGCGCTGCTCCTTGATCTTCGTGTCGATGATCAAGCCGGAGACCGTGTTCATGAACGTTGTCTTTCCCGCGCTGTTCGACCCGATCACCGCAACGATCGAGCCCGTATCGACCTTCATGGTAAAATCGTTGAGCGCGAGGGCATTCTCGTAGAAGACCATCAGGTTGGAGACTTCCAGGATGGGAGCGCTTTGAGCATTCATCGTCCGTCACACCGTACACGTAGGGTAGCCTTT
>JBFMDN010000125.1:0-3269 GCA_040753915.1 Thermodesulfobacteriota bacterium | reverse complement strand
AGGCTGCCGTATTCCGGAAATGTAGGGTAGCCTTTTAGGCTGCCATTTCTCAAGAATGCAGGCTAAAAGCCTGCACTACAAAAACGCCGCATCCCCCACACGTAGGGTAGCCTTTCAGGCTGCCGCATCCGGAAATGTAGGGTAGCCTTTTAGGCTGCCATTTCTCAAGAATGCAGGCTAAAAGCCTGCACTACACGCCTGCACTACAAACGTTTTTCCGTCGCAGGCCGCAGGTCATTCCGTTCCCAGGTACGCGTGTTTCACCTCGTCCTTTTCCATCACTGCTTCGGGCTTTCCCTCCGCGATCACGCACCCGAAATTGAGCACCAACACCCGGTCCGCGATCCGGAAGAGCTCTCTGAGGCGGTGCTCTATCATCACAATGGTCTTTCCCTCTACCCGGAGCTTCTCGATAATGGGCACGATGCTCGCCAGCTCGGCAATGCTCAGGCCGGAGAACAGCTCGTCGAGTATGATGAGGTCCGCACGCAGAGCCAGGCACTTGGCCAATTCCAGGCGCTTGAGGTACCCGTGGGGAAGACTGCCTGCAGCCTTGTACGTCACAGACGATTCCCGCTCAAACCCCACTTCTTCGAGCAGATCCTTGGCAATGGCGTCCCGATCTCCGAACCGGCCCCCTGCCAGGCTCCGTACCCGGGGAGAGAAGAGGGGAACGATCAGATTCTTGAACGCAGGCAATTCTCCGAAGGGCTTGGCCATCTGAAATGTCCGGGCTATGCCGAGCCGGGCAATGCGGTACGGCATCCAGCCCGTAATGTCCTGACCCGCGTACAGAACTTTCCCCGAATCCGGGGTCACGAACCCGGTGATCAGGTTCACCAGGGTGGTCTTTCCCGAGCCGTTCGGACCTATCACACCGAGAAGCTCTCCCCTGTTCAGACGAAATTGTACGTCCACAACGGCCTTGACCCCGCCGAAGCTCTTGCTCAAGCGCTGCACCTCCAGCAAGGGGACAGATGTCACAGGCTCAGCCATGGAGGAATTCCTCCCCATAGGTTTGTTGTCGGGAGCCGGCGCAGGGATTCTCCTGCACATCGACACTATACTCCTGCGTCCCGGGGCGCTCACAGCAAGAAAATGGAAGACCGGTTCCGGAGATGGTAGGCCGGCTCATTGCTCCACCTCGACCCATCGCTCGAACTGGTGGTATTTCCGCTTCATGTAGTGGAAGATCCCCTCGGGCAGGGCCACGATGAACACCACCAGCGACAGGGAGTACAGAACGGTCCGCAGACCGCCGACCCCTCGCAGGGCCTCGGAGAGCGGTACCAGGATGAACGCACCCATGAGCGACCCTGCAAAGGTCCCCATACCCCCGACCACTGCCGCGGCCAGGGGTAGGATGGAATAATCCAGGGCGAAGGCAGGCATACCCACGAACATGTACACGTGCGTCATGTACGCTCCACAGAACGCGCCAATGCAGCCCCCGAGGAAGAGCGCCTGGGCTTTGACCGCGTAGATGTTTATCCCGCCGCTCATCACCGATCTGTCGTTGTCCCTGATCGCCTTGAGCACGAGACCGAAATCCGTGGTCATGAGCCTGCGCAGTCCGAACAGCACCCCCAGGGTGATCGCGGAGAGGAGGTACAGCTCCACCCAGTGATTGGGAAAGGATTTCAATCCCGTCAAGCCCTCGGTGCCTCCGAACACCCGGGTGGCCTCGATGATCCGCTCGAACATCAGGGGCAGAACCAGGGTCACCATGGAGAAGTAGACGCCGCGAAGCCGAAGCACAGGCAGGAGCACTACGGTGGCCAATGCGCTCCCCGCGACGGTGCCCAGAGGTATGCTCAGCCAGATGGGAAAGCCCCAGTAATGGTCCATAATGCCTGCACAATAGGCACCCAGACCGAAAAAGAGCGCCTGCCCCAGGGAGATCATCCCCACGCAGGCCAGAAAGTCCCAGCTCATGGCCAGCAGCGCAAATATGGCCGTAGAAATGAGCACCTTCTGCCAATAGGTAGGCAGGAGCAGTGGCAGCACGATCAGGCCGATCACCGGCAGCAACGGAGGCACGGCCACGTAGAGCATCTCTCGATATGAGGTGAGGGCGAATATGTCCCCCGACCTTGCCTTGATTCCGCGATCGATCCGTTCTCGTCTTCTCTTGCTCACTGCTTCACCACTCGCACACATATACTGCGGTCATTGTCGATGCGCTCTGCTCTAAGCTCAGTGGACGAGCCATCGTGACAACCCGGCATCAGATCCGCTCTTCCAGCTCTTTCTGCTTGCCGAACAATCCGGACGGCTTCACCACCAGGATGATCAGAATCGCCACCAGGGAGACGATCATCTTCCAGTGGGGCCCTGAGACCGTGTCGGTGATCATCTGGGCATACCCGATCAGGAACGCTGCAACCACCACTCCCACCGTGCTCCCCAATCCTCCCACGATGCACACCGCCATCGCGTTGATGAGCACGTCGTACCCCTCATTCACCGATATGGTCCCTCGGGGAAGTACCACAATCGCAGCCAGAGCAGCCAGTCCCGACCCGAAGGCAACGCTGATCCCCGCTATGCGGTCCGCGTGGATCCCCAGAGACAGGGAGGTCCGGTCGTCCTGGGCTATCCCCCGGAACGCAAGCCCCAGCCGTGTATGGTGGGTGAACAGGTACAGACCGCCGGCAAGAGCCACTCCGCACCCCACTATCCATAAACGCTGGTGATCCACGTACGTGTTCCCGATCATGATGCTCCCGTCGGAAAATACCGGGAGCGTGTACTCAAATCCCGTGAATCCCAGGTACCGAAACAGCTCGAGAATGGCCAACCCCACCCCGAAGGTGGCAATCACCTCAGAAATCACCAGACCGCGAACCCGAAGGAGCACAAATCTGTACAGGGCAGCCCCCAGCCCTGCAGTCGCAAACACGGCAATCACCGCAGCAGCCCAAAAGGGCAAGGCGACCTTGTTCAGGAGAATCCACGCAACGTATCCTGCCATCACATACATCGCACCGTAGGCAAAGTTTGACACGCCGCTGATCCCGAATGTCAGGCTGAATCCCAACGCCACCAGCGCCAGGATCGTGCTGTTTATGAACCCGTAGATGAGCGTCACCTCGAGCATGAAATCTCCTCGTCACTCCATCGATAAACGTCCAGGGCGTACAGAGGAAAGTGTCTCAAAAGCCGGTAGACCGTGATAATCGTGGCACAACCCCTCACCCTGACCCTCGCCCCCGAAGCGGGGGAGAGGGGATTCTACCGGCTCCCTCTCCCTCTGGGACAGGGTTGGG
>JBFMDN010000124.1:0-5973 GCA_040753915.1 Thermodesulfobacteriota bacterium | reverse complement strand
ACGCCTGGCCCGAGTCTCATCGGAGCCTGGGTAAGTTAGCGCCTATGCTCCCAGAGGGAGAGGGAGCCTGAAGAATCCCCTCTCCCCCGCTTCGGGGGAGAGGGTCAGGGTGAGGGGGTGTGCCACGGTTATCACGGACTGCAGGCTTTTGAGACACTTTCTCAACGCTCTTCCCACCAATTGTAAGCCCAGGCTTCAAACCTGCCCTGCATTGAGACAGCCTCTGAACCCGTCCTTTCCCAAAATGAGCTACCCCCCACGTACGTAAGCGCATTTGTGAAATCTTGAGCTTGGCGCTGCAGCGATGCATTTCTCGGGAGCCGACCAATTCCAGCTCATTTTATTCCAAGCTGTTATAATCACTTCCTTCAGTAACACCTCGGTAAATCCATCATATTTCTCACCTATTAGTTGACCGATTGACCATTTCTGTGGTATTATTGCTGTGAAATTTGTCGGAACAGTGCTCACAGGAGCGTGCGATGAAGCGATTCGTTGTTCTTCTCATTTCTGCATGCGCTATATGGGCCACGCTCGTGCCCGCGACGGAATGTCAGTCCTTTTTTACATTCGGGTGTCCCCGCGACGGGAAGATGTTCACCTGTAGGTCCGAGGCTCAATGTCATTTCCCACCGCTGTTGAATCCTTGTGCAGCACCGTGCAGACCACCGGGTCTCCAGGCTCAAGCTGTACCGTGCCCCTTTAGGACAGCATGCCCGTCTCTTCTGCTTCCGGACTACGGCATTTCTTACGGCCAGAATCCATATCCGCTCTTCAACTTCCGATGAGCCCCGTGCGCGCGGCCATCGGATCTCGGCGGCCTCTGGGCCAGGGATCGTGTGGGTTTGGTAGAATCGCTGTGAGGGAGCCTGTCTAGCAACCTCGGATGTTAACGGACTCGTGCCATACTCGTGAGCCCGAATCCCGAGGCGTTGCTGCGACAGGCTCCTGCTGCCACTGCGCGTTCAAACCGGCTGCGACACGCGGCTTCAACGCCAGGCCGGGGGAAAGAGTTGGTTTCTTCGACGAAACCGGCATCGTGCGGATATCATAGGGTCGCGGAGCGGCCTGCTTTTCGGAATCCCGGCCCCCAGAGTTCCAGCGTCCTGAGACGGACTAGTGTCCTTTTTCTCAACAGTGTCCCATCTGACGGGGCTCAGTGCTGCAGTCATGTCTGCGGCCCTGCATCCGGGGTCCGGAAAAGGAGTTGGAGGTACGCCAACGTTAAAAAAGCTTCCTGTTTCTAGGCACCTAGAAGTGCGCTCACGGGCCGGGCCTGAACGAATGCTTTCGTTTGCCTTGACCTTTTCTTGAATTTCCGTATGATACTGACTACATGAGTGATGGATAATTCTGTTCGTGCTTCCAAGCGGCTGCTTCACTAGGGGTATACGGTATGTTGTTGTGTGTCCGTTGTGGTTTGTGGATAGGGTTAGCTTTTCTCGTCGGCCTTACCAATCTTATCCTTGTTCCTGTCGCTTCTGCCAAAGAAGGCTTTGTAAGAGATTTGCTTTTGAGTCTGGCACGACCGGTAGAATCTTCGGAACCTGTTGTCTCGTGGGGTGAGGAGATAGACCGCATCATTTCGGGTCGCTCCTGGGGAGATCACGAGGAGGGACCGGCCGGCCGGCGTGATGCCCCCATTCCCTTTCGGGAAGACTGCTTCGCAGGATCTCCTCGGGAGAGAGCCGTTGACTTCCCGGCGCGAGAATTCCTTTTTCCCGGTAGTGAATCGCTCGATCGGGTGGCAAAGAGTCTGACCCGGCTTGCTGCCATTGGACACGGATCGCGACTGTTGGATGCTCACGACAGGCTTGCCCCCATTGGCAGCTTTGTCGCGGACGCGACGCGGGTGTTCTCAAGGCTCGAAATTCAGGTGGAAAAGGCCGCATACACCGTAACACTCGTCGGTATCAAGAGAAACGGCGAGAGCAAGATACTCTTCTCATGCAAAGCCGGCCTGGGGTCTCCCGAATATCCCACCCCTCGCGGCGTGTTCTTCATCGAGAGAATTTTTGACGACAACCCGTGGTGGATACCACCAGATCGGCCCTGGGCCTGGGGCGAGTCCCCGAGTCGAACCGTGTACGGCGGACACATGATGCCGTTGTTTATCAAGAAACGCGTAGCCGAGCCAAAACTCGAGGAAGAAGTCACGGATCTGGACTGTATCGAGGGCCCAATGCAGATGATTGATTCAGGAGGCTATCGCGTCCACGGCACAAACTCCCCGTGGAGCATCGGTTCCGGTCAGTCCCACGGCTGCGTAAGATTGCTGAACAAATCTGTGAAGCAGATCGCTGATCTCTTGAAAATGTATGCGGGCACCACGGTGAGAGATCAATCTGCAAATGGAACGTTCGTGAAGCTCGCCAGACCAGTTCGTTTGATTCTCTACTAGGAGTAGAGATGGATTTGAAGACCCTGCCCTATCATTGGGGCAAGGCATGCTGTCGTCATAGCTGGCAAGTACTCATACGTGACACCGAGGCCATGCCGACTGCCCCCTGGCGAGCCGTTCCAGAATCTTCGCCCCGCAGGAGCGCACCAACAGTAGCCATGGGTTTCAACCCATGGGAAGGATAGCCGCTCATTTTCTGGAATGACCCTGACGGGGTCGACCAATGATCATATCCTAACCGACCGCTGCATGAATGGTGGACCCCGGCAGGGTCCCTGCTTTTTTGTTTTCTCATTCCGGGGGTTGAAATTCCCGCGGCCCGCGGGACTACTCACGGTCCACCCCCTCGCGGTTCAAGATGTGTTATTTCAACGGCTTACACAACGGTACGGAGTCACGTGTGTCCAATCGGAAGCCGTTAACGGGGAGGGAGTCCTTCCCCATATGCGTTAACCTCGACCATTTGGAGGATACGTCTCACCGGTCCCTGCATCTGCGATTCCCGCTTTCGAGGCCCTCTCAGAGCTTTTGCGAGATCTTCTTCCAGTTTCGGAGACACTGGAGCATTCACGCCCTGTGGACATCTCTCCCGGTGTTACCGTCACGCAGGGCGGGCTGTGCCCGCCGATCCTCTTGTCGGCGGAGCCCGACCGACGACTGCGGCACAGTGTAATTGGTATAATCGCGGATACAAAGTTATGGCATATGGGATGGTAGGGGGGGCCGGTTCCGAATCCGTGACCGCATTTATGAAATACCGCACTGTGCGAGAGTACCGCCGAAACGCCGACGCTACGGGAGATTCGTTCCGAGCGTCACGGGGAGGGGGGTGGGGAAGGGAAACCTCCCCTCAAAATCAAGGCGCCTGTCGAAGCGCCCCTACAGTCGTATCCCTATGCCAAACGGGTGCCGAATAAGTTCCCGAGACGGATCAAATCCACGGCGGGGCAATGCTGTACCGTATGCGGAACGACGAGGCGTTCCCCGAGATCACCATAGGTCCTTTGCAATGCTGGTCCTTGTAGAACTTGAGCAAGTAGGTTCCCTTGTTTCCTATCTCGTAGCACTTGGTCATGCAATCCCAGGTCACCCAGACTTTGAAGTCCTCCAAAAGCTCGTACGGATACGTGCAGCGGATGTCGTACACCTGCACATACACGGGTCCCACATGGCCTTCTGGCCAGTTGATCACGTACCTGGTCCCCCTCGCGTGGGACAAAAACGGCGCAGAGACGAGGATAACGAGAAAGAGGACGGCAAGGAAAATACGTGTTTTCATGATCATTCCCCTGGAAGGTCGTGGACGGTCAACATTCATAGTTGGCATAATATATCATAATTACCAAGGCCTTGGAAGATTTTTCTTATCCATTATCTCGACATTCGCGGCGATTCATGGGAGCTCCTTATGGTCAGCCTCCTCTTCCAACTGCCACAAGGCCCCCTGAAACGGAGGCCGGCGCGCTCTCGTGCCCGACGAAAGATGAGCGCCGCCACGGCAACTGGTAACAAGAAAGTCGTTACCACAGTGGAATCGGACAAAACTCCCAGCACCTGCTATGGTGTCTCCATTGAAACGTCGCCGTAACCAGGGCATCGATCTCCCCCATTGGAAAGAAGAAAGAAGGGAGTGTTTCGTCATGGCCAAAGATCGCTCACAATTGCACTCTGATGCCAACAGCATACTCCGCGCCTGTCTGGATGCTGCCGACCCCGAGGCAGCGGTGAGAAACGCGCTGCGCCTAAGAGACACATGGCTCGACGTAAAATCGGAAGTGGAGATAGACCTGCGGGAATTTGACCGCGTCTTCGTTGTGGGAGGAGGAAAGGGTAGCGCTCCCATGGCACGTGCGGTAGAAGATATTCTGGGAGAGCGCCTCACAGCGGGGCTAATTTCCGTCAAGTACGGCCACGGACTCCCCCTTGAACGCGTCCGGGTGATGGAGGGAGGCCATCCTGTCCCTGACCGACCGGGCGAAGCTGCGGCTCGAGCGATGCTTGATTTGCTGGCCGGACTGGGAGAGCGTGATCTCGTCATTTCCTGCATCTCGGGAGGCGGATCCGCTTTGCTCCCCTCGCCTGCGGAGGGAATCGAGCTCGAGGACAAGCAAGCGTTAACCAATCTCTTGCTGTCTGTGGGTGCCACGATTCACGAGATCAATGTGGTGAGAAAACACATGTCCCTCACCAAGGGGGGGAATCTCATGCGGATCGCGTATCCTGCCTTTGTGGTGAATCTTATGCTCTCCGACGTGGTCGGGGACGATCCGGATACCATAGCGTCCGGTCCGTTTGCCCCTGACAGATCTACCTTCCACCAGGCTCTGTCCGTGCTCGAAAAGTACGACCTTGTCCAAAGAGTGTCAGAGGGAATCCTCGCACGCTTCCGGGACGGAGTAGCGGGAAAGATCCGGGAAACACCCAAGGAAGACGACAAGATCTTCCGTCGGTGCAGAAACGTGATTGTGGGCAGCAATTTTCTGTCTTTGAAAGCCGGGGCAGAACGCGCAATATCACTTGGGTACGCGACGGCCGTCTTGTCTTCTTCTCTTGAGGGAGATACGGAGCAGGTCGCACACTTTCATGCAGCAGTTGCCCGAGAGATCAGAGCAACGGGCAACCCGCTCCAAGCGCCTGCGTGCATTCTCAGCGGCGGTGAGACGACGGTGGTTCTCAGGGGATCGGGAAAAGGAGGGCGCAGCCAACACTTCGCACTCTGCCTCGTGGAAGAGGCGGCTCGGATTCCCGGGAGCTTGTTTCTCGCGGCCGGAACAGACGGAACGGATGGACCGACCGATGCTGCTGGAGCCGCGGTGGACGACGATAGTCTTTCTCGTGCCCGCTCTCTGGGGTTGGATCCCGAGGCGTTCATCGCGAACAACGACTCGTACACCTTCTTTCAATCTCTGGGTGATCTCATCATCACCGGACCGACGCGAACCAACGTCATGGATGTGAGAATAGTGCTCATAGCCTGATGCGTGCAGCGAGACGCAAAGGCTGCCGAACTGGCCAACGGGCGAGACGCCCGGTTTACCGACTAATCAACGGGCGGGACGCCCGTTCTACCAAGAGCTCCTCAGAGCGACCGCCGGTCGCCCCTACCGCGAGGATCCCAGCGCGAACTTCCCGTAGGCCAGCGTCTCGCAGGCATTCTTGTCTTGAATCGGGCTTGGAGGCACGGGCGCGGGAGTAAAGCCGGTCCCAATAAGGGGGTTGAGCACGGTCTCTGCACTTGGGGTGAGGAATTAAGCCTTTGCGGCAGAAGTGCCGTAGCAGTGGCTGAATGGCGTGTAGGAAAGGGCAGGTATAAGACCTGCCCTCAGCCCGGGTTGTCCTGGCTTGATTCTTGCCGAAGGGACATCCGCAGCCATAGGGTCGGCTATCTAACCGGGCAGTCGCACAGGCTGTGTTTCAATCATGTAGTGCAGGCTTTCCGGAAATGTCTCAAAATTCGGGCCAGCCAAACATCGTAGCACGATTGGGCGTCGATGCGTGGAAAGGCACCCTCACCCCAACCCTCTCCCAGAGGGAGAGGGAGCCAGAAGAATCCCCTCTCCCCCGCTTCGCGG
>JBFMDN010000123.1:0-6126 GCA_040753915.1 Thermodesulfobacteriota bacterium | reverse complement strand
CAGTCCTTCCAATATGTTATGGACCCCGGCTTTCGCCGGGGTGACGGGGTCCTTGTTAAGTCAACGGACTGAAATCACGTGATGTCATCCACGAAGTTAACGCCTATGCCCCCGAAGCGGGGGAGAGTGGATTATTCCGGGTCCCTCTTCCTCTGGGAGAGGGTTGGGGTGAGGGTGCCTTTCCACGCATCGAGGCTCAGGCGTGCTACGATTCTTGGTGTGTCCCAAGTTTTGAGACAGTTTCGTCTCGCCCGTCAGTGTTGAGGAGGAGAAACGGAAATTATGATTGGCAACCGCTGTAAGCAGGAGAAACGGAGACGATCATTCGCAAGCGCTATACGAGCCACAACGCTCGCGATGACCTTCTATCCCATCGAACCAGGGGTGTGCACGTTCCCTCTACCCCGCGGCGGGATAAACGACTTGGCGATCACGGGTGACAAGAGCGCCATCGGTCAATGTGTGGCGCACAGATTTCGACTTTCCCAAAATATGGACGACATCGAGACCAAGAGCGGTGAGATAATCGCTCAACAGCCGCCGATGGCAGCGCCAGTACACAGCTTCAGCACACATGCAGGTCGTGGCTGACTCAGATGCGAGGCGTATCAATTTCTGAACAGAGTCTTGAAATTCTGGAGCTCCCATGTAATCTGCGTAGGCTCGAAATCCTGGATTTTCCAGGCCCCGATTCGGAGAATCGAATCCGGGTGAGGATCGTCTCCTGCCTCCCAACCCTGAGAGCCACACATATCGAATTCCCTCGCCGGTCAGCACGTTCCTGAGATTGTCTTTCCCGAAGTGGGGAAACTTCTTCGAGCCGGGAAAGCTCCGAATATCGGCAAGGCTCTGAATGCCAAATTCTCGCAGGATGGCAAGGAAGTCCTCTAAGGATCGATTGGAGTGACCAATTGTGTAGATCAGCACAAGAGCCTCCTGCATGAAAATCTCGACATAGAGGCCCGCGAGGGAGCGGGCTTCCGGCCGACAGGAAAGCCCGCAAGCGACGCGGGCGGGAGGTCGCACAAGCCACCGCCCGCTCCGACCGCCCATTTTCTTGGAAAATCTCGATCTGAGGTCAACCTATAGTGAGCGCAGTACCTGTTCCGTCACTTCATATCCTGAGCCTGCACCCAGATGATTGCATCGACAGAAATCGGTTTTCCTTGATGATTCTGCTCTCCGCCTGCTCCCACTGCTGAAAATCCCCACCAACCCGCTCGTGGGATAGCGTAGGCAAACTCGCCCTGGGCATTTGCCTTGATGGTTTGCGTGACAAACGCGTCCTGGGGAGCCTCGACTCTTGACTTCTTCTCAAATGCATTGCCCTTGATCTCGTGATTCAAGAACTCTACTTCGATTTCTGCGTCCGGGACAGGAACCATCTTTTCCCCTTCCTTTTTCATCACTATACCCCGGAAGACATTGCCGGTCCACAACGCATAGGGCTTGTCCAGGGGAACGATCTCTGCGTCCAGTCCGACGGCCTTGTCCCACGCGCTTGGTGCTCCGCCCCTATTGACGATAACCTTGGTGATTTGGCGCATATAATGGTCTTCGGTCTTGTCGTAATAGGGGGCGGGGTCGAGATAAAATACGAAGTCCCCGATACCGGTCAGCTTGTAGTCCATCGTATAACCCTTGCCCTTGTTGGTCAGGCTCGTAAAATCCACCGGTTTGAGGTCCTTGAGTAAATCTGCCTTCACCATCTTGTCCGACTTCTTGTCGAAGCTCATCACTCCGAATGCGGCAGGGGGGGTCACCTTTCCCGACTCATCAGCACCCATATCCATGGTGTGGCCCGCTTCGAACGGGTGCGTGAATACGAGGAGAAGACTTATCTTGCTCGGGTCGTCTGTCGTGAGAGCCGATTTGGGGGTATAGATCATCTGGAAATGGGCAAACGATGCACCCGCGGCGACGGTGACGAAGGTAATCACAAGTAGCACGAAAGCGATTCGCTGAAAGATCTTCATGAAAATCTCCTCAGGACGCCCATTAGGGGCGCCAGATTGAGCTTTTGAGAAAAAGCGGTTGTTGCCAGGTGTTACCGCAGGACTGGCGGTCCCTCTTGATGGGCACGGGGGGGCGGCCCGTGTGTCAACTTGCTAAAGCTAAATGGCGTCGATCCTTTTCACCTCCTATTTGTGTTCAGCCGCGCCGCTCTTCTTCCCGATCGAGTAGCCGGCGAAATATGCGATTGCGGCCAAGAGAATTATGAGCGCAGTAGCAGTCACGATCTGCGCAGTAATCATCATTTTGAACGCCATCATTGCACCAGGGCTGATTTCCAGGGATGCTGATGCCTGAGAGCCGCGGTAGGGCGGCAATCGGTTCGTTGACTGGGTTGGAGGCTCAAGCTCCTGGGATTGCGGAGGCTCGGGTGCCTTGATTCCCGGCTCGGGCGACACAGCCGCTGGCTCCGCCTCGCTTTGCTTAGAACCGGTGTCGGATTCCGACGCAGATGGGGGCGGCCCGGTCTTCGTGACTTTGTGGCCCTCGCCAGCGTCAAGGGTAACCGTGTAGGGCACGGTAGGCTTCTTCAAATCGAGTGTCCCGTCTTCTCCAACTCTTTGTTCAGAGATTACTGCACCTGTTTTCTCGTCCTTCAGGATGATCTTGTGTCCCGCGGCAGAGGAACCGTCGGAAAAGCTCGCTTCTATGGAAATAGTGCCATCCTGGTTGTCTCCGACAGACAGCAGCGGCTTGTGAGCCTGGGCTGCACCGCTCGAACACAGTAGTATTGTTCCCGCCAGGATGGCCGCAAAGGCACTGTTCCTGTCCATGATGCGCTACTCCTCTCTTTCTTACTCAGGTTATGTCAGGCAAAGACGCGACTCATCTGGAACACTACACACGCCAGGATGAACCCGATAACGATGGGATAGATCGATGCAAAGATCATCCACTGAATTCGGCCGGTCTCGTTCTTGATCATTATGAGCGTTGCCAGACATGGTGGAATGAGGGCCACAAAAACGAGGATCGCCAGTGCATGGCTGAGTGTCCATCCGCTTTCTGTTGCCCTGATTGAGCGGCCGAGATTCCCTGGGCCTTCGCCTTCCTCAGCGCTGTAGATCGTGCCGAGTGTCCCCACCAGGCTCTCTTTCGCTGCAAACGAGCTTATGATTGCTATGTTGATGCGCCAGTTGAAGCCAGCGAAACTCGTAACGGGCTCAATGAATCGTCCAAACCTTCCTGCCCAACTCTCGTCGATGATTTCTTTCCTCCGCTCCCGGGAGGTTTTCTTGAGCTTTTGCTCGAAGGTCCTGACGGCTTTTGCTGCTTTCGCCGCCTGTTTGTCTACTGTTCCGTCCAAGCCTTGGCCTCTGTTGGCGACAACGAAGAAACTGGGATCTTCCGACGCGAATTCCTCCTGGACCGATTTCAGACGGGCCTGGTCATCCCCGGCAGCCTGGTAGTACTTCGCGTAACGGTCTTTAAAGCCGAGAAACTTGGCCAAATCCGGACCAAAAAGGATTGCACGGTACGGGTTGGCCGATCCTGCCTCGCGCAGAAGTTGCTCTTCCGCCTGCTGCAACTGCCGGTCGTAGTACAACTCTCGTTCGAGCCCAATGCCAGGGAAGGTGACGAAGAACCACACCACCACCATGACGGCGGCTACGATCGTCACGATCTTCTTGATAAAGAGCCATGTGCGCTCTACGGAGCGCCGAAGCACTCCGCCAACCGTCGGGACATGGTACGCGGGTAGCTCCATGACGAAGGGAGCGGGCTCGCCGGTAACGAGATACCGGCTGAAAATCTTGGCCATTGCCAGGGCCACCACGAAACTGAAAAGAGAAATGCCGAAGAGGACCACCCCTTGGTAAGCAGCAAAAAACAGCCCCACGATAAGGATGTAGAAGGGAATCTTGGCCAGGCAGTTCATCAATGGCATGATCAGGATGGTAACAAGTCGAGCCTTTTCATCTTTCATCGCCCGCGTTGCCATGATCCCGGGCACAGCGCAACCTCCTACGACTACACCGCCGAGAATCATGGGCAAGGTCGACTGTCCATGGAGCCCGAATCCACGTAGAACCCGATCCATGATGAATGCAATTCGCGCCATATATCCGCTATCTTCGAGGATAGCGATACACGCGAATAGCACGAGGAAGATTGGAAGGTAATAGAGTATGGCGACAATACCGCCGACAAGCCCGTTGACGACGAGGGATTGCAGAAGGCCTTCCCGCAAGAGGTCCTGGGATTTGGGGAACAGAGCAACCACGAGGATTTTCGCACTCTGGAAAAATGGGAAGATCCAGTCAGCCAACATGGTGCCGTACACCATGGTCACCTGATAAAAAGTCAACAGGATGAGGGCAAGTATGATGGGGGCCAGCGCGGGCTGGAGGAGGACCGCATCGATCTTGTCGGTCAGAGTTTGCGCTGACCCCCGTCTCTTGGGGATGGATTTTCCCCCGATTTGTGCCGCCAGACGATACCGGCTGGCGGCAATGATTTTTTCGGGTGATTTCTTCTCGGTTTCGAGGAATTCGCGTCGGAGATCGTCAGCATACTGGCACAAGTCGTTACCAGTGATCCCGTCTCGGTAGTGCGGATGATGAAGAACAAGGCGCCGCGCCTCAATGTCGTTCTCCATCAACTTCACGGCAAGCCATCTTCCGGGCACGTCCTCCGTCAGATGGTCACACTCTTCCAGCCGCGCAGTCAGTCGTTCCAACACCGCTTCCAGCTCGGGTCCGTACGGGACACTCCAGTCACCCGTGCCACGTCTCCGATCCGAAACCACGGCCTCGACGGCTTCTTTGAGCTCCTTTTTCCCCTTTCCTTTCTTTGCGACAGTGGAGACAACAGGCATGCCGAGCTCGGAAGAGAGAACCTCCATATCGATCTCAAAACCACGGCCTTCTGCCACGTCCATCATGTTTAGGCAGAGCACCATTGGCACTTCCAGTTCCCGCAACTGAAACACGAGGTACAGGCTTCTTTCCAGGTTCGCTGCGTCCACCACGGCCACAACCACTTCGGGACGTTCCAGGAGTATGAAATCCCGAGCAATCCTTTCTTCCTGTGAATATGAGGTGAGACTGTATGTCCCGGGGAGGTCCACGACCTCCACCTTGTACCCGTCAGTGGCATAGCTTCCCCACTTCTTGTCAACGGTAACTCCGGGATAGTTGGCCACATGCTGCCTCGCTCCCGTAAGCATGTTGAAAATCGTCGACTTCCCGCAATTGGGCTGCCCGGCAAGTGCTACGAGCAACGTCCGGTGATCATGCTTCATGCGAGTTCCACCTCCACGCCCCTGGCCTCATTGCGCCTGAGTGCGACAAGATAACCGCGGATCTGAACGTCGAGAGGGTCGAGAAGCGGTGCGTTTCGAATGACTTTCACATGCGTGCCCTCGATAAATCCCATGTCCAGAAGCTTCTGGAGCTTGGTTCCGTCGAGATTCACGTCACATATCGTGCACTCCTGGCCTGGGGCCACCTAGTCCAGCGTCATGTCACGACTCCAGTTCAAGGTTTGGGATCAGAGTGGATCCGCAGCTACTATGATCCGAGAAGCCATGCCGTACCCGATGGCCAATCGCGCCTCCCCAGCGGCCACGATGGTCGGACCATTGAAACGGGTGCAAGGGAACAGTACTTCAACCTCCTTGCCCACATGCAGCCCCATGCTGGCAAGCCTATTCTGTAGCTCGTCTCCGCCATTCAAGGCCACAATAAAGGCTTTCTGCCTTGGCTTCATGCTTGTCAGCGGTCGGACATTCGATTCACACATCTCAATCCTCCGTGTTTACGCCAAAGAGAGATTTGGCGGGCGAGCCGCTATCCGAGCTTAGGCGCGTCCCAAAGTCTGTCCCAGCCTCCCTCTTCCTCCTCTTCCTGGTCTTCTTCTTCGTCGCCTCCCTCCTCGTCATCTTCGGAGGAGTCTTCCCCATTCCCGTTCTCCTCGTCTGCTTGCGTACCGGTTCCCTTGTCCGCATCGTCATTCCCGTCAGACGCATATGCAGCGTGCCGCAGGTCGAGGTCCGGCCCGGGCTCTGCGGCCTTCGATTGGGAAACGATATTCCCATGGGCCAGGATCAGCCTTTGCTCAGAGAGATTTCCCGTGTGAGGGGTTGGAGGGGAAGGTCTTCCCATGATGACG
>JBFMDN010000122.1:0-6263 GCA_040753915.1 Thermodesulfobacteriota bacterium | reverse complement strand
TAGTGATTGAGGAATTGAACGATCGTCTTGCCGCAGACCCTGTTGCAGGCAAGACGGTATTGTCCGAATTTGCCCGATCTTTGCGAGCGTTACAAGTGCTGGATACCGCAGAGTATCTTGCATTCCGGGAGGCCTTCATCCAACAAGACCCCTCCCTTGGCTGGATCTTCGACACCGGCGGCCTACCCGTTTACAACCAGCTCGGTCAGTCGCCTGACGGATGGTACTACCCTCACATGTTCGGCACGTGGGGCTCGGATGCGGTGAAAGGAAGTCTCACCGCGGGTGACGGTGTCATAAACGGTCTTTCCGGTGATGACGTCATATATGGTACTGCTCGCAATGAGTTGATATATCACTCAGACGGAGATGCACTCATCGTGGCAGGCGGTGGCAGAGACACGATCTGGGCCGGTGCTGGAAATGACATTTTAGACGGTGGGGAAGGCAGTGACACCTTACGGGGAGAGACAGGGAATGCCACGTACATATTGCGTGTTGGCTCGGGCCGAGACACCATCGTAGAGACGGACAGGACTGCAGGCAATGTGGATACCATTTGGATCGGCAGCTTCCTGACCCCTAATGACATTGCAGTGAAGCGGTCCGCGAACGATCTGGTTGTCAAAATCATCCGCACCGATGACACGATGACAGTCAAACAGTTGTTCGACCAGGCGAGCGTGAGCTTCCACTCCGTCGAGCAGATCCAGTTTGCTGACGGCACGGTCTGGGATCTGGACGAGATTCTCAGACGGGAGGGGCAGCCAACTGAAGGTGAAGATTACCTCGTTGGTACTGCCGAGGACGATACGATCGATGCCTTAGGCGGCAATGACACGGTAATCGGGCAGGCGGGCAGCGACACCCTGAATGGCGGAGCGGGAAATGACATTCTGATCGGAGAGGCTGGAAGCGACACCCTCAACGGGGGTACCGGAGACGATAGGCTCTCCGGTGGTCCTGGCAGTGATAGGTACATGTTCGCTCAGGGAGACGGCAGAGACACGGTCATTGATACGGATACTACGCCGGGCAATGTGGACACGGTGATCTTCACCGACATCCTGCCTTCTGAAGTGTCCATCGCACGGAGCGGCAACGATCTGGTGATGTCCGTTGTGGGTACAACCGATTCCATCACCCTGAAGGATTGCTTTACCGGGAGGGACGTGCACAGTCCTGTCGAGAGGTTCCAGTTTGCATACGGCACAGCGGGTAATGTGGATACCGTATCTGGCGTATGCAGACACCGTACTCCCTTCTGGCATGCAAGCAGAGGAAGAAAAAGTATCCCCGAACTTCCTTGGCATGGGGCAAGACGCTCCGGGATCTGTGCGGCGCGTTTTTTGTCCCGATGTCGGGTCGGTACTGGTGGACCTTCTAGGGGAGCCTTTCGGCGGTCTGGAGCCAGATTCCATGACCTAGAGCCAGGGGGAGCGGTGCCAACCCAGCCGGATGGACGTTCCACTCTGGGCCAAAAATTCTTGGAGCCAATCTCTCTTGTGCCTTTTTTGTCAAATCGCGGCTCTTTGGGCCAAGTTTTGTTGCATGCGCAATAGGAGGCCTCCTTTGGCAGTCGTAACAGCGATAAATGTAACGAGTTGTGATTCCAACGTTGTCGGGACATCCCCTGTTGTGCGGTTTCCCTGGCTGGATCCGGTCCTAGCGAAAAAATTACTTGACACGGGCCGTACCCATGGTACTTTTTCCCTATGTGTATGTCTGTCTGACATGTGGCTGTAAGCCACGGTTTTTCCCCCATCAGAGGGGCTGCCCTCGACGAAGGCCGCGCATGGCGGAGCGTGCAATGAGAGGAATTGAAGTGAGCTCGCAGAACCGCAGTGATAACGCACCTCATTGGTGATGACAGTTTAGAAGCACGCGTGCCAGACGCTGCATTAAGGAAGATAGGGAAATCCGATGGAAATGAGCCCTATTGAAGGCGGCAGCAATAAATGCAGCCGGTGTTAGTACCCCAGTTTGGACGAACCGCTCCCCATAAGGGCCCGCGGGTACCATAGATTTCCGGGACGGAGATCGCGTGGTGCGCGGAGTGAGAAGGAGTGAAGGCGAAGAGACGAATTATCCGCAGATTTCACAGATGGCCACAGATGAAACTGTTCTGGTTCTGCTATCTGCGTAATCTGTGGATGCTCTCTCTTCATGACCTTGTGGGCGTTTTCAGCATGTCGGAGGAGGAAGGCTTCTTGGAGAGTGTTACCGCGGACATGGTTCGCACGGGGTGCCTCGAAAGCGAGAGGGTCGTGCTGGCGCTGTGGCCGGCTCCGGAGTACCCGGTGCTCATAGACGGCCACTCCCGCGTGCAAGCGTCTATCGTGGCGGGAATCGAGCGGATTCCCTATGTGGTGGTTGCATTCCCGGACGGGATTAGCGCACTTCGGTACGCCATGACCGTGCAATCCAAACGAAGGCCCAGGAAGGATGACGTGATCCTCAGGTTCGTAGAGCGATACGACATCCTGATGCAGCGGGGCGGAGACCGGCGAAGCCAAGACGCGAAATCAATGCCCACACATGTGGGCATTGAAAGTGGACGCTCTGCATCAGCCCACCGGATGGCCAATATACTCGGCTCCAACCGCGGGAAGGTGGAAAAGGCTCGAAAGATCCTGAAGGACGGCACCCCCGAGATCCATGACGCTGTGAAGAACGGCAAGATGACCACGAACAAGGTGTACAACCTAGTCATCAAGAAGCCGGCGGCCAGGCGGTGGTCCGGCGACATCAAGCTCAAACCGTGGACCTTGGCGGCTCTCAAGGAACTGGGCGGTAGCATTGAAGATCATGTGCAGACGGCTGTACAGGAGTACATTCAGAGGCTGCGCGGAGAAGACGGATCTAGCCCGGAGAGAGCGGAGCACGTGGAGAATGAGAAGACGTGAACCAGAAAGAACGAAGAAGAATTATCCACAGATTTCACAGATGGCCACAGATGGAAATTGGCCTGTCTCTCGTGTCTGTGTAATCGGCGTAATCTGTGGATCCTCTTCCGCGGTTTCTTCTCTGCGGTCGCTGTGCCCTCTGTGGTGAGTTCTTGGTCTTTTAAGCAGGATAGACGTGGCAAACCGTGAAGAATACCAAGAGCAGCGACACACCCTGCCCAAGAGGGTCACGCGCAAAGAGGAAGAACGATGCGCAGGGTTCCAGAGCGGCCCCTTGAGACTCTCGGGTCGGCCATGGATGCAAGCGTCCGCATGCTCTGCACCTGGTTGTTGGCAGAATATCGACGGGGATTGCCCCATTTCAATAGGTATGAGTGGTCACGAGAAGCCAAAGGCAAAACGAAACTTGGGTGAGGAAGAACTTGAATTGCCTGTCACCGTGGCCGTCTGGGAGGAACGCATATGAGACTTGTGTGGCGATTCGTGGCAAGCTTGCTCTGCACAGGACTTTGTCTCCTTGCCACTTCAGCGAGGGCGGACGATGCTCCGCTCTGGCTTATGGGAGGGGGCGCAACTCCGAAGTCTTCGCACACTACCGTGCGGATGGACTCCGAAGAGGTGACGATCCGATTACACAAGGATAGTTACACCGTGGATGCCGTTTTTCATTTCTTTAACACCGGCGATACTACCACGGAATGGGTTGGCTTTCCGAAGCGTGGGAGGGGATACTCAGATATGTTCACGGGTACCCAGGACTTTATTCGTTTCGAGACGTGGGTGGGAGATCAGCAGGTTCCTTTTCGAGAAGAACGGGAGCTTTGGAGCAGAGTGCCGATCTTTCTGCGTAGTATCTTTTCGTACATTGTAGAAGATAACCGATGGCTGGTTAAGGAGGTAACCTTCCCGGGTCATAGCAAAATTACGACACGGGTCAAGTATGAAGCCCACTATGTTCGTTCAGGGGAAGGCAAGGATGTGTACTACATTTATGGGACCGGCACGTATTGGAAGGACGCCATTGGCAAGGCGACTTTTACAGTGGACGCGTCCGAAATAGGCGGCAGAAGTGGACTGAGGGTCAAGGTTTCCTCTGAATGCACGCCGCGAGTGTCCCGGGATTCGGTCACATACGAGTTCAGTGACTTGGACCCCCACCCTGGTGCCTGGTTGGAAGTCTTTATCCCTCGGTCTCAGCCAACCATTCCAAGGTATTAGGACCCTTTGAGGAACGATCTCTCCACACAGGTGATCCAGAGGCAAGTTCTTGGTCTTTTGCCAACGAGCCGCCTTATGGAGAAACGAGTTTTCGGAAATGCCGCGAAAAATCCATCAAATTCAAGGAGGCTACCATGGGAATCTGGCCGTGTTCTTGTCCGAGCTCATCGGACGAGCGCATTCTTGAATCCGCGAGACGCGTCTTCTACCGGCAAGGCTCTGACGGGAGAGGCGTCTATGAGTATCGTTATGGGGCGGACGGAACTGTAGACCTTAATTTGAACGGCAGGTACGAAATTGACTGCTCGCACCTCGTTGTTAGAGCCCTTGTTGAGGCAGGCTATTTTCCGCCCCTTACGGCTACCTACCTAATGAAAGGTCTAGGATTCTCTACGGAAAAACTCATTCAAAAGGACTGGGATTGGTACAAGTCGATTTTCTTTTGCGAGGTGCCGATCGAGGAAGCTGGACCGGGCGACATAATGGTGTTTCAAGCCGAGGGCCAACCCCGAGGGCACATGGGGATTATGAGTCAGAAGGTCTATGATGAACAATTGGGGATATGGGTGGGCACGATTTTCCATTCTGGATCCAGTACAGACGGTCCGGGAACCCGAACATGGGTGGATGATCCGTCTGGCAACTGGCCTCTCGGTGGAAAAGAACTCCGTCTCAGTAAGATTCTTCGTCCCCGCGTTTGTACCATCTTTCCAGACCTCCCCGACTGGGCCAAGGCAGCTCAGGCTGGGCAATATCGGGATCCTCTAGTCCTTGATCTGAACGGTGACGGCATTTACACTCTGGGATTTACTGCATGGGTTCATTTTGACCATGACGGCGACGGATTCAAGGAGCTTACGGGGTGGATCTCGTCGGGTGAAGGGGTCTTGGTTCTGGACAGGAACGGCAATGGTTTGCTCGATAACGGGAGCGAGCTCTTTGGCGACTTCACATTGCTTCCCAACGGCACTCGGGCTGCGAACGGATTTCAAGCCTTGGCCACCTACGATGCCAACGGCGATGGAAGGATCGACGCAGATGATCCAATCTGGTCTCAATTGGGGGTTTGGCAATATGATACCTATTCGGAAGGCGGCGAAGCTTACGATCCGGACACGTCCGGAAGGATAAGCAGTCTCGATGAACTAGGCATAGCGGCGATCCACTTGGATTCCACGATTACCAACATAACTGATGACGTGGGGAATACGGAAGTCCGATCGGGTCACTTTGAATGGTCTGATGGCAGGGTAGGCACAGTAGCCGAATATCGTTTGCAACGCGATACGAGCAGTACCATACCTACAGAATTTCTCGAAGTTCCGCAGGATATTGCGTCGTTACCCTATTTGTTTGAATATGGCAATGTGTACGATTTGCACCAGGCTATGATACGGGATTCTTCAGGTCAGCTCAGAGGTCTTGTCGAAGCGTTCGTTTCGGAGACGAGTGCTGCCAATCGCGCCTCCATTCTCGAGCAGCTAGTCTTGAAATGGTCTGGAGCAGATTCCGTCTCGGTCAGTTGCCGGGGACCGTACATGGATGGACGGCACGTGGTTGTCCTTGAAAAGTTCTACGGTGAATCACGTGGAAATCCGGATGCCCGACTGGCGACCTCGTGGAAAGAGACTTATCGGGAGCTATGTGAGACTCTATACGCGACCCTGATGGTGCAGACGCATCTCAAGGAGCTGTACGAGAAGATCACCTACACCTGGAATGATGTGAAGCAAGAGTACACGGCAGATTTCAGCGCTGTCGTCAGTGCTCTTCAGGAGGCGATCGCCACCAACCCGGACAATGGCAAAGAGATGCTTTCAGAATTCGCCCGCACCCGCCGGGGCCTCGGGTATTTTCGTCAGGACTGTTACCTCGCCTTCCGCGAGTCCTTCCTCCAACAAGACCCTTCCCTTGGCTGGGTCTTCGACACGGGCGGCCTTCCGGTGTACGACCAGCTTGGTCAAGGTGACGGATGGTACTACCCTCACATGTTCGGCACGTGGGGCTCGGACGCGGTGAAAGGAAGTCTCACCGCGGGTGACGGTGTCATAAACGGTCTTACCGGTAATGACGTCATATATGGTACCTCTCGCAATGAGTTGATATATCACTCCGACGGAGATGCACTCATCGTGGCAG
>JBFMDN010000121.1:0-6319 GCA_040753915.1 Thermodesulfobacteriota bacterium | reverse complement strand
AGATCACCGTGTCCACATTGCCCGGCGTAGTATCCGTATCAATGACCGTGTCTCTGCCGTCTCCCTGAGCGAACATGTACCTATCACTGCCAGGACCACCGGAGAGCCTATCGTCTCCGGTACCCCCATTCAGGGTGTCGCTTCCAGCCTCTCCGATCAGAATGTCATTTCCAGCCCCGCCGTTCAGGGTGTCACTGCCCGCCTGCCCGATTACCGTGTCATTGCCGCCTAAGGCATCGATCGTATCGTCCTCGGCAGTACCAACGAGGTAATCGTCACTTTGGGTGGGCTGCCCCTCGCGTCTGAGAATCTCGTCCAAATCCCAGACCGTACCGTCGGCAAACTGGATCTGCTCAACGGAGTGAAAGCTCACGCTCGCCTGGTCGAAGAACTGCTTCACCGTCATGGTGTCATCGGTGCCGATGATCTTGACAACCAAATCGTTCCCGGACCGCTTCACTGCGATATCATCAGGGGTCAGGAAGCTGCCGATCCAAATGGTGTCCACATTGCCTGCAGTCCTGTCCGTCTCTATGATGGTATCGCGACCCGAGCCAACACGCAATATGTACGTGTCGCTTCCTGTCTCTCCCCGCAAGGTATCACTGCCTTCCCCACCATCCAAAATGTCATTCCCAGCACCGGCCCAGATCGTATCTCTGCCGCCGCCTGCGACGATAAGTGCATCTCCGTCTGAGTGATATATCAACTCATTGCGAGCAGTACCATATATGACGTCATCACCGGAAAGACCGTTTATGACACCGTCACCCGCGGTGAGACTTCCTTTCACCGCATCCGAGCCCCACGTGCCGAACATGTGAGGGTAGTACCATCCGTCAGGCGACTGACCGAGCTGGTTGTAAACGGGTAGGCCGCCGGTGTCGAAGATCCAGCCAAGGGAGGGGTCTTGTTGGATGAAGGCCTCCCGGAATGCAAGATACTCTGCGGTATCCAGCACTTGTAATGCTCGCAAAGATCGGGCAAATTCGGACAACACCGTCGTGCCTGCAACAGGGTCTGCGGCAAGCCGATGGTTCAATTCCTCAATCACTACCGTCATGTCGGCCGCAAGGCTGTTCGTCTCTTCGCATCGGCCACACCAGACCATGTCAAACAAATCCTTTAGATGGGTCTGGTACATGAGCTGGGAATATGTCAGCTCAAATAGTCTGTAGTACGACTCCTGAAGAAGCGCGGCACCCGTTTCCGTCGGGTTCGGGCCCGCTACACCTACAAAGGCGTGGCCAAAGAAGGCCTCAAGCACCGCAAGCTTGCGGGCATCAATGAATTTCCCCCTACTCGTTGGATCGATATTCTCGCTGCCGGTCCACTGGAAAAGGATCCGATCCGTCAACGAGTTGCGCTCACTCACATCGGTAGCAGCCAGGAACTGATTGACCAAGGATTCCAACTGGCCGCTCGTGTCTCTCACCATTGCCTGCTGGAGATCGTGCACGTTGCCGTAACCCTTCAAGTCGGGCAGGGCCGAAATATGGGAAGGGACATCGAGCGGGTCAGTGGCAGCGGTATACATGGTGTCCTGCTGAAACGTGTATTCACCGATCTGGCCCGTCGTGCCGCCCGCCCATTGAAAACTCCCGAGCCTGTTCTGAGTGTTGCCCTGTTCATCCGTGATCTGAGTCATGGCTGATTGGAGATTGATGGATTTGATACCAACCTCATCCAGGCTAACTAACTCATAATCCGACGAATATCCGTTTGAGTCCCAGTCCCGCCAGACGAGCAGTTGCGAAAATATTGGGTCTGCTGAATCGATCTTCCCGTCTGCGTTACAGTCAAAGGCCGCAAGGGCCTCAAAACCGTTCGATGCTAACTTGCCGTTGCTCAGGACTGTCCCGTTCCCGAACAGCTCCCGTCCGTCGTCGATGAAGCCGTTGCCGTTCCAGTCCATGACCAACAGGCCATCGTCAGGACCGACCCATGAGGTCTGTTCGGCAAAGCCGTCGGCGTTGTGGTCAAAGTATGCCCCCTCCTGAAGGTTGACTGTCTTGATCCCGTCCCCATTAAGGTCGAGTACTAAAGGATCCCTCCGAGCAGGTGAGCCAGCTCCTGCCGCGGCATTCCACGAGACGCGATCGGGGACGGGGATTATTTCGCATTTAGGCTTAAACACACCTGGATCTTTGCCATACGTTTCTCTGAGGAATTCCCCCAACTTGGAAAGGACTGCTGTAAGATTGATTTCGTTGTTTTCGTTTCTCCACTTCTCGATTTCGTATACTTTTCCGGGGAAATCCTCGTCCGTGACCTGCTCAAACTCAATCCACAAGTTCCCGTTTTTCCCGGCCGCGTACCCGTGGTTTGGAACACCGGCTGCCTCCCTAATCTTATTGTTGAGATCCGCCCATTGCTCCGGTCTACCGACTAATACGCAACCCGTCGAGCAAATGGCAGGATATTCCGTATTTTCGGCGTGAAACCATCGGGGATCATCCGGGCCGGAATGCACGAGGTAGTTGTTTTTGATTTTCCACGCGCCGTCTCCATCGTACGGGTATATTGTTTCCAAATCAAACCACGTCTGGATCTTAGTCTCTTCCAACTGCCGGATACCATCGACGACTGTTTTCCCATCTTTAACTTCCAATCCGAAGCGAACTACTTCGTACGTGCATTTGTGTTGTTTCCCGTCCTTAGTCCATTTCAGTTCCATAAGGTACGTCGGGACGAGGTACAACGACTTGTCGGTGACATCGGCGCAATTCCTCAGAAAACAGTAGCCTACCTTTGTGTCAGTCACAACCATCGTTACTTTATTCATTGTGTGCTCCGCCTCAGTGGGAATTGGATTTCATCGAACGTGTGACATACTCTCATCCGTTTATCGAACAATCGTTTTGAATACTCCGAAAACCTTGACGGTAGTTGTTGGATCTTCACGCCATAACTTAATGTCTTTCGGGTCGATCAGATGGTACAAGCACTCAAAGTCAATCCTGCCTTTGATGACATCGCCTTTCCGGTACGACCTCTTGTCCAGAGTCAATTTCTGCCGCGTCGTCGTACACTTGAAGGCACCGACATTGTCAAGAATCCAGTACTGACACGCGAACTTTCCATTCCTGATCCGAACTAGCAGTGAATCACGAAACGCAGGAGTGTCCTTATGGAGGAGGAGATCGATCATATGCCCATCCAGTAACCTGGCTTCACAGAAATTGACCGGGTGTTTCACCCCGAAAGAGTTGGAAAAACACTTGGCCGTATGCTTCAACCGAGGCGGGTCTTCAACTGGGTTCTTGTCACCAAACCTATGGCTTGTAAAATGCCCGTCTGGATGCTCTGTAATCCAATACGGATAGCTCCACTCATCTGCCTCAAAGAAGGGATCGGTGAGCTTGGGGTCGCAATCAACCCTGGACCACATTTGAGCCGGTTGTCCCCAGAGAATCTGCCAATTCGTGCCAAAATCAGAGGGTGCTTCCCGACTGCTGGGCAGGCGGAACCCTGGCTGGTAATTAGACGCGTCCAGCATAAGGTGCGAAACAGCCGCCGGCTCGAAGTCCCGTGTCTCCACGATTATCAGATTCTCGGTTCGGAGCCTCGTCCGGGAGTCCTCTGGGAACCCCGTGTCAACTCTGACATTCGGGGTTCCCCCCACATCCGCGCAGTCAATAATGAAGGCAAGCTTCCCGATATTGCCCTTCCAAGCCCGAGCGGTTCCATAGCCCACGCGTACCAACCGAGATTGGATGTACCGAGCTTTGTACTTGCATCGGATGGTAGTCTTCGCGTGTCCGGCGAATGTCACATCGGCCGCCATCCACCTGCGTTCCGGGACGTAGTACCGTGGCGAGTCTTGCCCTTTCGAACGAGAGGCTCCGCGTTTCAAGAAATCCCGCTCCTCCGACAAGGCGGCCCTTCGGCCGTCAACCCAGAGCTCCAGTTCAAGGAGATCAACAATGGCACCACGAGGAGTCGGACACCTCCCATAACCTTTCTGTTGGAGGTTATTGTCAATTGTCGGAATCCCGACCCGTTGCGTTGTCGTCTCTCCCGTGTTGTAGAAGTGAAAGACAGCATCCACCCAGTAGAACTCCTCACTAAGTCGTATTGTTACTTCGCCAGAGTCCATTCGAACACTGTCCTGGGGGGCGTCCGGCTCCGGCGCGCCAGCCAGCGAATAGATACGAGGAGGACATTTCGCCGCTCCTACCGCGACCAGAGGGGCGAATAGCAAAACGCAGACCACGCATGACAGAAGCAAACTGCGTGTGTGTCTCATGGCGTCTCCTTCCGGGCCGGAGCCTCGTCGGCCGCGGCCGCGCTCGCCAGTTGGCTGGCAGAGCGCCCTTGAGGCAGTTCCCAAGGCGACTTGCGGGATGCAGATAAACGTGCTTGACCTGTGAGGAGCGCCCGCAGCGAAGCAACCTCTGTCTGGACAATCAGATATTCACACCGAAAAGGCTCGTTGGGCGGTCCTTGCCCAGTCACGCAACGTGCAGACGGACCAATCATGGGGGCTCCTCTCTGTGGCGCCATTCGCAAAGCAAGTGGATCCGGAAACATGCTCACAGCTCACGAGCCGCATGTTTGCGAAGCAGAGATATGATCTCTTCGCGGCCCAATGCAGTAGCCCACGTAAGCGCGGTGAAGCCTTCCTCGGTCCGGGCATTGACATCAGCTCCTTTCTCCAGGAGGAGAGATAAGACATCAGCACGCCCGGAGATCGTGGCCCACATGAGTATGGTAGATCCATCCCCCAGTTTGTCGTTTACACGAGCTCCCCTTTCCAGGAGCGCCCTCACCATCTCGATTTCGCCCTGGTCTACGGCCTTTTTTAAGGCAGTCACCCCGTAGTGGTTCGCAGTGTTGACATCCGCTCCATAGTCGAGGAGCGTTTTCACCACTTCCCAGTGACCTTCCGCGGCTGCCCCCACAAGGGCGGTCCAGCCAAATCGGTCCTCTCTCGTCAGGTCCGCCCCTGCCTTGACAAGGAGCTCCACCACTTCGGTCCGCCCATTCCATGCGGCGAACATCAGAGGGGTCGTTTTGCGCACTCCGCTCACTTTATTTACGTCCACCCCTTTTCCAAGGAGTAGCCTGACTACCTCCGAGTGACCCATTTGCGCAGCCCCAGCCAGAGCAGTCCACCCGGAATCGCTGCATGCATTGGCATCGGCGCCATGCTCCAGGAGCAATGCAGTCACTTCCGTATAACCTCCCCGGGCAGCAAACATGAGAGCGGTGAAGCCCTCCCAGTTCTTGGCATCGACCGAGGCGCCCCTATCCAAGAGAAGCTTCACCACGTGCAGATGCCCTCCTTTCGCTGCCCAGAGCATCGCAGGGAGGCCGTCCAGGCCTACCACCGCATGCCCGGCCGGGAGTCGCTTCATGAGTCGTCGGACTCGTCTCACATCTCCCAAGCACACAGCGTCTCCCAGTGTCACCTCGGCGCCGTGCGCCCTCAACAAATCGGCTACTGCGGCTTCGCCTTCCTTGGCTGCCCACGACAAAGCTGTGTTTCCGCCGTTGTCTTTGGCATGCAAATCTGCCCCCATCTTAAGGAGCATTCGTACTACCTTAATGTGCCCTGCCTGCGCAGAATACATGAGGGCTGTCATGCCCGAGAAGTCCTTTCCGTCTATATCAACGCCATCAGCCAGCAGTCTCTTGACCGATCCCAGGTCTCCGTACGTGGCAGCTTCCCTCAGTTGGTGCTCTAGGGAATCCCCAGCCTTCCCTGGGCAGATCGCAGGCGACAGCGCCAAGACCGCGACCACGGCAAGTACACAGCCGGCGATCTGCCAGATGCGGACAGCCTTCGTAGTAGCTAAACGTGATCCAGACGGATATGTTCGACTAACGTATCGACCCATAAGTCCTCCTCCGGAGCGGGAAAATAACGCGTAAGATGGGATGCATTCTGATTTGCTTCAGTTCGCTCGTCACGTGTTGGACGTTGCCACGTCCACTGGCGCCGGACGACTTCATATGTTTACGCTTCATCTCCAATGCCCACAAACGCATCCCCAGGGCCTTGTAAAGCGCTCTGGCTGCAAGTAGGACAGATAGACCAGCCGGTCGTACAGCTCGACGAGAGACCTCTGACCGTTCCGGGCCGAAACCTGGGCGAAGTGAACCCAGAGCGAAGAGCCCAGAGAAAAAACCCAGAAAGACCATCCACATATTACACCGATTACACAGATAGGAGAGACAGGCCAATTCCATCTGCGGCCATCGGCGAAACCGGTGGATAATTCTTCTCTGTTCTTCGTGGTTCATTCTTTCTCATTCTCCACGTGCTCCGCGCTCTCAGTGGCAAATCCTTCTTCCCTGCGTAGCCACTCGACGT
>JBFMDN010000120.1:0-6846 GCA_040753915.1 Thermodesulfobacteriota bacterium | reverse complement strand
CTCCTTCAAAAGCTCCCCCTGCGTACCATATTCCATTGCTTCGTACAAGTCCCTGTAATCACTTTTCGTATTTAACGACGAAAAAAATACCACACCTACTGTTTGTGGGGGTGCGGAACGCGAGTCAAAAGCCTGCAGTCCGTGATAATCGTGGCACACTCCCTCACCCTGACCCTCTCCCCCGAAGCGGGGCAGAGGGGATTCTGCCGGCTCCCTCTCCCTCTGGGAGAGGGGTGGGGTGAGGGTGCCTTTCCACGCATCGACACCCAATCGTGCTACGATCTTTGGTGTGTCCCGAGTCTTGAGACAGTTTCAGACCCCCGTCCCACGGCTTTGCGATCCGCCCACAAATGTCCTAGACACACGGGAAGCGGACGAAGCTCTTGGCAATGACCTTGTCCACGACCTCGTGCTTGAAGCGGCTACAACGGGTCGTTAGGTCTCGCAGGTTGATTCGATCCGCCACCGTCCCATTCCTTTGAACGGCAAGATCTGCTGCTATCCTCCACACAGGCCAAGTACGGGTCCGCTGTCACCTGAGATACAGGATCATTGAGCCAAGAAGCCTCCGTCCACAACAAAGACCGCTCCCGTGGTGTAGCTGGAAGCAGGCGATGCCAGGAGCAGCACGGTTCCCAAAATCTCGCTAGGTGTAGCAAATCTCCTCAACGGTATCTGCCCGATGATGCGGTCATACACCTTGTCGTGATTCCTCAGCCCTTGGGTCATCTCTGTTTCCAGATAGTGCGGCGCAATGGCATTGACGCGGATATTGTATCTCGCCCATTCTACCGCAAGACTCTTGGTCAGAATGACGACTCCCGCTTTCGAGGCGCAGTACGCCGGTGCTCGCGCAATGCCGTTGAATCCCGCTGTTGAGGCAATGTTGATGATGTTCCCTCCACCCGATCCAATCATCTCCTTGCCCACATATTTGCTACAGAGAAATGTTCCTCTGAGATTAACCTGGATCACCCTATCCCACTCCTCAACCGGAGTGTCCTCTGTCGGTGTAAAACCGGTTTGAATAATCCCGGCGTTATTCACAAGGATATCGATCTTCCCGAGCCGGGATACCGCCGCAGTCACCATCTCCTTCACCGCAGCTTCATCCGAGACGTCCATTTGAATCGGAACACAATGGGATCCGAGGTTTTCGATACAAGTCGCCGTCTCCTCGGGATGAACCAGATCCGCAAGAACCAGTGATGCTCCCTGTTCCGCAAGGCATATGGCAATCTCCCGGCCGAGCCCTTTACTGCTCCCAGTGACTATTGCCTTCTTGTCCTTAAGCTGGAACCATTCTGACAAGACCATTCTTCATCCTCTGCAATTAATACGTCATGCCTTGGTGATAGAGCAGAGCTGGGATTTCATCTGTGGGTAACCCATGATAGGCTCACGGCAGTGGACATCCGTGAGGATATTGACATTTGCCTCCCCCGGCCACCCGTGGGGAATACTGACCACCCCTTCCCTCATGTCTTCAGTTACGAGAGCTTTCACTTTGATGCGTCCGCGGTTCGATTCAACAATGATCGGGTCACCTTCCTCAATATTGAATCGTCGTGCAGTCTGAGGATGCATTTCTGCAAAGGGCTCCGGGCTCTTTTCTCGCAAGGCCTTTACATTTCTGTGTTGACCATGGGTGAAGTAAAGATTGCGCGCTCCTGTTGTCAGAATGAGCGGATATTTCGAAACCATCTCAGAATCCCCCAGCGGGCTCTGTTCGGGCTCGAGGTACGTAGGCAGCGGATCAAACCCCTCTTTTTCCATGGTGTCCGAGTAGATTTCGAGCATCTTGGACGGCGTGGCGAAGCCCCTTACCTCATAGGCCTCCATTCCGTACTGCTTCTCCATGTAGAACGCGCCTGCCACCTTATCCTCTTTCAGCTCCCGGTAGCTCAAACCAGACGGCTTGAGCTCGAGCTCAATCACTTCCTCGTCCGTTTGCCAGGGAAAAAGCTCCCCCATGCCCATCTTTTTCGCCAACTCCGTCCAGAACCTGAACTCGGACCAGCTTTCGTACAAGGGCTCAATGGCCTTTTTTCTCAGCATCAAGTATGGCAGCCCGTGGCATACATTATAGCTATAGGCAAGACCGTTCTTTTCCAGGTGGGTACAGGCCGGTAGCACAAAATTAGCCAGCTCAGCAGTCTCGGTCATAAAGAGCTCATGGACGACCAGGAGATCCAGCTTCTTGAGGGCCTTACGAAACGCATTTGAGTCGGGCATGCTGATAACGGGATTTCCCCCCGTCACAATCAAGGCCCTGATTGGATCCGGGACGCTGTCCGGGAAGCAAACTACCTGACCGTACGGGCTCTTCCGTCCCCAGATTTCGTAGAAGAGCCGGTAATCCTCTGCTCCAATAGGCGTCGCGTCGACGGGAAGCCCAATTCCCGTGAGCCTCAGCCTTGGGCTGATCACCCAGCCTCCTCGGTTGTTGATGTTCCCGGTGATGATTTGCAGGATAGAAAAGGCACGGCTGTTCTGAGTACCGTTTGCCGTTTGATCCTGAGTATTCGTGCCCTGGAAGATACTCGCGCTTTCAGCCCCGGCATAGAGCCGGGCAAGTTTCCGGATATCTTCCGCAGGCACCCAGGTGATCCCCTCCGCCCATTCAGGCGTGTAGGGCTGCACGTGAGAGACCAGCTTCTCGAATCCGTGGGTCCAGCGCTCTACAAAATCTTTGTCATAGAGGTCCTCTTTGATGATGACGTGCATGAGGGCAAGAGCAAGGGCTCCATCCGTTCCAGGCCTTATCGGGAGGTACATATCAGCCTTTTTGGCAAGAGCAATCCTCTTGGGATCGATCACGACGAGCTTGGATCCCTTTTTCAGGTTCTCCTCCAGGGCAAGCTGGAGCGGAAAATCGGAGTGCTCCGGATTATGTCCCCACAGAACATATAAGCCTGTGTCCATCTCCTCGACGGGATACTTGCCAAACGTGATCTGCCGGGACCGGATTCGCATCCGATAGCAGATGCCCTCCACGGAAATGAAGTTCGGGGTCCCGAAGGCTCCTTTGAACCGCTGAGCCATTTCCATCATCTCGAGGTTTTCCACGCCGATCGATCCGGAGAAGATGCTCAGAACTTCGGGCCCGAACTGATCTTTCAGTCTCTGGAGCTTATCTGCAATCTCTGCGAGCGCATCATCCCAGGTGACCCGTACCCAGTGGCCGTTCACTCTCTTTTGCGGATACTTGAGTCGATCTGGGTGGTACACGAAATCGATAGCCCCTTCCCCTTTCGGACAGAGCTTCCCTCTATTGAGAGGATGCTCGCTCAACCCTTCAACCTTGGTTATCCGGCCGTCCTCTACCAGGACCTTCATCCCGCAACTGTGATAGCAGATGGTACAATCTGTTGCGATCCACTGTGAGCTTGAATTCTGCATGATATTGACCCCTTCTGAATCATTTGGTTCTTGTCACTAGCCCGGATGACGTATTCCATTGATCACGAGCTCACTCGCCTCCCCGTAATATTGCATCAAATCGTAGTCTTCCCCTTTGAGTAACCACCGCGTCACCATGTGCTCCAGAAGGCCGAGCAACAGCTCCCGCATCAGGTATATGTTCACGTCCGTCCTGATGACTCCCTCTTCCTGTCCCTCCTTAATTATGTCCAGGGCCTTGCCTGTGAACTCTCTGAGGGAGCTGTAGGTTCCGGATTTCATGAAGCTCTTGCTCACCCTCATTTCCAGCATCAAGGTCCTCGCGTATTCGCGATTCTGCTGAAAGAAGTAAAGGTAGTACCAGACAAACTTTCTCATCTTGTTGAAGGATCCGGTAATTCCCTGAAGGTGCAGTTCCAGCTCCTCGCAAAACTCTCTAGTCTTCTCTGCTGGAATCGCAAAAAAAAGATCCTCTTTGTTCTTGAAATATTGGTAAATGGTCCCATCAGCCACATCCGCTCTCTTCGCAATCTCCGAGATGCTGGAGTTTTGAAAACCGTTCTTTCCAAAAACGTCGATGGCCGCTTGTATAATTTTTTCTCGCTTGTTAACTTTTCTTGACATGGAAACTCGCTAAATTGAATTTCCTTCATCTTACTCCTGCCAGATGCGCTGTCAAGCGCTTTCGGCTGGAACTCCTGAGCCGAAATACTATGAGGTTTTCGCCAGTTATCGTGCTCATCGCCTCATCATATCTTCTGAATGAGGCCCAACTCCGCGATCTCCATTCTGGGAAGCCGCTCACAAGGTTGCTCCTCTTTCCGTCGGCCGTCATACTTTCGTCATGAAACAGAGCTGGGACTTGATCGATGCAGTAGCTCATGATTGGCTCCGTAAGGAGACGGTCATGTAAATGCTCGAGCATTCCTTTGCCACAGCTTACCTTAAGGCTTCCGAGAGTCCTTTTGGAGCGCTGAGACACTCGGGCCATCTCGAGACTATCGACTCCCATTGACGCAGCGAAGATGCTCAATGTGGAAACGGCCTCGTGCGCTCCTTTTCGAGCTCCTATGGAGGGAGCTTCAAAGCCGGTTTGCTGGAGCCTTCTCTGATATTCTGAATGATCTTCGTCCTATTTGAAGCCATTATTTGTTTTCCAGACTTCCCATCTTGAATTCTCTTCATATTTCAATAGACAGGTGGTTGTCAAGCTTTTTTACGGCAAGCGCTGATGTTGTCTTTTGGTATGAATACCATTCAGATTGAGACTCTTTCCCCTCGGGGGATAATCGGCCGATAGCTTGCACAACGCGACCGTTGATCCGTGTCCTGGTCAGAAACCAGCATCCTCCACGGCGACCTGGGTGCGGATTCTCTTCAGCCTCCCGCCGGCACGAAAAGCATCTTGCCGGTCATCCTCAAAAACAAACGGGCGAGACGCCCATTCCAGGGGTCCTTTACCAGGCATAGTGACGACCCGAAAGCTCCGGATCCTCCTAGTGGCATAGCAAAGGGTGACCGCCGGTCGCCCTACGGTTGCGGTGAGGATTGGTCCTCCTCGACAGCGAGGGACCCACTATGCCACCGAATCGTCTCATGAGGCTACGAGGCGCCGACTCCCCCGCCCCCAGGTGCATGCCCTATTAAACATTGACAAATTGGGCTCTGGCAGATACACAATACCGATCGCGTCTGCAGGGGACCGGCCCCCGTTCCGAGGATGGTGGACTCATGGGCGTATTCTCGCGGCCCTCGGCGCAGATGCGGCAGCATCACCTCTTGCATGTCGATTCGCACGGCAGAGCCCTCACTTCCTTATCAGAGGTGGCTGTCATGATTTTCAATGCCCTCAAGTATCGGTAGGGAGCATCCGAGTGCCACGTTTGCCACGAGATGTGCGGTTACAGAGAAGGCTTCTGAGTGCGGGGTCTGTTTCTTGGCCTGGGGCTCGCGATTCTCGATGGTCTCGCTGGCTCGTGGGAAGCGCGCTCGCGATTCTCCTCTTCTGGCTCCCGACCGTCTCATACCCTGGCGGTCCTCTTCCCCACGGCCTCTCGGCTCCCTCGTACCCCGTTTATTTTGTCCCCTCGTCTGCCAAGAAGTCCATGGTGGAAGCCAGGGCAGGGTATCTCTGGGGCGTGAATGCGATCTGGTTGCGAGACGGCGACAACGCGAACAATCGATCCGGCAAGCGTGAGGTCAGTGTAGAGGGCCCCATATTCGGCATTCAGGGGGAAACCCGTCTGTTTTCAGATGACTTGGGAGCTCGAATCCAGGGATGGATAAATCTGCCTCAGATTTCTCGCACGGATTTTTATCTGGATGGTGGAGCTACGGACACATTGACCGCTCGCCTCTGGGAGTCGGAGTCACGATACCTGTGCGCGGACCTTGCCGCGGTCTATCACCTGGGGCCATTTGGCACGTATCCGAACCGGTTCGGTGGCACGGGTATGCCGTACACCGCAGCGCTCGTGCTCGGGTATAGGTACACGAACCTCGATATAACGTCCGCTCGACATACAACCCCCGCGGGGATTGCTGAAGACCATTTCCACGTTCACATTCCCTACCTGGGGGTGCACTACGCGCACGAGGATTTCATGGGAACCCTCGTGAGACTTGACGTGTCGGCCTCGGCGTTGACGCTATCCCGGGTCGATTCTAACAGGCAGTTCATCGGTGAAGTTATCGAGCTTGATGGGCAATCAGTGAACGGATTCTGGTTCGAATCACTCTTGTCGTGGTCTTTTCCGCTCGGGACCAGCGGATTTTGCGGCCTCTTTGCTCGGTATTCATGTCAAGAGCTTTCCGGAGGAGCAACGGTCGATCTCGTAAGGGGAGGCGTGCTCTATTCCACCCGTTTCTCCCTGGATTCGATCACTCACCTGGCAGTCTTCGGTGTATCGGGAACCGTGGCCTTTTGAGCAAAGCGAGGCTTGTTGAGTCGCGCGATCTGAGTACAAGATTTCACGGATAGGGGTTTGTGTTTGGGCCAGCTCTCTTCAGGGAAGGGCAGGTTCAGAGCCTGTTACAATACAGGGCAGGTTTGGAACCCGCACTCGCCTGGATGCGTTCCTCGCCGCCATTGTTGTCGCGTGCCGCCTCAGTGGGGTCAACCGCGTTCCCGTAAATACGGTACCGTATTTATGCCGCGGTGTACATGGTCATGGCATTGGCTCGGACTGTAGGGGCGGGCCTTGGAAAATGTCTCAAAACTCGGGACACGCAAAAAATCGTAGCACGATTGAGCGTCGATGCGTGGAGAGGCACCCTCACCCCAACCCTCTCCCAGAGGGAGAGGGAGCAGAAAGAATCCCCTCTCCCCCGCTTCGGGGGCATAGGCGTTAAGTTAGAAGTGGAACGGCCAATTGTTCGTCATTCCGGCGAAAGCCGGAATCCAGTCCTTCCAATATGTTATGGACCCCGGCTTTCGCCGGGGTG
>JBFMDN010000119.1:0-6990 GCA_040753915.1 Thermodesulfobacteriota bacterium | reverse complement strand
CCGGGGTCCATAACATATTGGAAGGACTGGATTCCGGCTTTCGCCGGAATGACGAACAATTGGCCGTTCCACTTCTAACTTAACGCCTATGCGCTTCGGGGGAGAGGGTCAGGGTGAGGGGGTGTGCCACGATTTGTCACGGACTGCCGGCTTTTGAGAGACTTTCTGAACCCCGCCCCTATGGCCGGATCCCCCGAACGGATCTCCCGTAGCGCCGGCGTCTCGCCGGTATCCTTCTCTCGAGCCCGCTCCGAAGACAGGGCGGGTGTGAACCCCGCCCGTACTGCTGCACGTCTGCCGCGACGCTCACTGGACCGCACCATAGTCCGGGGGCGGGTCGGCGTGTGGGCAGCGACCGTACGTCGCGTGGGACACGGAAACGGTCTGATGGATCGTGCATCACAGGGTTCGCTTCTCTCTGGGACCGGAAGCGCGCACGAAACCAGCGGTTTTTCCGTTGACAGGGGGACTTTTTTGCGCGTACTTGACTGTTCACTTCGGTTGCCAGAGTGGAATAGCCAATGTTCCCGGCTTTCCGGCACGTGTTCGACCTAAAAGCTTCTGCTGTCCTGCTTGACGAGAAAAGGACTGCGGGGATTTGATGGGAAAGAAGCGGATTCCTACCCACGGATGGGACTCTTGGCCACCCAGTGTCACCAACCAAGGACCTTTTCAGGACCGACCGGCGCACCTGCCTCTATCAATCATGCGAGATCGGGGGCGTCGCGATGCCTTCAGACTGGAATTCGATATACAGCCGGCCGCGCAGTTTTTCAGAGTGTAGTGTCAACTACTTACGTCTGAAGTCATGTACTACGAGGGGAGGTGAGAGTGTTCCGAATCCAAGCCAGGGTAAGCTTTTTCATAAACCCATACCCGCCGGGAAGGAGAGAAGCTCATGGCAGATCAAGGAAGCGAATCAGCACTGAAGAGATGGGGTGACGGGCTGACCCGATGGACAGAGCGATGGATTCCGGACGCGCTCGTCATCGTATGGATCCTCAGCATAGTCACCTTTATACTGGCGCTCATCTGGGGGAAGACAACGCTTCAAGGGGCGCTTGTGGCATGGGGAAAAGGCTTCTGGGTGCTTCTGCAGTTCGGCATGCAGATGTGCCTGATCATGATGACGGGTTACATACTCGCCTGTTCCGGTCCCGTAAAGAGACTTCTTGACGGTCTCTCAAGCTTGCCCAACCCTGAGAAGCCTGCACAGGCAATAGTGGCCATGTGCATCTTCTCAATGGCAACCGCGTGGCTCAACTGGGGTTTGAGCCTTATTGGCAGCGCGATGTTTGCGTTATTCCTCATACGGCGGAATCCCGACACTGACTACAGGCTCCTGGTGGCCTCCGCCTATCTGGGGCTCGGCTGCACCTGGCATTCGGGTCTCTCGGGCTCCGCTACCCTTCTTGTAAACACCCCGGACAATTTCCTCATCAAGACCGGTCTCCTGGATTCAACAATCTCTACGACCGCGACGATCTTCACTGCCTTCAACATCATCCTCGTAATAATTATTATCGTTGTGGTTACTGCCCTCATGGCTGCCATGCATCCACCCAAGGGCAAGGCATACAAGGTGGATCAAGCATTGCTGGACAAGTTGAAATTGTACGAGGGTCCGGCACGGCCTGCCAAGACAGAATCTGCATCCGAATGGATGAACTGGTGGCCCGGCTTCAACATCATCATAGCAGCAGCGGGCCTGATCTGGCTTGGATTGACCGTCAGAGACAAGGGGTTCGCGGATTCGATCAACCTGGACAACATTAACCTCTTTTTCTTGATGTTGGGGATCCTTTTCCATTGGAGACCATGGTCGTTCCTCAAGGCAACCGAAGACGCAGCCAAGGCCGTTTGGGGAATCATCATCCAGTTCCCCTTCTACGCGGGCATATTCGGGCTGTTCAAGTTCACAGCCTTGGCCACGGTTATGACTCAGGCTTTTGTGGCTATCTGCACCCCTGCCACCTACCTGCTCATCATCTACTGGTACGCGGGGCTTCTGAACTATCTGATCCCATCAGGAGGCTCAGAGTGGGCCGTAACCGCTCCGTACCTGATCCCGGCAGCCAAACAGCTCGGAGTCAGCATCCCCAAAACGGTTGTCACCTACGCCTGGGGCGACATGCTCACAGACATGATCCAGCCATTCTGGGCAATTGCCATGCTGGCCGTTGCTAAACTCCAGTTCAGAGAGATCATGGGCTGGTTGATCCTGGTCTTCTTCGTCTATTTCATCATCACGTCCATCGCATTTCTCATGTATCCCTTCATCTGAGGAGGCAGGGGGAGCCTGCGGGGCTCCCTCTTTCTTAATCTCCCTGTCACAGAGGTCATGCAGAGTTCACGGTTCCACATTTCAATAATTGCGCATACAATTGATTCCCGCCACTGAAACTCTCAATGCTAATTCGCGGAACGTTTCTTCAGTCGCCGAGAAATGGTCGATTGATGTATGCCCAGATGTTTTGCTGCCTTCCTCTGTGAACCGCATTTTCCTACCGCTTCAACAATGTGCTCGGTGGACACTTCGCTCATCAGTCTCCACAGCGACCTCGTTTTCTTGTCATCTATCAGTACAGGCCACCTTCGTCCGTGACGCACATCCGGAGGCAGATCCTTTATGGTGATGCTGTCCCCAGGGCTGAGCACAATTATTGACTCGATAATGTTTTGCAGCTCGCGAATGTTTCCAGGGAAGTGGTACTGAATTAATGCGTCTATGGCCTCTCGTTCGATGTGTTTTCTCAAACCATACTGAAAATCGAAATCATCCGCAAGAACAATTCTGTCTGTTTTGAAGCCGAAATTGACGTGGAGCTGGTCCCTGATGAACAAGCGTGCAATTTCGCAATGCGATACCAGACCGTGATCGGATTCGGTACTGCTCGCCTTCTCGAAGACGAGAAAGAAAAGATGGATGCTCTAGATGTCCTCATGGATCACTACTCTGTGAGCACATCCCACGAATACCGTCATAAGGTGTTCTCCAAGGTAGCGATCATCAAGATCGAGATAGAAACGATGACGGGTAAGAAGTCAAGGGCCTGAAAATGATATCCGAATGTTCTCCGATTGCGAGGCCAGATGTGGCACCCCCTTGACAAACGCGAAACAATGACAATCTGAAGGCGGAGGAGTGAGACTCTTCGAGAGCAAAATACACCGTTCTTGAAAGGAGGAATTCGGCTATGGATCTCAAGAGACTGGCTCCCTGGAACTGGTTCAAGAAAGAGCAAGAACAGGAGCTGCACGTCCCGGTTTTGCCCGGTCGTCGGCAAGATGTGGCTGCCCAGCAGGACCACCCCTTACTGCGAATTCACAATGAGATCGACAGACTGTTCGAGAGCGCTTTTCGCGGGTTCGGATTTCCATCGCTTGGACTTGCTAGAGATCTAGCTCCTCGTTTTGGGGCCGACTGGTTGAAGCCCTCACTGGATCTGGCGGCAACAGATAAAGAGTACTCCATCTCAGTGGAGCTCCCAGGTGTGGACGCGAGTGACGTACGGCTGGAGGTGGTCGACGACACACTGAGGGTCAGCGGGGAAAAAAAGCAGGAGAAAGAGGAGAAGGGCAAGGACTTTTACCGGATGGAAAGGTCCTATGGCTCGTTTCAGCGCGTACTCTCCTTGCCAGAGGATGCGGATCAAGAAGCCATTAAGGCTGTTTTCAAGAATGGGGTTATGACCATTACCATCCCTCGGAAATCTCTGCCAACGTCCGCGGTCAGGCAAATCGAAGTGAAGACCGGGTAAGTACAGTCAGGAAAGCGTAGGAGTTCTCCAGCATGCCGTGCATCCCGTTTATTACGCGGGGTGCACAGCAGCAGAATCCAATACATATGTTCCCATGACTTGGGGTTACAGTATTGAGGGAAGTCAAAAAAGGCCTTTAAGCGGAATGCGGTGATTTCAACCGGTGGTCAACATGTGTTTCGCGCCCCTGAATTCCTTCTTCTCATCCCAAGCATGCTGTGGGACAATGGCTGAAATCCATCCTTTTCAGTCTCCCCTCACGCTTGGCCATGTTCCTTCTTCACCATCGGCCGATCGATCATGCCCTGCTCGATTACCAAGAATCAAGGCAACTCGATCCCTGTGAACAAGGCGCTACGACTCAGAACGCTGTATATGGTGTAGTCGTAGAGTCCCATGTCAGATACTCGATGCAACCAACATGCTTTGCATTGCCACCGTGCCGAGCACCGTGGGCTAATATTTTTCCTCCAGAAAGGCAAGAGATTCGTCAAGTGCATTCAAGGTCAGGTTCAGGTCTTCTTCAGTGTGCCGGAAGCTGATATAGGAATGATGGTAGGGTGCGAAAAAGAACCCTCTCCGAATGAGCTGAGTGTAGAAATCCTTGCGCTTTGCTTTGTAAGCACCTGTTTCATCCTCCCTGAACGTGATGTAGAACATGGGGGCCACTCCGGTCAGCTCAGCTCCCACGTCATGTTTATCAATCACCTCCTGGATACCTTTCATGAACCATTCGCCCTTTTCCCAGATATTAGCAAGGACATTATCGCGCTCGAGTATTTCTATCGTCTTGAGGGCTGCAACAAAGGCATCACTGTTCGGGAAAAAGGTCGACGAAATGAAGAGCTTGTGAGCAGCCGCCATCATCACGTCCTCTTTGCCGGTAACAACAGAGATGGGATAGCCGTTGGCGAGTGCTTTGCCAAGAACGGTCAGATCGGGGGTGACTCCATACAGCTTCTGTGCACCCCCCATGGAGAGCCTGAAACAGGTACGGATCTCATCATAGATAAGGACCGCGCCATACCTGTCAGCTATCTCTCTTACGCCCTCGAGAAACCCAGGGGCAGGTACCTGCATCTTTTGGTGGTTGGGGTGGCCGAAAGGTGTCATGATAATAGCAGCCGTCTCGTCGCCATGGGATGCCATCAGGTCCTTCAGACGATCAAGATTGTTATAGGGAAACTCAAAGACATCCTCATACAGTTTCGACGGAATCCCGCCCTTCATCTCAACGCACCAATCATGCCAGCCATGGTAGCCGCAGCGCATCACCTTGAGTTTTCCCGTATAGGCTCGTGCAATGCGAATACTTGCCGTAGTAGCATCTGAGCCTGTTTTCAAGAAAATGCTCTTCTCGGAAGAGGGCACGAGCTCTGTCAACTTCTTTGCCAGGATGTTCTGGTATTTTTGTGTCAGGGTGAAACAGAATCCTTTCTCCCGTATCTGTTTGTAGACCGCTTCATCCACTTCTTCTTCACGATAGCCCAGGATAATAGGACCGTAACCGCAGAGAAAATCGATAAACTCATTGCCGTCGACGTCTGTCAGCCGGCAGCCCTTGCCGCTTTCGAGAAAGATAGGATATTCTCCTTCGATAAAATCGGTCGGCTTTCTGGCACCCAAGACGCCTCCGGGTACCAGACCGGTTGCCTCTTCAAACAGTTCTCGGCTCTTGGTGATGTTCAGTCTTGGTATCTCTTTCATGGAAAGTCTCCTCGTACTACCCTAGACTTCCAACATGGATGAAATCGTCTCGGTCTGATGGATTCTAGCGCCTCTTTTCAGGAATTCGGCAAGGAACTTGCCAGGATCGATGCACCCTTCAGGAGCCACCACACCTTTTTCGGTAACATCCCCGGCATCCATCATGAGCGCAGCGATGGATGCGGGAAGTCCCGTTCCAGGCGCCATCCTGCCCACCATGTCGGCTGTGTAGGTTACCTTCTTACCATTTCTTTCCCCTTTGACAATAACTTTGAGACCCGAAGCTTGTGGACCCCTATCCCTGCCCTCCGGAATGGTTTCCCAGAGCTTTAACGCAAGGTCGTAGGGTATTACCGTGGTCCCCTTGATATCAAAGGGCTCTGTGCTCAAGAAGCCGGTATCTTTCTGCTGTTTTATGAGCTCATCTACCCATTGGGGTATCAGTGCGCCTTTGATAATGACGTTCTTGACGCCTTTGATGTATTTCGGGATGGTCAAAGGTTGCGGATGGCCCACGTAGCGAAGAAGGCAATTCCCAAGGGGCTCCAGGAAGTCGGCTGCCACCTCTCCTGTGCCGCCTTCCACATGGACCAGCTCCCCATTGAGGTATTGCGGGATTTTTCCCAGGGTCATGTGAAGGCTGTGATCCCAGGCCGCTCCCGCGAGCTCGGCAATGCTGACGACCCAATAGAGGTAAATATCTTCGACATTGTCCAGACGATCTGCATACCACCTGACCAGAACATTGTTGGTCCCCGGGTCAGAGCCCATGCCTGTCAGAACAGTGATGCCGGCTTTCTTGGCCAATGTGTCTATTTCAGATTCGAAGAGGATAGCGGTTCCCTCATAGTCATCGCAGATATCGATATAGTTTACCTTTGCCTCAACAGCAGCCCTGGCTACCGGCACGGCAGTTCTGTAAAAAGGACCCGCACAGTTAATCACAACTTCAACTTCCTGGAATGCTTTCACCATGCCGTCGTGATCGTTGACGTCCATTTTTATCAGATTCACTTTTTCACTATCGCGCAACTTCGGTGCCAACCGTTCCGGGTCGGGGTACAAATCAGCCAGCACGACATGTGTGACCTGTGGTTGTTTTATCAGGTCCCGGGCAACGCCCTGACCCATACCGCCGGCTCCGCCTAACACCAGTGCTCGCATATTTGATTCCTCCTTTATATTCCTGAAGCATGCGACGGAGAGCAACTCTGGGGTTCCGCAGACCGGTGTCCGACCGTGGCATGGTCCTTTCATTTCGGCAAAGGCCACACGAAGACATCCCGCAGGACCAGAAAGCCACAAAACCGTCGCCAACTCTGTAAAAGGGTCGTTTGGTCAGACGTTGAGCGTAACCCACCGCACGCCCCACGGTCAAGCACAATGTTCTCGGTGCAGCGATGAAGAGTGATGAGAATCCTGTGGTGAGGTAGAGACTGGTTGTAGTGACCAGCCGCAGGAGGTCAGGCCCTGGGGACAGAGCTGATCTTGTTCGATGATTTTGCGCATCGAATAGCAGGAC
>JBFMDN010000118.1:0-7654 GCA_040753915.1 Thermodesulfobacteriota bacterium | reverse complement strand
AGTGGCAGCCTAAAAGGCTACCCTACAGGGCCGGATTCATCCCACCGCGGATCGTCACACGCCATGTAGTGCAGGCTTTCCAGCCTGCATACCAAGAAGTGGCAGCCTAAAAGGCTACCCTACAGGGCCGGATTCATCCCACCGCGGATCGTCACACGCCATGTAGTGCAGGCTTTCCAGCCTGCATACCAAGAAGTGGCAGCCTAAAAGGCTACCCTACAGGGGGGAAATGAGCATTGCGCGGCCTATCTCTGTGATCTCACGCCCCTTTCCCGTCAGGCGGATCGCGCCCAACTGAACGAGGTACGGCTCGATCACTCTCTCGATCTCTTCTTTCCCGCACGGCAGTATGGTTGCCAGCGTATGAAAACCTTTCGGCCCGGCTTGCACCGCCTCAAGGTACGCCCGGTCAGTCGGAGTCAGCCCGTTGGGGTCAACCTCCCAGAATTTGCCCATGACCTCTCGGATTCCTTCCAGTGAAAGAGGGTATGTTTTCGGCGAGAACTCATGATACTCGAGGAACTGGCGTGCACGCTCCAGGGACACGCGAGGTATGAATCGCCCGACTCTTGCCAAGACTCCACAAACCTCCGGAGAAGCGCTCTTGCCGGACCGAGAGATCTCAAGCCTGACAATCTCGGCTATCTCTTCCAAGGTGTAGGACCTCAGATCAATGATGCGAAATCGTGACAAGAAGGGGGAGGGAAGCTTACCCTTGTCCGTGGTAGCAGCGAGAAAAACGATCTCCCCGAAATCACAAATCCGGCCCGGGCAGACTGCTCTTCGTTCCTTGGGCTCGAGCATATTGAGATAGGCATCCGCCTTTTTGGCCATTGCATGGACTTCGTCGATAAACACAGTCAATGGGGGGTACCGGAACAACGGCAAGCCGGAGTCCATTCCGACCTGCTCGGGGCGCGTTCCGCTCTGCTCGACCACTGCATCGATCTTTTGGACCAGATCGTCCACATTCTTGAATGCGGTGGCCGGGATATTGACAAAGGGGGTGCCAAGAGCTTGCGCGGTCCTTCTGGCGAGCTCTGTCTTGCCCGTTCCTCCCGGCCCGCAGAACATGAAGTTTATGCCCGCTTTGGGCGTCCTCTGTTTCGCAGCAAGTGTGAGGAATACCTTCAACTGGTACACGGCATGCCCATTTCCCATGTACCCATCAAACGCCTTTTCAATGTGAGGATCGAAGGGTTCCTTCGGTCTCCTTTGGTGGAAAAATTCTGCAGTGCGAGGGTCTGCCTCTTTCTCCTCGACCAGTCTGAAAAAGGTGAGACAGCCGCTCGTGGGGCTGCACCCTTTTGCCGCCTCGATCAATGCCATGTAAATCAGGACCTGGGCGATCTGCAATTCGATCTGGCCTTGATGCCCGAATTTGTATTCCCATACATGGATCTGAGACTTTCGCTGATCGAGAAATACCGCATCCGGTCTGCCTCGGAGGTGAATTCTCTCCCCGTGGTACTTGATGTCGGCAGCGAGCGTGGTCTCCGTATCCAGGAAGAAGGCCGACGGAACAAAATCATCAGTACGAATGCCCCAGAGATGGGAGCACACGTGACGAGTCCATTTTTTCAGGGATTCCACCACCAGATCACACATTTGCAGTCCATTTTCATCCTGTAACAAGTCGGACGACTGAACCTGACTCAGGATCTTGCGGCTGAAGAGGCAGTTCCACACGTGCCGAAAGCACTCTTCTTCACGTGACTCGTTTAGTCCGGCCCGTATGCAATCCCCACCCTCCCTGCGGAAAAACGTGGAGCATTCTTCGATCCATTCGTGAAGCATCTTCCCTATTTCGACAGGGCTTAGTCGTAGATCGCTCCAGCTCTCGGGAACAGCCTTGCCCACAACGTCCTTGTATTCGGGAAGCGCCATCGCTAGCCGTTCCTTGGCTTCGGTGACGGTCAAGCTCGGTGTCCCCTTGGGGCCGGTTCTTCTGGGAGGAAGATCATGGACACTCCGGAAAAGGGCTTGGAAAACTTTGTCTTGAATGGACCTCCGAGCTTCCGCGTTGATCTCGAGGGTTAGTAGTTCCGGAGAAAGCATCCTATTCCTCCGTATGCCAGACCACGATCCCGATGCCTTCCAACAAGCTCGCATGGCTGGGATAGATGGTGACACTGTCGCATATCGGGATTCCCTGTAGCCGCTCGTACACCTGCTGGGGATGCGCGTTTACTCCTTGGGCGTTGACCCGCACGCACAGGCGCTCGAATGACATCCATCGTTCTGCTTCCATTAGTCTTGCGATTCCTAGGACAACCGGATCGTCTGCCGGAAACGTGCTCTTCCACTCTGAAGTACCTTGGCCACCGGGTCCTGGGGGATCTTTGTCAGGGGGTTCTGCAAGGCCAATCATCGCCAATAAGGTCTGCGCCAGATCCGTTCCCACCAGGTCCCGTTTCTCGGCCAGACACTCGTACACGGTCCTCTCGGTCGGCTTGGGTTCCGTGCTCTCATTTTCGAATTCGCCCTCGCGCATCTTGGCGAGCAAATTGCCGAGAGCGTGGAGATTCCGTATCTGATCCAAGCTTAGATGAAAGAATTTCTTGTCTTTCTGAAAAATGGTCAGGTTCTGCTTGGTTGCTTTTCCAGACACGCTCACTCGTCCGTCTCGAACAAGAATCGTGTTTGGCGCCGCGTTGACCAATTTCTTCAGGATACTTGGAAACTTGCTGGTTTGCTGCACGTCGTAACACACAACACGAACTTCCCTTTCACCGCAGGTGTAGATTCTGTCCACGCCCTGGAAATTGTTCACTTCCGTGTGCAGGGGGCCGTCGCTTCTCTTGGGAGTTGAGCCTTTATTTGCGATCAAGAGCAGAGTTAACAGCTCCTCGATCCGGTCCGCGATGGACGCGGTATCAACCGCGAGATCTTCCTCCCTCAGTTCAACACTTATTGCGGCGAGAAGTTGGTCCACAAAATCGGCTAGGCTCCTGGTCGGAGGCGGAATCCCATCTGTGATTGAGGCATAATATGCATCGAGTGCCTTCTGAATCAACATTCTTGCGGTGGACACATCGGAAGATATAACCTCCTGAAACGTCGACGAAGAAAGCGGATAATAGGGGTCAGTAATTCCATCGGCAGCGCGTTGGGTCTGGAGCGCCTCTGCAGCAAGGCGCGCCTCGATTAATTGGCGCCGGTGCTCCTTTGAGAGGGCCGATAACTCAACCGTCTGCAACATGTACGACGCATTCCTGAAAGTGCCAAATCGCTGTTTAAACGGATCGGAAAGTATTGAGAGCCAAAAGTCGTATCTTGGCTGAACCAGACTAACAATAACGTACCAATTTCGGCTACTGTCGTTAAGATCGATCATCAGAGATTCTATTTCGCGAACCTGGTCAGGTCTGAGAAGGCTGTCAAGCTGGTCAAGAATGAGGATTATCGGTCCCACCCCAACGGACAGGTGGCCCAACTGGTTCAAGACCTCCGAAACCTCGTCATCTTTGAGAGGACCCGTCACCCCCAAGCTTTGGTAGTCTGATTCTCTCAGAGTCTCAATGCCGGAAAGCCAGGCGGCAGCCAGGTCGCGTCTCTCATCATCGAGCACTCGAAACAGGACTCGTCTCAGATGAATCGGAATTTCCAGAGGCCCGACGCGGGAAACATATTTCACGAACCTTGCTTCAAACTTCTCATAATCGGCTCTCTTCACCGTTTTCCAAAATCGGTGTATTCGCCCGGTATCCAATCCTTTTGGCGTCAGAATTCTCTGCATGAGAGTGTAGACCGTGCGCTGTAGCTGCGAGTACTCCAGGAAGCCTAAGCTCCCCATGACGGGCCTCGCCATGCCAAAGACCACCTTCTTGAGAATAAATCGCTTAATGTGAGGTATAGCAGTAGGGGGGTTGGCGACAAACGCAAACTGGCCCTTCGTAAGTCTTCGCCTCAGACGGGCAAACAAATGAGATTTTCCGGATCCGGCTGCTCCCACGAGAAACCGTGCTCTCGTTTTCTGGTCTCCGTCAACTGACTCGATGTCGTGGATCAATGCTTTGAAAGCATGCTCATTAATCGATTCCACGTCGCAGAAGTCATTGGCATCCGCCCCCCAAATGACATTCTCCCCGACGGAGCTCTGGAGGAACGGGTTGAGCTTCCGATACTTCTCCTTGTCGGTTTGCCCAGTCATGCTGCTCCTCTCACACCCATTTCCAGTAGTACAGGACCTCTCCGTACTGGCCTCTCAAAGACAGCTCGACTTCCCGTGTGGGGATCTCTTGGGTCATGCTGTGTGGAATCAAATCGATCTTGCCTGTCCGATGCAGACTTTTCATCAGGTCGTGAAACTGAACAAGATCCGGTCTCATGTTCTTGGAAAGACACCAGGATTCATAGTGACCCCACGTCCACCATATGGGAATAGAGGTAATCCCGCCTCGCCTCGGCAAGTCCTTCTGATACCATTCGCGTAACAATTCTTCTGAAGGCTGGCCTGATTTCTCGGCATTCGAGACTTTCACCGAATTCGATCCGTCCAGGAACGCCCGCAGCTCTTCGAGCGGGAGCCTGCTCTTGCGGAACCGATTGACCCGTTCCAGGATCTCCTTCAAGGCTGTCACTTGTCTTGGCAGCAGGTGGTCGAAGGGTGTCGGCTGAGACAGCAGGACATACTTGAAGCGTACAGTGAGATAGAAGAGTCGCCCCTCTTTGACCAGCTTACCGACGCATTGATCGAAATACCCCTGCCCCCACTTCGGTAAGCTCTCCCGAGCTTGTCGGACAGTGACGCGGCCGCCTGCTTCTCTGATTTTGTCGACTATTCTCGCTGCGAGCCATTCCACAGGGGAAGTGCCCCCGAACCTGGGCTCTCGGTCGATTCTCTCGGGGGGAAATTCAAAAGCGTCCCCGGAGGCCTTCAGCTCGTCAAGAACCGTCCTGACTGCCGCGACATTCTTGCGGGATGCCGAACCGGATATGGTGCTGGCAACCTGCTTCACGGTCAGCGGTACACCCGAGTCCCGCAGTAACTTCAAGATTGCTTTTCTCTGCTGGGCGTCGGCACTCATATGGCGCGTCCTCCACACCCCGGATCTTGGTTCCAATCGCGTGTGAATGGTCTAAATGGCTCGCAGTATGAACCGTTCTCCCGGGGCCGTCAATGCCGATCGTGTTGTCGTTGAACGCATCAAGAATGACGATGGATGCAGGGAATCGACAGGAGAATGAAGGGGCCGCTTGATATGGCAACGCCCGCTCGATCTGCAGAAGGGTCATGCTTCGGGAGGATGCCACAGGTTCTCGACCCGGAGAAGGTCAATTATCCGAACAGGCGTGGCAGAGGACGTGACGCACGTTGAATGCAGTTTCGGCCACTCGATTAACGGCAATCTGCCATATCTTGCGTATCAACCGCGTCGAGGAGTCTTTTTCTCCACTTGACCACCGAATAGTCTTGGCAAGCACTCCGAAAGCAGCAGCCCAGCTCCGTGCAATCGTTGTACCCGCGGTTGAAGCAGTCAGAGTACCCAGCCCTCAATTGTGCCTCATGAATCTTTTCGGTGTACCTCTCTCGTATGCAGTCAGGACAGTACCCATGAGAAATTTCAGACTCCGAAGCCTGCGAATCCCCCCATTCAATTCCACAAAGCAAGCATTTGTATTTCAGCATCTCCTTTCACTCCTGAACCCAAGATCCCTTACCGGCGCCACACCCTCTTGGCTGGCATGACGACTTGGGAAAGGGCAACATTCATGCCAAAACATCGCGACACTCTTCCCGAGGTCCCAATTCACAGCCCTGCTCTTGACCAATCAACGTTCATCATGACTCCGGGCTCCATGTGCGCGACCAAAGACAGCGGGAATGCCTCCCTGGGAATGTGTCTTTTTGCCACACCGCGGGCAGAGCAACAATCCTTGACCGGCTCAACGCGGACCGCCAGCAAAATCCTGCACTGGGACGGGCCTGTCTGCCGTTAGCCCCGTCATGCTACCCACCCGGGGGGCGGACGGACGCGAATTTACAGGATTACCGGCATCGACGCAAGCCCCATTTCAGCCCCGGCCACCTCGGAGACAGAGGCGTGCGGTCCCGAGGTCATCCAGCATGGATCAAGAGGGCCTCCAGGAGCAAGGATCTCAGACGCTTTCCCCCAATCTGGTGATCCAAGAATCAGGGAACAAGGAATCGCTTCCATGGAACCAATTCCACATGGTATGTGGATTCACTGATTTTCCGAATCTGGGGGCACCGGTAAATCAAACGGATCGCGTAACGACGGGAACCTATTGGCCTTGCTAAGAATGGAGCCCTTTGCCAAAGCCTTTATGCGATGAAGACTTTGGAGCCTAAATGGCACGATAATTGATCAGTTCACTGATTCACTCGTTGTCCCATGAAAATTATTTTTGTGAAAATCTTCCTCCGCTTCTTGCCTTTCACAGCATAGTGAGCATCGTCAGCGAAAAGACTAGGTAAGTAGGAGATTATAACTGTCCATATCGCCAATAGATTGGCGACTAAATTCCTTGAAGAAAGCAGATCCTTTCCGGCGCCAGACGGCGAGAAAGGCGCGTGAGAAGATCTTACAACGCTTAATGTCACGCCGACCGGGCTTCCAACAAGCTCGAGAAGCAAGGGGCTGATCTTCAATCAAGGGGGAACATTAGTATTGGAACGGTTCAATTGCCTTAAATTATTTACGAATCCTTCGGGAGTCCCCAAACAGTTCGGGCACTGCTCGTGCCATACATGAACCGAAAAATGATGAATGTTCCCGAGGATTCCAAACAGCGACAGGACGCTCAAAAATTGAGAGCCTGTCAAGAATTGCGAAGGGAGATTCAGACAATGGCAATTAACAGGAACACATTGGGGATCTTGGCGGGTGCTGGATTTATGGCGCTGCTGCTGGTTGTAATGGTGGCAGCGCCGGTTCGAGCAGAATCCGATACTGGGAAAGGCGCCCAAGTCGTGGGGGAACAGACATCCCAGACCGACGAGAGTCTGGTAGAAAAAGGTCGCCGCCGTAGCGGCGGTGGTGGCGGAGGTGCTGCGTTTAGCCCAAGTACGACGGTAGGCGGAACTCAAGCTGTTCAAGGTAGTGGGCGTCGTCGCGGGGGACAACAGCAAGTGCAAGGCGCTGTGGTCGGCGGCGGTGGTTCCGGGAGCGTCACGGTTGGTGGAACTCAGGCTGCCCAAGGTAGTGGGCGTCGCCGCGGAGGACAACAGCAAGTCCAAGGCGCTGTGGTCGGCGGAGGAGGCCCCGGAAGTGTGACGGTAGGCGGAACTCAAGCTGCTCAAGGTAGCGGGCGTCGCCATGGAGGACAACAGCAAGTCCAAGGCGCTGTGGTAGGCGGAGGAGGCTCCGGAAGCGTAACGGTGGGCGGAACTCAAGCTGCCCAAGGTGGCGGGCGTCGCCGCGGAGGACAACAGCAAGTCCAAGGCGCTGTGGTAGGTGGAGGAGGCCCCGGAAGTGTAACGGTTGGTGGAACTCAAGCTGCCCAAGGTGGCGGTAGGGGCGGACAACAGCAAGTTCAAGGTCCTGTCATCGGCGGTGGCGGCGGAGGCGTCACGGTCGGTGGAACTCAAGCTGCCCAAGGTGGCGGTGGCGGCGGACAACAGCAAGTTCAAGGTCCTGTCATCGGCGGTGGCGGCGGAGGCGTCACGGTTGGTGGAACTCAGGCTGCC
>JBFMDN010000117.1:0-7904 GCA_040753915.1 Thermodesulfobacteriota bacterium | reverse complement strand
CATTACGCTCATCGCCCACCTCCCTGAGCCGCCTAATTTGCCGGAAAACTTCTCGCTTGTCGCGTCTTTTTTGGGGCCATCCCCGAAAAAATCACCCAACCACAAGAAAAATGGTGCGGAAGGTCAGGTCGAGCATCTCCTGCCGGCTAATCCTCTTGCCCAGGCAGGGCCATCGGAGGGGGAACGGCGAGCCTTGCCGAGCTTGGGAACAATGGCAAACATGTCTCCTCAGCACCGCCAAGTGATACCTTCTTCGGCCTTGGACTCCTCTCGAATTCTCGCGAGCGTCTCTCCAGCTTCAGAGTATGTGTATAATTTCATGGGGTTACCCCATTGCTCCTCTGCCCATGCTTTCAGCACCGTAACACATCTTACTGTCAAGCCGCAGATTCTAGGGGTTGGAAACATTTTAAATTTGTTGAGGGAGTGGTGGGAGCTGACGTACGCTCCGAAACATGATAAGAGTTGCTGTTCGTCAGTGGGGCGAGCAGGCTGCCTGCGTCCGGTCGTGCCGGACAACCGACGATGATCGTCTTGGAGTCAGCGGGGAGACCTCTCTCACCCTCAAGAGCGCCAAGACGGTCAAAATGGAAGGGCCGTCGTATAATTCGGTAGCAGAGGAGAACTCAGACAATGAACATCCGTGCCGTGCGTGCGCTGCGCGGGCCAAGTATTTGGGCGAGCTTTACCGTGCTGGAAGTGCTAGTTGATCTCGAGGAATTGAAGGACAGCCCTTCAAACACCATTCCCGGTTTCAATCAACGAGTCAAGGAATGGCTCCCCTCCCTTATCGAGCACCGGTGCGGGCTTGGCGTCCGTGGTGGATTTTTTAAGCGCCTTGATGACGGTACTTACCTAGGCCATGTGTTGGAGCATGTAACTCTTGAGCTGCAAACCCTTGCAGGTACCGATGTAGGGTACGGTAGGGCACGGGAAACCGACGAGGAAGGGGTCTACAAGGTTGCAATTGAGTACGAAGAAGAGCATCTTGCGCGTGAGTGTCTCAAGTCCGCCTGGGAGCTGTGTCTCGCCGCTGTCCATGGTACGCCCTTTGATGCGCAGACCACGATTTGCCGGCTGAGAGATCTTGCGGGCAGAGTGTGCCTTGGACCGAGTACCAGATCGATTGTGGATGCAGCGAGAAAACGGGGGATTCCCGTGAGGCGTCTCAATGACGGGAGTCTGGTGCAGCTCGGTTATGGCTCACGGCAGCGCCGCATTATGGCTGCCGAGACTGATGGAACCGGCACCATAGCTCAGGAGATCGCACAGGACAAGCAGCTCACCAAGATGATCCTGAGCTCCGTGGGGGTGCCCGTGCCCGCTGGGTCCGTTGTGGAAAGTGCCGAAGAAGCATGGACAGCAGCCTGTGAAATCGGCCTTCCGGTAACCGTGAAGCCTTACGACGGCAATCAGGGCAGGGGAGTTTCGGTGAACCTATGCACAAGGGAGCAAGTCGAGACGGCGTTTGAAGCCGCCGCCAGGCGGAGCCCAAAGGTGCTAGTTGAGGAGCACATCAAAGGAAAGGACTACCGGCTTCTTGTCGTCGGCAACCATCTCGTCGCTGCAGCACAGCGTGTGCCTGCTCAGGTCTTTGGGGACGGCAAGCACACAGTTGCAGAGCTCATCGAGAAGGAAAATGCAGACCCTCGCCGCGGCGATTATCACGCTCTGCCCCTCAGCAGGATACCTCTGGATGATATTTCAAGAGCGGTCCTTGCAGACCAGGGTCTGACTCCCGATTCCATACCACCGGCGAGAACCGTGGTCCTGATCCGGCGCAACGCTAACCTGAGTACCGGTGGAACGTCCGTCGATGTTACCGATGCGGTACATCCGGTCAATGCCTCTCTTGCCGTGGACGCAGCGAGGAGCGTCGGCCTTGACATCGCAGGTGTGGATATTGTCACGGAAGACATCAGCATCCCGCTTGAGGAGCAGGGGGGGAAAGTAATTGAGGTCAATGCCTCGCCAGGACTGCGGATGCATGTAGCGCCCTCGGAGGGCCAAGGGAGACCTGTGGGGGAATCCATTGTTAACATGCTTTTCCCTGACGGTGCCACCGGCAGGATTCCGATTGTGGCCGTCACCGGTGTCAATGGCAAGACAACGACGACCCGCTTCATTGCCCATATTCTGAAAAGTACGGGCTTCTACACCGGAATGGTCTGTAGCGACGGTATCTATATTGACGGGCGGCGAATTAAAAAAGGTGATTGCAGCGGGCCTCGGAGTGCGCGCAGTGTGCTGCTCAATCCGTTTGTCGACGCGGCCGTTCTTGAAGCGGCACGAGGGGGGATTATCCGGGAAGGCCTTGGCTTCGACAGGTGCGATGTCGGCGTGGTGACAAACATCGAAGGAGGTGATCATCTTGATCTCTTCGACATCAACACGCTTCAAAAGCTCGCAGCGGTCAAGCGAACGGTAATTGAATCCGTTGCAGAAAACGGAACGGCTGTCCTGAACGCGCTGGATCCTCTGGTTGCGGAGATGGCCAAACACTGCAAGGGATCAGTTTTGTACTTTTCCAGTCGCGACCTCAGCCCGGTTGTCAAAGAGCATTGCCGAGCAGGGGGACGGGCCATTTTTGTGCGTGGAAGCGCTGTTATTCTTGCCGAGGGTGAAGTGGAGCACCACTTCGCGTATCTTGACCAGATTCCCCTGACCCACGGGGGCACCATACGCTTCCAAGTGGAAAACGCGTTGGCCAGTATCGGCGCGGCGTGGGCTCTTGGACTTCCGATCGACAAAATCCTCTCCTCCGCAAAACAGTTCTTTGCCAATTTCGTTAATGTGCCCGGGCGGTTTAATGTGGTCCACCAGAACGGTTCCACCATCATTGTCGACTACGGCCACAATCCCTCATCCCTTAGAGCCGTTGTTGAGGCGTTGGGGAACTACACCTACAGACGCCGCATCGCCATATATTCCACAGCGGGAGACCGCCGGGACTGCGACATTGTTCTGCAGGGCAGGTTGCTGGGCGAGGCATTCGACTCGGTAATCCTTTATGAGGACCACTATACTCGGGGCAGGGAAAAGGGAGAAATTATCCGGCTCTTCCGGCAGGGGCTCGAGGGAACAAGCAGGGTCAAGGAGGTCCAGGAAATCTACGGTTCGCTGACTGCCATCGATTTTGCCATGAACAACCTCACCTCAGAAAGCCTGTTGCTCATCCAGGCCGACGAAGTGGATGAAACTGTCGAGTACATGCGCAAGTACTTTCCGTTTGACGTACCTTCTTCAGTTGCCAATATGGTTTACGATTAGATGAGGCGAACCAGCGTGAATTCGACGTGTATTCAGTATGAGGCCGGTGAAGCGCCTCGGGCAACGTTTGTCCATGACCTTGACGAGAACCTTTGCTTTGCCAAGGGAACCCTAGTTCTTACAAATCGCCGCCTGATACATGAAGTATCTCCCTCGGGAAACGCGTCCAGCCTGCAGCAGTCCGGCTATCGGGCGGCGCAATCGTGGTTGCTCACTGGGGATATCGCCTTCAAGGTGTACGCTTATCCTGGCGTGGGCGAGCTCGAGCTCAGAACGGGGGATCGTCTTCTTGCACGCCTGCACTATACCATCGGTCGGCATCCCGAGGCCTGTGCATTTGTCAAGACATTTGAAGCGCTCGCAACAGAGTCGGCTGCCGGCGAAGACGCTGGTGACGAAAAACCGTCTTCCCATGAATCCTCCGCTGTCACTTCTGAGGATTCAGCCGACGATGCCGCCGAATCAACAATGCGTTCGCTGGGAAGGCTGATCCGCTTCGCAAGACCCTGGACACGACTTTTCTTCCTCAGCTTCGTGCTCAGCGTGGCCTGCACGGCTGCGGGTCTCATACCGCCCTATATAACCATGCCTCTCATTGATAATATCCTGATACCCTATCAGAACGGCGTACCTATGGACGAATTACGCGTGGCCTGGTATCTCGCGGGACTCGGGGGCGCCGCCGCCTTTGCATGGCTTCTGGGGTGGGCTCGGACCTACGTCCTTGCCTGGGTGAGCGAACGGGTGAGCGCTGAGCTGCGCAACACCATATACGGTCATCTCCACCATTTGTCCCTTGAATACTTCAGCGAAAAGCGCACGGGGGACCTGATTGCCCGGGTGAGCACCGACACGGAGCGTATCTGCACTTTCCTCTCGGTCTACATGCTGGACTTCGGTGCTGATGTGCTGATGATTGTTATGACCGCCGGCATTCTTCTGTATATCAATCCCCTGCTCGCTATGGTGACCATCTGCCCCTTTCCCCTGATAGCCTGGCTCACCTACCGGGTGAGAAAGACCCTCTGGCGCGGGTTTGCCAAGGGAAATCGGGCATGGGCAGAGATGACCAGCGTCCTCGCAGACGCCATTCCGGGCATTCGGGTGGTGAAAGCATTTGCTCAGGAGCGGCGAGAAATTCTCCGGTTCAAGGAAACGAATGATCATGTGCTCAGGGCAAATGACAGGGTAAACACGGTGTGGTCATTTTTCAAGCCCATGGTGACCCTCCTGACAGATATCGGCGTGCTGATTATTTGGGGCTTTGCCGTGTGGCTTATCTTTCAGAACAAAATTACCGTGGGCGTACTGACTGCTTTCGTCGCCTACATCAGCAGGTTTTACGCGCGGCTGGAATCCATGATCCTTATGGTGTCGGCAACTCAGAGGGCCGCCGCGAGTGCAAAGCGGATATTTGACGTTATCGATGAAAAACCTCGTATCGTTGAATCGCCGAACGCCATTATGCCGGGAAGGCTAAAAGGAAAGATCGAGTTCAAGAACGTAGGCTTCTCTTACGGCAAGCGCAGCGTGCTGCAGGATGTCAACCTGACCATCATGCCCGGGGAGATGATCGGACTTGTAGGGCCCAGCGGGTCCGGTAAGACCACGCTGGTGAACCTCGTGTGCCGCTTCTATGATGTCTGTGAAGGTGCTGTTCGCGTTGACGACATCGATATCCGCGATCTGTCGCTTGCCGGCTATCGGAAGAACATCGGCATAGTGCTGCAAGAGCCCTTTTTGTTTTACGGGACCATCGCGGAAAACATCGCATACGGGCGGCCCGATGCCAGCCGGGCCGAATTAATCGATGCAGCCCGAGCCGCATGCGCCCATGACTTCATCATACGACTTCCGGACGGCTATGACACACTGGTGGGAGAGCGGGGCCAGCTCTTGTCCGGCGGGGAGCGCCAGCGCATCAGCATTGCCAGAGCGATTCTTATAGATCCCGCAATTCTCATTCTTGATGAGGCCACCTCGTCGGTTGATGTGGAAACGGAAAAGGAGATTCAACAGGCCCTTGAGAACTTGATTCGGGGACGCACGACGATTGCCGTAGCCCACCGTCTCAGCACCCTGAAGCGAGCGGACCGCATTGTGGTCCTGGAAGACGGCAGGATCACCGGCGTGGGCGGCCACAGGGAACTGCTGAGAATAAGTAGAACATACGCCCGTTTTCACCGGACAAATGCGGAGATGTGCCTCACGCCTACTCAGCATCTGAAGCACGACGGAGTGATCAGACGTCGCGTCTCAGGGGAAGCCTAGTGAATCATCATGCAGTGCAGACAATAGCCGCCTGTTTTCGCGATAACCGGGGACGGCTGATTATCACGGACACCCAGGGACGGGAATACACCGATGTCCGACTAGTCCGCTTGTTTCCCATCACCGACCCGGAAGGATGGATAGCAGTATGCGATTCCCAGGGCAGTGAGCTGCTGTGCATCGAAAACCTCGATGCCGTTCCGGCAGAAGCGCGACATATTCTTCAAGAGGAGCTTGACCGCTGCATGTTCACCCCGGTCATTCGGCAGATCACGCGGTCAGTGCATTCCGGACCTAACGTTCGGCTTTCCGTTGTTACCGACAGGGGCACCACGGACATTGAGATCAATCCGGAAAACGTTTACCGGCTCTCGGGAAACCGGATCTTGATAAAGGACCTGAGCGGAATACGATATCTCATCCCCGACTGGCACAAAATGAGCCCTCACAGCCGGAAGATACTTGATATGTATTTGTGACAAGATGAGAATCGCGGTCTGCTCGTAAGACAAATCCACAACAAGCATCCAGGGTGATCCCTTTCGGTTGGCCTTCGGAAAATGTACCCGCTCCGGTTCGGCCAAAGAAATGCAAGTCGGCGAGGTTAGCGCAGAATCAACGGCAAGAAGGCAGTAAGTTTCTTCAGCACGAAACCTCCCCATGGCGGACTGGACTTCCCATCCCTGCAAGAATTTCTGGGTCATAAGGAGGTCCGCGTGAGTGCGTCATGCCGACGCGGCACCGGACCGCATGCCACTTGCAATGGCCTTTCTCGATGGCCGAGCAGTAGAAATCTCCGCCTCTGTGGAGGAAAATCGTGACAATCTCCATTGGGACACCAAGGGAAATTTTCGGGAGATCGGTCTTGACAAGATGGGCACTTCGGGCGTATTGTGACACTGTTCTGGGCGGGTAGCTCAGGGGGAGAGCACTGCCTTCACACGGCAGGGGTCGGAGGTTCAAATCCTCTCCCGCCTACCAGTTAGATCACAGAGTCAGGCCGGCCCATGCCGGCCTTTCTTGGTTTCTGGCCGTGTCTGTTTCCGGATCTCGACGAGGACGACGGAGCACGGGTGATGAAAGCGGAGCGCCCGGAAATACAGAAAGAGCTGATCGAAGAATTCTGCAAACGCCATCACATCAAAAAGCTTGCCATATTCGGGACCTATCTCCGAGAGGACTTCGGGCCCGACAGCGACATAGACTTGCTCGTTGAGTTTGACCCGCTGCACATACTTGGCCTCTTAGATCTTGCGGGCATGGAGATCGAGCTCTCGAATCTTCTTGGCAGAAAAGTCGATTTGAGGACCCCACGGGATCTCAGCCGGTATTTCCGGGACGAAGTTGTGGCGGGCGCACAGGTGCAGTATGCGGAAGGATGACGTCATACGAATTCGCCACATGCTTGAAGCTGGACAGAAGGCTGTTGCTTTTGCAGCAGGCGGGAGTCGAGTCGACCTGGATGAGGACGATATGTTCGCGTTCGCCCTCATGAAAGGGATTGAAGGGATCGGGGAAGCAGCCGGAAAAGTTTCCACCGCTTCAAAGGAGCGGTTCGACGAGATTCCCTGGCAACAGATAGTGGGCATGCGTGGCCGGCTGAAACACGCGTACGACGATATCAGCCTCGATATCCTCTGGCACACCGTAACGGACAATTTACCACCACTGCTTCGAGCAGTGGAGAAGATCGTTGATGCCGAGTCCCCGGAATAGCGCCAGGAAACTCGAGGAGCCTGGGGCAATTCAAGTTTTGAAGCCATGGGAGATGATGATATGGTTGGCTCACGTGACGGCCACTACTCATTCAATGGCCGGATGCTTGGTAGCATGTGACGAACGTTGGCTGACACCATGAAGGAATTTTTCCCTGGTCGAGAGCCGGCGCTTTCACCCAAGGATATCGGGAATGGACGTCAACGAGCTCTTGAAAGAGAAGCGGGAAGACATTCTTCGCACTGCGGCTCGGCATGGTGCCAGCAATGTCAGGATCTTCGGTTCTGTGGCACGTGGAGAGTCTGACGAGAAGAGCGATCTTGATCTGCTCGTCACCATGGAGCCGGGACGGAGCCTTTTTGACCATGCGGCCTTGTGGCTCGAGCTCCAAAAGCTTCTCGGGTGCAAGGTAGACGTGGTCAGCGACAAGGGCCTTCGACCCCGAATCCGAGATCGGGTCTTGAAAGAGGCCGTGCCGCTATGAAACGAAACGGAAAACGGAAAACGGGGTCAAGTCTCCTCTTGACTCATGTTGCACATCGCGATAGGGACAGCCCATGTCACGGCCATTACGCATTCAATATCCAGACGCTTGGTACCATGTGATGAACAGGGGCAGACGCCATGAAGTGATTTTCCCCGGACGG
>JBFMDN010000116.1:0-8182 GCA_040753915.1 Thermodesulfobacteriota bacterium | reverse complement strand
TGGCGACACGGACGATATCATCTATGCCAAAGGCGGCACGGATATCGTCTTTGCAGGAGGCGGAGATGACATCGTATTCGGTGGCTCTGGAAGCGACATGATCTTTGGCGAAGCAGGCAGCGACACCCTATACGGTGAAGGTGACATGGACCTGTTGTTTGGCGGTTCCGGCGATGACTTTCTTGATGGAGGAGCCGATGTGGACGTGCTCTCGGGTGGCACGGGGAATGACACCTATATTGTGGACAATATCCGTGATGTTGTCATCGAGAATTTCCGGGAAGGCACGGACACCGTACTGAGCTCGGTGAGCTATAGCCTGGGCTGGAACGTTGAGAACCTTACCCTGACCGGAAGTGCCTCCATCAATGGGACCGGCAATTCCTTGGATAATGTGCTCACTGGAAATAGTGGCGCCAATAGGCTCAGCGGAGGATACGGGAGCGACACTTTGGACGGTGGAGCCGGGAGCGACATCCTTGAAGGGGGCCTGGGGAATGACACGTACCTCTTCGGTCGTGGCTCCGGGCAGGACCGCATCGTGGAGAGTGACTGGACACCGGGGAATACGGACAAGCTGGTGCTCGGCCCGGGAGTGGCATCGGATCAGCTCTGGCTGCGCCACGTGGGGTACGACCTGGAGGTTAGCATCATCGGCACTCAAGACAAGGTGACCATTGCCGATTGGTACAAAGGGTCCGCGTATCGGGTGGAGGAATTCAAGACGAGCGACGGCAAGACGCTGCTCAGCAGCAACGTGGACGCACTGGTCAGCGCGATGGCTGCGTTCGCTCCTCCGGCTGCAGGTCAGACCTCCCTGCCGGCCAACTACCAGGATGTGCTCAATCCCCTGATCGCGGCGAACTGGCGGTAGGTCAAAAGCCGGGGGTACGAAGGGAATCAAGGGGACGATCTGTCGCCTGGAGTGCGTGACATCGTCCCGGATTCTTGTTCCCTCGCACGAGCCGCGGACTATGGACCTCCCACGGAGTTATGGATGGATGGATGGATGCGTGCCGAACGCCGCTCCCACAGCTTTAGCCGATCGAAAACCCCAACAGGAAAGCAAGCCCGCTCCAGAGATGCTCTCTGTCCGCCGGGCCGATCCGGACGACCAGTTGCGGCTGTGAGATTGCTCCTCGAAAGTGGCGCGTAATATGAGCTCAGACTCAAAAACCGGCTTCCTTTTCCAGGGTGTCCAAGATTTCCGATGCCATTTGCCCGTATTGGGCATCACTGCGATCCCGTGGCCCGCGCGTACGCATTTCCATAATCTCTGTTATTTTTCCAGGGGGACCTGATATAACCTCAATGCGGTCCGGCGATATATGGCTTCGTCCACATTGTGGCTTACGAAAAGGATCGTCTTGCGGTGCTATTCCCATGTCCGAAGCAGCTCCTCTTGAAGCAGAATCCGAGTATGTGCGCCCAGCGGGCCAAGAGGGTTATCCATAGGAAGAACGAGATAAGGGACACCACTTCATTCCATCCCCCAATGGGGGCATCTTTCGGCATGACCAATGCCATGTCCTCGGTTTGCAAGGGGCCGAGAATCGTTTCTGGCATCCCATTGTCACTTCCGGCCATGATTCCGTCACCGAACCTTCCGGAATGCCAATGGTGCTGCCTATTAATGCTGGCGGAGAAATCACCGTTGCACAGATTTGAAGGCGGGCTTCCAGCCCGCCGTTCCGAAACTCATTTACACCTGAATTACGACACGCTCTCCGCTGGGCCTTTCCGGCTTTGTGAAATCAGAAGTCTGGTCAAACAAAAGGGATTTGCTCTTCATGCCGCGGAAACCTTCTGCTTTAGATCCGAGTCATGCCTGACAACGAACTTTGAATCCAATTTGTCCATCTTGTCGACAATGCCCCCATATTCGAGCTCGCTGTACGGTAGCATGGCAGCGCCGAAGAAGCCTTGTCGTCGAATGCTGAGAGCCTTTCTTGCCGCTTCCGCTCGTATCTCGTCCCAAAACGGATGATCGAACACGTCTGCAGGCTCCGTGAGCTTCCCGTTCCGCACACAGTATGCAGATCCTGTAACCACCGGTGGGCCGTCGAAATATGATACAGGAGAGTTTCTCTTCACAGGCATCAGGGGACCCGTGTGACTCCCGCGCATGAAGCCCGCCACAAGCGGGGCGATGCAGAAAGGAGCCAAAATCTCTCCAGTGGCAGGAAAGCTGCTTTGTACGCGCACCAGCATGATGGGATCGTCCTTGCCGACGTATTTTCCCGCGATGTTGTGCAGTCTCGTAGTGCTTACCACCGCAGCGATTTCGCCGTCGGCCCGGGATCGGATTGACTCCACGACGAATCTTTCTGTGTCGCGGAGCAACGCAGCGATGTCGTATAGCTCTTCGGGTGCATTCAATTCGATGACCCTGTCAGCGTCCGTGTATGCCACGTCCATAATGGTGAATGTGAATCCCGCGGACATTTTGGGAGAGAGTATCAAGCCCGGGCAGTACATGGGGTCGGTAAAACTAAGGTATAGGGCCAAGTTGTAGGCGCCGGGGTCGGTCTTGTCTGCAGCGAAGAGGAGGAAGGGCTCGCCGGGACGCTCCTCGAATTCCATTTCAGCGACGCACGGCCCCATCCCCTTTACCGTGCCCGAAAAAGAATCCTTCAGGAGATCTTGTCCGGCCCCGTACAGGCCCTCGGCCTTGGCTACCTCGGTGCCAGCCACAAAAGCGTCCCAAGCCAGTTTGTGCACCTGCTCATTATTGACCCCTTTTTGATGGGTGCTAAGTATAGCAATGTCGTCGCCGGTGTAGCTTACCTGCCAATCTATGAACACGTCACCTGCGGTGTCCTGGCAGAAGCTTCTCACCCGGTCCAAGACGGCTTCGCTCGGCTTGATGTGACCCCCTATGCTCCCAATGTCTGCTTTGATGGCTGAAATCGTAATTCTCATGGCTAAGCCTCCCTTCTGGGCCTTCGTTTTCTTGCACCAACCAACCACCATTTCCCCCGTATATGGTGTAGTCAGTCTTGCGTCGGGGCTCTGGAGGAGGTTTCAACACGGGATCAGCGTGGTCGCGTGATTCTCGGGAGGCGGACGAATCGTTTGTGCGCTAAAGCGTTAGCCAGAGCCGGAACGCAAGGCGTAGTGGCTTCCGTTTCACGGTTCAAACGAAGAAGCGAGCCCCGCTCCGAATTCTTTACGCATCGGAGATGGGCACATCGTGCGGGGCAACAGCACTCTGATCAGGGGAAAGGCGAAAGAAAATGTCTCAGAACTCGGGACATACAAAAAATCGTAGCACGATTGAGCGTCGATGCATGAAAAGGCACCCTCACCCCAACCCTCTCCCAGAGGGAGAGGGAGCCTGAAGAATCCCCTCTCGCCCGCTTCGGGGGAGAGGGTCAGGGTGAGGGGGTGTGCCACGACTATCACGGACTGCATGCTTTTGAGACACTTTCGAAAAGGCTGCCCACACCCCCAACCATTTTCCTTCGCTCCCTACACCGCTCGTTGAGCACAAGCGGGTGTGGGGGCTGGAGCACTCATATTATATGTTCACTTTAACAGATAGAGTGGCCCGGAGCAATCGCCAAACACCCGCATCTCGGGTGGACATAGCAAAACGCCTCCCGTAAACATGGTAAGGGGTCAGTGCAAAGCCTTCGAATGGCGGTCACCGACGATGAATCGGTCCGCTCACTCTGCCAGATGAGCTCCAACCGTTTCATGCCATCCGGAGCTCAGCTACACGACGCACCCCGGGAATTTTGCCCCCGGAAAGGTCGTTGTAGATGTCCCTGAGGTTTTCTTGAAGCTCCTCCAGCGTTTCTCCCTGTGTCATGTAGTCCGGAAATTCCTCAATGTCCCCGAGCCACATCTCTTCATCCTGCCAATATATATAACGCACCGTTTTCATGATTTCACAGTACCACAGCCCAATGCTTAGTTCAACCGGAATTCACTGTCTGCTTTGACGTAGGAGTCGAGTGGACCCTGTGTGGTCCTCATACGTTGGTCGCAGACCCCTGCATGAGAAGCTTACATGGTCCACACGACCCACACGTCAGCGTAGACCGTGGGTTGTGGTTGGTTGTTCCTCTTGACTTATGTATATGGACGGAATATACATTCTGTGAGAATGTAGTTGAGAAAGCGGGAAGAACGTGGAGCTCGATAAGCTGACCCAATGCGCCGGGTTTGACTGGGACAAAGGAAATGCGGATAAGAACTGGATTAGACATACTGTTTCTCGATTGGAATGCGAACAGGTTTTCTTCAATCTCCCTCTCGTCGTAGGAGACGATTCAAAGCACTCGAAGATCGAAAGCCGATACTTCGCATTGGGGCACACCGATAAAGGCCGCTGGCTGTTTGTGGTGTTCACCGTCCGGGGCGACAGAATCCGTGTCATTTCAGCCCGCGACATGAATCGGAAAGAGAGGCGGATTTACAATGAAAAAAAAGATCCCGAGATTCGAGAATGAAGAACAGGAACGTGACTTCTGGGCAAGCCATGACTCGACCGAGCATGTCAATTGGGAAAAGGCGAAGCGAATGAGATTCCCCAACCTGAAGCCATCAACCAGGACGATTTCTGTCAGGCTTCCTGAAACAATGCTCGATGACCTGAAAATGCTGGCGCACAAGAGAGATGTCCCGTACCAGTCATTGTTGAAGATCTTCCTCGCGGAGCGCATCGAGGAAGAGCTCGGGTGCATGCCGGTAGGCGATAAGCCGTGATTGCGGCGTTGACTGTCGGGCAGCAAGTGCCCAAATTCTGCTAACGGATTGGGGGGACACTTGTGCAAGAGTGACAATTGAGGTGTCGCGTTTCAATTGCAGAGGCATTTGGCCCCGAAGGCGAGCACACGATGACGCTCTTCTCGAACCAAGTCCTTTTGGGGCGGACCTATAGGGTCCAGGCAGCCCCTAACCCCTCCACGTCACTTCACCGACAACCGCGAACGCGGGGAGAATTTTCCTGCGTATCTCTCAACGATCTCCTGTCTTCGGAAGCAGGTGATCGTATGATCGTTCACCATTCCCGTTGCCTGCATGTGCGCATAACACACTGTTGATCCGACGAATTTGAAGCCTCTATGACGCAGGTCTTTGCTCAGCGCATCCGATTCGGGGCTTGTTGCAGGGTAATCCGCCAGATCCTTGAGCTCGTTTACCAGTGGTCTCCCGTCAACGAATCTCCAGATGTAGGAGTCGAAGCTCCCGAATTCGTTCTGTATCTCTAGGAATCGTCTGGCGTTGTTGATTGCCGCGAGGATCTTGGCTTTGTTTCGGATAATTCCGGGATTTGCGAGAAGCTGCTGCACCTTTTGCTCGTCATACCGGGCTACCTTTTGGGGGTCAAAGTGATCGAATGCGATGCGATAATTCTCCCGCTTTCGCAACACGTATACCAGCTCAAACCGGCCTGAGCCCCTTCCAGTATGAGGTATTCGAATAGGCGCCGGTCTTCATGGACAGGGACGCCCCACTCCTCATCGTGATATGCCACGTAGTCCGGCTTCGTGAGATCCACCCAGGGGCAGCGGCTGATTGATTGCGTTTCCTGCATGTTGGTTCCCAAGAGTGTCTTGCTTCTCACATCACGTTATTTGGCAGTCCCGACAGCATTCTCGTCAGGCACCGCTATGATACCCCTTTCACCCGAGCTCGCCCCCTCCGCTCTCGACAATCCTGCGGGGCTGCGATGTGGGGAGACAAGATGCCGGCCGTTGGCCATGAAGCTGCTCGCCGCCTTCCTAGCGCTTCTGCGATAAGCCCTGACGTGCTCGCTCGAGCCGCCGATGGCTGTGCATCAGGGCGTCCGGATTTAGCTTCCCATCCCGGTCAGCTTCCAGCAGAGCGTGCATCACGCGATAGTACTGATCAGCATCCCAACTGATTAGGATCAAATCGACTCCGGCATTTAATGCGTCTATGCTCCCGTTTTCGATGCCGACGGAGCTTCGATAGACCGCACTCATGCTGAAATCGTCGGTAATCAGCACTCCGTCATACTTCCACTTACCACGCAGAAGACCGGAGACAACCCGGGGAGAGATTGACACCGGCCTGTCGGCGTCTATCGCGGCCAATCGCACATGACTCAGCATGGTGAAAGCGTTGCCTTGACCCATCAGCGTCCGGAACGGCACCCAGTCAGTGTTAGACAGCTCTTCTAAGGGAGTGGCCAGAGTGGCGCATCCAGCATGGGTATCCTCGAACACCCGGCCTAGTCCGGGGAAATGCTTCAGAGTACCCAGGACGCCTGACTCTGCCAGAGCGGAACAGTACCAGCCTGCCACCTGAGCGACAACGGCCGGATCGCTGGAAATTGCTCGTAGATGTATTCGCGTGAAGCGGTCCTGGGGATTCCTGATCTGATAGTTCAGGTCGACCACAGGCGCGAAGTTCAGATTGATTCCGAGCGCTGAAAGCTCACGGCCTTGTCTCAGTGCATATTGTCGAACCCGCTTTTCGCGTTGGGCTGGATCCGGATGGCGTTCTATGATCTCCGAGATGGGCGGCATGCGAGCAAGTGGTGGAGACACTCGCGACACAACTCCGCCTTCCTGGTCAGTGGCAACCCACAGAGGAGGCAAGCCTTGTTTCTGCCGCTCATTCTGCAAGGACTGAATTTCCGTCCGGGCCTCCGCAATGGTCTTGTCTAGAATATTGCGAGTCGAAACGAAGACACCTGTGATAGCCCGCAGTCTGACTAGTTCCTTCACTTCTGAGAGATCCTGGTAGCCTACGACTACATGACGCCCTAGTTTTTCCAGTCGGGCGGGATCTGCGTGCAACACTTGGTGCCGAGTCCACTGAAAACGAGCCTCGGTCGCCACAGTGGCAGTCAATGCAGCCACAGCCAGGAGTAACCCCAAGGTATTCAACACCTTGAGCACCCGCTCCCCGGGCTTTGCAGCTCGCAGAGCCAGGACCTCAGCGAAGATCAGGACGAGCGGCACAGCGATTAATCCGATCAGCGCCCACTGACGCACGAAAGCCAGGAGGGGAGACCGCCAATCTAGAGCCAAGGGCACAAGCACGAGAGCTATGAGGAGTTTCAACACAGCAAGAAGAAGTTTCATCGTTCAGACCACTTAACTCAAAGCAGGGGCCTCTTGGTAGCCATGAGAGACTCGATCTGTGCTCTGTGTTCTTGGTAGTCGAGCTCCACAAACAGGGGTTCGCATTTTTCCAGCTCGATCTGACCCGCTGCCAATTTGAGAGCGAAGTTGAAGCAACTGGCTTCCCCACAGCTCTTGCAGTTTGTGCGAGGAAGGAGGCGATAAAGCTCCAGGGGCTGCAGGTTCTCGCGGCTTGTGATCTCCGGCTCTATTTGCTCGCGGCCATCCCAAACGTCATTTACCAATTTAACGAGTTCTTCCAGAAAGCTCTTTGCCTGTTCTCGGCTCTCCAGATGGTCAACAGCTATTCGATCAGGCCAGAAGGCTATTTTGTGTTCATCTTTTCGCCAAGAGAAGGCAGGCACTTCAGGGAGGTATGTTCCGTTGCGCAGCTTGGCATTCAGGTACGGCAGGACTTGACGTATATCTACGGGAAGTCGCGCTGTGGCTTCATACTCGAATTCTTGCGCGCTGTGGGTGGACACCTCGATTTCGAGATTGTAGTCTTCTATCAACATGTTTTGTCCTCAGTTCTTCCCTACGAGTGAATTGGACACCTTTTGGGGTGCCGGTCATCCTCGCAGCGCTCCTCTTACAGGGGAGCGCTTAGATCCTTATTGATTTCATTGAATAATCGCTTACGGACGTTATTCATGGGTCCGTGCACGCTAATCTCTCTGATTTGTGACAGGACATTCTGGAATACTGGATGCCAGAGACATCTGGTGGATTCAGGAAAAAGGGAATCGGTTGCTTGATAGAGTAACCTCAGTGGCGCGATGATGAAAGACCCGGGAACGGGCGATTGCAGGCATGTGCAACACGAAAACCGTATAGCCCGAGGAATTGGAATATATCTCAACAGCGCCGGCAAGGCGAGACCTCTTGAGCGTTGTCTCTGTGTCGTCATGTGATAATCCCATTATCGGAAGGAGTCAAGCGATGTCAGCGACCAGAATCCACGGTCTACGATGACGTGTGGGTCGTGTGGACCCTGTAATCTTCTCATGCAAGCGTCTGTGGCCTACGCATGAGGTCGTTTTTGGGTCGTGTGGCACTCCCCCTCCAAACGTATGTCT
>JBFMDN010000115.1:0-9257 GCA_040753915.1 Thermodesulfobacteriota bacterium | reverse complement strand
CAGCGGTCAAGAGCAGGCATTGGCGGCGCTGTACGCATCCCGGCCGTACCTCAGCCAAGAAACGCTCAGTTTCTTGGCAACGGGGAGGTTTTTTCCTTGACAGAGGGCCTTTTAATGGGTGACCCCTCGGACTCGGATTTCTCTTGCGAACGATATAGCATTCGCTATTAAATGCGGACAGGGGCCGTGGTCTGCCATCCAGACAAGAGGTGCAGCGAATGGATACAGAAGGTCGAAGTCTTTCGGTATTGGTAAAAGAGATACGACGTCAGCTTTCCTTGAGCCAGGAAGACCTGGCCCGGCAGCTCGGCGTCAGCTATGCGACCGTCAACCGATGGGAAAACGGTCTGTCCAAGCCTTCCAAGCTCGCAAAGGCCCAACTGGAGCGCTTTTGTAAAAAAATGACCGGTCAGGGCAAGTTAACGCTTCCGGAGGGCGACCGCAGATGACGACCGAGAACAAAACGCAGAAACCGCCGCTGCCCCTTCTTATCCTCCGTCTGCGTGCCGTTGTCCTCGCCCTCGGTGAGTCGGCCTCCCCTGTATGGTGGAAAACCGAATTCATGAATGAGACCGGGCTGAGGTTCTTGGAGCGTCTGTATCCGCGGACGACCTTTCACGCAGCGGTCCACGCAGTAGGGAAGGCCGCAGGTGACGCTCATGACCGCGCCGTCGGACGCTTCGGCGTGTACCACCTCTTCAGACTGCCCGAGTCCCTGGAAACCGAACTCCATCGAATGCCTCCGGACCCCGCCGACGATTTCTTCCCGACATTGCGCAACGCCATGGGGCGGCCTGAGGAGTTGATGAAATTGCTCGCACCCATGTGCGGCGGCGAGAGAGAGGACACCGCTCCAGGAGCAAGAAGGATCGGCACCGACAAGGACATTATGACTACGGCGGGGATCAGGAAAACCTCCGCTGTTTACTATACGGCGTTTGCTCGGAATAAACCCGGCTTCCCCTATTTCACCGCCGAAACGGACGGAGGCCGTGGATGACCAAGACTATGGATAAAGAAGTACAGCGGAAATACTCGACCGCGCTCAGCAAGGGTGCCGGTATGATCGAAGAGACGCGTCGCCTCCTCGAACAATGGCGTCCCGATGAACCGCTCGATGACTTCACGCGCAGGGTCCAGACTGAAGGGCTGCTCGGCAACTCCACCGCCTACAGAACCCGCGACGTCGTGCGAAGAGTGTTTGCACCGCGGTTCTTGAGACCGAGCGACAAGCCCGCACGGATTCTGCAACAGGTGCTTGCATCAGGCCTGCCGAGGCGTGTTTTCACCGAACTCCTGTTCGTATTTGCGGCACGTCAGGACCACCTGGTCTACGACTTCACGATACGTGAATACTGGCCCGCCGTCCGAAGGGGGAGCCCGTCATGGACACGGACCCGATGCTCTCTTTTCTGTCGGAAGCACATTACGACGGCCGTTTGGACAATCAGTGGTCGGAGAAGGTGTCGGTGCGCATTGCCCGCTGCGTTATCGGTCTCCTGCGGGATGTCGGATTCCTCCGCGAAGTCGTCCGAGGCCGCAGGGAGATCGTCAATTGCCGCATGTCGGATGAAGGGGCCGCGATCTTGGCCAAGGAACTCAATGAAGCGGGCGTGACGGACTCCTCCCTTTGCAACCATCCGACTGGGGGCTGTTCGGAATGACGCCTTCGGAGTGGTGGAGCGTCTGGACGGGATCGGGGAACACCGCGGGGTGATCGTTCAGCGCGCCGGTTCGGTCGTGCATTTCACCCGGCTCGTCAAATCCATTGAGGAGCTGATCGATGTACTCGCTCGATAACGCATTCAAGGAACTACTTGACAAGATCCGAGACCCCGATGCGCTCAATCCGGCTAAGAGCGCACCGGTCTTTTACTTCCGTTACCCGCCCGAAATGATGCTCACCGTCAAGAAACTCCTTCCCCGCTTGATATCGAGGATCAGACAGGAGGCGGGCCGTGATGTCCGCTGGGTTTCTCTTGCCGATGTTATCTGGGACATTGTGGATAAGTCGGGAAGATGGGATATCTGGCTCAATCTGGAAAGCGACGCCGACGCCTGCCAAATCAACGAGGCGGTCCGTGATCTCCTGCGCCAGGGAAACTCGCTCATAAATCGCGTCAGTGAAGCCATTGCCTCCGCGCCGGAGGGGACGATTGTCTTCTTAACGGAGGCTGAGCTTCTGCACCCCTATCTGAGGACCCGTGTCATTGAGGAATATGTGCACAACAAAGCCGCCGTCTGCACGATCATATTCTACCCCGGCGAACGGAGCGGCCAATTCGGATTGAAGTTCCTCGGCTTTTACAAAGAAGACAGCCGATATCGCTCGACGATTATCGGAAGCCTTTAGCGATGACGAAAATCCACGAATACTTCAGGCGTGACATAAACAGGACTATTGAGAAAGTCATCGACTATTACGCCCAGGAGGAGGACCGCCTGGCGTGCGAGGTCGCCGAATACGAGGTTACGGACAAAATCGAGTCCTGCTTTCGCAATTTCCTCGATGTTTTCGGCGAAGGCGTCCGGGGCGGTCAGGTGACCGAGGTCGGCATCTGGGTGTCCGGCTTTTACGGCAGCGGCAAGAGCTCGTTCACCAAATGCCTCGGCGCGTCCCTTGATACGACGCGCACGGTCGGCGGCAAGCCTTTCCTCGATCTTCTCTGCGACCGTTTCCCCCGCAACGAGATTCCGGCCGCCTTGCGCACCGTCTCCAAAAAACGCCCCACGGCGGTGGTGCTGCTCGACCTCGGGGCCGAACAGCTCGCCGACGGCGCCGCCGCCCCGGTTTCCACCGTGCTTTATTGGAAGGTGCTGCAATGGGCTGGTTTTTCCAAGGAGAAAAAGCTCGCTCGACTCGAGTTCAACCTCGAACGCCGCGGAAAGTACGATGAGTTCAAGGACAGATACCGGAAGCGTTACAACGGGGAGTGGGAGGAAATCCACAACGACCCGTTAATCGGATTGGCCCGCGCGGCGGAAATCGTGCCGGAGGTTCTGCCGGATGATTTCCCCACGTCGGAGAGCTTCCGCGGCCCGAGGTTCGAGGAAGCCGGAGACGTCGGGGAGCTGACGCGTGAGATCATCGACATCTGCAGGCGAAAGAGCGGGCACGAAAACATTCTGTTGCTGGTGGACGAAGCCGGCCAGTACGTGGCCCCGCGGGGGGAGTTGATCCTCAACCTCGACGGCCTGGCCCGTAATCTCAAGGAGCTCGGCAAAGGCAAGGTCTGGATCGCCGCCACCGGCCAACAGACCTTGAGCGAAATCGTCGAAAAGGCCGCGCATAATTCCGCTGAGCTCAACAAGCTGCGGGACCGTTTCCCCATTTCCATCCACCTCGACACGAGCGACATCCGTGAGATCACATACCGGCGTCTGCTCGACAAATCCGAGGAGGGGCGGAAAAAGTTGGAAGCCCTGTTCAAGGAGCACGGACAGTCCTTGGTCACCCACACCCGGCTCTCCGGTACGGCCCTGTTCAAGGGCGCCCCCGATTCGGGAACGTTCACCCGTCTCCATCCGTTTTTGCCGCAGCACTTCGATCTTCTGTTGGAACTCATCCGGACCCTCGCCCGTTCCACCGGCGGCATCGGCCTGCGGTCGGCGATCCGCGTCATCCAGGACGTGCTGGTGGACAAGAGCCGCGTCCTCGGCGCCGACGCCGTCAAGCTCGCCGACCGGGAGATCGGTGCGCTCGCCTGCGTGGACGATTTCTACGACACCCTCCGCCCGGACATCGCCAAGGTCCTGCCCCATGTCATCGGAGGCGTGGAGAAGACAGCCAAGATCTTCGGGCAGGCCTCCTTCGAAACCAGAGTGGCCAAGGCGGTCGCCGCCCTTCAACCCGTGGAGACCTTTCCCCGAACCGCGGAGAATATTGCCGCGCTGCTCTATCGAAAGATCGGGTCTCCCGGGCTGCTCGACCAGGTGCGAGAAGCCCTGCGAAAAATTGCATCCGAAAAGGAATGCGGACTTATAGAGGACCCTCAGGCGGGCGGCTGGGTCTTTCTGAGCGACGCCGTCAAGCCGATCCGCGACAAGCGCAACAGCCATGCCCCGACCTCGCGCGAATGCGCCCGGGCGATGCTGGATTCCTCGGCCGACCCGGAATGGCTCTTCGCCGGCGCCGTGAACGACCTCCTGAGCGCCGAAGACAGGGCCGTGGCGGAGGAAGTGCTGTCGAGCGAAAGGTTCTTCGAACGGCTGCCCGAGCTGCGGGGGGAAATCAGAGCCGCCGTGGACCGCACGGAAAAGAGATACACGGCCGACCGCACCGCGTATGAAGACGACCTCAAGAAAGCCCGCACCGTGCTCGAAACGGAACCGGACTGGGCGAAGCTGTCTGATGAAGACCGCGAGGAGATCGCGGCCAAGCTTCGCAGTGGACAGTGGGCAGTGGACAGTGGGCAGGATGAAGAGCCTGCGGAGGTCATGCGAAGATTTCGCGACCTTCTGATCGCGCGGCGGACCCTGCCGGTTTTGGTCGAAGAGCTGAAAGCGGAAATCAAACGGAGAAGACCGTCGGCATATAGTAAGCAGTGGGCGGTGGGCGGTGGCAGACACCAGCGGATACGGTGAGAGAGCGGGAGGCGGAGACGGTGGTTGAAGCCGATGTGCTGCTGGAGCCTGCCGTCATAGCCACGGCGGCGGACCTGGATGCCTGGCTGACGGGCATACGGGAGAAGCTGGCCGGACTTCTCAAAGCCGGGAAACGGATCAAGGTATTGAGCTCGCACAAGGAGGGCTGACAGTGAATAAAGAAGAGATCATTGAAATAATTCGCAAAAACAATGATTTGCTGGTTCGGCACCATGTACGTTCTTTGTCCGTTTTCGGTTCGGTTGTGCGTGGCGAGGCAGGGCCGGGCAGCGATGTCGACATTTTGGTTGAGTTCCAACCCGATGCCGCTGTCGGTTTGTTCGAATTCATCCGGCTAAAGAACGACCTGAGCGCTCTGCTTGGCATGGAGGTGGACCTGGGTACGCCCGATGCGCTTCACCCTGCCCTCAAAGAGGACATTCTCAAGGAGGCTGTCCATGTCGCATAGAAATTGGCAGTTCCGTATCCAGGATATGCTGAATGCGGCGCGAAAAATAGAGGGTTATGTCGAGGGTATGACTTTCGAGGGCTTTTCCAAGGATGAAAGGACCTTTGACGCCGTTATCCGCCAACTGACCATATTGGGCGAGGCTGCATCCCACGTGCCGGATGAAATCGTTTCGCGCACGCCGGAAATCCCCTGGTTTGAAATACGGGGTATGCGTAATGTCGTCGTGCACGAGTATTTCGGGGTCAACACGGCTATTGTGTGGAATACGGCCGTAAAGAATATTCCGGAACTACTCCCCCTATTGGAGCGGCTCCTGAAGAATATTTCCGCGGAAAACCAAAACCATGGCCTTTGATAAATAGACACGAAATCTGCTGGCCAAGACCGTTGCGGCCTGCCGGCGTCGGCTGGCCGGGGACGTCACCGATCAGCTCCGCGGCCTATTCGGACGGATCTTTTCCGAGAATATTGGCGTAGGTCGGCGTAACCACAAGAATAAGTTACTGCAATGACAGGTGGTTTTTAGCATGTAAGTGAAGCTGTTTCGCTTGACATAGGGTGCGAGATACGATGATGAGCTCGCATGTTTGTACATACCGTCCCCAATCGTAATTCACCGCCGGCCGTCTAGCTTCGCGAGGGCTATCGAGAAGACGGCAAGGTCAAGATGCGTACCATTGCCAATCTGAGCAACTGGGCACCCGAGCGCGTTGAAGCGCTCAAGAGGTGTCTTAAGGGCGAGTTCGACGGAATGGTCGGCGATTTGGGCCCAATAGGCGTTCGCATATTCGGTACGCTCTTTGTACTGGCGCAGATGGCGGATCGGCTCGAAATAACCAAGGCCCTGGGGCGTACGCGGTTCGGAAAACTAGCTCTGTTCCTCGTTTCGGCCAGGGCTGCGGACCAGCAATGTCGGCTGTCTGCGGTGCGATGGGCCAAGGATCATTGTGTAGCCGAGATACTCGGTCTGGACGCTTTTGACGAGAAGGAACTATACAGCACTCTTGATTGGGTGGCCCAACGCCAAGACAAGATAGAGAAGAAGCTGTTCAAGGCACATGCGAGGAAGAAAGGTGCCCCCAATGTACTAGTGCTCTACGATGCGACGAGTTGTTACCTGGAAGGGGAATGCAATGAACTGGGAGCGTTTGGATACCCTCATGACATTATAAAAGGCAAGGAGCAAATCGTGGTGGGGCTCCTGACCGATGCCGAGGGCGAACCTCTTTCCATACGGGTCTTCGCAGGCAATACCGCAGATCCCTCGACGGTCTCAACCCAGATTGAGACGTTGAAGAAGCATTTTGGCGTTACGGATGTCGTGTTCGTGGGCGACCGGGGCATGATAAAGAGCAAAGGGAAAGCCGCACTTTGTCAAAGCGGTTTGAAGTACATAACAGCCCTGACAAACCCACAGGTGCGAAAGCTGATACGAAAAGGCGTCATTCAACGGGGTCTGTTTGAAGAAACGGTTACCGAGGTGCAAACGGGGGCGCTGAGGCTGGTTCTACGGCGGAACGAATTGGTCCGTCGTAAGGAACAAAGGCGACGAGAAGACAAGCTTGCCAAGCTGAGGCGCCTGGTGGATGAGAGGAACGCCTTTGTGGAGAAGGCTCCTCGAGCCAAGCCCGACACAGGAACGAGAAAGTTTACTGCGTGGGCCACGCGCCATAAACTGGGTTCCTTTTGCACTATAGAACTTCAGGCGCGTCTGCTCACGGTGACCATCGATGCAGACAAAATGACCAAGGCCGCGCTTTTGGACGGCTGTTACGTGATGGAAACCGATGTGCCGGCAGAGATGATGGATGCCAAGACGGTGGATGAGAGATACCGGTCACTCCAAAAGGTGGAACGAAATTTCAGAACCCTCAAGAACGGCTTCTAGGAGATCCGCCCTATCTTTCTTCAGAAGGCGGCTCGGACGCAAGGACACGCGTTGATCTGCATGGCCGCACTGAAAATTGTCAACGAGGCGACCCGCCTCCCCAAAGAAAACCTCGCTTCCGGCCTGGCAGATGGCCAAGACAGATGCCTCCTGGACACGGCCCTGCGGACCATGGGGCGTCTGACCTTCGACCGATACAAGGTCAACGGTATCGAATTCCTTCGTCTCCCAGACCCCGACGAGAATCAGACAGCCATCTGCAAAGCTTTGGGGATCCCCCCGATCACGCATCGTTCCCAAGCCGTTTGTTAGCAGACATGGGATTCTCGCTGGATGGCACTTAAGTTCAACTATTCAGACTAGTTGGTCTCATAGTCTTAACCATTTTCCCGAGAAAGATCCGTCCGATTGCAGGCTTGCAATCCAATAGATCAAAAAACAAGCCTGACCCCTGGGCACTTGCCTCATTTCGATAGCAATGTTCCAAGCTTTTTCAATGCCTCGGAAACGGTCTCGGCCGGCAAGGTGCATATTGGTGCTGCCTCCCGAGCACGCCAATCCAAGCTCTTCACCTGGTCGGACAAGATCGCTCCGGTGACCGGCAACCCTACCGGCAGGAGCACCTCGAAAGGATAGCCCTTGATTCGATTGGTTATGGGGCACAAGATGGCCAGCCCGACTTTTGCATTGTAGGTCGCGGGGGAGAGTACCACTGCGGGACGCCGCCCCGCTTGTTCATGGCCCGCTTGAGGATTGAAGGTGATCCAGACGGCATCCCCTCGTTGAGGCACGTAGGTTTCAGGACTCACCATGCTTCTCTTCCTGTGGCCGGACCGGTATCGACCTCGTCGTGCACGTTCTCCGCTGTCACTTGCTCCAGGAGCTGCTCCAGGGTAACCTCCGGCTCGATCACAGGCCGTATGACCAGTTTTCCGTTGGCCACAGACATCTCGACCGATGTTTGGTTCTGGAGTCCGACTTCGGTGGCAAACGATTTGGGAATTCGCAGGGCAAGGCTGTTTCCCCATTTCTGAACCCGGGTTCTCATATCAACCCTCCGTCCGCTGTAGATACAAAGAAGATACGGCCAAACAAGGCCGTTGTCAAGATCTTTCTTTAGCGCGAAGGGGTCAGGTCTTGCTTTTTGACATCTCGTTTTGCAGCCGACCCGTCAGGATCAAGTTAATGTAATAGAGTCCGCCAAGCAACGCGATTTCCTCTTGAATTCAGCCATGGGACAGAAGAGCCTTGGCGATTGCATGCCCCTGACAAATCCACTTGCAACCCTCCCCAACGGCCCCCTCGACGGGCAGAAACGCCCCGTGGGTCCGGATCATCAGGGAAAATGGCAGTCCAACCATTTCCACGGGCTGTTAGACGATGAAGCGCTCCCGGAAGCTCGATGCTCGGAGGTGTCCTTGTGTGTCATGCTCATGATTCAGGAGGTCAAAAAACAAGACTTGACCCCCAGAAATGCTCGATGGAATAGTAAATGCCGAATGGAAAACGCCTCATGAGATAGCGGCGCACATCTCCTTCGATGGTTTGCCAACCCTCGGGATAGATGCCGATCTCCTCGACACCGGCCTCGAAAGACTTGATAAAGGACTCGGCCAGCGTAGAGCTGCTGTCTGCATAATATGAGACAGCGCCCAAATACTCTTCAAGCGCATCAGGATGGAAGGAGTGATTCACTTATCGATGATACGGTGCGCAAGCAACGAAGCTTCATGACCGTCGATGGGCCCCACTTTTCCTCACTTCATTTCGTCCCTACGCCGCCTCACAATGTCAAGGTGAACACGTTCCAGATCAGGAGTCACATGCTTCTCCAGGTATTCAACAATGCGTTCGACCAAGAGGACCTTGGATTCATCGGGAAGCCCCAAGGCTTCCTCGTAGATCTTTTCAAGGTTCGGTGACATCGAATCTCCTCAGATCTCGAAAGGCCGGAATCGCTGTTAAATCACAACCCCAAAGAAAGCCGCCGTCTGCCCGCAATGGGCAACCACGGGCATCCCTGGTCCGGAGCTACCGGGAACCGCAGAGAAACCGGCCTGAATCTTCTGCTTCCACAGACTGTGTCGTCCGCGCTCCGTCTTGGTTCAGCCCCCTTTTCCGGGGCTTTCAGTGTTGTCCATTTTCAAAATGCTCCACGGACTGTCCGCTGTCAAGGAGAAGAAGGTTCCAGAATCCACGGTCTACGATGACGTGTGGGTCGTGTGGACCCTGTAATGTTCTCATGCAAGCGTCTGTGGCCTACGCATGAGGTCGTTTTTGGGTCGTGTGGCACTCCCCCTCCAAACGTATGTC
>JBFMDN010000114.1:0-9422 GCA_040753915.1 Thermodesulfobacteriota bacterium | reverse complement strand
CGAAGCGGGGGAGAGGGGATTCTTCCGGCTCCCTCTCCCTCTGGGAGAGGGTTGGGGTGAGGGTGCCTTTCCACGCATCGACGCTCAATCGTGCTACGATGTTTGGTGTGTCCCGAGTTTTGAGACAGTTTCTCCATCGTTGCCCAAATACTTACATCGCCCCCTACTCTTTTGTTGATCCCCGGCCCTGATACCGGTACTGTAAAAAGTTGAACAGAGATCATGGAGGGGGGCCATGAAAGAAGGTAGCTCTATGCATGGTGGGCTTGAGGATCACATTCGGGAAAAGATGAAAAAAAGGCGGATCGATCCCGCTTCTATCGACTCATTTCTTCGGCTAGTCAATCGACTCCAGGCAGAGCGCGAGAAATACGTTGCGCTGGACAAGGTGAAGGCCCCTGACGAAAACTTGCTTCTCGGCCCGCCGAGGGACCCTGATGAGATGGCTTCCTTGGAGGCCCGGGGGAAGAGAATCCTTAATCAGGTGGCAGTCATTAAGCTCAACGGCGGCCGAAGCACCACCATGGGCGGAGAAGTCCCCAAAGGGATCCTGACGGCAAAGAATGGTTTGACGTACCTGGAAATCATTCTGCGGCAGGCAGAGGCCATGAGAAGGGCGTGGCAGACCGAAGTCCCTCTCATCTTGATGAACAGTTTTTTTACGCACAAGCCCACCCTGGAGATTGTTCAACGTTCCGGAATCCCTGTCCTCACGTTCATTCAGAGACAGGTGCCTCGATTGTCTGCAAATTCCTTCAAGCCCCTTGACACGGATACTGAGATTGACTGGACTCCTCCCGGTCACGGGGACGTCTACTTCAGTCTGCGCAATTCCGGCTTGCTCGACGAGATGCTCCGACAGGGGAAGCGCTGGGCATTTATCTCCAATCTGGACAACCTTGCTGCTTGCATCGAGCCTTGGATCTTGGGATTGATGGACAGAGACGATATCGATTTCATTCTCGAGGTGACCCCACGGACAGAGATGGATCGCAAGGGCGGAACCCTCGTGGTAAGAAACGGTGCGCTGGAGCTGCTTGAAATCGCCCAAGTGTCCCCCGCTGATCGGCAGACTTTCATGGACATCGACCGATTTTCCGTCTTCAACACCAATAACGTCTGGGTCAATCTGGAAGCGTTGGAGCGGGCGCTCAGAGAAAAGCGGCTGAATCTACCAATAATAAAGAATTACAAGACCGTGGCAGGCGAAGAAATCATTCAGGTGGAAACTGCCATGGGCGCTGCCATCGCGTGCTTTTCGCGAGCACGGGGACTCACCGTGACAAGAGACCGATTTTTCCCTACCAAGAATGTGCAGGATCTCTTTGTTCTGCAATCGGACGCGTGCATTCTCGACTCGATGTATCGAGTGCGAAAGAACCCCCAGAGGCCTAACCTTCTCTCGTACAGACCGAAGGTCACGTTTTCTCATGACTTTCTGGAGTCGCCCCTCCGAATGCACGAGAGGTTCGAGGACAATTCCTCTGTTTCCCTCATCGCGGCGGAGTCCTTCGAGGTTCGTGGAGCGGTGTACTTCGAGCGAGACGTGCAGGTGCGCGGGCGTGTGCGTGTGGAGAACGACCGTGACCAACTTCTAAGAATTCCGCGAGGTACGATCCTGGAGGATAGGACGTGTGTGGACGGTTTGTGTTGATGACAGTGGGAAGAGAGCTCGCGGAACGTTTCCAATTGCCGGAGACCCCCTCCCTGGAGCCTCGGTACAACGTCGCTCCCACACAGCAAATTGCAGTGATCCGTTTGGAGACCGAGACTGGCAGGAGAAGGCTTGACATGCTCAAGTGGGGCCTCATTCCTTTCTGGGCCAAAGATGCATCCATCGGATCCAAAATGATAAATGCCAGAGCCGAAACAGTGGCCGAAAAGCCCGCTTTCAGGGCCGCATTCAAACATAGACGATGCCTGATTCCCGCGGACGGCTTCTATGAGTGGAAGACTGAGCAAGGAATCAGGCAGCCGTTCTTCGTGTACATGGCCGACGGAAAACCTTTCGCGTTTGCCGGGCTGTGGGAGGTGTGGAAGGACCCTGATGGGAACCCGGTTGAGTCATGTACGATTCTCACCACTGACGCGAACGCTCTTCTTCTCCCCATTCACGATAGGATGCCAGCGATCCTTTCTCCGGAAGAATATGGGGAATGGTTGAGCCGAGATATTAAAGACGTCAGCCGCTTGAAGGCGCTTCTCCACGCTCGCACGCCGGAGGAGATGGCGCTACGGCGTGCGAATCCCAAGGTTAATAGCCCTTCCTACGAGGGGCCCGAGTGTCTGCAGGAACCTCGGCAGGGAAGCGAATAGTACGAGGACAGCGTGTGCCTCAACAGGAGGATGGAGCGAGAATGATAGAAATTGACGGCTCCCTCCATTCTGGAAGTGGCACAATACTGCGGTATGCTACCAGCCTGGCCACTCTCAAACGAGAATCCCTCCACATGACGAGAATCAGGGCCAAGAGACCGAAGCCAGGCCTCCGGGCTCAGCATCTCAGCGCGCTGTCCGCATGCGCGAAGCTGTGCGGTGGGAGGATCGAGACAGCACATGTCGGATCCCAGGAGATCACCTATCATCCCGGCACCTCGCTCGAAGGAGGCTCGTTCCATATCGAAATCGGAACCGCGGGCTCGGCAGCAATGCTCGCGTTCACACTCATTCCGTTGGCACTATTCTCCTCTGCCCCAACGGAGCTCACGATCTCGGGAGGCTTGTTCCAGGATTTCGCTCCGAGCTTCTTCCACATGGACCGAGTTCTCGTGAGAATTCTTCGTGCAATGGGCGCGCACATCACCATGCGCATGGATAGACCGGGATATGTCCCCCAGGGTCAGGGGATACTTTTCATGCGCGTTAGCCCCTGTAAAGCACTCAAACCCATCCGATTGACGGAACAGGGAACGGTTCAACGGGTCAGAGGCATCGCTCTCTCGTCGCATCTCAGGGAGCAGGCGGTCAGCTCTCGCATGGCGAGGCGGAGCAGCTATCTGCTCGAGCAGAAAGGCTTTGTCTCAAACATCGACGTGCTGGACGACGAGTCCGCAGCGCAGAGGGGGGCAGCGCTGATACTCTGGGCCGAGACCACTACCGGCTGCATTCTGGGGGCAGATCGGGCCGGTAAGCAGGGGCGAAAGTCAGAAGATATAGCCGATTATGTCGTACGCTCTTTGGTTGAGGATCTCGGAAGCGGTGCCTGCACCGACCGTCACCTTGCGGATCAATTAATCCTCTTTGCAGCGCTGGCCGAGGGAACCAGCGAATTTACGATTCCACTGGTGACCGACCACGTTGAGGCAAATCTGTGGCTGGTGGAGCATATCCTCGGCGTTCGCCACCGAATTCGAGGAAACCTTGTCACTGTGGAAGGAATCGGTATGCGGTCTGCAGTTTCCTGAAGGGAGGTGCCGAAACGAATGGACAGGAGGCGTAGAGGCATTCTTGCGGTCATAGGATGCTCAGTGGCGATTTTCTGGCCGGGGGCGTTCATTTTTGGATTTCCGGGGGTGATGGCCCCATACTGGAAAGATCAATTTCAGGTGGGCCAGGGCGCACTGGGGAACATTATGTTCTTTGTGCTCGCTGCAGTCGGAACCGTGATGTTCTTTGTCGGTCGATGGCAAGATCGGGTGGGAATCAGGAAGATGATCACCATCGGTTCGATCATGACCGGTCTTGACGTCCTATTCATTGCGTATGCTTCCAACATCTCAATGGTATATGTCTGGGCTTTCGTAATGGGTGCAGCGTCATGCTTCATCTATGTCCCGGCCCTTACCACGGTCCAGAAATGGTTTCCTGGCCGCCGCGGCATGGTGGCGGGCATGGTAAACCTCATGTTCGGGCTCTCTGCGGCTATTTTTTCCCCGGTATTCGGTTACCTTCTTTCCACCCTGGACTACGTGACCATGACCGTTTCCCTCGGCATCGTGGCGTTGGGGATCGGTGTAGTGGCAGCTCAATTCACGGACGTGCCTGAACGATTCGAGTGGGCCGACAACCGCGCTCCCGGGCAATCGAGCGTGCCGCCACTCGACCAGGAACTATCGTTGACACTGAGACACAGCGTCCGGACCCTGAGCTTCTGGTGCCTCTGGCTCACTTGGGCGCTGCAGGGAGCCGCGTGTATAGCAATGATCACGCTTTCCACCTCTTACGGAATGGCCCGGGGCTATAATCTGGAATCAGCGATTCTTGTCCTCACGGCATTCAATCTTGCCAGCGGATTTAGCCGACTTCTTGGGGGTATTCTCTCCGACATAGTAGGCCGCAATTTCATCATGAGCGTCACTTTTCTTGCGTCTGGTCTCGCATACCTGGCACTCCCTCTCGTCGGAACCCTGGTCTGGATGGCGGGCCTTGCCATCGTTATCGGCTTCGCCTTTGGCACCTTGTTCTCGGTTTCAGCACCTCTCACCGTCGATTGCTTCGGTATAGCTCACTTCGGCTCGATTTTCGGGCTCGCGTTCACCGCGTACGGCTTCCTCGCCGGGCCGCTGGGACCCTCGTTGAGCGGGTATGTGCTCGACGCCACAGGGGGGAACTATTCCATGGTGTTCCGATATCTCGGCTCGTTCTGTCTGGCGTCAACCGTGCTCATCAGGTTCGTAAGACCGCCGGCTCGCAGCAAGCTTCATGGTAGTTAGAAGAGGTCAGCGAACTTTTCTCTGCTCCTGCGCAGGTACTCTTTGTCTCGGGAAAAAATCTCCAAAGTGGCAGTATCGTTGTACTCAATTTCCCGGAGAGCGTTGGAAATCTTCCGAAAGTCCACGGTTCCAGCGCCGATGGGCAGGTGATTGTCGTCCTTACCGAAATTGTCGCTTACGTGCAGATGCGAGAGGCGGTCTGGAAATCTGCGGATGAAGTCGAGATTGCGATTGGTCTGACGGCTCTCTATGTGGGCGTGACCGACGTCGAGCGTGAGCTTGAGCGTCGGGAATGCTTGGAAGAGCTCTTGGAAGTCAGCAGGCTCGGCCAGCGACTTCGTTCGTACGAACATATTCTCGACACATAAGACGAGTCCCAGTTGATCTGCCCGTTCCACGATTCGTTCCATACTCGACCTGGCAAGATTCCTGGTCAGATCCGGCACCACGGGCCCAAGCCCTGTCATGTACGGCGGATGGAGGACTACCTTCATCGCCCTGAGCTCTGCAGCAGTCTCCAGCGAGGCGATCATCTCTTGGACCGATGCTTCCCTGATCGAGTCGGTAAGGTCGGCTATGGAGAGGAACGAGGGAAGGTGGCATACCAGCTTCATCTTCAATTGGCCCAATCGGCTCATCAAATTCGGCTTGATTTCCCTGATGATCGAGTAATGGGACTGAGGCGGGTCCATGGTCAGCTCTAGATAGTCGAACCCCAGTGCAGCGACGGTCTCGAGCTCCTCCAGGATCGGCTTCGCAGGAAAATTCATCGCGCCGTACAGCATGTATAGTGTCCTCGCTCTCCGGCCGTTCACGAGTATCGTTTCAGGCCCTTAACGCCACAATACGAGCCAGTATTCTTAACTGCTCCCGATCGTGCTCGGCGGTATTCGTGATCTGGAAGCCCGCAACGATTTCTCCGGTTTCCTCCGATTTCTTTACCCACCTGCACCGTGCGTCAAAGAGAAAGGGGGTGATGACGGAAAACGCGTTGTGCACAATCAGCAATGTCTTAACTTCGTCGACCTGTGCTGGAATGCCTACCACACCGACGCCGCTTTCCGTGATGTCTCGTACCCGTCCTCGCTCTTCGGGAGCGTTGGCATCGATGATAGGCAGATCGAAATCGAGAAAATTCCTCTCAAATTTTCGCCGATCCTGAAACATAACAGGCTGTTGAGCGTCGGGGTCCACCAGGACGTGGTCCGGATTGAGAAAACCGGCTTTGATAAGCTTCCGCCTGGCCGATTTCAATCCCTTGAGTGAGATATTGTATTTCTGCAGGAGATCTGCAACCGGCAAGCCGGAGCGGATGTCCTGCGCTAGCTCCACAGCGCTGATCCGACGCTTTGCCTGCTTGACCACTCTGTGTTCCGATTCCTCGAGGTAGCCAAGGTAGGCAAGCTCGTCAAAGAGATTCTGAAGGCCCTTTGTTGAAAGCCTATACTTGTGCATCAGTGCCGCGTCATCGAGACCACCACGAATGTCTTTCACAATTTCGCTTGCTTTTATCTCTCGTTTCGCCATGTATTTTTCCCTGGCAGTTTCGTGGGAGCCAGTATACCAACGAAGCCGGCCGGAAAGCTACAGAGAAGCACAAGAGAGCCCGAAGATCGTTGACCACATGTTTTATAGCGGTCGCCAACAATAATCTCCGTTTCTCCTCCTCAACACTGACGGGCGAGACGAAAGTGTCTCAAGAGCCGGCAGTCCGTGATAATCGTGGCACACCCCCTCACCCTGCCCCCTCCCCAGAAGCGGGGGAGAGGGAATTCTTCAGGCTCCTTTTCTCTCTCTGGGAGAGGATTGGTGTCAGGGTGCCTTTCCATGCATGGACGGCCAATCGTGCTACGATGTTTGGTGTGTCCCGAGTTTTGAGACGGTTTCAGAGCCCGTCCCACCGGTCTGCGAACCTCCCAAAAATGTTTTCGGCATATGGGAAGCGGAAAGAACTTTTGGCATCGGGTATACAAGAGCTGAGCGCTGGCGGGCATGTTTTTTCAAAACACTCTATATCTTCTGTAAAAGAACGGTTTGAGCACCCTCAATCCCAGTACCGAAGCTACAGGCTTTACAAGGGCACCCAGTCGTGTGGCGCTTCCCAGGCATTTCCTGCAATAGGGGTGGAAGAGCCTTCCCGAGTTGAACCCGCGCATTACTTCTGCAACGTTCGTGCTGTTGAGTATCTCGACAAGGCTCTGGTCGTTCAGATTTCCCTGGGCCGTCTTACCGTCAAAATCGATGCAGCACAGAATCACATCCCCCGTATACAGAATCGCAAAATGATCTCGCATACCGAAACAATATCCACGGTTCGCCTCGATGATCCGGTCTTCTGCAAACGCGTTTCCCCAGTCTGTGAGCACATACGTCTCGAAGAAGACCTGTGGAAGGATCTCGATAACATTCCAACCGTAAATGTGGATTTTGCCGATTTTCCCGACGAGCGACGAACGGTCGGGTATCTCTAGTCCCAGCCGCTCATACACGAGCTCCGTCCACTCGAGGATGGTTTGCCTCAGAGCATGACTTGTCCCCAGGAAATTCGGGATGCCCAGTTGTTTTCGCATCCCGTCTGCAAACCGGGTTGTCATCATGCGGAGCTTGAAGATAGGCGAGGGCTTATGGTTGAAGCACGCTGTGAGCAAGTCGAGAATGCGGTTCCGATACTTTTCAAAATTCATAGTGGTCCCGCGTGTTGCGTGAAAGCTCGCCGCATCGGGGGTTTGCAGCGAAATGTCTATCTGGTGAAGTCCTCTCGACGCGATTTTCTCGATGATTTCCGGCCTCAGCAGAGCACCGTTGGTGGTAAGCCCTACAGGCAGGCGAAGAGATTCGGCGTGGTCGAGGATGGGAAAAAACTTGGGATGGAGAAGAGGCTCCCCCATAACGTGAAAGGTCACTTTTTCAGTGATATCGAGGGACGAGATCTGATCCAGAGCAGATCTGGCCAAGGATTCATCCATGAATCCACGAGGCCTGGTCATGCAGCCATCAGGGCAGAAGACACACGAGAAGTTGCACCTATTGGTCAGCTCCAGATGGATGCGCTGGAACTTCTTGGGCAAATAGGACGGTAGATGTTCGTGCTTTGTCAAAGGCACATCACTCCTTAGCTCGATCCTCAGGCCTCCAAGAGAATACCGGCCACTGCAGCGCTGGAAAAGCCTGCCAAGAGACCGGTAAGCAGAGCCCGAAGTCCCAGAGAGATCACTTCATCTTTTCTGTCCGGGGCAATGGCGGAAATGCCGCCGATCAGTATGGCCAAGCTCCCGAAATTGGCGAAGGAACAGAGCGAGTAGGTCAAAATCATAATGGAGCGAGGAGAAAGCTCGCCGGCCTGAACCATCTCGTGCATGCGGCTGTAAGCCAACCATTCATTGAACACCGTCTTAAGAGCGAGCAAGGTGCCCGCTTTGGAGCAGTCTTCCCACGGGACGCCTAGCAGGTACGCGACAGGGGCCAGCACATACCCCCCAAGGGTCTCGAACGAAGTTCCGAACACTCCCAGGAGCGCATTGAGCATGTGGATGATTGAAACGAACGCCAGGAGCATGGCTCCAACAGTTGCCGACAGCCTCAATCCGTCTAATGCCCCATTGGCCGCGGACTGTACGATTCCTCGCTCCTTGGGTATGAGTGCATCCCACTGCACGCCACCTGCTGTCTCCGGCGACTCCGTCTCGGGGACCATGATCTTTGACAGGACCAGAGCTGCCGGTGCGTTCATGATGCTTGCCGCCATAATGTGGCCCGGGTTGGCGCCGAACACCCCAACATACACCGCCATGACGGATCCCGCTATGGTGGCCATGAAGCACGTCATGACGGAGAAAAGCTCAGACCGGGTCAATCTCTCAATGACCGTCCTCAGGCCTGTCACCGCCTCGATTCCCATAAGAACGAACATCGCGGCTGCAAGGGTTTCGGCCCCGGAAGTGCGCATAGTCCATTGCATGAGTCGAGCCAAACCGTAGATTATTGCAGGCAGTATTCGCAAGAAACTCAGCACCGCCATCATGGCGCTGACGAATATGATGACCGAAGCCATACTCAAGATTACCAGGTCCTTCTTCTCTGCCAGGGATCCGAACAGGAATGTCGCTCCCGCGCAGGAAAAAGTGGTGATTCCCGAGAACAGCGCTCTCGCTCCCGCGAACAACGCCTCCGGATAGGTCTTCAATATCAACAGGGCAAAGACGAACTGCAGCGCCACGCCCCAGCACACGGTGATTCCGTTTATGGCTCGGCGGTCGCGCGAAAGGAGCACGCACAAAGCCAGTATGCTCGCCATTCCAATAAGGCTCACGATCCGTGGAGACATGGCAGCCACATTAGGGTCCCTCCTTCCTGAATGTCAAGGCTCCTGTTTGTTTACCCCAGAGCCGCAGCGGAGACGAATGGGTATGCGGTGGCAGGCTTTCCAGCTCAGTACACCGTTTCATACATGTGGTCGCGTATCTGCTTCAGCCCTGTTCAGGGAAGGGCGGGTTTGAAACCCTCCCCTACATCTGCTGCTCCGGCATTTCTACCGCAACGATCAACGCTCCACCCCACAGTAGGGGCAGGTTTCAGAAAGTGTCTCAAAAGCCTGCAGTCCGTGATAATCGTGGCACACCCCCTCACCCTGACCCTCTCCCCCGAAGCGGGGGAGAGGGGATTCTTCCGGCTCCCTCTCCCTCTGGGAGAGGGTTGGGGTGAGGGTGCCTTTCCACGCATAGACGCTCAATCGTGCTACGATTGTTGGTGTGTCCCGAGTTTTGAGACATT
>JBFMDN010000113.1:0-9560 GCA_040753915.1 Thermodesulfobacteriota bacterium | reverse complement strand
CCCCGCACGGGGGGCGACTCTCTCGGGAGGGTTCGGACACGGGCAGAGGATAGTTTCAATCCACGCCCCCGCACGGGGGGCGACCCATTAAAGTGCTAACAGCGACTTCGCGAAAAATGGTTTCAATCCACGCCCCCGCACGGGGGGCGACGCAACGCACGGCTGTTTTTTCGTGCCGCAATTCCGCGTTTCAATCCACGCCCCCGCACGGGGGGCGACCCAGGGCGCCCCGGGGGCCGTTCCCCCACTGGGTTTCAATCCACGCCCCCGCACGGGGGGCGACCAGGATCCCCCAATATGGGTACAGGGCTACTCCTGTTTCAATCCACGCCCCCGCACGGGGGGCGACTGTCCTCGCCGTCTTCCACTCCTTTCGTTATTTGGTTTCAATCCACGCCCCCGCACGGGGGGCGACAAGCTGTGGCGCAGATGAAGGAAGAGGTGCAACGGTTTCAATCCACGCCCCCGCACGGGGGGCGACTCGATCTGTCTGGGAGCGGCTCCCGGATGGAATAGTTTCAATCCACGCCCCCGCACGGGGGGCGACGTGCGAGGATCGCCAGCAGAAACATGCCTACATGTTTCAATCCACGCCCCCGCACGGGGGGCGACCTATCGACCGGCGTGGCTGGTTCGGACCAGGAAGGGTTTCAATCCACGCCCCCGCACGGGGGGCGACTGGATCAGGGCAGGACTATACCCGTTGAACTCCAGTTTCAATCCACGCCCCCGCACGGGGGGCGACGGGACAAGCTCAACGCGAACCTCACGGACATAGAGGTTTCAATCCACGCCCCCGCACGGGGGGCGACCCGGCCATGGGGTCGTCTCCTGTGTCGCTCTCATGTTTCAATCCACGCCCCCGCACGGGGGGCGACTGCCGGCGCAGACCATAATTAATAGGAGCTGAAAATGTTTCAATCCACGCCCCCGCACGGGGGGCGACCGCGAATGCGTTTGGTCCGCATCTGGGGAGAGATAATTTGGTGGGATCGGCGAACCTCTGTTACGTCGATGCTTCTCCATTCGGAATAACCTTCCATCCCATTTGTTTTGGTTAGTTATTTTAGAGTGTTAGTCGTGCGGCGAACCCCCCGGAGATATCTTGGTCGCTTGGGGTTCGCCGATCGATCAACGCATCACACAATCAGGGGTCCTTCCTGATCGAAAGAAATCTGTGCGCCAACATGCTCAACTCTCGGACGCCAGTTTTTGCCCAAGAAATAGAAGCGAAGACTGTCCGTGTCCTCGTCGATCTCCTTGATCAGTTTGTGCCTCAACATGGCCCATTGTGCAGGATCGACCAAGCATTCGAACACCGATTTCTGCACTCGCTGTCCTAGATTCCGGCACACCTTTGCGACTCGACGCAACCGTTTGCGTCCTGCCGGGGTTTCAGTGTTCACGTCGTAGGTAACCAAGACCATCATTGTCCGCCTCACCTCCAGAAAAACGGCGGATAGCCGTCGAGATCACCTCTGAGGTACCTCGCGAAAAGCATTGCCTGCACATGCGGCAGCAAGCCGATGGGTACTCGATCTTCGATAAATGGATGGAGGATCTTCTCTTGTTTTCTCTCTTGGTAGGCCTGGAGCAGCTTTTTTCTCGCCTCATCGCTCATCCGGACCGCTCCGCTCTCCGTCTTAGCGAAGTCTTTGTCTTTCAGTTGTTGACGGTTCACAAGCGACAAGGCCAGTCTATCAGCGAGGAACGGTCGGAACTCCTCGACAAGATCCAGGGCAAGTCCAGGCCGGCCTGGCCTGTCCCGATGCAGGTATCCCACAGCAGGATCCAACCCCACCGCTTCGAGAGCTGAAACCACGTCATGGGTTACGAGAGTGTACAGAAACGAGAGGAGAGCATTCATGTTGTCCAAAGGGGGTCTGCGGCTACGCTCCCTGAAATAAAAATCCTCCTTCTGGGCAACGATGAGCTGATCGAACTGCTCGAAATAGATCCGAGCAGCTTCCCCTTCCCGCCCCCGGATGGTATCCAGCGCAACAGCGCCATCCAATGACTCGCCGATGCGGGAGAGTTCGCGGGCGGCATCACTTAAGGCCGTTACGTCCACTTTGTCCGAGTGGTCCCGGACAGCACGTAACAACACTGACCGAGAATTGCTGATCTTCGCGAGCACAACGGCTTTCGCGATGTCTGCGCAGGATTCCGGATCGTCCGCCCTGCGATACTGCTCGCGGCGCAGGAGCACGTTTCCAGAAACAGGCCCATGGACCCGGGCCAAGAACCTGCCACGCTCGGTCAGGAATGAGAGAGTCACATTGCGCTCTCCGCAGAGCCCCATGAGAAACGGACTGCACAAGACCCTTCCGAAGCAGACGATTCCATCGAGCGTGTGGATAGGGAGCCGCAGTTTAGTCTCGCTCTCCACTTGGACGAGCACGGTTTCTCCGTCCCTCGAAAGATAGGCTCCCTGGCTCGTTACATATAAGGTGTTAAGCAGGCGTTTCATTACGGTTCTGTCCCCTTGCTGTCGACCATCCTGCGAATGTAGAGCGAGACTTTTCGGCCACGGCCTACGATTTGGGGCATGCAGGAGTCGAGAAGTGAACACTTCGCACACTTCTTTTCATGTTTGACCCGTGGCGTAGTTCCCGAAGCCGCGATCTCGTGGAGACGGAACGCCGCGGCTCTGGTCTCCGATCTCAAGCGCTCGTCAAGCAACAACTCAAGCCTCCGACCTGTCTTGCCGAAGTAAATTGCCCCTCGTGGCACCTGAACTCGCAGCATTTCCTCAAGGCACATCGCCTGAGCGCAAAGCTGAACCTCAAAGCTCCTGTTGGACCTGAGAATGCCACTCTTGTACTCGACAGGATAGGGAGACCACAGCCCCTTCGTTGCAGGCAACCTCACTCCCGAAAAGCTCCTCTGCTGATGGAAGGGTTGGCCAGATGGTTCTTCCGCTCGATGGAACTCCACCATGTCCGCCTTGCCCGAAAGACCAAGTTGAAGGGACCGTATGAGCAAACCCCGCACAATGCGAACACTTCCACGGACTTCTGTGCCGACCAGTCCGTGGACTCGCTCGTGGGAGATAGTACCCTCGGCTGTGTGCACGTTGTCCTCCCACAGTCTCTCGAGAAGGTGCAACCCCGCTCTCCTTTCGCAGAAAACCACGTCTGACAGAGCTGAAAGAGGGAGCAGATCGTCCTCAGTGTATTGAGATGCAAAGGCCATAGCCGACTCCTTCACAGAGCCGGGCAGATTGTGCGAATGGGTTGCTCGTGCCGAAGATGGAGTCGAACCCCCGTTGGAAGTGCCTCTTCTTCCCATAAGCAGGTGATATCATAATCCCCATAGGACTCGGGCAATTCTCTTCCTTCCCTCAGTTTCACCTGGATCCCGTCAAAAAGCTTGTGCGCGTGGCAACATCCGAGGCGGGCTTCACGTTTGTTTTGCTCGGCATTGTTGGGATGCTGGGTACCCACATGCTCGAAATCGTAAATTCCTCTGATGGTCATTTCTCCGCGGGCAGCCGAGTGATCGTGGGTGAACATGTCGGTCAAGGCTCGAAAGAACACGTCGAGGTCTTCTTCCGTAAAGCCTGTCCCCCGATCCGCGTCTGCGAAAACCGGTGATATGTAGCATTTGGCCGAGTATAGGGCGTACGGGACGATATGTTTACGTCCCATGGTCCGTTCCTTCCCCACGTCTTCTTCCTTCGTGACTGCACATCGCGTGATGGTGATCTCTAGAGGGGTAATCGGATGATAAGATTGTCCGAAAGTGAATTGGACTGGTCCGCGGACCTGACCGTGAGCAGATCCTTTCATCACGTCGTCACCGGTGGAGAGGACGCCACCGAACGTACGCACATCAAAAAAATTTCGGCAGAGCCACTCCTTTACCTTTCTCTGTTGGTCCTCTTTGGAACTAGGGGATACCTTCTTTGCCTCTTCCAGCCCTTTGCCGATTTGTTTGTTGATTACGGCCCCTTGCCGTATGAGGATATTGAACAGGTTGCCATTTTCTGCGCTTCCGGTGGGAGGGAACATCTCCACATAGTTTCGTACCTTCCGCTTGAGGCAAACATCGCTAACAATTCCTTTGCCGGTATTCGGATCAATGCGGGGCATGTTGCCGGCGTCAGGATCGCCGTTCGGGTTGCCGTTAGCCACATCGAACAGAATGAGAATGTCATGCCGGTTGGTTATGCTGCTCATCAGGACACCTCCTCAGGGGACACGGGTTTATCTTGTTTCTTCTCATCGAGCGCGGCGTTGCGTTCGGCTTCTGCCTTTGCCTTTTGCTGATAAAATCCGATGGAGAATCGGCCCTGTTTCTTCAGGTCCAAGTAACGGGGAAACGCCGGAGGTTGCCCGGCAGTTCGGCTAGTGAAGTGGGCCATGATGCTTTGGATCTCCTTCTCGATGAACCGGGCATGATGGCTGTACTGGTTTGACTTTCGTATTTTCTCCAGGTGGTGGCGGTTCAGTCTAATGAGGAGCGGGAGTACCGACGAAGGAGAAACGGACGCTGTCCCGAAGTAGCGTTCCGCAATCCCCGGTCCTTCAAGTTTGAATTCATGGGCCCGCTCTTGCGCTTCAGCGAGCACCGCAAGGAGTCGGCCGCAGTTATACGCTTCGTCATCCGTTTCAAAGATCTGTGGCTGGATCATGGGTTCATCCCCTTTCCGGTTTCTGTTGAGAATCAGTTTGAGCAAGGCAAATCGGGAAGGACTGAACGGATACCTTTGCTTCTTGGGTGAGTCCCCCACAAGGGCGCTCCTCAACTCATCCAGGATCAACTTCGCCAGAGACACACTGGGTGCGGATCCTTCCAGCGCAGCACGATAGAGCTGTCCCACAACGTGGGTCCTGAGGTCCTTTGCCTCTCGAACCGTCGCGCACGCCAATCGAAAAAGAGCTAAAGGGTGGACTCGGGCACGCTTGTCGGTGTCAGGATATGCTGAGCCGGAGATTTTTCCCGTGCCTTCACCCTCTTCATTAGCCCTGAATCGCACGATTTCGAGGTCCTTGAACCAGTCAGCAAAATTCTCCACAGCTCTTTCCAATGTAAGCTGCATCCAGTGCCGTACCACGACCCTGCCAGCGTTACCTGACAACGTGACGCTATAAAAGTCCTCCTGCTTCGCCAGCCCACGATTGATCCCTTGCCATGGATTCCTTAGAAAGTCTGCAACGGCTTTCGGGTCAGCTTGGTTCAGCATGGAGGCAAACATCCTCGTCTTTTCGGGGCGCGACCGTACCCAAAAGCAAACTGCTGAAGGACCTGTCCTCAACGAATTGTTCTCGCTGTCCAGAAGTCTCTGGAGCCCCAGCGCGTAGCTGGCGGCAGCCGTCTCCGAAATGGGGGCGTTTTCTCCCATTTCAAAACCGAACGACGAGAACGCCGGTGCCTCGCGTGCGAACGAGACCAAGTATCCCCCGCTCGACAGATTTGGCACTCTCAAGATCTTCGGTTTGTGGGACCGAGCTATCGGCGCATCTCTCACCTCGGTGATCATGCAAAGCCCCCGACCGCCGGCTCGCTCTATTGAGTTCGCTTCAGAAAAAGCGATTTTTCGGTACTGCTCCCTCCAGTACCGATGCAGTGAATCATCCGGGTCTGGACTAAAGATGAGGTTGCCGTCCACTTGAAATGACAACGTAAGATTCGCCAAGGGAATCCATTCACCGCCCGAGGTCCTTGCACAAACGCGGAGCTCCGGTACTCGTTTCCCTTTCGGCTTCCCCTCTTTAAGCTCTATAAATGGCAACTTGTGCACCAAACACCCCTCGGTCTCATGGAGGTAGGATTCACGGAATCTCAGCACCGCTTTCAGGACGGGTGAGGCGATCTCGCGCTCTGCAGCCTCTATCTGCTCCCAGAAGTGGAGAAACGACTTCACCGCATTCGGTTTCTTCTTGAGATTCAGGGATAGGCCGGTCCCGGACGGCGTTTCAATACCCAGTATATGAGTACACGATTCGGCAAGAAAGTAGGCTCTTCCTCCGTTGTTTTCTCCAGGGAAGCGAGGGAAAGTCAGCTTTCTGCCCAGCACGGTCTTTCCCTTTCTATCCTGGGAGTGGAGCGAGATAACTCCTTCACCGATAAATTCGCCGCTCGTCGAGATCGGAATGAGAAGATGAACAGGCCGTTGCTCAACATGAAGGTCTCTGAGCAGATTCTCTCGGTCGGCAAGGTCGTGCAGCACTTTGAGAAGCATTTCTCATCCCTCCGTCAGGATCCTTCGGATAATGGCAGTTCTTGCGGGATTGCATTCCATTCTAGCTTCATCGATGCGTGCCTTGAAATACGAAGCGTAAGGGGCCACTTTCCGACCTTCAAAGACCCCAGAAGGAACGCTCGTTCTGAGCCTCGGCTTCCGATCTGGAGTGACATCCGTCGCCATTTCAGGGATGGGTACAGAAATCTCACCCGCGCGGTCAGAACCCCACCGGAACCCATGTCCTCGCTCCTCGTAGTCGAACACGTCATACAGCATGAGTCCCAGATCTTCATGCAACCAGATCAAGCGCCAGTCCTGACCTGGATAGAGCTCCACGGCTCGCCGTTCGAGCGCTGCCTGGGGATCGGCCTCCCAATCGAAGTCCGCAGCGAACTCCCGCATTCCCAAGCACGGCCGATGAAAACACTTTCCTTGCTGGGCCCTTCGTTTGAATTCGTTGAGGTATTTGGTGAGCTTCACGGCGGAGCGCCTACCGATCTCAGTTGGGGCGAGCTCAGCCGTGATGATGTACTCCACATCCTCCAGGGCGAGCATGTTCCGCTGCGTTCCGTCCTTGGCTCCCCCACCGGCCTGTATCGGTTCGAACCTGGCGGGGTCCTTCATCCACGTTGTTACGCTGTTGACATTGATCACCTTGATGACTTCGTTACGCATAAACGAGGCCCACTTACCCCTGTTGATCACCCGTATAGAGTCTATGACATAGTACACCTCGGGTTCCCAGAAGATGGCCTCCAGGACTCCGCGGGCAGCGGAAGGCGTCATGACGGGGTAGCTGACCCTTTCCACCTTCATCTCCGGCCGAGTAAAGCACGCGAAGTCACCCCACACCCGGACAGACACTAGGTTCTCCGTCATACGATAAAATCCTCCGTAGGTCTTTGCTCTATGAGCAGGCCAAGGTGCCTGTTGTAGCACCCCTCTTCAACGACGAATAGGTTGGCATCAGGGAGGATGCGCGTCACTAGCCCAATCCGCTGAGCCCGATCAAGATCAGGCCTGCGCAGGTTCACCATGAAGCGCTGTAATGTTCTAAGATCACGGTAAGTAAATGCCTGACGGTCTCCTGCTTCGGCACGACTACGAATGCGTGAGATTATCTCGCTCCCCATGCCATAGTGAACAGCCACAGGAACCCCCTCGTCCTCAATCATTCGGGCTTTTCGAGATACGCTGCGAAACCTGAACTCGGATCTGTCATCTTGAATGGAGCCCTCCTTCCCTCGGGCATGATCAGTATCCGTAAGTTGGACTACTTGCGAGAAATACTCTCCAAAGAGGGCTGGATTTCTGCACAATACATCAAGAGATTGAAGGCCGGCAAGGAAAACCGCTGTCTGTTGGGTAGCAGTCTTGTAGAGTCCGGGAGGCAGGACGTGATCTTGGGGCGTAAAGATGTATACTTCGCCCAAACTGGGACGGCCCGCTTCGTCCAGCAGACGACCTTCACGATTGCAGCGCCCCGCCGCCTGGATAATTGAATCAAGCGGTCCCATGGCCCTAAATACCACGGGAAAGTCGAAGTCAACGCCAGCTTCGACTACTTGGGTGGCCACCACCCGGCACGGAAAACCTCGAGCAAGCCTACCGCGTATACTCCCCTCTCTCGGGTTCTTTATCTCTCCGAGCGTCCACAGCCTATGCTCAGGGCACATAGCCGACGATAGGTGGAAAAGCGAGTCATGCTTTTCCGCGGGAAGTGCGCTCCGCAAAGCCTCCCACAGGGCGAAAGCGTGACGCCGGACGTTCACAACGGCCAGCACTTGGCCGCACGCGGCCATTCGGCAACTCAAGTCGGTCCAGCTCATCGTGTTCAGGACCTGAAATTTTACCCGCTGGAGTTTCCTGAACAAGGTCTCTGTCCTGTGAGTTATTTCGCGGACTTCACCCGGCTTAAAGCCTTCCCGCAGGTGGAATCCATCGTGTCTGAAACCCGGCTGAGTGGCCGTCAAGAAGAGGAAAGTGACTCCGTAGTGGTTGCGCAGCTCACGCAAGACACTCAACAAGGGTTCCAGCAAGTGAAACGGAAGGGTCTGAACTTCATCCATCACAACCACTGAACGGGATATGTTATGGAGTTTCCGGCACTTGGAAGGGGACGACGCAAACAGGGATTCTACGAACTGCACCGACGTCGTCACGATTAAGGGTGCGTCCCAGTTCTCGGCGGCCCTCTGAGCTACGCTTGATTGGGCCCGTTCCCAATCTTCCGGGACCGGCACGCCGGAATGGTGCTCGATGACAACCCCGGTGTTCTGCGGGTCGAGTATGCGCCTGTATTCGGCTGCGTTCTGCTCGATGATCGAGAGGTACGGAATTACCACAATGATGCGATCGAGATTCCATCTGTGGGCGTGTGCAAGGGCAAATGCCATGCTCGAAAGCGTCTTGCCGCCGCCAGTGGGCACCGTCAGCGAGTAGAAACCCTTTGGTTCACCCGCGGCGCGAACACATTGATTGAATATGCTGTTGCGGGTCTCGTTTAACATCCCGTCTCTCGGCTTGGATTGCCGCTCGCTTTCTAAGCGCTGCATAAGCCCTTCGCATACGTCTTGGAGATGAATCGTGTGACGAGCTCGGCCCGAAAAGTGTTCTTCAGTGTCCAGAAAATCAGCGTCTACAAGGCAGGAGAAAAGCATTCTCGTGTAGAATTCCCAGGTACATGGCGAACAGTCTTCCTGGGTCAAGAAAGCCGGGTCTCGCACCTGCTCGGGCACTCCGCCTACGACTCGTTGGAACCGCTCTTTGATGATCGGCAGCTCTTTAGACATGTTATACGGTCCCGTCTCATCGATGAGGCTCTGCAGATCACCCCGGTCGTGCAATCCGGCATGATGTCCTGCAATGGCAAAAGAGCTGGGCCAGCCTTTCTCGAAGGCCACGGCAGCCCCGTACGCAGCGTGATGAGTTTCAATCCCGCGCTTTCTCCGCTTCTTGAGGTAGCTCTGGAATTCGTCTTTGAATTTCCCAATGTCGTGCAATAGTCCCGCTGCGTGTCCTTCCTCAGAAGCATCGAACGCAGCGGCAAAACCGGACGCCTTATCCGCCACCGCCCTCAGGTGAGCCTCCAACGCTTGGGGCAGACCTGAATCATTCTCCGTATGGGCAATGTATTCGCTCATGTCGCACTCCTCCCTCCCGCGCGCGTCCGCACTTCCCTAGATCGCGGGTCAAAAAAAGTGAAAAACCTCGTTGTTCTTGAGAGATCAAGAAGATAGAATACTTTTGTGAAAACGATTCTATCACCAACGAGGTGACGTGATTATGACACAAGGGCTCCTTCCTTTCCAGTATGAAGTTGAAAAGAAATTGCAGGGGATGACGTCTTTGGCGGGCCTGCCACTGTATA
>JBFMDN010000112.1:0-9629 GCA_040753915.1 Thermodesulfobacteriota bacterium | reverse complement strand
CGCGGCTAAATTTCACCAAAAAAACGTCCCTAGCGCGAAAAAATAATTCTTGGGCGCGAGATAAATATCCATAAGCCGCGATAATCGCGAGGAATCTATCGCGAAAAATCTTGACTCTTCAACGCTGTTCTCGGTGGCTTTCTCGCGTGGGCAGGCCCGGATTTGTCGGATCACTTTGGCAGTCCGAGAGCTAGCCAGGAGGATCTGCTCATCCTGAGGAGGTTGGGCTCGCGCAGGACGAAATCACCTGCGAGTCCTAATCCGCGGCCAGAACCTCTCTTACCATCTGCAGAACCTGGCGGATGTCGTATGGGTTGTTGACAAACTCCCGTGCCCCCGATGCGAGTGCCTCCTTGGTGACACCGTGTGCTGAATAGCCACTCGCAATAATCACCTTGACTGAAGGATCGAGGCTCAACAGGCCTTTGAGGCACTGTTTGCCTCCCATTCCAGGCATGATCACATCCAGAAGCACCAACGCTATCTCATCAATTCGTCTCTGGAACACAGCCAGGGCATCTTTGCCATTCGATGCCGTGATCACCGTGTAACCGGCCTTTGTAAGAATCCTCGATCCGAGGTCGCGGATGAATTCTTCGTCATCCACGAGCAGGATGGTCTCGGATCCTCCTCGGGGCATTTCCCCGAGCGCGGCTTCTTTTTGTTTCTCATGGGAAACCACAGCAGGAAAATAGATCTTGAAGGTGGTTCCTTCACCCGGTTCGCTGTAACACCTTATGTATCCCCCCGTGCTATTGCTCAATTCCGTGGACCATTGCCAGGCCCAATCCGGTTCCTTCACCTGGGGCTTTGGTGGTGAAAAAGGGCTCGAAAATGTGCTCCAACGTGTCCTCATCCATCGCTGCTCTCCACTGAATCGATTGCGTCCACCCGAGACAGGGAGATAATGGTTGACGGGTAGCCGAGCCAAGAACTACTATGGGCAACCAGAGAGCACGCTCCTTTTGCACTGTTGCGAATCTCACGGCTCTCACAACTGGTGTGGCAGCAGACAACTCAACTCTTTTCCCGGTTCGGCGGAGTCGTCCTCAGGCCGAACATCCTCAGCTCAAAGGACGCAAAGATGCCTATTGCTTCGCAAGATTCTCATGGGAGGGGCAACTTTCAGGCCAGCCTTTCCGCAAGACGGCTTTCAAGCCAGCCCTTGAATCAACATGGTCGGCCGACCCCCATTTTCGATGCGGTCGGCGATATTCAATCCAACCGCGTTGCTGTGAATGCGCAGCCGTATGTGCGCGACAGTTACCGAAAAGCTGATGCAAGACCTCGATAATACGTGGAAAAGCCGCTGGAATCCGAGGCGGGTGGAGAACCGCTCGAAATTGGGAGAAACTCGAGCTATTCTTATCGAGGCAGTGCCATCCGAGGAGGATCTCCAACCGCTTCTGCTAGGCAATTTCGCGAAACTATAGGCGTCTCCTGGAGGAACTGATCTATGTCGTTGGTAACACGCTTTATCTCGGTGATTGCGACTACCTGCTTGGCGGTCCTCGTAATTGGTTGCGAGGGAAAGCGAGAGACTCGGTCAGTACCACCCCCGGAAGTTACGGTAAGCCAGCCATCAGTGAAGGAAGTGACCGATTACCTGGAGTTTACCGGAACGACCGCCGCCCTTGAGTCCGTGGAGATTCGGGCTCGCGTGGAGGGGTGGCTGGAGAGCATCCATTTCCAGCCCGGCTCATGGGTCAAAAAGGACGATTTGTTGTTCGTCATAGACCCTCGGCAATTCCAGGCACAGGTGGACCAATTCCAGGCGCTTTTAGAGGGGAAAAAGGCAGACCTTCAGCTACAAGACACAAACACGAGACGGGCGCGACAACTTCTCGACACCGCGTCAATAAGTCAGCTACAGTACGACGTTCAGGTGGCCCAGGACGCCGTGGCCAAGGCTCAAGTAGGAATAGCGGAAGCAAATCTTGAGAAGGCGAAGCTTGATTTGGATTACAGTCGAGTGATTGCTCCCATTAGCGGTCGAGTAAGCCGAAATTTTGTGGATGCGGGAAACCTTGTGGGCGCAGGGACACGAACGCTGCTTACGACGATAGTAAACGATTCGTCCGTTTATGTGTATTTCAATATGAGCGAGAGAGACGTGCTCATGCTCAAGAAAATGAGGCCTCCGGAGCAGTCTCCGACCGGCGTGCGAACCTGGAAGGTCCCGGCCTTCCTGGCCCTCGCGGACGAAACTGGGTTTCCCCATGAGGGAAAAATCGATTTCTGGGAGTCTGCCGTAGACCCGCGGACAGGTACCCTTCAGGCCCGGGCCATTTTTCCGAACGAGGATGGTTCCCTGTTGGCGGGATTGTTCGCTCGAGTTCGCGTTCCCGTCCAGAGAAAGAAGGCGCTGCTAGTGCCTGAACTGGCAGTTGGTGTCGCCCAGGCCGGCAGGTATGTGCTCGTTGTGAACAAAGACAATGTTGTAGAGCAGCGTTTGGTCAAGACAGGTCACCTCGAAGAATCCCTCAGAGTCATTGAGGAGGGGCTGCAGGAAGGTGATTGGGTGATCGTCAATGGGATTCAAAGAGCAAGACCCGGAGCAAAAGTCACTCCTCAGAAATCCGCAGATCCACCTTCGCCGGCCCCATCCCAAAAAACGTCGACCGCTGCTCCCGAGATAATTGAGGTTGGTCCATGCTGAGTCGCTTCTTCATCCAGAGACCGATCTTTGCGAGTGTTCTCTCCATTCTGATCGTTTTTGTGGGCGCCATTTCCGCATTTGTTCTGCCCATTGCTCAGTATCCCGACATCGTGCCTCCTGTGGTACAGGTCACGGCATCGTATCCGGGTGCAGACCCCAGAGTCATAGCGGAGACCGTAGCGGCCCCCATCGAGCAGCAAGTGAATGGCGTTGATAACATGCTCTACATGTCCAGTCAGAGTGCTGCTGACGGCTCGTACACTCTCAATGTTACCTTCGAGTTGGGCACCAACATCGATATGGACACCGTGCTCACACAAAATCGTGTCTCAGCGGCTATGGCTCAGTTGCCTGAAGACGTGCAGCGCCAAGGAGTAAACACGAAGAAAGTTTCCAGCGCCCTCGTCATGATTCTGACCGTCTACTCGCCTGATGGCCGGTACGACGACCTCTTCGTGACGAACTATGTCACCATATACATCAAAGACGTGTTGAGCCGCATCGCAGGAGTGGGGAACATAAACCTTTACCCCAGCAAAGACTATTCCATGAGAGCCTGGCTGGATCCCGATAAGCTTGAAGCCCGCAACCTGACTGTCAGTGACGTTGTGAATGCTATTCGCAACCAGAATGTCCAGGTCGCGGCCGGGCAACTGGGCGAGCCTCCCGTTCCCAAAGGACAGGTCTTTCAGCTCAGCGTGAATACATTAGGACGCCTTGTCGAGCCCAAGCAATTCGAGGATATAATCGTTAAGACCGGAGAAGGCACTCGCGTTACCTATGTGAAAGATGTAGCCAATGTCGAGCTGGGTGGAAAGGCGTACGACTTTCTCTCCTTTTACCATGGGAAGCCTGCGGCCACGATGATGATCTATCAGTCTCCCGGTTCCAATGCTATCGAAGTCACCAAGAACCTGAACGAAGCACTGCAAGGCCTTAAGAAAGACTTTCCCCAGGGTCTTGAATACACGGTGATTTACCAAGTTGCGGATTTCGTCAAGGCATCGATCCGAGAGGTGATTGTAACGCTTTTCGAGGCATTTGTTCTGGTCATTCTTGTAGTCTTCATCTTCCTCCAGAACTGGCGCTCCACAATCATACCAATCATCACTATCCCGGTTTCGTTGATCGGCACGTTCGCGGTGATGTCGTTGCTCGGCTTCTCGATCAACATGATCACCTTGTTTGGATTGGTCCTTGCTATCGGTCTCGTGGTTGACGATGCGATCGTGGTGGTTGAGAACGTGGAACGCAATATGACGCAATTCGGACTGTCGCCCAAGGATGCAGCTATTCGCGCGATGGACGAAATAACCGGCGCGATCGTCGGCATCACGTGCGTCCTCATGGCCGTATTCGTTCCACCAGCTTTCCTGGGAGGCATTACAGGGGAGCTATTTAGGCAATTCTCGCTTACCATTGCGTTCACAGTGTTGTTCAGTGCAGTGAATGCCCTCACTCTGAGCCCTGCACTCTGCGCGATCTTGCTGCGAGAGCAGCACGGAGAGAAGAATCGCTTCTTCAAGGCATTCAACGCTTCATTTGAAAAACTCACTAACTCGTACTCGAAAATCGTAGCAATGACCGTGCGCCGCGTAACGCTTATGATTGTGCTGTTTGTCGGACTGGTTATTCTGAGCGGGTTGAGTCTCGCGAGAATTCCCACGGGTTTTCTTCCTCTTGAGGATGATGGTTTAGTACTAGTGAATGTGCAGCTCCCCGATGGTGCGAGCTTGGAACGCACCACGGATGTTGTTCGTCAAGTTGCCAAGATTGTGGAAAAAACGGAAGGAATCAATCCATGGGGCGCTCTCGTGGGGTTTTCCGTAATCGATGCGGCCAGGTCGAATCTTGCTACTATGTTGCTGCCGTTGAAGCCGTGGGATGAACGAATGAAGCAAGGGCTCAGCCGACAGGTCATTATGAGCAGATTGTCGGCTCAGTTTGAGAAAATTCAAGAAGGGATAGTCTTTCCGTTCACATTTCCCCCAATTCTTGGGCTTGGCACAGGCGGGGGATTTGAGATGCAGTTGCCCGACAAGGCGGCATTGGGATTTGCCGCGCTTGAACAGGCAGGAACAGAGCTGGCTGCCGCGGCCAATTCGCAGCAGAACCTCAAGTCTGTTCACGCTACCTTTAGGGCAGCCTACCCGAACCTTTTCCTCGATCTCGATCGCACGAAAGCATTATCCTTAAAGATACCTTTACAGAGCGTTTTTGATACCTTGCAGGCATACTTGGGATCCACCTACGTCAACGATTTCAACAAGTTCAGCAGGACATGGCAAGTCAGAGTCCAAGCCGAGAGTCGTTTTCGCAGGCAGCCAGAAGACATTTCCCGCCTCTACGTGAGAAATCTGGAAGGCGACATGGTCCCTCTCGGGAGCTTGCTGAGTGTTCGATACGATATCGGGCCGATGCGAGTGGACCGTTACAACATGTTCCCCACTGCCAAGGTGATGGGAGACGCTGCGCCGGGATACAGCTCTGGCCAAGCCCTCGAGGCTATGGAAGAGCTCGCCGCGAAAGTGCTCCCTCCGGGGATGGGCTACGAATGGACCAACATGGCGTATCAGGAAAAGAAAGCAGCGGGCAAGGGACCAATTACCGCTGCAATGGCAATCATTGTGGTGGTTCTGATTCTTGCAGCTCTATACGAAAGCTGGTCCGACCCGATCGCCGTTGTCCTCACCGTGCCTCTGGCTGCTCTTAGCGCGGCGTTGGGCCTTATGATACGCGGAATGGACAACAACATCTACACACAAGTCGGGTTGGTGCTGCTCGTAGCGCTAGCCGCTAAAAATGCCATCCTCATCGTGGAATTCGTCCGAGACGCTCGGGCAAGAGGTATGGACCTTTTCAAGGCAGCGGTGGAAGGCGCTCGAGTGCGGTTCCGACCAATTCTGATGACGTCCTTCGCGTTTATCCTCGGAGTCTTTCCGCTGGTGGTCGCGTCAGGAGCAGGGGCAGTGAGTCGCCAATCCGTTGGAACGGCCGTCTTCGCCGGCATGTTGGGAGTGACGTTACTCGGGGTATTCTTTATACCGGTTCTGTATGTTGTCATGCAGGGCCGAAAACAACGGGCCATGAGCTTAACCGCAACTGCCCCTGAAATTCATCCGACTACCTTCACGAGCAAACCAGAATAGGTTGCGGAGCATTCGATCACCAAAATTCGCGCCAGAGAACACGTGGGGAGTATTATCATGAATGAGAACACACCAGTCCGTTTTACCGTCACGATCATCCTTGCTCTCGTATGCCTCCTTCCGCTGATTCTCTCGGGTTGCGGGCAATATCGAGAAGAGCTTGAGCAAGCTAAGCGGGAGGTTGAGCGGTTAACCGCTGCAAACAAACAATTGACCGAAGCGATAGGCAGGCTGGAATCAGAGAAATCGGTGCTGGTCCAGCAAGTCAAAGAGTTGAGTGAGAAAAAGGAGTCTTTGGATAATGACCTAGGGACTCTAAAGAAAGCGCACGCTCAACTTGCGAAAGAAAAGACTCATCTGGAAGACAGATCGAAGGAGTTGCAGCAAGAGATCTTGTCCCTGAAGAAGGCAAATGATGATCTTCAGAAGCAATTGGCTCGACTCAAAGATGAGCTCGCTCAGTCGGTGGCTACGGCACCGATGAGGGATCAGGCCCTTGTGCCACCGGCGGCTGAGCTCAAATCTCGGATCCCACAGCCGGAAAAAACGTCAGACCAAGATCCCTGTGACGCATTGGTAGATTACATGCGAAAGGTGGGGGTCATGCTTCGCATGGCCCCCAAAGAAGAGCGACTCCAGAGGCTGGAGCAAATCAGGAAGGAGTACCGGGTAAGGATGCAGGGTGCTCCGGAAAAAGCGCAGGCTGCTGCCGAATCCTGGGTGACGGAGCTTGTTCAAGAATGGGATAAGCCTGGAGACGATGCCGTATTCAACCTGATAAGAAAGAGAGACGCCGCTCTCAGAGGCTGCAACAAGGATCCCGGCCGAGAGGGGTTCTGACTCTCGGATCGACCGCCTCCTATCCAAGGGATCAGTCCCAATGCCTTCGGGACAAACCAATTGGGGAGACGTCCGTGGGGACCCGATTGTTCAATGTACGCGTCCGTGGTGTCGAGTGCTCTAGTACAGCTCAATCCTCTTAGGGGAAAGCCATTTTCGACGCGTGCCATTGTACATTGCGGCGGAGCCTGGAGAGAAAGTGGGCAAAATGGAAAAGGATCAAGTCGACTTAATCTTCGTGTGTGTCAGCAACCGTGGCCGCAGCGTTTTCGCCGAGTTTTTCGTCAGAAAGCTGCTTAGCGAGCTGACCGACGGAGAGTGCCACAAGGTAAGAGTGACGTCTGCCGGCTTCATCCCCCGAGCTATAAAGGACCAGATGGCGGAACTGCACATACGTTTTCCCGAGCCCTTTTACGACCGTCCCATGGCAGAAACGACTCGTACTTTCTTGTTGGAGAGAGGTATAGTTGTTCCTCCGGACTGGAGATCCAGAGAGCTTACCCCAGAGATGGTAAGGAACGCGGATTTGATAATCACGGCCATACCTCAGCAGGAAGAGGACCTCCTCAGGTTGTACCCGGACGCTGCCACCAAGATTTCGACGTTCAGGAAGATATCTAGATGGGAGGAACCGTTCACCTTCGAAGACCTTACAGGCCTCCCAAAAGATAATAGCTACTGGAATTACGTCGAAGAAGATGTGGACTACGTAAATACCATACTCTCCGAGGTGGAACGAAGCCTGATACAGGCATTTCCACAGATCCTTCAATTCTCAATTCCGGGGACACCATACATAATTCGTGACTGTGATTAGAATTCGTGGCACTCTCAGATCATCGCTAGAGTGGCACGCGTGGTAGCTCCGAGAGTACCACACCACGTGAGACAAAGAGGATACCGTTGACAGCGGACGTTCTTTTGTGATGACGATTACAAGGCCTACATCGAGCTCATTGTCGAGTTGTGTTGCCGTTGCGGCGTAGCCATTTGGGCATATAGGCTTATGCCGAATCATGTGCACTTGATCGTTTTCCCCGAGTTTCAAGCGCTTCGGCGGGACGAGCGCACAGGCAGACCGTTGAGAAACGATGACGTCATCACGAGCCTGGAGTCGGCCCTGGGCAGATCCATGCGCCGCCAAGAACCAGGACCGAGAGGCTCGACGCAAGATCCAGGAAATGGAGTATAGTCTCTCCGGAAGTCGCGGAAGTCGGAAGTAGGCCGGAAGTCAGGAATCACCTCTCGTTTTTCACCCTCGGGCTAGGGTCGAACAGCCCACCGCAGGGCAAACAACGCAACTTCGTCAAGGCATACCCCCCACTCCAACGCTGTGCCTTAAGGATGCTCCTTTCTACAAACTAGGCGGTGGGTCAATTCTCGAGAGCGGCAAAATCAATCGGATCCCCTATCAGGGACATCATATTTTCTCACCCTAAAAGCCTCCTGTGGGGCAATTTCCAGCGTCATCCCGTAGTCAAGCACGTCCAAATCCCCTCACGATGTGCTACTCTTTATGAAAAAGCTGAACACAGAAAAGGAGACCGAACAATGCTGCCTCCAGAGCATTTGATCGCCATGCTCGGAAAGAGATTTCCGAAACTCTGGCAGGACATTGATGAGTGCCGTGCCAAACACTCAAGGTCCTGGCCCGGCTGGTGTTTCATTCGGAGAGACGAGCTTGCCGACATCATGGAGTCGTATCAGACCAGCCCTCCATCCAATGACGATCAGCGAATGAAACATTTCTCCCGCATCAGGCTTGCCACGATATTAGCCCCCTGGCGAGTCTCAAAGACCGTGTATCGGTTTGACCCCGATATTTACCGCGCCCTTATCCGCACGTCTTTGCGGGGAAATCTCCCCGTCGAACTGCTCTTCAGATTGCCGGAGTGGGCGGTTTACATCGAAACCCCTGGTCTTGAGAGCTACTTCGGCCCGTCCCAAGGCTTCGTGGCATCGCTGAACTATTCCCCACGGACCGATGGACAGGTCACGTTATCTTTGCTCTCCCTTAACGGTGATGACTTCATGATCGAGTGGCTCTACGTGAAGGAGGGTATCACGATTGAGCAGTCATTGGCCCAATCCTTGGAGCGGTGGCACACGATGGTCGCCGGGATGAATCTCTCACGTCCCGAACAGGAACTGTCCCTGAAAGACGTGACTGCTCACGTGTCGCAGCTCGTGAACCTTTTACTCTACATCTGCCAGGTGAATTCCGAGTACTGTGATGTTAGGAACGCCGACGGCAGCAACAGAGTTCCGGACAATCCGCAGCCGAAAAAGACCAAGAGAGGAGTCCGTTATTTTCCCCCGGACAAGCCCACGATTTGGGAGTGTGGGATGCGTCAAGGCGCAGAGTTGAGACGGGCCTTGTCTCAACGCGCCGAGTGGAAGGGAGGCACCCATAGAAGTCCCGTTCCCCACACACGGGCGGCCCACTGGCAAACCTATCTCACGGGTGAGGGATCCCGAAAAGACCCGACAAAGGGTCAGCGAGTCCTGAAATGGATTCATACCATTCTGGTCAATGCTCGGAAGGGAGAGGCCGGAGTTCCGGTGATACGAGATGTGGCTTGACGAGACCCTGAGCATGAAGACGACTTTCTAATTCCCGATCTTGCCCCCTGTGGGGAACTCACCCCCAAGAAGCCTCCTGTGGGGGAATTTTCATCGCTTGAGCGGAGTGAAGTTGGGGTAAAGTGCCTCAGCTTTGACGCTCTCGAAAATTGACCCACCTGTTTGAGTGCTCTCAGAATTGACCCACTGCAGAGAGAAGAGGCAAGGAGGCATCCTAAAAAGAAAAAGGAAAAAGAAAAGGGGTCAAAAAAAGAAAAGGGGTCAAGTCTGTTCTTGACTCATGTTGCACATCGCGATAGGGACAGCCCATGTCACGGCCATTACGCATTCAATATCCAGACGCTTGGTACCATGTGATGAACAGGGGCAGACGCCATGAAGTGATTTTCCCCGGACGG
>JBFMDN010000111.1:4591-9780 GCA_040753915.1 Thermodesulfobacteriota bacterium | reverse complement strand
CTAGGGTGAAAAGCAGATCGTACGAACCGGCCAGCAGTACTGAGATCACCTGCTCCATCAACCGAGTGCCGCGGTGCTCGACGAAACGACCTGCGAAAATGATCTTCACAGGCTTTGCCCAGGGCCTAGGAATTGTGGGCACAAAGCAGTCGCTCATTGCAGCAAAATTGGGAATCACCCACGTCCTGCCAGGAATTTCTCCGGCGATTTGCGTACGGTACCAATTGAGAAAATTGTAATCCACACACACGCGATTGGGGCAATTCTCAAAATACTGTTTAGCCCGGTGAATCGTCCATCGTTTCTGCCAATATTTTGGCACCGGCAGATAGCGGGCGGCAGGCAAGTTAAAGAAATCAGCCGGAAGGTCCCAACTGATACCGTGTTGGATAGATATGCAGGTTGAATACGGCGCTTTGACACTTGCGTGATCTGCGCCAAAGATCAGGAGGTCTTCCCCAAGGTTAATCTCTCTGATCGCGGCGTCAAAAAGGGCCTTCCTCGTGCTCTTGTGCGGAAGCGATGAAGGCACGACACCTATGACACGCGTCCTCGCAACTCGCTCTTCAAATGGAAAATCACCTACCTGGAAAACAACGGGCGCAAATCCGAGTTCCCTTGCGAGTTCCGTCAACTTAAGCAGATACGTTTCGACACCTCCGATAACTAAGTCGGTGCCGCGGCGGTCTAAGAAATTGTAATAAATAATGGCCAGCTTACGCTGAGGCATGGGAGCGAAACCTCTCCAAAAAAAGAACTGGTGGCCGATTGAGGTGTGGGAGAATTCTCAGCGTTTCGTCCATGCAGTACAGAAAACGGTTAGCACCAAGTTAGCGTGGAAGCGACCGCTACGAAAAAAATTGCGTACACTAGTCCAGAATCCCCATCTTTCCCAAGGAACGAGAGTCGCGTCAATGGTCCGAGCATGGTCGGAAGTCAGGATAGCACCTTCCCTGATTGTGCGAACGGCGAGTGAATAGTCTTGATCTGGGAGAAAGTCGGTGGACAGTGACCGTAACAGGCTTGATGTTTCAGTCACTGGGATCTCCCCTGTACCATTCAAGGATACATCTAAAGTAATCACCAGACGACCTCCAGGCTTAAGTACCCGCGCGAATTCGGAAACGATTTGCAGGCGCGAGCTAATGTGCTCCAATACGGAAATGGAATAAATTGCGTCGAGGGATCTGTCTGAATGATCTAACCTCCTTAAATCGCCATGGCAATAATTGACTGCTGAGTTTCCTTGGGCCTGCAACTTGCGCCCAAAGTCGATAACGGAGGGATCGATGTCCACACAGTCCACCACTATGTTGCGATGTGCACTGGCCACGAAGAACGGGAAAAAAGTGTTGCCTGATCCGGCATCAAGGATTCCGTAATGCTTTCGGTCTGTTGCCGCCAAGAAAGTCTGCAATTTCGCGTAGCAAAACGGATACTCCCATCTCCGGGACCAATTGTGCAAGGGGTCCGGCACCCACCGTTTCGAGTAATACTCGAGAGCGGATCGGTTGTCTAAGAGAAACTGCGAATTGAACCTGATCATGTCCTGGAGAATCGGGTTATGGGGTAGACGATCATATTGGATCAAGGGCGGATAACCGTCCGGCAAATGCGCGGTCTGCTCCATATAGATCACACTCCAACCTTAATATGCCACGGTTTGCAGCGAACAGGGCACTCGCCCCTTGGCAATGGGAGACGGCACTTGTCCCAGATACCAGCTTGATTCGCATCTCATGAAGTTTTTACCCAAATGGCTGTATCGGTGACACCCGAAGTCGTCCAAATGCAACGCCACTGGTTCACGCACTCAAGAAACTGCCCCCACAGGGGGGAAGCCGGGCCATCTTGATGGGATCTCGAATTGGGCGCAAACGAATAGCTGGGTAAGTACCAGTTCGCGTTGTCGAGAATGAGGATGCCCCCCTGCTTAATGTACTTAAGACAAGAAATAGCGCAGGCATCGCGATAGACCCCGTCCACGAGAACGAAGTCAAACGTTCCGGGCTTGAAGGAGGACAGCTCCCTGACATAATTGGATTCAAGGCCTTCCTCTTCTTCACGGTCCATCCGCACTAGTCTACAGTCAACATTCTTCATTCCGCTTTTCTGTAGGTTACGAAGGACGTGGTCGCACCATTCGCGATCATGTTCTATGCTCACCAGAGCGTGGACCCTTTTTCCGAACCAAAGTGTGCTTCGTCCTGCCCCAAATTCAAGTCCTACATCGGATCTCTTCAGCCATGATTCCAGTACTGAGTTCGCCGCGGCTGTTAGCCACGGGTGATCCGGAAAGCGTCTTTCGTAAAGAAAAACCTTGATCCGATCGCGAATGTACTTGGGTGTAACGTGCTTGAACGGTCTCATGGCAGTCTTACACAAAGCAGCGGACGTTTTTGCTGCTTTGTTAACAACGCAAGATCGATTCGGGTCATAGTTGTCCGTTTCGTAACGCACCGGCTCACGGGGGGCATCGATCCTTGGCAGACCATCCGAAGGAGTTTGTCCCCAACTCACTGTCGCCCGTCTCAGATTCACCGGCGTCCCACTTCGAGCCACATTCCTTTGTCTCCGGCAGCCCACCTTGTTTGCCCCTCACACCACCCGAAAGCCCCTCACCCCGCCTCTTGCCAGATCCAGAAGCAGGTCACGGGTGTGGGACGTCACAAGAGCGGCAGCAGCGAAGCAGAGCCCTGCGATGACAAGCACATACGCGACGTGAACGGATACTGACAGCGGGGTTGGCATGAACAGGGCTGCAGGGACGGCGATCGCAAGAACGGCCATGGCGGGCAGCGCCACGTCCCGAACGTACCAGGTGAGCCTCTCGTGCTTGAGGATTCTCTGGTGCATGACATTCACTGCGATCGAGAGGTATCCCGCGTTGAGAATGACCCAGACCAAAGCGGCTCCGCTCGTCCCGTAATGCAGCGTGAGCAGAATCATGAGCGGGACAAGGACTACAACTGAAGCCACGTTCTGGAAGAATGCGAGGCTGGTCCACCCGTGCGCGAGCTGAGCGTAGTACGGGGTGTGCATGATCATGTTGAAGCAGGTGCCCACCGCGAGGATGCTCACGATGGGAGCGGTGTTCGAGGCAAGGCGCTCGCTGTGCGACCAGAGGAATATGATCTCGTGGGAGAAGAACACGATCGTGGCAGCGAGGGGGAAGGTGAGCACAGCAACGATCTGGGACGTCTTGTGGTACAGGGCAGCGAATCCCGGTTCGTCATTGCGTGTGGCCAGCTCGGTCAATCGGGGATACACGGCCGCGCACACGGGAGCTATCGCTCTGGTCATGACTGCCGCGACGTTCCAGGCCAGGGTGTAGTACCCGAACTGCTCGAGGGTAAGCATCTTGCTCAGGATCACCTTGTCCGTCTGCAGCAGGATGATGACCACCACGGTTATTCCGGTCATGCCCGCGGAGAACCGCCAGACCTCTTTGAGGCGCTCCACTCTGAACCGGGGGCGCTTCTCGGACGGAGGGAGGAAACGCCAGAGGCAGATTGTAAGCGTCGCGACCTCGATGGCGCTGCAGAAAATCTGGAACACGAAGAAGGCTTGAATCGTTGGAGAGACAAGCCAGAGCACGCCGACCGCTCCGGCGCCTCGAAGTGTTGAGGTTACGGAGAAGATCACGTTCAGCGGGACTTGTCTCTGGAGGCCCATCAGGCCGCCCGTGTAGAAGGATACGGGCCATCGGAGCGCCACCACGAACGCCACGATCGTGAGGGCCTGTTGCACGGTCTCTCTGGGCAGACGATCCGGTTTCACCCAATAATCCGTGACGGGCCCTGCCAGGAGCAGAGTCGCTGCACCGAGGAGGACAGCCACGGCCCAATAGACAGTCTCCAGAGTGCGTGCCAGATCCCGCGCGTCTTGCCGGGATTCCGGTCTCGCGGCCAGTCGAGCCATCTCCCGATTCATGGTAGCGGACAGGCCCAAGTCCAGTATGCCGAACAACGCTTGCAGGGATGCGAATATCCCGACAAGACCGTAGGATTCTATACCCATGAAATGGATGTAGAGCGGGACAAAGATCAGGCTCATCAGGGAGGCCCAGAAGGTCCCTGCGTAGTTGGCTACGGTGTTGGCTCTGATCCGCGACGTGGACATGTGCTTCAGGAGACCTTCAGGAGGTATCCACCCGGGAAATAGGTGAGGTTTTCGGACAGGTCGCTTTCGTTGAAGGCCCAGGCCGGCGGGCTGCTCCGGAATTCGGGATGGGACGCGAGGAAATCCTGCACCGCTCGGAAGGGGTTGTCTTCGCTCCATTGCGGCTTGCCCCTCGGGACGTCGGCAAGGTCCTTCATGATGCCGTCCGCGACGATGAGGTACGAACCGCGAGTGACGAGGGGCCCGTATGCGTTGAGCTCTGCCAGGACGTGCTCCCTGGTGTGGCAGGAGTCGAGCACGACCAGCACGGTCGCTCCGGGAAGGATCTGATCTTTGACCGTGCTTATCACCGCGGGATCGATGGAGCTGCCTTCCACCAGGGTGATCCAAGGCGCAAGGTCGTGCTCCTGTATGGCCTTCTTGTTGTGCGGACGGATCTCGACGTCGATTCCGATGACACGGCCCTTTCCCATGAGCTCACAGAGGGAGGCGTAGAAGATCAGCGAGCCTCCGTGCGCAACCCCTGTTTCGATGATGACGTCAGGGCGGATCTTGTACACAAGCTCCTGAATTCTGATCAAATCTTCCGGGAGCTGGATGACCGGCCGGCCCAACCATGTGAAGGTATAGGTGTATTTCTGGTTCCATCCCACCTTGAGCCACATCTTGGAGATGGATTCAAAGGCTTCGCGGGAGTACAGGGGGAGGGTGGTGGATCCTTCCGGGGATTCGATGGTCGCGACCATGGTGTCGGTATCAATGGTGAGCTTCATGGGGCCTTCGGTACAATGTAGGGTAGCCTTTTAGGCTGCCGGATTCTAAGATGCAGGCTAGAAAGCCTGCACTACATGGGATGATTTTCGCACAATGTAGGGTAGCCTTTTAGGCTGCCGGATTCTAAGATGCAGGCTAGAAAGCCTGCACTACATGGGATGATTTCCGCACAATGTAGGGTAGCCTTTTAGGCTGCCGGATTCTAAGATGCAGGCTAGAAAGCCTGCACTACATGGGATGATTTCCGCACAATGTAGGGTAGCCTTTTAGGCTGCCGGATTCTAAGATGCAGG
>JBFMDN010000111.1:0-4491 GCA_040753915.1 Thermodesulfobacteriota bacterium | reverse complement strand
CTGAAAGAAAGTGTCTCAAAAGCCTGCAGTCAGTGATAATCGTGGCACACCCCCTCACGCTGACCCTCTCCCCCGGAGCGGGGGAGAGGGGATTCCTCCAGCTCCCTCTCCCTCTGGGAGAGGGTTGGGGTGAGGGTGCCTTTCCACGCATCGACGCTCAATCGTGCTACGTTTTTTGGTGTGTCCCGAGTTTTCAGACAGTTTCGAAAAGCCCGCACTACATGGCTGCCGGATTTTAAGATGCAGGCTCAAAGCCTGCACTACATGAATGCCAAAACTTCGGATGCAGGCTCAAAGCCTGCACTACATGAATGCCAAAACTTCGGATGCAGGCTAAAAGCCTGCACTGCACGCCTGCACTACATGGCTGCCGCATCCTCCCGCCTATGCCATTCTATCGTATGGTCCAAACCTTCTGACAGGCTCCACGTGGGGCTCCACTTCACTTCTTGTGACAATCGTCTTATGTCCGCAACCACGAGCCTCGCTTCCGATGGATCCGATTGGAGGGCGCCAAGACGGAGAAGGTCTGGTCGCCCGATCTTGGCCGCGATGGCTTCGACAATGTCCTTGAGTGCTACCGGAATCCCGGAGCCGATATTGACCGGGCCGACCACATCGCTATCGAGCAGAGCTGCGAATGCGGCCCCAATATCTGCCACATGAAGAAAATCCCGTACCTGCTCTCCAGAAGTACACAGGGCAGGCTCTCCCCGAAGGAGCGAGCGGACAACGGACGCGACGAGCCTCATCGGGTGCTCGTGGGGTCCGTACGCGAAGAAGATCCTTCCCCACGCGCTCGAGATGCCGGTTTCGCGGCCGAATGCCCCGAGAATCGTTCCGAGAGCTCCTTTGCACGCTGAGTACAGCGGTGAATCGCAGAGCGGCGTCAGGTTCTCGGTGCAGTACCCATACCGCCAATCGTACTCCATGCAGGTTCCGGCCATCACCACTCTTGTTCCGCCATGTGACCGGAAGACTTCCAGAAGTTCGATGCTTGCCCTGACCCATGACAGGTTGTTGACCGATACCCTGTAGTCGGTCGGGTCCACGTGCCAGGCAAAATGCAATAAATGCGTTGGCTTGACAGCGGCGACGATCTCGGCCATGCGGTCATGGTCCAGGAGGTCACCATGATGCTCGATTACGCCCGGGGACTGCACAGGACAAGCCTTCCTGCATACCACGTGGAGCTCGAAACCCCGCTCTTGAAGAGGAAGAATGGCCTGCCGTCCTATGAATCCGGACGCACCGGTGACGAGCGCTCGCTTCATGCCTTAAAGTTCGGATACTCGCGATCCTTCACGGAGATGGCAGTGACTTCGAGCGGCCACTTGATCCCAAAGGCTGGATCGTCCCACCGCACGCCGGCAGCGGCATCAGGATTGTAGAATTGGGACATGAGGTACAGAACTTCGGAATCGTCCTCCAGGGTTTGGAATCCGTGGGCAACGCCCGCGGGAACATACAGCGACCGTTGGTTAGCCCCGGAAAGCTCGAATCCCAACCACTGCTTGAAGGTCCGAGAATCGGGACGCAGGTCCACTATGACGTCGAAGATCGTGCCCCGTACGCACCGGACCACCTTGACCTCTTCGTGGGGGCGAATCTGGTAGTGCATGCCGCGCACCGTGCCCTTCTTCCGGTTGTACGATATGTTGCCCTGGACGAAGGTGCATACCAAACCGTGCTCTTTGAACTCGCGCTTGCAAAAGGTCCTGACAAAGGAGCCCCTATCATCGGTTACGGGTTCCGGATCGATGAGATAGGCCCCGGCGATCTCTGTTTCCGTGAAGAGCATGGCTCGGCCTTTCCTGCGATCAGAAGATCAGCGGCTCTGGTATGGGCACAATGAACATGCCGCCCCAGTCCCTGATATGGGCCATCTGCTGCGAGATTTCTTCCGTGAGGTTCCAGGGCAGAATGAGCACGTAATCAGGCTGCGTCTCCCGTATTCTGTCAGGATGATGGATGGGAATACGCGTTCCCGGCAGATAGTGACCCTGCTTGTGAGGGCTGCGATCCACTGTGTAGTCGAGGAAATCGGTTCCGATCCCGCAATAGTTCAACAGAGTGTTTCCCTTTGCAGGAGCGCCGTATGCGACGATCGACTTCCCCCCTGCCTTGATACGGATAAGGCATTCCAGGAGGCGGCGCTTCGTCTCCTTCACCTTTTCGGAAAAGGTCGCGTACGTCTCCATGGTGTGCAGACCGGCCTGCCGCTCACGCTGGATGATGCCTGATACCCGCGGAGAGACGGAGCCCGAGCCTGGGCAATCCGTTGCATGCCTTGCATAAATGCGCAGAGACCCTCCGTGCGTGGGAAGCTCTTCCACGTCATAGATTGCGAGCCCATGGCCGCGGAAAATCCCGTCAACAGCCAGGAGAGAGAAATAGAAGAAATGCTCGTGATAGATGGTGTCGAACTGGACCTGCTCCATGAGCCTGAGCAGGTGCGGGAATTCCATGGTCGCCACGCCGCCCGGCCGGAGCACAACCGTGAGACCCTTCACGAAATCGTTTATATCCGGGACATGTGCCAGGACATTGTTTCCCACGACGAGGTCCGCGAGCTTGCCCTCTCTCGTCAGGGCTGAAGCACAGGCCTGTCCGAAGAATTCCACCCGGGTATCTATCCCGCGCTCCCGTGCCACTGCCGCCACGTTGCCGGCCGGCTCGATCCCGAGGACCGGGATCCCCTTCTGCTGGAAAAACCTGAGAAGATAGCCATCGTTGCTGCCGATTTCGATCACGAGGCTCTCGCGGCCCAGAGAAAGGCTCGCTGTCATGAGGTCGGCGTACGCTGACGCGTGGCTGAGCCAGGAATCGGAATAGGAGGAGAAGTACAGATAATGACTGAAGATCTCCTGGGGGCTTGCCGAGTGTTCGAGCTGGACGAGAAGACACTTGTCGCATACCAGCGCATGCAACGGGTAAAACGGCTCCATGCGGTGCAGATCGTCAGCGGTCAGGTAGGAATTCGCCAGCGGCGATGTCCGCAAGTCAGCGAATGAATGCCTGAGGGGTGTGTCGCAGTGGCGGCACTTCCGGGTGGTCATGGGCACAGTTCACCGAAGCCCGTAATGTCCCGGATCGTCAATTCCTTCGGGTCCTTCCCCGACTGGTAGTCTCGATACCACCGGGCAGTCCACTCCAGGGTGTCTGCCAGGGAGAGCGTCGGCGACCAACCCAGCAGGGTTCCGGCTCGAGTGGCATCCAGCCGGAGCACGCCAGCCTCATGGGGATGAGCGGTGGTGTCTGCTTCCCACCCCGCGGAATCGCCCCACGACTGTGCGACGTGCTCAACCACCCAGGACACGGGTCTGACATCTCCCGATTCCGGCGCGAAGTTCCACGGACCGGCAAATCGATCGCCATCTGTGGTGAGACGCTCGACGAGCATCAGATATCCCCTGAGCGGGTCCAGCACATGCTGCCACGGGCGAAGAGCGTGCGGTTTGCGGATACGAACCGGCCTGTTGTCCATCCAGGCTCGCATGATGTCGGGAATCAGCCGGTCCTCGGCCCAATCGCCGCCCCCCAGCACGTTGCCGGCCCGCGCGGTCGATATGTTGACCATGGTGGACGGCTCCGATCGGTCTGAGAAAAAGGAGCGCGTGTATGCGGAGGCAACCAATTCCGCGCAGGCCTTGGAGCTCGAGTACGGGTCATGGCCGCCGAGCCGGTCGTTCTCGCGGTACGGCCACGGCCATTCATTGTTCTCGTAGCACTTGTCGCTGGTTACTACGAGGACTGCGGCCACGGACCGGGATCTTCTGCACGCTTCGAGGACGTTGACGGTGCCCATCACGTTCGTGGAGAAGGTGCCAACCGGGTCCTCGTACGAGCGCCGGACCAGTGACTGGGCCGCGAGGTGCATGACAATCGTGGGCCGATGCTCCCGGATCACGGAAAGCAATTTTTCGAAGTCTCGAACATCACCCGTGATCGAGGTGATGCCTTCGTGTACTCGAGCGCTTTCAAACAGACTGGGATTCGTGGGAGGCGGCAGGGAATACCCAATCACACGGGCGCGGAGAAGCGTGAGCCACAGAGTGAGCCAGCTCCCCTTGAAGCCGGTATGGCCGGTAACGAGTACCGTGTTTTCTCGCCAGAAGTCGGGGTTCAATCCCATACGTGCTTACCGCTATTCAGAGAGCCTGGAGGCAGGTGACGGAGACAGAAGAGACAATCCGCAGATTTCGCAGATGGCCGCAGATGTGTTGGTGCTCTGACGGGCAAATTCGGAAAAAGATTACCGGCGGGACGCCGGCGCTACAGCAATATTACCGGCGAGACGCCTGCGCCACGGCAAATGCCCTGCTAGGGGCGGGCCTTGTGCACGCCCTGGGCGCCCACAAGGAAAGTGTCTCAAAAGCCGGCAGTCCGTGATAATCGTGGCACACCCCCTCACCCTGACCCTCTCCCCCGAAGCGGGGGAGAGGGGATTCTTCCGGCTCCCTCTCCCTCTGGGAGAGGGTTGGGGTGAGG
>JBFMDN010000110.1:0-11265 GCA_040753915.1 Thermodesulfobacteriota bacterium | reverse complement strand
AAGGAGCCCTTGTGTCATAATCACGTCACCTCGTTGGTGATAGAATCGTTTTGACAAAAGCATTCTATCTTCTTGATCTCTCAAGAACAACGAGGTTTTTCACTTTTTTTGACCCGCGATCTAGGTGCTTGCTTCGTCCTGAAGAAAGGGGAAACGATTCGAACGGAGATTTGCCGCAAGTTCAGGCGGGATGGCGCAGAAGCGATGGTTCGTGACGCCGGCATGGAGGTGAGCCGATGGTACTCCGATGCGACAGGTTGGTTTTCCCTGGTCGAGATGGGGTCAGGTCTTGTTTCTTGAATCATCCCTTTCCCGCGGGGTTGTTCTGCTCGCTCCGAGTATAGGGGGCCGTCGAGAAAAGGTCCAGCTCATTCGCACACGGAGCGACAGGCGAGTGGGTGATAAGGCGGTGCGCACTACGCCATATCCCCGAGGACGCAGAGAAATCCCGCCTCATCAGAATTATCATGGAACACTGCAGCGCTGCCATTTCCGCAGGTTGTCAGATGGCAAGGCGGCCCCGAAGGCTCGATTCTCAACGGTGGGGTAGTGAGCTATTCTTGCCGTAACATCAAAAAACAAGACCTGACCCCTAACTCACCCTCCGAGGTATGCCGTCTTGACCTGCGGATCTTCCCGCAGCGCAAGGGATTTAGCTTTTAGGACTATGTGACCGTTCTCCATTACATATCCACGTTGGGCAAATTTCAGAGCGAGGCGGGCATTCTGCTCCACGAGCAGGATTGTAGTGCCGGCTCTGTTGATCTCCTTGAGTGCGTCGAACATCGAGAGCATCAGCAGCGGAGCCAACCCCATGGATGGTTCGTCCAAAAGCATCATTTTGCGGCCGCTCATGTACGCTCTCCCCACTGCCAGCATCTGCTGTTCCCCGCCGCTGAGGGTCCCGGCCGCTTGGGTTTCGCGTTCCTGAAGGCGGGGAAAGATGGAAAAGACCTGGTGAACATCCCGCGAAAAGTTGTGCTTGTCCTTTCGGCCGAATGTGGCCAGTTGCAGATTCTCTCTGACGGTGAGGTTACCGAATAGGCGGCGGCCTTCGGGAACATGCGATATGCCCAGTTGGGTCACCACCTTATCTGGAGAAAACCGGAGCAGATCCTGATCCATGAACGTCATGCGGGAACCGTTCTCAGCCGGCACCATACGTGAGATAGCCCTGAGCGTTGTACTTTTGCCGGCTCCGTTCGCGCCGATGATGCAAACAACCTCCCCCTGGTCGATGGCAAGATCAATGCCGTGCAATGCCCTGATGTTACCATAAGAGACTCGTAGTCGTTCCACTACCAATTGCATCAGGCTATTTCCTCCTTGCCCAGGTAGGCTTCAATCACATGGGGATTGCGTTGGATCTCTTCGGGCGTGCCTTCCGCGATTACTTCGCCGAAGACAAGCGTCTGGATTGTCTCGCAAAGCTCCATGACGAACTTCAGCCGGTGCTCGATGAGAAGGATGGCGACTCCAAAGTCCCTGTGGATCTGGCGTATGGTGCCGATCATCTTGGTGAGCTCTTCCGGGGTCATGCCTGCGGTGGGCTCGTCAAGAAGCAGAACCTTTGGATCTATCGCCATGGCACGGGCCATTTCAACTCTGCGCTGAGCCCCATAAGGAAGGTTACCTACGAGAAGGTTTCTATACTTGACCACATCGAACATCTCCATGAGGCGCATAGAACTCTCAGCTACCCGTCGCTCTTCCGCTATGCGCCGAGGTGTACCGAAGAGGGCTCCGATCAACCCATACCGGAGCCGCGAATAGTGGGCCATTTTCACGTGCTCCTCAACGGTCATATGACGCCAAAGGAGGAGGTTCTGGAAGGTACGTCCTAATCCCTGCGCCGCAATCTGATGGGGCCGCTGCCCCACGAGGCTGCGGCCTTCGAGTCTCACAGTTCCCTCAGAAGGTGTGTAAGTGCCCGTGATCAAATTGAAGACAGTGGTCTTCCCCGCTCCGTTCGGACCGATGAGACCGCGGATCTCCCCCGGCTCGAGGGTGAGATTGTAGCGGTGCACCGCCCTGAGACCGCCAAAGTAATGGGTCATATCCGAAACATGAAGCAAAGGCATGAACTACTCTCCTCGCCCCGTCCTGATGTGCTTGGGCCGGAGAATAGCTTTCACGTCGAACTCTCGAAACCCCAGCAATCCGGTGGGACGATAGATCATTACCAGGATCAATATGAGAGGGATCACAATCCACTTGTAGAGCTCCAGCGGCCGCAACATTTCGCTGATGAGGTTGATGCTCGCTGCTCCGAATATAGACCCCACTACCGAATTGAGCCCTCCGAAGTAGAGCATGGCGAGGATCTCTGCCAAACGTTGAATGCCGAAAGTGCCTGGGTTAACAAAACGCATTACATGAGCGAAGAGTCCGCCAGCCACCCCAGCCCAGAAGGCCCCAAGCATGAAGGCCACCATTTTGGTTTTTCGGGTGTTGACCGTCATGGCGTCGGCCGCCATTTCATTGTCTCGCAGCGCGTTGAGAGCTTTGCCATAAATGGAGCGCACAAAGTTGTTGATGATCCAGATGCACAGGACCATCCACACATACACCACCGGCAGAGAGGACCAATCGGGCTGACCGGACATGCCTCGGGGGCCGCCCAGCCACTCCAGATTTTCTATGAGGCTCTTCACGATGAACATGAAGGCCAAGGAAATGATGGCCAGGTAGTCCCCTCGAGTTCGAAAAGAGGGGATAGCCACGACGAGCGCTGCTGCTGAGGCCACTACCCCTCCGATGATCAAGGCCACAGGAAAAAAATAAGGTCCGAGCGCCTTCGGCAACACTGCAGCTCCGAAGAGGCGGTCATCAGCGAAAAGAACCAGCGTCACAGTGGAGGCCGAATAGGCTCCCAGGGCCATGAACCCCGGGTGGGAGCATGAAAATTCCCCCATATATCCATTGATGAGGTTGATGCTCAGGGTGAGCATCACCGCGATCATGGTCAGCTTGAGAACCAGCAGTCGATAATCGCTCAGATCGGCCCAGTAGTGGAGCGCAGAGTACAGTAACGCGAGATGTATTAGACACGACACTGCGATGGGACCCCGATCCAAAACCGCGGCGAGACGATTGGTTACCCCGGCGCTGAGACAGGCCGCCCCTGCTATGGGAATCACATAGATGAGGGTCACATATGCCAGGGCACTTGGCATGAGCAGGGGCTGCTTAAACATGATAAGGCAGCCGAACAGCACAGGTACCTTTGGGAGATAGAGCTGGTATGAAAGCTCAGCCCCGAGGTAGCGTTCTATGAACACTGCGCAGAGAATTCCGAAGAGCCAACCGAGTGCGGGCACGCCGGCAAATGTCGCGCGAACGCGTTGCATTCTTGAGGCGGGCGGTTGTACCTGTCCTACAAACTCGTCCACGGGGGGGCTTTGTATCGATCGGATGCTGCTCATGGTATCTCACGAACGTGTGTTCCTCATCGTATTACAGTCTCAATTGTGTGCTGTGGGGTTGACCGAAGAAACCGTAAGGTCTGAACGTCAAGATGAGCAGAATGATCGAATAGGCTATCAGATCACGCAACGTCGACGGGAAGACCATAGGCACAAAGATTTCGATGAAACCGAGAAGAAATCCTGCCAGGGCGGCCCCCAGGATCGATCCTCGTCCACCCAGAATCGCGGCTACGAAGGCCTTCCAGCCGAGCAGCACGCCCATGTACGGATCGAGCACAGGATAGGCCAAGCCATAGAGAATACCTGCCGCAGCGGCCAGAGCTGAACCGATGGCAAAAGTCAGGGGTGCAATGACATTGAGCGAAACCCCCATCAAGGGCACGACCTCAAAATCAAAGGACATGGCACGCATGGCCATTCCCCAGCGGGTCTTCTGGATAAACTGATGCAACGAAAACATAAGCGCCAAGGAGACCACTACAATGAGGATCTTCTTGTTTGTCACGAAGACGCCGCCCAAATCGTATGTGGTGGAATGGATCAGTTCGGGAAAGCTCAGGCGTCGGGCTCCCAGCAGAGCCAAGTTGCCTGTCTCGAGCATAATACCGATCATGAGGCCGGTGATGGCGGCTGAGGCTCTTGGGGCGTCACGCAAAGGCCGGTATCCGACGCGTTCCACCAGCACGCCCAGAAAAGCGGTCAATATCATGGAGATGACAATAGTGAGAGAAAGGATCGTCCACCCTGGCAGCGACAAGCCCAAAGCGACACAAAGGGCCAGCAACAGGGAAGCGACACCGAAACCGATGTACGCCCCAGTCATGAAGACGTCGCCGTGAGCAAAATTGAATACCATCATGATGCTGTACGCCATGGAGTATCCCAGGGCGATTAGGGCGTAAAAACTGCCCCACTGCAAGGCATTGACCACGTTTTGCAGGAAGAAGTCCATGGAAAGGCTCCCTTTGGGGACAACACGGACTCGGGGTCAACAGCGCCCCTGTTCAAGAATCACCCGACGAGATCACTGCTCCTGTAAGGTGCACCTCTTAGGTTGCGACATGGACATCCATGACGAGGAGTCATGTCTCCAGAATTACGTGGGGTCTCGTGGGCACGGTATCCTACACTCCCCTGACGCGGTACGAAACAGCACCTGAATGAATGGCGGCTCCTGCTCCGATGCGCCCGGAGCCCCGTGATCCAGTGCCTCCTAAGGGCACACCGACTTGTGAAACTCGAACTCGCCCTTTTCGTTGATCCGAACAATTACTGCGCATTTACTGGGATCGCCATCCTCCGTGAATGTCATGTTCCCGGTGATTCCCTTAAAGTTCTTGATCTTGGCGAGGGCATCGCGCACGGCCTTACGGTCCTTTTTGATTGTGCCGGTCACAGTGCCGGCATCCTGAATTGCCTGTTGGACCAGGCGCAGAGAATCCCATGTTAATGCGGCCACATCATCGGGCACATAGCCGTACGCCTTCTTGTAGCGATCGATGAACACCTTCGTATCGCCTTCGGCTCCTGCGGCAGCGAAATGGGTACTGAAATAGAGGCCGTAGCAGTCCTTTCCGCACAGGTTCACAGTCTCGGCCGAGCCCCAACTGTCGCTCCCCACGATGGGCTTGTTCCAGCCCAGTTCATGTGCTTGTTTCACAATCAGAGCCACTTCATTGTAATACTGTGGCGTGAAGAGGAAGTCGGCGCCGGAGTTGATGATCTTGGTAAGTTGGGAACTGAAGTCCGTGTCCTTAGTAGTGAAGCTTTCATAGGCCACCACCGATCCGGCACCGTTAAGCTTCTCCCATGCCTGTTTGAATACTTCGGCCAATCCCTTGGGGTAATCGCTCGCTACGTCGAAGAGGACCGCGGCCTTCTGGAATCCGAATTGGTCCTTGACGAAGTTTGCCACCACCGGCCCCTGGAAGGGGTCAAGGAAACAGCCGCGAAACACATACGGCCGACCTTTTGTGGTGTTGGGGTTGGTGGACCAGGGACTGATCATGGGAGTTTCGTAGTTTTGGGCCACACCGCCGGCTGGTATAGCTTGGCTCGAAGCCTGAGGCCCCACGATGGCAATGACCTCGTCTTCCGTGATCATCTTGGTCTGTGCTTTGACTGCCGATTCGGCCTTGGACTCATTGTCTTCGATGACCAGCTCCACAGGGTATTTTTTTCCGCCCACTTCCAGTCCGCCGGCCTTGTTGATATCTTCCAGCCACAACTGGGCGGCGAATTTGGAACCTTCTCCCACTTTGGGAATGTCCCCAGTGATGGGCACGTTGAGTCCTACCTTGATCACTGGAGTGCGACTACGGCTCCAGGCGTTGAGTGAAACAGCCAGAATGACCGTCAGTGCCAGAACCAAGCACATGGAAAGCTTACGCATCCCCTCCTCCTTTCGTCGGGGGCTCCTGACCGACCAGTGTGACACGAATAAAGGGTCGAAATCACGATGGGTGCGGAAGCCGCCCTCTTTGTTCTCGTCGGGTAGAGAGCCACCTCAACCCGGATGAACTGTTGGCATTTCCAGAAAAGAACCTACGCCGGGAGCGTGAACCGGTCTGAGAGCGGACCCCATATCCCACTCTCTAGGGTTGGTTTTCTTAGCACGACATCGAAGGTTTTACAATGGTCTTCGCCGCATGCGCTTCTGTCATTGCCCGGTGCCCGCGATTCAGTGGGAGAAAAAGATACGTTCCTCCTTCTTATCGTTCCGGCAAGCTTTTGTGGTCATCTGGCCCTTGTTGACAACCCATTGAGCTTGGGGGGAGCGTAAAGGGCGCTGCTTTTGCGAATTAAGTGCACGCTTCGGCCTCTCGGACTGCCATGAACACGCCTCGAAAAGCGGCACGGCCCGTGCTCTTCCCCTTTGCTGAAATGCTGTCCGGTGAACATGACGCGCGACAAGATTGGGGGCACCATGCTATACTTATTTCGCCAGGCGGAATCGACATGGGCTCTGCCGGGAAGCACCCTGTCGAAGGATGGCCTGGCCAGGGTTCATCGAGCCCCTGGATCGGTCGGTGTGCACCGGTTCCCGCTCACATCCTGAGATCTATCTGTCGGGCGACAGACCCTGGTATGGTCGAGAGAATCCCCGTCGGAAGGGCGGGAGGGAATGGCGATCGATCAGCTCGGACTGTCTGAGACGAAGAGGCGTCTGTCCGATTCCCGCTGAACCGGTGAAGGCGTCCATCACAAGAAAGGGTTCAACAGTTGCGTCCGGTAGTAATAACAATATTCCTTTTGATCTGCAGCAATGTCTTCATGACCTTTGCATGGTACGCGCACCTCAAGGAGCTCAATAACAGGATATGGGTTATTGCAGCCCTGATCAGTTGGGGAATAGCACTATTCGAATACCTGCTTCAGGTTCCGGCCAATCGGATCGGGTACTCGGTCTTGTCGGTAGGACAACTGAAGATTATTCAAGAAGTGATAACCTTGAGTGTCTTCATTCCATTTTCACTATTCTATTTGGGAGAACCTTTGGAACGAGATTACCTGTGGGCCGGTCTTTGTCTCCTGGGAGCGGTCTTTTTCATATTCCGCGGTAAATTTGGCTAACGGGAAAAGAGGACTACTCTTTTCCGTTGTTCTGACAAACTATTATGTGGCGGACCCCCGGACCTCTCGCCTCATCAGATCCCCAGGTCGAGCGTTAATGGCCTGATTTCTGTTGACTAGGCCGTTTCAAGTGACGTGTTGGACCGCAAAACAAATCAAGGCCGTCTTTTTGCTTTCTGAGGTCCCAGAGAAGGCGATCTCCCGCCCCGATGAAAAAGTCTGAACGGCCGCTGTTCGCCGGAGTCGTTAGATCGGCTTAGGACTGGCACGTTCCTTTTGAGGTTGAACCTACCCGCAGAGATCAAGTCAATGCTCCGAGCACGAACTTCGAGGGAACGGAAAAATCAAGAGACAAGACCTGACCCTGGGATGTGCTCCCGTCCCTCGGCGAATATGGTTACGATGGCGCGCCGCGGCGACGTCAATTCCACCGGTTTAAGGAGCTTCACCTTGCCACGTTTGTCAATGGTCGCTTCAACGACCTGAATCCTCTCTTCGCTGCTGCGCCGGCGATCTTCGCGGTCCGTCCTCTTTCCATTGCCTTCACCATCAGAGCCTTCTACCACTCCGCTTGCATTCCAGATCCCTTCCTGATCAGGGGGATCGGCATGGCGAGCGGCCGCGTTGATGGCGCACACACGTCGGAGCTGGTAGTTGCGCTCTGCTATGGCAAGCAGTTTTGCTTCCTCCTCGCCATAGACCGCTACTGAAAACTTGCGCTTTCGGCTCGCTCCATGTTCGTCGGTCCATGAGGCAAGCCAAAAAGCACGGACGCTTCTCGAATTGGGATTGTCCCTAACCTCATAGCGGCCTACACCGGGAATGCCTGAGGTATTATTTTTCCGAAGGCGTGTGCGAATCCAGATCTGGTGATCGACGGGCCTATCCCGAGCGAGAAAGGAATCTCGATACGCGACGGCGGCCTCCAGCGCTTTTCGCTTTCCACCATACACCCCGTCCGAGAACCGCTTTACGATGATCGCCCCCTTTCGTTGCAGCGTGACGACCCATCCGTGGTCTCGCTTGGCGTCGAGGTCAACGCGCCTAATGTTACGAGGAGGTTTCATGATAAACAGCCCTGATCGTCATGGTACTAATCTGCCCAAGGCACGGAGTCTGGGGTCCTCACCCCATGACATAGCAGTTGCGCTATGCTACTCCGTGACCAGACGTGTGAATTGTACCCAGTCCCGTGCTCGCGGGCAACCCATAAGCGAGGGAACCCCGCTCCTGAGAAGAAATCACTGATTTGGGGCCTCTCAGGCCCGGTTCAGAGATCACGATGTCTTGACATCACCTTTCTCGGCCAACTCCCTTTGGTAGGCCTTCCAGCCCGGACACCATCCGGTGTGCCATCGCCATATCCTGGCCAGGAGTGAATTGGGATTTCGTTCCGCATAAGCCCGAAACCAGCAATCGGCGCATCTGGATTTCATGGACCGGACCCCCTTCATGACGTTCAGTCGGAAGTCTGTTAAGCTTCAGTACCTTTCCTCTGTAATCGTACCCAGAAGCCCTGAGAAAGTCAAAGCTCCTGGGATTTCCGCCGGATACAAGTCGTGGACATTGCTCGGCGACAAATCCTAGCGTTCCGGGCACACCATCCTGAATTGCGCCTCTTGCCAGACTTTGGTCCAGGCCTTTCCAGGCGGAGTATATGTCCGGAGACATCCTCCGACGTCGAACAAATTCGTCGTTCCCCAAGGGGCGCCCCATAGTCTCGTGACGTCGCAATAGGCGCAGGTTTTCCAACGGGTCCGCCTCGGAAGCTGCGTTCTATCAACGCCATGGTGAGAACCACGTTCCGGCATCGTTCTGTTCTGCTAACCAATTAGAAATACAACCGAAGTTGCCGTTTTGAACGAGACGCAGAGATTTTTCTTGACAACTGAGTGGCATTCAGTAGAATGAGTATGACTCAGTATTCTGAACATCATTAAGGGGCGGTGCCTGCCGGGGAGATCCGGAGTATGGGAATAGAAGAAAGAAAGGAGCGAGAACGCCAAATCCAGCGAGAGCTGCGCCAAGAGCAAATCGTGGCGGCAGCCAGAAAGGTTTTTTCTGCCAAGGGTTTCAACGGGACCACGATGGAGGACATCGCGCGGGAGGCCGAGCTGAGCACCGGGACGCTCTACCTCTATTTCAAAAGCAAGGATGAGCTGTACGCAGCCATCAACGTGGAATTGCAGAGGTATATGCAGCAGCGCGTGCAGCAACTCGCCGACAACAACGCGTTAACTCCATCGGAAAAGGTCGAGGCGCTCAGCCGGGTCCTGTACGAAATCTATGAGTTTGATCCCTCCATGATGCGAAATGTTCTACACCTTCAGGCCAGCGAGACACTTCAGAATCTTTCTCCGGAAACATTGGATACGATAAACGGCATTTTGGCCCAAACACTCTCCCCCTTGTCCAGGATTATTCAGGAGGGTGTTCGGGAAGGGTCGTTTGAGAGTCACCATCCGGTGGCGATCGTGGACATCGTCTGGGCGATGTTCAGCGGGCTTGTTCTCTGGGAAGAGAGCAAGAGGCTGTTCGATCCCAAGAAGGATCACTTGAGATCCACTCTCGATCTGGCCATGAAGATCTTCGGCAGAGGCATTTGCAGAACTCCTGCAATATCGGACAGGTTGAGTGAGGACTGAAATAGGGCTCCGCTACTACCGCGATGCCGGAATGCCCGTGTCAAAGCTTCGGCAGGCCCATCCTTCGTGGGCCGGCAAATCCGTGCGCCGTGCGGGCAGCTTCAAAGATCGGTAGACCAACGCCCTCATCGACTTCAAACGCCGGAGAGTCGGGCAGTACCAAACTCCGACGGCTTCCATGACGTCCTCGGGCAGGCTCTTGCATGGCAGGCGGCGAACCCATTATCCTGGCGCACCGCACATCCCTAGGGCTCTTGGAAGGATATCAGTCCAAGAACGCCGCGGAACTGCGCAGAGACGAGATAAATGCCAATGCGTTTTCCAACGAGCTTGACCTGTAAACCGGGATGGGTGGGATCTTCCTTCCACAACTTGTAATTCTTGCGAGCAACACGCTGAATACGGGCAGGAAGGTCTCTGAAGTGAGACACAAAGTCCGGAGCCAGTCGAAAATTCACAGATTGTCGAATCCCATTTCCTTGGTATTCCCGGAACGGCATTGCCGGAGAGCCTTCTTTGCCAATCGTTCCAGAGTCTCTTGTCAAGGTTCCAGGGTGCTGTCCCACCGTGATTCCCATTCGATTTCCTCCAGCAATTCTTGAGCGAGCTGATCCTGCAGCTCATCCGGAAGCTCGGATGCCTTTTCAAATGCTTGTGTCAGAAGTTTTGTCATGGTTTGCACCCCTTCTGCACGAAGTCTACGGGCTGGGGAAAACAAGTCAAGACGATTGAACCAAGAGGCGTACGGATTCTGTGTCCATTGTCAGTGCTACTTTATCTGCGATCTGTCCAAGACTAGCGCAGCGTGTTGTTTACGTGTCACTCGCTTAAGACTCCCGAACCCTGCTGCCTAGTTACCAGATGACTCAAACACTCAATGGCGCGCGAGAGACTCGCCGCATGCACGCTTGCTACATCAGGTCGCCAATGTCTCGAAGCAAACTCGATGACGCGGGACGGATAACCGGGACCGACTCGTCTCCCGCTCCCGGTTCTGGGCACCATTTCCTCTCGAATCTCTCTGCTCCGGGATTTACGAGCCAGCTCCACCAATATTTCTTTCGGGTTGACCAGGGATTCCGGATCGCGGGGAATCTTGTCTCGTCGCACGGCGAGAAAGGAGGCTATCTGCTCACGATCAGCGAGTAACCAGGCTTCCACCTGTCGCCGCTATTCGGAAGCACATGAACCGGGCCGGATCCGGTAACCACGTCGCGTGCAAGATGGGGGCACAATCAGCATCGTTGTCCAAATCCACAAGGACAATCCAGGGGGTATGCTGAGCAGCTCTGTTGTATCCTTGAATCTTCAGGCGGATGTCCTGCTTGCCGTTTTTTCCGTAGATGATTCCAGGAATCGCTCCCGCGTGCGTAAGGAGCCTGCAAATCACCGCCTCATCTACCATTCCTTCCACGGCAGCCGAGATGACCACGTCACTGGGCATCTCACAGATCCCCGAAAAGTGTAAGTTGGTCGGGCCTGTCGGGGCGTGTCCTAGGAGCCTGTCGCTTAACGCTTTACATTTTCCGGACGGTGCGATATGAGCGGGCGGCATGAAAGATCACCGATTCATAGAGTACGATCCGGAAAAGTTGTTAGAGTTGCCGCCGGATATTCGG
>JBFMDN010000109.1:0-11464 GCA_040753915.1 Thermodesulfobacteriota bacterium | reverse complement strand
ACATACGTTTGGAGGGGGAGTGCCACACGACCCAAAAACGACCTCATGCGTAGGCCACAGACGCTTGCATGAGAACATTACAGGGTCCACACGACCCACACGTCATCGTAGACCGTGGATTCTGGGGAATACTTTCGGTTGACACCCAGGGCAATATCCTTGAGGTGAATCGGATGGTCTTGGAAGTCATGGGCTCTCCGTCCGTAGCGGCTACCAAGGCGATCAACATGTTCGAGTTACCGAACCTAGTCGAGTCGGGAGTCTCGGCAGCCTTTCAATCCTGCATGCGAACGGGTGTCCGAATATTGAGGGAAATTCCTTACCTGAGCAAGTGGGGCAAACAGTCGCATCTCAGGCTGCTTTTGACGCCACTCTCCGACCGGGACGGGACTATCACCGGATGTCAGGCCATAGTGGAGGACATTACCCAACAAAGGCAATTGGAGGAGCAATTACGGCAGGCCCAGAAGATGGAAGCGGTGGGAACGCTCGCTGGTGGTATAGCCCACGACTTCAATAATCTCCTGCACATCATTTCCGGTCATGCGGAGCTGCTTGAAATGGACCTTGCCGAAAAAAGGATGAAATTCGACGAGATTGATGCGATCCGTCAGGCCGCTCACCGCGGAGCGGACCTCGTCAAACAGATCCTCACGTTCAGCAGAAAAATCGACACAAAGTTCGAATTCATCAACCTCAATGACGACGTAAGGGCTACTGAAAGACTCCTGTATCGAACGATTCCCAAGATGATAGAAATCGACCTCCGTTTGGAAGAGGGATTAGACCTCGTGCGAGCCGATTCCACCCAGATTGAGCAAATGCTCATAAACTTGGCACTGAACGCGCAAGATGCCATGCCGGAGGGCGGCACGCTGACAATCGAGACGCGGAACGTGATGGTCGACGAGGATTATTGCAGGAGTCATACGGATTTGGCACCTGGGCCGTACGTCCTGCTCAGGGTTTCTGACACCGGTCACGGGGTGGCAGAGGAGATCCGACAGCACATCTTCGAGCCTTTCTTCACGACCAAGGGACTTGGAGACGGCACGGGCCTTGGTCTTGCTACGACGTTTGGCATCGTAAAGATGCACGGTGGCCATATCACCTGTGAGAGCGATATCGGGAAAGGGACGACCTTTTCCGTGTACCTTCCGGCCGCCGGTCCGGCCAAGACCGCTGCGGAACAGAAATGGTCGGCAACGACACCGGCTGGCGGAGTTGAAACGATTCTGGTGGTGGATGATGAGCCAATGATCAGGGATTTGGCCAAGAGAATCCTCGAGAAAGCTGGCTATTCGGTCATTACAGCAGGGAGTGGAAAAGAGGCCGTCGAGATTTACAGGAGGGAACGAACCAACGTCTCCCTGGTCATTCTCGACCTCATTATGCCAGAGATGGGGGGAAAGCAATGTCTTGAGGAGTTGCTAAAGATCGACCCGCAGGTGAAAGCTCTGATCGCAAGCGGCCTCGCCATCAAGGGAGATACAAAGTCATTTCTCGACTCCGAAGCCAAGGGCACGGTCATCAAGCCCTTCAACATGAGGGAGCTGCTCCGAGCCGTACGTCATGTTCTTGACGGCGTCTAACGGCAACGGCGAAAACGGGCTCCGAATCTGCACGGCGTGCAGCCTTGTGCGCAGATTGGGTTCCTGCCTTGGCTCCGCACCATTTTGCGATTGCGCGAATCCGAAAGACTCTCACGCTCCGTCACGATCACGGCATGCTCCCTAGACGCCTGTGCAGCACAGGACAGGTCGAGGTTGACGCGGGCGACACCAATGAAGTATGCTGAATATGCATTCTGGAGTGCTATCTCGAAGGAGAGTGTTGGGCCATAGCCCGTGCCGGGGGCGGAGGACCGTTTGCAAAATAGTCGGAGCTTCTCTTTCAGCAAGCTCGGGAGTCCTTTTCCAGAGGGCAGGCCTGCCCATCGATCCTCTGCAAGGAATTCGGATACTTCTCACGGCAACTGCCACGGGGCACCAGCCTCATGGCTAGGTTCCTGCCTGATGCGATTCAAGACAATTCCCCAATGAGTGAGGGACGATGGCAAAGGGCAAGAGCGATAACGTTCTCGGTGTGCTCGACGGGTTGTCCGAAATCATGGTGTTATCCAACTACCCGGATGCGAAGAATATCATGATATTCGGCTTTGACGTGGAAGGTCCGACTAATGTTGAGGCCATGGGCTCGGCATTGAGGCGGGCGGTGGAACATTTTCCTCAGTTCGCAAGCAGTGTGAAGCCGATAGAGGTTTCGGGGAAACGGCGCTTGACATGGGTTCGCGATCCCGACGCCCTTCCTGAACTACGATTCTCAGAGATGACCGGGGCTGATCCGTCGATCCCTTTTCAGCGATTGTTGCTCCGCCATCTTCATCAGAGCATCGAAAAAGAGTGGGATCTTCTGAGGACATCTCCCACAGAGTTTCACTTAATTCGTGTGGCTGAGGACCGTCATAGCCTGCTGGCGCTTGTCCATCACGCGGCTGCCGACGGATGGACTCTTTCCTCGTTCTTCAGAGAGCTGCTTGCCCACTATCACCAGATCGTGACCGGTGAAGAACCCGCATGGGCCAGTGAGACACAGCATTCCTCGGGCGTGAAAAATCAAGTAGTGGAACTGAAAACGGGAAAGTGGCATGACACCCTTTTTCTTATCAAGAAATCTCTGACTATGATGGGAAGCAGGCCGACCATTCCCAGAGGAAGCGGTCACCCGGAAATGCCCGGCAATCACTACGTGAAATCCGTGCTCACCCGCGAACAGACTGCAAATGTCATCGGCCACTTGTCGAGAGCCAAGAAGCCTTTCATGGATGTTCTCGTCGGGGCTCTCGGAACCGCTGTCGATGAATGGAACGACGCACTGGATGTTCCGCGGGGGGTGGTAGCCATTTGCGTCACAGTACAGATGCGGGGTAGATTCGGTGACGCTGAGGCTCCGAGCAACAGCTCCTCGATTGTTCTGAAATTCAGGCCCCATGAGCGAGCCACTTCCGAGGAGTTCTCGCGCGCGATTGCCAATTGTCGTGAGGAGCAGTTCGCCAGCATGGCAGACGTGAGGCTTGCTCAAGCTACAGGCACCCTGGCGAGTGCTATGAGCTGCCTCCCATTGGCCATTAGGCAGAGAATAGCTCATGCGTTATGTCAAATGCCGGTCATTCCTCTCTTGATAGCACCGTTCGGAATCATGTGGCCCGAGGTTCGGAACGGGAGACTGACGGGGGATTCGTACCTGACTCGGGCAGGAGACCTTGACCTCACTGAATTCCATGCCCTTCCCTACAAGCTGGGCTATCACTGTCCACTGATTCTCGGCGCCTATACGTTTCGCAAGAGCTTGAATCTTCAACTGATGTCCTTGGCCTCCCACTTCACATTGGCTGAGACTGAACGCTTCATAAAGCTCCTTGCAGAGGTCTTGCTCGACCGCCCATTCGGAGCCGGCGGGTCATGATGCAGCCCGTCTGAGAGGACTGTCTCTTGTTACGTATGATATGGATACTATATGACATGGCATTCGCACCGGCATTCGCGCGGGAAGGAACAGCCACAATCGCTGGCCACCGATGACGATCGGCTGCAGAAGCCCCAAGAAAGGCTGCATATGGATCATGCTGTTGAATTCCTGGATCCCAACTCCGAGATGATTGCGCTTGCCACCGGATCCAACACAAGAAACGTGCTGGTGATCGCTCTCGAAATCAGGGGTCCGTTAAACGAAGAGCTGGCCAAAGTGGCAGTTGCAAAGGCTGTGAAGGCGTTTCCCCAGCTCCAAAGTTGCTTGAGGGAAACGAGGACCAACCTCAGGCATCGCCTCTACTGGCATCCGAGGCCGGATCTCGAATTCCCCGTTACGCTGTCCGACCTGAAGACCTATGAGATGTCCACGCCACTGCTTGAAGCTGTCCTGAACCGCTTGGCCCCGAGTCTGGACCGAGACTGGGATCTTCGTAAGGAGTTGCCTGGCGAGCTGCACCTTTTTCGGGTTTCCACTGACTTCCATGTAGTAGCATTAGTGGTTCATCACGCGGCTTTCGACGGGGCTTCGGCTTCCGAGCTCGGCAGATCCTGTGTGCTCAACTACAAAGAAATGGTTGAGGGGGCAAGGCCTGATTCTAGCGCCACGCAGCCCTATGCGCTGTCGACTTCCAGGAAACGGACCGTTACGGCTCGGAAGCGGACGTGGAAAGACAAGTATTACACTGCTCGACTCGCCCTGATGCCAGTCATATCGAGGCCCACCCTGCCAGCCGGGAACGGGTTGCCCACAGAAAAGAGGCAGTATCACATAAAGAGAAATCTTACGGTAGAGGAAACTACTCGCATTGGATTGACGTCGCTGAAGAAACGGGGAGCTTTTATCGATTTGCTGACGGCCGCCAGTAGCCTTGCGATAGAGCGGTGGAACGATAGGCGAAATGTCAAAACCGGCGTTGTGACCACTGCGCTGACCATGAACATACGGGGCAGATACGAAGAATTCGACCACAGCAACAGCGTCAGTGCCCTGTTTTTCGAGACCCGCCCGGAGCACCGGAGAGATCGCGACAAATTGGTGCATTCAATCTCCGTCGCCCGAATTAATCAACTTCGGAGACAGATGGATCTCATGCACTACGACAATGTTGCCAAAATGATCCGCTGGGCAAGCGTGCTTTCCTTTAACAAACGGCAAAAGATCGTCCATCGCATCGTGCAGAGGCATCAATTTTCGATGGCCATCACACTCCTCGGAGTGGTGTGGCCGGAAATCGAAAACGGCAAGCCAACCCTCGATTCCTACCCCACCACCGTAGGTGACGGCCAAATAACGGAGATGCATGGAATAGGCTACAAGCTGATCGGGAGCACCCCCCTGGTCCTTACCGTCTACTCCTATCGGAACAGGCTCAATCTCGTAATGGCTGTTTCCGGATGGCAACTCACCCGCCCGGAAGCAGAATCCTTCATGGATCTGTTCATGGAGACGCTGCGCTGTTGAGCAGACACATTGAAGAGGGCGGAAATGGGGCGGAGCTAGGAACAGCCGTGGTCGCAAGCCCTTGTGAACGACGCTAGGCTGCTGGAACCATCTCCTATTTCATAAACGATTGAATAAATTCTCGAACTTCCTGTTTTGATCGGAAGACGCCAAAATGGCCTTCCAGAAGGAGATCCGCTTCCAGGTCCAGCAGCTTCCTCAAAGAGGACTGATACTGTATTTGATCAGACAGCAATTCCGGCAGGATCGGCCCGTGCACGTCCTGACCGAAAAGCACGAGCTGGCCTTCAAGGTGTGTGGTGTATACGACCGAACCGGGGGAATGACCAGGCCAGTGAATGGCCGTTACGGTCATAGGACCAATCGTGATCGCGGTTTCTTCACTCTTCAGCTTGATGTCTATCGCCAGCGGTTCGAGCCGGGCTCCGTACCAGGAAGCTGCCGTAACCTCATTATCACCTGATTCGAGGTAAACCGCATCCAACTCATGGGCAACGATGCGGCAACCGAACTCTTTTCTCACGACTTCGGCTCCACCAACATGGTCGAAATGACAGTGGGTCAACAGAAGATATTCTAGTTGAACGTTCGGGCGCAGACATTCAATGATGTTCGTCCTCAGCGTGGGGTGCCCTTTCCCTGTTCCAGCGTCGATAAGCGCTGCCTTGTCTCCGCACCGTACGAGGTATACGGCTGCATCCGAGGGATCACTCAGCCCACTGCCCCCGACTTGCCAAAGGTTGTTCTCGATTTTCTTACTCATCCCGACATCCTCCTCTTGCGAGGGTCACCGACATCCCCGTCTTTCCGTCGGAAGGCCATCGCCACCACGGTGCCCCACGTGCAGGCCCCGCTCTGCATCGTACAGGGATTTCCTTTTCAGCGGCCTCCCAAGGCCACTTCCCTTCAGGCGAACGGGCCTGCCAATACATCCATGATAGCACAGTTCGCCTTCGCTTTATGGTTTCCCACGAGCTCATGCGTACGGCCCTGCCTACACAAAGGTCCCCCAAAGACGAAAGAATCTCAAGTCCATGGGTACGGGGCAGAGCTTTCCATAATGATAACCGGCGGCGTGACGCGTGCGCCGGACGGCGGTGGCTTGAAGGCATATGTCCGCAACAGAGCCAATCCGTACGCGGCGAGCAGTACAAAAATCATGAAGAAGACGGTAAACACTTTGAGTTTTCTGATTCTCACGGTTTTCACCTCTGATCGGGTCTAGAGGGCGAAACGCTCTGTTCGAATGGCGGTATAGGGCACCCCCATTGCCCGAAGTCCCCGAATGACGCTGTAGGCCATTGATGGTGGGGCACACACATAGTACCCGGTGTTCTCCTTCTTCCTTCCGACCAAGGCCACGAGCTTGTGAAAATCGAGACGGCCGGACTCCCCCTTCCAGCCTGATTCCGGCTTGCTTATGATGTGCACCACCTTCAGCCTAGGGGTGGAGACGCTCTCGATCTCGGCCAGCTCCGACTTAAATACGATGTCTCTTTCGGTCCGATTCGCGTAGAGCAAAAGAACGTCGGTTTCCTTTTCGGTATCTCGCATATGGCGAATCATGCTCATGAACGGTGTGATCCCTATTCCTCCCGCGATGAAGACAAATTTCTGATCTTCCGGATAAAGGGTGTAGCAGAAACGACCGAACGGCCCTTCAACGAGAGCCGTGTCTCCGACCCGTGTCTGACCGATCGTGGCAGTATAGTCACCGGACTCCTTTATCGTGGAGCAGATAAACTCGCGGCTCGTGGGTGTCGAAGAGATGGTCCAATGGTGTTCCTCCACCGGAAGATCTCGCGATCGTTGAAGTGTAACGAAATGGAACTGACCGGGATGGTAGTCGTAGACACGCTGTCCTTCAGGTGGAGCCAGTCTGACGGTCCACACATTATGGGTTTCCTGGTCCACGCCAACTACCGTGTACGGATCGCGTTTCAAGACCTTTGGCTTGATCGCCTTGTGATGAACATACGCTGCGATGGTGAGCCCCAGAAGAGCAATCCAGAGGCCTCGCATGGGTACCGGCCACATGTCGTAGCCGCCAAAAAAACTGTGCACGAATGCCCCCGAGAGGATGAGCACCGCCAGAGTGTTGTGGGTCCACCGCCATCGTTCGAAGGTCATCCCCAATTTCTCACGGAAGACGCTGGTGAGCACCAGAAGAATAAGAAGGGCAAGCACGGATCTCCCGAGCCAGACGTACCACGGTTGCGCAAGGCTTGTGAGCAATCCGAGCCCCGCACCGCCCCAGGCCATGAATGGGGGGTGTCCCAACAGGACCACAACCGCAAATGCCCCCATGTACTGGTGAAATCGGATCACGACATCGAATCCGAAAGGGCGCTCGATCCATTTCCACCGCGAAGCCAACACCGGCTGCAAGGCAATGAGCGCGTACGCTGCAAACGCGATACTCGTGCCGGTCTCATGCAGGAGCGTCATGTCGCCCTTCAGCCTGATAATAGCTAAGACCACGAGAGGACTAACCGCGACGATGGCATAAAGTGCTGCCAACACTGCGCCCATAGCAGCTCCTTCCGATGGCGGAGTCTATATTGCCACGCATTCAATATGCGTGGCAGTCATTGCAGTTGAAAGCCAATGAGCCTTCGGTCGACATGCGGCCACAAGAGAGGTCGAGATTTCCCATCAGTGTCTGTGGAGCTCCCGACTTATGGCCAGCACGATAGTGAACCGAGGCGGTTGCCTTCACGCTGTTGTTAATGACTCGGTTTGCGAATCAGGTTCCGACCTGTTCTTGTTGAGCTCCACCATAATTCACCCTACGTACGGGTGTGGTCCGTTGCCGATATTTCCCCGTGCGACCAGATCACGCACAAGCGACTTTCAAATTTCACTGTGAATGGGCCTAACTGGCATCATGAATCAGCCCAACATTCCTTCTGGCGACCCTTCGATTACCAGATCAATGTTTCCACAAAATTACCGTGTTACAAAGATCCGACCTTGCGCCGGTCTCCCCCTTTACAATGTGCTTATGCAAAGCATACGGTGCTTTCGGCTAATGTGTCAAGCCGATTCTCCCCAAGCAGACAAGCATTCAGTAACGTGTGGAGTTTTAGGGAATATTTCGGAAAGAGATGGTAGTCCCGCGTTCTGCGGGACTACTCTACATGTGCGGATTTCGGGAGCCTGGAAGGGCTACCCTACATGCGGGAAAACGCACCCTGTGGAGATTGCTTCTCCATTTTGTTCGCTGGGACTCTACTTCTCCCCGAGTCCCACCTGAGCGCAGTAGTCGACGAATGGCTTCACACGTGCATCCTGGGTCTCGGAATTCCAGTACAGGTAGAACGGAAGTATTATCGGATAGCTTTTGTTCGCGAGGGTGCTCTCCTCAGGCGTGATTGGCGGCGAACCGGCCTCCCCACTGATGGCAAGCATCTTTGCCCCGCTGTTGTTCCCATTGACGGGAACTGGCCCGATTCCTATGGGAATGTCCTGCGCTATGGCGCATGCTTTCACAATTGTACTGAATGAATCGCACATAACGGTGTCCTTGGCAAAAGGTTCCTTTTCCAGGACCTTCTCCCAGAAGAATACCGCACCACCCGAATCTGGGATCCGTCTGCTCAGGCGCCGGATGGGCGCGTCCGGTCCACCCACTTCTTTCCAACTGGCAATCTCGCCGGTGAAAACCTTCTTGAGCTGATCCATCGTCAACGAGCTCAATGGGTTTTTTCGGCTGGTAAAGATCGCCATGCCTGCATAACCCACTTGACGGTGAGCCAGTTTCATGCCCTTCTCGGTCGCGGCTCTTTCTTCGGAAGGCAAAATCAAGCGGCTTACCAAAGCGATATCTGCTGTATTGTCGAATAGATCTCGCAATCCCTGGCCTGCGCTCGAGCCTGTAACTATCACGGCAACTTGAGGGTTCGCCTTCCTGTACGCATCGGCCCATTTTTGCACAAGGTTCGATGCCATGGCAGCGCCGTTGACGCGCAACGCCTTTTCCGAAGTCCCTTGCGATTGCGCGAGTGCAACGGCAGTGAACGACAGCAACACAATGGCACTCAATCCAAACAATAGACTACTCTTTCTCACGATAACTCCTTTCTTACGATTCAGTGGAAAACAGCCGTATGATGCTCTTTATCTCGTCAGGAATTGCCCCTTTGGCGTCACTGGAGCGGACCAAAGCACGCCCACAGGAATGAGGATTCCCGCTGCGTAGCGACTGATCGAACAGTCCGCGACGCCATGGCTTTCCTGTTGACAATCGCGCGTCTCAAGCCAAACCGCAGTCAGGTGAGAAGCAGTTTTGTCAAAACATTTTCACCACTATATTGCTGATGGTGTTGGCAGCCTCGTCAACGCGATCGGCACTCCGGTTAAAGTGCCTATATATTTCGCGATAACTGAGCATTAAGCGCACATCCGGACCTGAAAAAAGATGTCGTAGCGCGGCGAGAAAGATGTCGTTCATCTCATTTTCTATCCTCTTGGCTCTCACCGCGTATTCAGCGGCCACATTCGGATTCTTTTGAAGGTGCCGCATCGCTCCGACGAGCTGCTCTGCCCCTTTGCGGAGCAGCTCGGCCATGCGACACAGGAACTCATTGCTATCTACGCCGAACGCCTCCATTTCTTTCACGGTGTTGTGGGCATGGTCAACCACATCGTCGATGGCTCTTGAGAGGGCGAAAATATCCTCTCGGTCAATGGGGGTAATGAATGTCTGGTTGAGCTCGTCTATCAAAACCCGGCGAATATCGTCCGCCTCTTTTTCAATGCGCTCGATCTCTTCCGGATCTGTGCCCAGATCGAGGAATCGTACAAGCGCATTGCATCCGTCCAGCGTCTTCTCGGCCTGTTGGAGAAGCAGCTCGAAAAAATCTACCCTTCTCTTTGGCTTGAAAAAATTCCAGAATGACATTTGGAGCCTGCCATATCTTTCATGTAAGCAGACGGTGGAGGCACCAGTAGCCACCGGCTCCGAGTCCGGCTGCTACGGGAGCCGTGAGGAGCCATGCGTACATAATGCTGGCTGACGCGGACCAGCGGACGCCGCTCAATCTCCGAGCAGCCCCCACGCCCATTACAGAAGAAGCAACGACTTGTGTAGTGCTCACAGGTCCGCCAGTCAAGGAAGCTACCAACACCACGACACTTGCGGCAAGCTGGGACGAGAAGGAATGAACCGCTTCTATATTGCGGGAAATGCCATATCCAACCGTTTTCACTATTCTCCAGCCGCCCGCGGTCAACCCCAATGCAAGGGCTGCGGCGCACCCTGCCTGAACCCAGAATGGAATCGAGGCGGTTCCATCTTGTATGCCTATGCCTGCACCCAGTGCCAGGGATATCACCCCCATCGACTTCTGGGCATCGTTACTTCCATGAGTCGCTGCCAGGAAGACCATCGTCGGTCTCTGTATAGAGGCAAAAAAGTATCTCAGCCCTCTATGAGCCCTCCAGCATAGAGCTCGTATGACGAGGAACACCAGGCTGCCAAGGATGAGACCGATAAGGGGTGACAGGAGGAGCGGCAGTACGACTGCCATGATGATGCGCTGCAGCACCAAGCCCTCGACTCCCAAGCTCATCCACCCCGATCCCACAAGGCCTCCGATGAGAGCATGGGATCCACTGGACGGCAATCCGAGTATCCAGCCGGGAATCTTCCAGAGAATGGCAGCACCGACACCACTTATGATAATGAGATAGACCTCCCGGGGCCTGAGCCCTTCCATAAGCTCCGGTTTCAAGATACTGCTTGCCATTGTCCCGGCCACCGCGGTCCCAAGCAGGAGCGGCCCAGTGAACTCTGCTGCTGCCCCGAGAATGAGCGCTCTTGTCGGGGGCATGGATCTCGAAGAAACAATAGTAGCGATGACATTCCCACCGTCGTGGAAGCCGTTGACAAACGCGAACAGGAACGTAACGGCAATTGCTATATGGAGTAGATCGGCAGTCATCGCTAGACCACGTTGCTGGCGGTTTGTTGTGGCGCTGTCATGAGAGTTGCCAATTGCAATATATGTGCCGACCGCCTGATTTCCGCAACAATGTGCAGATAGATCAGTATCACTATCACGGACGCCCCCGCGTCACAAGCATTGCGGCTGGTCTTAGTCGAACACCTTGAGGAAGCCGGCTCTCCTGCGTTATTGGTACATATAGCGGTCGCCGATAATAATTTCCGTTTCTCCTCCTCACCACTAACCGGCGAGACGAAACTGTCTCAAGACTCGGGACACACCAAAGATCGTGGCACGATTGAGCGTCGATGCGTGGAAAGGCACGCTCACTCCAACCCTCCCCATAGGGAAAGGGAGCCGCAATAATCACCTCTCCCCCGCTTGGGGGGCATAGGCATTAAGTTAGAAGTGGAACGGCCAATTGTTCGTCATTCCGGCGAAAGCCGGAATCCAGTCCTTCCAATATGTTATGGACCCCGGCTTTCGCCGGGGTGACGGGGTCCTTGTTAAGTCAACGGACTGAA
>JBFMDN010000108.1:0-11491 GCA_040753915.1 Thermodesulfobacteriota bacterium | reverse complement strand
GTCCTTCCAATATGTTATGGACCCCGGCTTTCGCCGGGGTGACGGGGTCCTTGTTAAGTCAACGGACTGAAATCACGTGATGTCATCCACGAAGTTAACGCCTATGCCCCCGAAGCGGGGGAGAGGGCATTCTTACGGCTCCCTCTCCCTCTGGGAGAGGGTTGGGGTGAGGGTGCCTTTCCACGCATCGACGCTCAATCGTGCTACGATGTTTGGTGTGTCCCGAGTTTTGAGACATTTTCTTCCAGCCTGCATCTTCTTCCGTGCATCGCATGCGTTGCCCCTAGGGTGAAGGCCTTCATACGCGAATCGCAGGCTGGAATCCCACGCCACGCATCCAACATCGGAGCCTGCAAGGGTTTCTCGATCAACGGGGTGGTGTTTTGTACTGCACATCGCACATGCGGTCGCGCGTTCTGCCACGGGTCATCCGGGGATTGGCGCTCTGAAGGAGCGCACCTACAGTAGCCACAGGTTTCAACCTGTGGTTCGGCGCGTCACAACCACCAACCGACCCTGAAGGGGTCGACCAAGAGGTTTCCCCTTGTCTGCCGTGGGCACAGATAGTGAATGAAGCCGGGCTCTTGGTCATTTCGGTGGTGGACCCCTTCAGGGTCCTGCTTTTTTGTTCGTTCATTCCCGTGGGTTAAAACCCACGGCTCCTTATGGTATGCCCCTTCAGGGCATAGAGCAGTCAACGCTCACCATCATTCCCCCGCCGATGCCCCTGAAGTACGCAGGCGCATTTACAGATCCGATACGTGTTATCCCCTCGTCTTTCAAGTCCGGTGCTTTGTCAAAGAGCGATCCGTTCGGGATCTCCATTTCTCGCGGGGATACAGGAGCACGGTGCAAGGAATCACCATAAGTTAAAAGCAGAAAGGGACGAGAGTAAAGAAGGAAGGTGAGTTTCCGGTGGTAATTCCTGATGATTTATGGTATATACGAACTACGAGACCCGACCGCGCCATCGAGGCCTCAAGCACTTCATTCGCCGACCGGCTATTGAGCCATTCAATGAGGCACTCCATCGAGCGCGGGGTCGATTTCAATGTCAGTCCTCGCGTGTGAAGACGCTGGGAGGTGTACACGGACCCACTGGGACTGCAATGTCGCGTGTGATAGCCAGGCCGGTCGGCACGAGAAAGCGGTCCAGAGGTCTGGGGCCATGGTGTGACTGAACTGCTGCTGGCGGCTCAGTAGCGTGATTTGGAGGAAGAGATGAAAAGATTGCTGACCATTCTTATGGCGGGGGTGCTGATGGCAGCGTTCGCTCTACCCGCCGCGGCATGGGAATTCTCCCTGAAAGGCGAGTACGAATTGCGGTTGCGCTACTATAGCCGTGCCGGGTCGACGGACCTTTTCGGGATAGCCCCTCTGCAAGAGGGCGCGATTCAGACGGAAAATCAGCTCCCTCAGGCCATAAGTGTCGGATTTGCCGGACCGAACTGGTACAACAGGAACTTTGGCCTCGATGAGACGAACACATTTGGGGTCCGTGGCGCGCTGGTGACGGAGACTCCAGGCGCGCTGGACAATATCATCGTGAGGCCCATTAGCTCGGTCACGGCGGGGTACGCGGACATCGCTACTGGGCGGGCACGGATTGTACGGGGTGGGTTCTCCACCTGGGGCTGCGACGCGCTGTACAGCGATTCTCGACTGACTATGGAGCCGGAGATTCGAGTCAACCCGGCCATTCGGGTTCACGGCGTGTACACCGTGGGCGGCATGCGCCACAAGTATTTCCAGAATTATATAGGTGGCTTCGGTCTGGGCATCGGGACTCCGCCACTCGAGCGGTATTATATGTCTCAGACCAGCATGAACGCGTACGACACTGCCGCAATCGGGAGCTGGGAGCAGTTCCGGGCGACCATCCAATTGCCCTTCGGCATCTGGTCGATCGGGGTAAAGGACTTTCCGTTCGGTACCGGTGCGAGCCTTGCGTACAACACGAGGGCAGAGGCATTTCTGACCGTCGTGCCCTATGGGCCGTTCCGGATCCTGCATGGCATCTGGTTGGCCAGGGGCAGATTGGGCAACCAGGAAAGCTGGTTCACCAACCCTGACAGGGACACCAAGCCATCGCTCTTCCAAGGAGCACTGTTCACCTACGACGCAGGCACAGTGAACGTGGGCGGCGGTGCGATCTACAGAAACACGCACCTCAACAGGTCGGAAGCACTCGCTGCCCTGGGAGCAAACGGCGCGGATATTCAGGACTCCATCTACGTGGCATTTGCGAAATACAATGACGGGCGTATTTTTGCGGCAGCCGAATATGCGTGGATTACGGGTGATATCTACCGCTTGGGCGTGCATCCACTCTTTGTCGAGGGCTATCACTGGTTCAGCGAGGCTGGTGGCGTGGCCGGGCCCGTTAAACTGAGGGCAATGTACGCTCTGGCTTCAGGTCTCGTCCTGAATAACAACAACGTGACCAAGTCCTACCGACCCTGGTCGATCAACTATCAGGCATTGAAGCCGTACCAGTTTCTCATGTTCGAAACCTATGCAGGCGGCAACAACGGCGGCTGGAATGCAACGGACATCACGTTCGTATCCGATGACCACGGGATGATGACCGATGCCTACGCATTCGCAGCTCGGCTGGACTACGCGGTCGCGGCAAATGTGAACGTCTGGGGAAGTTACATGTGGGCCCATCGGCTTGAACGAGCAGGGTTCTTCGCGGGCGGAATGGCATCTAATGGGGCAGTGGGAAACACAACAGTCGGCGAAGCACAAAGATGGAAGGCAAACAACACTGGGGGCGTGGCTGACCAGCTCAATCCATACGTGGACGACGGCTACTTGGGCTGGGAAGCTGATGCAGGAGTCGACTGGAAGCTCCTTGAAGGCTTGGACATGCACGTGATGTATGCGTACTGGCAGCCCGGTGACTGGTTCACGCAGGCGTACAAGGCAGTGGGCATGAGAGGCGGATTGGCCGTGGATGACGCGCTCATCTCAGGCCGAGACGCTATTCACGCGGTAAACGGATCGCTCATAGTCAATTTCTGAGGCACCTACCTCAGCCGCTCAACCAGAACGCCCGGTGGTCTTAACGATCGCCGGGCTATCGGCGTTGGGGCCAGATGAATGACAGGCTGGAAAGCCTATCCTACCGTGACGCCGCGGAGTACAGCCCGCACGACAAACTCCTTTGAACACCAAGTACCACAGCGTTCGAAATGGAAACGGCCGGGAGCGATCGGGCGCGCTCTCCGGCCGTTGGCGGGAATGGGAATGTGGATCGAGGCCTAGTAGTCCTCGTAGTCCAGCCCGAAATCGTCGTCTCGGAAATCGTCTTCGTCCAGGGAGGATAGGAAATCCATGGAGCGCCCCTCGAGAGGGTCTTCAAAATCGGCCAGCGCATCAGCCAGGGACTCGTCGTCCATGGTGCCGAGGTAATAGTCGATATTGTGTGAATGAGGCATACGAGCTCCTCCCGTCCGTGAGTGGATGCGGTTGCCATGCAACGAAAAATACTTAAGCATACCAAAAACCTAATGTCAATAATTAAAGTAAAAGATGAGGTACTCGACGGGGCGCCTGTGCCCCCGTGCCGGCGTCTCGCCTCCCCTGGGGGAGAACCAAGAATCCCCTCACCCTAACCCTCTCCCGGAGGGAGAGGGGACGTGGGGATGGCTCTCCCCGAGGGGGAGGGAACTTGGGGCTCGACCTGTCCCTGAAGGAGAGGCGACTTGCGGATCGACGTCTCCCAGAAGGAGAGGCGACTTGCGGATCGACGTCTCCCAGAAGGAGAGGGAACTCTCGGGATCACTCCCGAGGGGGAGCAGCACTAATCCCCTCGCCCCCTTCTGGGGGAGAGGGCTAGGGTGAGGGGGGCTTTCGGGAGGCAGTGGAGCCGAGGGCAGATAGTATTTGTTCCACGACGCCCTCAATGTTCCCCAGGACCTCGTTATTCCAGAACCTGATTACTCTTAGCCCTCTTGATTCCAGCCACTGCGACCGCTCGAGATCATATTGACCCTGGAGTTCTTCCGCGTGACCTCCGCCGTCCAGCTCGACGACTAGTCCGGCCTCATGGCAGTAAAAGTCTACAATGTATGAACCGATGGCATGTTGCCTCCGGAACTTGAAGCCGGACAATTGTCGTGCGCGGAGGTGACTCCAAAGTCTGGCCTCCGCATCGGTAGCCTTGCGTCGTAGCTGTCGGCTGCGATCACGCATGTTCTTCGACATAGACCATCACCCTAACCCTTGTATGTTGCGGCTCGACCTGTCCCAAAAGGAGAGGCGACTTGCGGATCGACGTCTCCCAGAAGGAGAGGGAACTCTCGGGATCACTCCCGAGGGGGAGCAGCACTAATCCCCTCGCCCCCTTCTGGTGGAGAGGGCTAGGGTGAGGGGGGCTTCCGGGAGACAAAGCCAATGATCAGCGCCATTCCCGTTGCCGATGACCCTCAAATACGTACCTGTGCTCGCGAAATCCCGCGCTATGGTTCCGAGGGGTTAGACCAGACCGGGCTTACGAGATTGGGAAAATCATGCGCGTAGCGCTGGTATTTGAGGCAGTTTGTGGTGTGGAATTCGCGCTCTTCTGGGGTGGGGCTCCGAGTGGGCCGCGCTGGAATGCCCACCGCAACCGTGTTGGCCGGTATCACCGCACCGGGGGGCACTACTGCCCCTGCGGCCACGATGGCCCCTTCTTCCACACGCGCTCCATCGAGAACAACGGCTGCAATTCCAATCAGCACGTCGTTCCCTATGGTGCAGCCGTGTAAGACCGCCCTGTGGCCGACGATGACTCTATCTCCTATCGTGAGGGGAAAGCGTCCCCCTGTGACGTGGAGCATGCAGAGGTCCTGAATGTTCACCTGGGAGCCGATTCGAATGGAGTGCACATCGCCCCGCGCAACCGTATAGAACCACAGGTTGCTTCGATCTCCGATTTCCACATCGCCGAGCACGATCACGCCAGGAGCGAGAAAGACGTCTTTGCCGAGCCTCGGCCTGATTCCTCTGTATTCATAAAGCATTATGATCACCTCTGCCCGTCTTTACCCCATTCTCTCGGGCCGAAAAGGGGCAATCTATCAGAGCGGAACCCCCGTTGTCTCTGGTGCTTCCTCCACCAGAAGGCAGGGAATTGACTAATTGGCTCTTGACGGATTTACGGATTCCCCTGGGCCAGAATAGACTGGAAGAGACCAAGGGAGAGCGCTCTGGTGCGCTGAGGATTGAAGCCAGCATCGAGCTTTCTGATCTGCTCGAGGGCTACCTTCCTCTTGAACGGTCTGTACCATTGGAATCGTATGAGGAGCACTTTTCCAGCCAGAGGGCCGGTCCGAGCCGCGTGCTCCTTGACATCTTCCGGATCGAAATAGCCCATCTCGTCGATATTGTTGTAAAGGTTTCTGGGCTCGTCCAAATGCCAGTCTTCGACTCGGCCGCTTCCCACGATCCCGATCGAGTTCACATAGAACAGCAGCGGCAGCCCTCTGCGCATTCGTTTGAGCGCGGTGGGATAGCAATAGGTAATCGTGTTGGCGAAGATCCGCCTGTAGGGTCGGAGGATCTCGTTGCCGAAGAGGCTGTCCTGCTCGGCATCTTCCCTGGGCATGTCAATAAGGCTCTTCGCCCGCTTCTTTTCCAGGGGTAGAAATAAGGGCTTCTCATTGCGTCCATCGACACGGAGAGGAAAAAAGAGGGTCTCGAGCTCATGCATCTCCAGCACTCTCGCCGGAGGATGCACGATGATGTCGTTTCCGCTGCGGGTAATGCGGTGCCACGCGCTGAACACGAAGGGTAACCTGTACTCTCCTCGTATGCGGTAGCCGAAGCCTTCTCCTTCGGATCGAACCTCGCAGCCGAGAGAGACGAGGAATTCGTGCAGAAGGTCCATGACTCGGGAATAGGGGAGAGATCCGTACCGGAAGTACTTGCAAAGCCTGACTCGGGGTCTGCGGTCCGGAACGAAGCTCGAGGACATTCCTTCAAAGATGAATCCGCACGCTCGGAGGCATTGCACCACCGGGGTGGCGAGGGACTGGGGAACGCGGACGAGGACTCGTGATACTCGAACCTCTGCCCATTCAATGATCTCCTCCCTGAGAAACCGGACGTCGATGCCCATCTGCACTGCCGCTGGCGCAAATCCGAGCGCGTGAAGGCGCACCTCGTCATTCTGATCTCGGCTCCAGATCGAGCAGCATAGTATGCTCTTATCCGCCTCGAGAACTGTGCATAGGAGCTTCGGTCTGGACTCCTGGTCGAACAATCCGCCGATCAGGTCGATAAGACTGGGCTCCTCGTCACTCCACGGAGTCAGAATCTTCCGGATTGCCGGAACATCGTTCCGGGAGGCAGGCCTGAGAATCATCTGCATCACGGTTCTTGCACTCGCGAGCCAATCGGTGTCATAGTTATCGTCTTGGAAGGAGAGAGCGGCTGATCGGAACCACTTCCACAGCAGTGACGAAGGCGGACGCTTCCCGCGCCCCCTTTGACATTGCGATGCGGCACGCTTACCCTCAGCCTTGCTCGCTTTATCATAGGGAAAACGAGTTACAATTTCAACCGGAGATCGGGACGGAGTGTTGAATGAGTGTTCTATGCGATTCTTGGATGGTCGTGGGGGCCAAAGGTATGCTGGGTATGGATCTTGTCCGTCACCTCCGTGATTCCGGGATTGCGACCGTGGCTTTGGACATTGAAGACGTGGACATCTGCGACAGGGACTCCGTGGCCGCAGCGCTGGACGAGTACAAACCTTGCGTAGTCATTAACGTGGCAGCGATGACTGACGTGGATGGGTGTGAGGACCGAATTGAAGACGCATACCGCGTGAACGCGCACGGTCCCCGCAATTTGGCTTTGGCTGCTTCCGAAAGAGGGACCTTTCTGGTCCATGTGAGCACGGATTATGTTTTCGATGGGAAAGGAAAAAAACCGCACAGGGAAGATGACCCGATCGGCCCGATAGGCGTGTACGGCGCGTCGAAAGCTCAGGGAGAGCTCTTCGTGCGGGAAGCGCTTCCCGATGACCACTGCATTGTACGGACCCAGTGGCTCTTCGGCATCCACGGGAAGAATTTCGTCGAGGCCATCCTCAACGGTGCCCGGACGAGGGATGTTCTCAGAGTGGTGAACGATCAGCGTGGCCGGCCATCCTACGCCCCCGACGTAGCTCGGGCTCTGGAGAACTTGAGTCGTGTGCGCGGGCGGGGCACGTTTCACATGGCGAATTCTGGTGAAACCACCTGGTATGAGTTTGCGCATGCCATTGTAGAGCGCGCAGGCTTGAGCCATGTCAGGGTGGAACCGATCAGCACCGAAGAGCTGGGAAGGCCAGCGCCGAGACCGGCCTATTCGGTTCTCGACACCAGTCGCTTTTCGGCGCTGGTGGGATATACGCCTCGGCACTGGACTGCCGCGCTTGACGAGTATCTGCGGATAAGACGGGAAGCGGCCGGCAGTGACGGGCCTGCGGCATAGCAATGCTAGAAGATTCAAGGCGTGAGAAAGGAATGTTGTAGATGGGAATGACGATCACTGAGAAGATTCTCGCAGCCCATGCAGGTGTGGATGCAGTGACACCTGGAGAGCTTATTCAAGTCCGAGTCGATGTGGCGCTGGCCAATGACATCACGCTCCCTCTGGCTCTGAAACCCTTTCGTGACGCGGGTGGCACTCGAGTGTTCGATCGAAACAAGGTGGTCATAGTGCTTGATCACTTCAGTCCGGCCAAGGACATCCAGTCTGCCACGAACATGGCCGAAGCCAGACGTTTTGCGCATGAGATGGGCATAGTCCACTTTTATGACGTAGGGCTCATGGGTATCGAGCATGTCCTGCTGCCGGAGAAGGGTTTGGTGGTGCCGGGCGAGGTAGTTGTCGGCGCGGACAGTCACACGTGTACCTATGGCGCGCTGGCAGCGTTTTCGACCGGGGTCGGGAGCACCGATTTCGCCGCCGCGATGCTAACCGGTATGTGTTGGTTCAAAGTTCCCGCCACAATGAGGTTCGACCTGGTGGGACGGCCTGGTCCTTGGGTTAGCGGAAAAGATCTGATCTTGTCTGTTATAGGCAAGATCGGAGTGGACGGCGCGCTTTACCGCGCTATGGAATTTACCGGGGAGGGTGTGGCACACCTCACCATGGCGGATCGGTTCACGGTGACGAATATGGCCGTTGAGGCCGGGGCGAAAAATGGGATCTTTCCCTTTGATGAATCAACCCGTTCGTACGTGGAGTCACACGGCTCGAGATCGTATACGACGTACGAATCCGATGAAGACGCTACATTTGCGGAAACACACCGCATAGACCTCTCAACGCTCGAGCCTGTGGTCGCACTTCCATATCTGCCGGAGAATGTGAGGCCTGTTGCGGAGGTCAAGGGCATGAAAGTGGACCAGGTAGTAATTGGCTCGTGCACGAATGGCCGGATTGAAGATCTCCGCGTTGCTGCGTCGATTCTTAGGGGCAATACAGTGGCTCGAGGGGTTAGGCTCCTTGTGATACCTGGGACCCCGTCGATCATGGCTCAGGCGGCTTCTGAGGGGATTGTAGAGGATGTCATACGGGCAGGCGGGGCGTTCACCACGCCTACCTGTGGACCGTGTCTTGGTGGTCATATGGGCATTCTGGCTAAAGGAGAGCGCGCCGTGTCGACGACGAATCGCAACTTTGTTGGGCGCATGGGGCATCCTGAGAGTGAAGTGGTTCTGGCATCTCCTGCAGTGGCTGCAGCGAGTGCCTTGGAGGGGTGTTTGGCAGATCCTCGGGATTTGGGGGCTGTCCGGTCGTGATGGCGGGCGGTGGTGAGTGGTGGCAAAAAAAAGTTTGAAACGCGATATTTTTTTGGTATGGTCAAGTGTAATCCAGAGCAAGGTAGGGCTATCCCGAGAAAAAAGTCTTGACTTACCGGGGTGGTTCTGATAATCAAAATGGCAATCAGGTGTTATTTGTCTACAATTCCAAATGCGGTCCCGTGCACGTGGCATTGGGGGCCTAATAAAAGGAGGATTTGGGTATGGTTAAAAGACTGATCGTTGTGCTCAGCGCTATGGCTCTGATCATGACCGCAGGGTTGGCAAGCGCACAGATGATCGGGATGATGCCTGCGGCGGACGGTGACATGATTATGATCCCGATGAAGGTGACCTATTCCTTCAGCAAGGTGAACGCGGGAACTCCCGGCGGGGACAGCACGTTTCTGATGCCTTTTAGCTGCGAGCAGTACACGGGCGGATTCCGTCCCTGGGGAGTTTGGAAGGGCACAACCTGCACGATGAAGGTTGAGGTTCATCCTCCGAAGTGTGTGGCTCCCGCGTATGGTGGTCCCGTTGCCTGGGGCGCTCCCCCCGCATTGCCGCCAAACTCCAAGCTGGTCAGCAACTACGAGAAATTCTCAATGGTTTCCCCTGGCTGCAATCCCTGCGTAAAGCCTGGCGCATCCTACACCATGGAGAAAAAGCAGGTGGTGAAGTAATTCGGAAGAACATTCCACCTGAAAGGATAGAAAAGACCGGGCTGTACCCGGTCTTTTTTTATTTCTCGATGCAAAGCTCCCCAGCGTCCTTAATGGCATACAACTACAGTCCGGTTGGCCACGGCAAGCAATTTGGCTGGGCGAGGCAAATACCCAGGAGACAGGCGACAGGAAAGTCGCTGAACGCGGAGGTAGTCTCGGAGTGACCCAACAGTACGTTCTCATCCTCGATTTCGGATCTCAGTACACGCAGCTCATAGCGAGACGGGTGCGAGAGAATCGAGTCTACAGCGAGATTCACCCGTTCGACAGGGCCATGGACGCAGTCCAGCGGCAGATGCCCGCAGCCATAATCCTTTCCGGGGGGCCTGCCAGCATATATGACAACGGTGCTCCCCAGTTGGATCGGGCTATCCTGGATCTGGGCATACCCGTGCTTGGAATATGCTACGGACTCCAAGCCATCGTGCACGCTCTCGGTGGAACCGTAGAACCCGCGCGACAGAGAGAGTACGGGCGGACGTTCTTGAAGACGGTCGAGAACGATTCGGTGCTCCTGAAGGGGATGAGCCCGGGAGCCCTCGTCTGGATGAGCCATGGAGATAAGGTGATCCGGCTGCCCGAGGGCTTCAGGGCCACAGGAGGTACGGAAGAGACCGATTTTGCCGCAGTTGAAAGCCTGGACGAGCGCGTTACCGGAGTCCAATTTCACCCTGAGGTTGTTCATACTCCGGATGGCATGCTGATCATCCGGAACTTCTTGTTCCGTATTGCGAGACTGAAGCCTGAGTGGTCCATGGCCTCGTTTATCGAAACCACTACGCATCAGGTTCGGGAACGCGTTGGCCACGCGCACGTCGTAGCAGCATTGTCCGGGGGCGTGGATTCCTCAGTGATGGTGGCGTTGCTGCACAAGGCCATCGGGTCCCAGCTCCATCCAATCTTCGTGGACAACGGGCTTTTGCGAAAAGGTGAAGCGGAAGAAGTCCGCCTGACTTTTGAGGAGGCCCTTGGCATTCCGTTGGACTACGTAGACGCCTCAGAGAGATTCTTTGGCCGCCTCAGAGGTGTGACCGACCCCGAGCTCAAGAGAAAAGCAATAGGGGAAGAATTCATTCGGGTGTTTGAAGAAGAGGCAGGCAGGTTTCCCCGCGTGGAATTCCTCGCGCAGGGGACACTGTATCCAGACGTTATAGAAAGTGTTTCGTTCAAAGGTGGTCCGTCGGTCACGATAAAGAGCCATCATAACGTGGGGGGGCTTCCGGATCGAATGCGACTGAAGTTGCTCGAGCCCCTCAGGGAGTTGTTCAAGGACGAAGTCAGGATTCTCGGAGCAGAGCTCGGGCTTCCTGAGCCACTGATTTGGCGTCATCCCTTCCCCGGTCCCGGGCTCGCGGTGCGCGTGCTCGGTGAAGTCACTCCCGATAGGGTCAAATTACTGCAAGACGCGGACGCAATCGCAATAGAAGAAATCCGAAAGGCCGGGCTGTATCGGGACATATGGCAAGCCTTTGTCGTGCTCTTGCCTGTTCGATCGGTCGGCGTAATGGGAGACGGCAGGACCTACGAGCACGTGGCCGCTCTGAGAGCGGTCGAAGCTCAAGACGGCATGACAGCAGACTGGTTCCGCATTCCACCGGACGTGCTCGCGGTCATCTCAAATAGAATTATCAATGAGGTTCGAGGAATCAATCGCGTTGTGTACGATATCTCATCGAAGCCACCCAGCACCATCGAATGGGAATAGTGGGAGTGAGAACGAGCGCCGGTCCCCGGATGGCCGATCGAAGTGATCCGCATCCTAAGTGGCCCGTTTCCTAAATACGGTCACGGAATCTGCCACGACGTAGGGGCACCCCTAGTGGGCATAGGTGTTAAGTTAGAAGTGGAACGGCCACTTGTTCGTCATTCCGGCGAAAGCCGGAATCCAGTCCTTCCAATATGTTATGGACCCCGGCTTTCGCCGGGGTGACGGGGTCCTTGTTAAGTCAACGGACTGAAATCACGTGATGTCATCCACGAAGT
>JBFMDN010000107.1:0-11557 GCA_040753915.1 Thermodesulfobacteriota bacterium | reverse complement strand
CTGCAAACTGGAACCTCTCGACAGGACTGTGCACGTCCCTCCCGGTAAAGCAATCCTTCAGGGTGATGGAATCGGTTGTACCCACAACGGATATGACAAGATCGTTGCCGCTCCGTGTTATGGACACCTCAGAAGGCAGGATGTCGGTGAAGATCACCGTGTCCAGATTGCCCGGCGTAGTATCCGTATCAATGACCGTGTCTCTGCCGTCTCCCTGAGCGAACATGTACGTATCACTGCCAGGACCACCGGAGAGCCTATCGTCTCCGGTACCCCCATTCAGGGTGTCGCTGCCTGCTTGTGCAAGGACAATGTCATTACCCCCCAGGGCATCGATTACGTCGTCCCCAGGCCCCCCAAAGAGATTGTCGGCCCCCTCCGTGGGTTGACTCTGGCGCCAGAGAATTTCATCCAGACCCCAGACCGTGCCGTCAGCGAACTGGATCTGCTCAATGGACTGGAAGCTCACGCTCGCCTGGTCGAAGAACTGTTTCACCGTCATCGTGTCATCGGTGCCGATGATCTTGACAACCAGATCGTTCGCCGACCGCTTCACTGCAATGTCATCAGGAATCAGGAAGCTGCCGATCCAAATGGTATCCACATTTCCCACAGTCCTGTCCGTCTCAATGACGGTATCGCGGCCCGAGCCAACACGCAATATATACGTGTCGTTCCCTGTCTCCCCTCGCAAGGTGTCACTGCCTTCCCCACCGTCTAATATGTCATTCCCAGCACCGGCTAAAATAGTGTCATTACCGGCACCTGCTACCAAGAGTGCGTCGCCCGTTTCGTTTATGAGTACCTCGTTCCTGGACGTACCAAAAATGACATCATTTCCCGCAAGACCGTTGAGGTACCCGTCTCCCTCGGTGAGACTTCCTCGAATAGCATCCGCATTGTCAGTGCCCTCGATATGGGGCGACCACGGCCGTGACCCCTGACCCGTGTGCTCTATGACCGACAGACCACCCGTGTCGAAGACCCACCCAAGGGACGGGTCTTGTTGGATGAAGGCCTCTCTGAATGCGAGGTAGCAGGTCTTCCCGAAGTATCCCAGACCGCGGCGGGTACGAGCGAATTCTGAAAGCAGTTCCTCTCCCTTTTCACGGTCTGCAGCCAGAGTCTCTTGAAGCGCTGCAACTGCTGCACTCGTATCAGTAGTGTACTCATCGGTGCCGTCGCAGCACGTATAGTCAAGCTTGTCGTACAGATCTTTGAGATGGGTCTGAGCCATGAGCTGGGCGTACGTCCGCTCGAATATTTCCAAGTACGAATCATTGAGAGCCACAGATCCCTCATGCGTGAGATTGGAGCCTGTCATTGTGGTGAAGGATTGACCGAAGTACCTCTCGATCACTCCAACTTTGCGCGCGTCTATGCCCGTGCCTCTGCTCTCGGGGTCGATGTCTTGAGTACCGGCCCAAGCGAAAAGGATTTGGTCCATCAAGGCGTTACGCGAGCTCGCATCGGAGGCGCTGACGAATTGTTCTACCAAGGACGTCAGAGCACCACTGCCATCCCGTACCATTGCCTGATGAAGGCTGTACAACGTGCCCGAACCCTGCAACTCGGGTAGAGCTTCAATATCATTGGGGGTATCGAGCCATTCAAGGGGAATCGCATACATCGGGTCTGCGCGAAGAGTGCATTCGGCGATTTCTGCTGTCGTGCCATCCGTTTTTTCAAAACTGCCAACCCGGGTCTTCGTGTTGCCCTTTGCATCGGTGATATTTGCTACGCTTGAATCGAGATTGATGGATTTGATCCCAAGTTCATCAAGGCTGAAAAGCTCATCCGCCGAGGAATATCCATCACCGTCGGAGTCCTGCCACACGCGTAACAAGGAAAATGCAGCATCGTTCGCGTCGATCTTACCGTCCTGATTACTATCCAGGTCAGCCAATGCTTCAAAACCGTTTGCCGCCTTGGTCCCGTTCTTAAGGATTGTTTGATCTCCAAACAGTTCCTTGTCGTCATTAATAACCCCATCACCGTTTCTGTCCATTACCAGGAAACCGTCGTGTGCATCCACCCAGCCTGTAATCTCCGCGAATCCGTCGCCGTCGTGGTCGAAGATCGCCCCATTCTTGTAGTTCTTGGTGCCAATTCCGTCACCGTTAAGATCGAGTATCAAGGGATCTCTGCGTCGCAGTGGGGTGGTTCTTTGTGCAGGGGGCTCCAGCGGACGAGGGCAAGTCCCGTCGCCTTCTCCGCCGAACGGATCGAATAGATCCCAGTCGATGGTGTCCCCCCCAAAGGGATCCAGCAGGTCCCAGTCAACTGGTTCGGGGATAATTCCTAGCGCTCCCAGATCGACACCGTAGCCGGGATTTCCCATGGCATTGCCAATTGCACGGGAGTTGCCAAGGACGTTCCAGCCTCCCGAACTCCCACCCCCCGGCATGGGCAGGTATGTACCCTGATTGGCGGCTAGGTTGTCTCTATACAACCTTTCCATGACTACCGGCCCGCTTATCGCCCATTGCGCTAAAAGGGCGTCCCTTTCCGGCTGGGAAAGTCCGAACCAGTAGTTCTCTGAATCCTTGTTCCCGAGAATCTTGCCCGAGTACCAGTCGTACGCGTCGGCCATCCGCAGAGCCCAAATCGCGGCGGAGACTCTTACCGTTTCGGCTTCATCGCCACTGAGTCCCGCAAGCACTTCGAGAAAGTCCCGACACGTACCAGCATATTTCTTCAAGTCCAGAGGATCGTCGTTTGGTGATTGATGCTCGTGCAAATACTTTTCCAATGCCCTCAGCGCGGTAGCACCCTGCGTGTTGAATGGCCCCATGTCAACAAGCACGGGCAGAGCAACCTTTGATAAACTGCTTGCCCGGTCAATCAAACCCGTGACAGTCGTGCAATAGGACTCTATCCTGCACTCCGCGTCAGGCCATAGCATAGTCAGGGCGTACCTGTCCTTTGCCTCCTCGCGCCAACGCTGATTCAAATACGCGTCAAGCTCCTTTGCCATCGCCCCAGCAAGTGCTTCTCCAGAGACCTTGCCGCCCGGAATTGCCGCTGCTGCTGCATTGATAACGTCTTTATATTGCGCAATGAAGTTGAAGGTTTCCTGCTTCCACGGGGTGTACTTGGGTTCCGTCGTCATTTATGTGCTCTCCCCTCTCGGTTTCAGAGTCCCTGGCAGATTTCCAGGAACCACTGCGGTTCAAACTGCCGATACACACAATTACCCGATATGAGCTTCGTCGGATAAGGGTCTAGTGCTGGAGATATCCAGTATCCATGGAGTGGCGTCCGCAGAATTCCTTTCTCTTTCCTTGCAGGAAAGGGAGTGTAATAATAGCCTTTATAAACATCTGACAGGTACCAATTGAGCCGTCTCACCGGTGGGTGGTCATAGCCCAGGAAGACACCTGCAAATTTACGCATAGCGGGATCGAACCGCAGCGCCCGTCGACGGAGGTCAAGCTCTTTTGTCGTCTGTTCCGCTTCTTCCGAGTACGGGTCCGGTGGAAGCCATACTGTCCGATCACTGCGCACCCACCTCACCTTAATTCTCTTGACGATCGCTTCGACCTCGCCAGCGGAGACTGCCGGTTCATCTCCCCGATAGATACGTACAAGCCGCTCGAAATCGGCCCGATGCTTCTGGAAGTGCGCGATCATTTCCTCGTCGCTGGGCAGAAACCGAAAATAGGGGGCATATGAGTCGTACGTAGCGGAAAAACCACTCGTACAGATTTCAAATATCCATACCGCAACCATGCCTCCTGCAGCTAACATTACAAGCGGTAGAGTCAAACCGATGAGGACAATTACCGCTCTCATCCAGCGGGTTTTACCCTTTATCGTCTCATTCAGATTGATCGTCATCTGCTTTGAACTCCACGTTTTCTACTGGAACCGGAATTCAAGATCGCTATGTTGTCCTCGCTCAGTAGGATTTTCCCTGCCTTCCTGCGGGCAGGGGACGAGTCTTCCCTGCCGGCGTCCTTCCCCTGCTCCATGTCGCGGATCAGCTTGTACGCTCTGTTGATGCGCATCTTGTCGTTTCGGACAGCCCTCTGGATTTCGGGTGTGCCGTCCTTGCGGATTTTGCGTATCTTTTCCACCTTCTTGTAGTTGCAGCCTATGAGGTTTGCAGTCCTCTGAGCAGAAGCGGAACGCCCCACATAATTGCCGACAATTGTCGGCAATTCGCTAGTCTCTTCACTTCGCCGGCCTCGTTCCATGAGCCTGTCGTACCGGTCGCATAGTCGATACAACGCACCATCGGTGGTAGTCCTTCGTTTGGTTTGCAGGCTCATCGCATGCTGCAAGGCTGCCGCTTCATCCTCGAACGCCATCACCACCGCAGGCACGTGAGTGATGCACGCATCTCCAGCAGCTCGAACACGCGCGTGGCCGTCAATGGGCACCGACTCTTGGAGTCCGGGCCAGATCCCCAGAGTGATTGGCTTTGACTCGTAGTATCCGTGCTCGCGCATATCCTGAGTGATATGGGCGAGCAGCTTTTCGTCAATCGGAAGTAAATCCACGAACGTGGGATGCATTCTGATTTGCTTCAGTTCCATGGCCATGTGTTGGACGTTGCCACGTCCAGTGGCACCGGACGACCTGAAATCTTTACGCTTCATCGCCTACCTTCCCGTGAAACCTTATGGAAGGGCTTCCTGCCAACTGACGACCTGCCAGTACCCGCATCCATTGAGGCCTGCAGCCCAGGGACCTGCCGTTAGAAAAGCGCCATTACCATCGGATTTCCCTATCTACCCGGTGCAGTCTCACACGCTTGCTTCTAAACTGTCATCACCAATGAGGTGCGTTATCACTGCGGTTCTGCGAGCTCACTTCAATTCCTCTCATTGCACGCTCCGCCATGCGCGGCCTTCGTCGAGGGCAGCCCCTCTGATGAGGGCAAAACCTTGGCTTACAGCCAAATGCGGAGGCGAACATACATACGATAAAAGCATACCATGGCTACGGCCGGTGTCAAGATATTTTTTTGCTTGAACCTGCTCCAGCCAGGGAAACCTTACAACAGGGGATGTCCCGACAACCTTGGAATCACAACTCGTTACATTTATCGCTGTTACGACCACCAAAGGAGGCCTCCTATTGTGCATGCAACAAAAGTCGGCCGAAAGAGCCGCGATTTGACAAAAAAGGCACAAGAGAGATTGGCTCCAAGAATTTTTGGCCCAGAGTGAAACGTCCATCCGGCTGGGTTGGCACCGCTCCCCCTGGCTCTAGGTCATGGAGTCTGGCTCCAGACCGCCGAAAGGCTCCCCTAGAAGGTCCAGCAGTACCGACCCGACATCGGGACAAAAACCGCGCTGCACAGACTCCGGAGCGTCTTGCCCCATTCGCAGGAAGTGCGGGGATACTATGCTTAGTCCGGCTTACATGGAGAAAGGGAGTACGGTGTTTCCGCATCCCAGATACAGTATGCACATTTCCCACAGTCTTGTCGGTCTCAATGATGGTGTCGCGGCCCGAGCCAACACGTAAGATGTATGTGTCATTTCCTGTCTCTCCCCGTAAGGTGTCACTGCCTTGCCCACCGTCTAAAATGTCATTCCCAGCACCGGCCCAGATCGTATCTCTGCCGCCACCTGCCACGATAAGTGCATCCCCGTCGGAGTGATATATCAACTCATTGCGAGCAGTACCATATATGACGTCATCACCGGAAAGACCGTTTATGACACCGTCACCCGCGGTGAGACTTCCTTTCACCGCGTCGGATCCCCAGGTGCCGAACATGTGGGGGTAGTACCACCCGTCGCCTTGACCGAGCTGGTCGTACACCGGAAGGCCGCCGGTGTCGAAGACCCAGCCCAAGGTTGGGTCGATCTCGAGCATGTGCTCGCGGAAAGTCAGGTAACATGCCGGGGAGCACGAGGAGATACCGCGAAGGGATCGAGCGAATTCTGAGAGGAGCTCCTTTCCTTGCTCGGGATCAGTGTCCAATGCTGCCACGATTTCGGGGATTACGTCGGTGAAACCTGTCTTCAGTTCCTGCCGCTCTTCGTCCCATGCATATGACAGTTTGTCGTACAGCCCTTTCAGATGTGTCTGAGCCATAAGCTCAGCGCGTGCCCACTCGAAGATTCTGCGAAAGGATTCATTGAGAAGTATGGAAGCCGCATAGTCAGGCTGTCTAGAGCCATCAGCTCCGACCCAGGCTTGGCCAAAGAGGTGCTCCAGGACAGCCACTTTGCGGTCGTCTATGGAATCCCCCGCGTTATACATACCGCGAGCGGTGACGCCGCCACCAGACTCACGTTCCGTGGAAAGAGCCAGCGCTGCGGCTGGGATGCTCGTTTCTAGGGGCAAGCGGTCAGTCCCGGCCCATTTGAACAGGATTTGCTCCATCAAAAAGTCCAGGATAGCTGTGTCTGTGGCGCTGACGAACTGTTCCACGAGCAATTTCAATTCGCCGGTCGTGTCTCTGACCATCGCCTGGTGAAGATCGTAAACGACCCCATATCCCTGCAGATCGGGAAGCGTGCCTATATCGTCCGGAACGTCGAGCGACTCAGTGGGAATCGAATACATCGTGTCGCTTTGCAGGGTGTATTCCGCTATCTGGCCGGTAGTCCCATCTGTCCATTCAAAGCTGCCAATCCGCGTCCGGGTGTTTCCTTCAGGGTCAACGATGGCGTCAGGAGTGGAGGCGAGGCTGATGGACTTTATGCCAACCTCGTCGAGAGTATAAAGGCACCACCCTGGCAACTCTCCATTCTCTTCCGAATACTTGAGGATACGGAGTTGTGAGAATCCTCTATCCCCGGAATCGATTTTTCCATCCCCATTGTCATCTAACGCGGCCAGGGCTTGGAAGCCATTGGCAGCCAAGGTTCCATTTGCCAAAAGAGTCTGATTGCCGAACAGTTCTGAGTCGTCATCTATTTGTCCGTTCCCATTCCTATCAATCGCGAGCATGCCGTCATCCGGCGCTACCCAGCCTGTCAGCTCAGCAAACCCGTCACCCTTGTGGTCAAAATACACTCCTTCCTTTGAACTAATCGTCTCTATCCCGTCATGATCCAGATCGAGTAGTAGTGGGTCTCGGCGAGAAAAGGGGTCAAGCATATCAAAGGCGTCATCAAAAATATCACGAGCCTCATCCGGGGCGCAACCCTGCCGAGCAGGTTGAGGGGGCCACACCCAGTCCAGAACGCGATTGAAGTCTACTTGAAACACTATCCGCCCCTGGGACTGGTCCCACTCTGGGAAGTATTGCTTGATGTAAGCAAAGAGCCTTTTCATGGAGTCCCAGAGGGAGTTGCTCACCTCTGTCAGGTCCTTCTTGCCTTTTCGCGCTTCATTGAGCAAGGCATTGAAATGGTCTTCAAAATCGCGGATATGCTGTTTCAGACCAGCATCCAGGTTAGTGGAGATCTCGATCTGCAAGGGACCGATCTCATTCGGAGCCCACCTGAGAGGAAATTCCTGTCCTGCAATAGTGATAGTGCCGCAATCAATCACGACTATCGGTGCGGCCGGCTTTGACGGTGGCAGGGGGACGCACACCGACGGTTTGTTGAGATCAGCACCACCACCGGAAGGTACTTGTTCCACCTTAATTCCTAGTTCCTCCAGAACCTTTTCGATCGCAGCCTGGGACCATTCTTTCCACGGGCTGGGCAACTCACTACTGACGTCCATCTTTCCCTCCTTGATTCCCATAAAGCGGCAGGAAGCCGTTAGTGGGCTTGTAGTCATGCCGCATTGCTGAAAGAACGTTTCTCTGCAACACTTCATTGTGCCCCATGCGCCCTCAAGTACCGGACGACATGGTCGCGATCACGTTTCTGGGCCAAGCTCAGGGCGGACTCCCCATCTTGTGTCCGCGCATTGACGTCCGCTCCATTTTCGACGAGCAATCGAACCATTTCCTCAGTCCCGATTTCGGCCGCATCCATTAGAGCTGTACCCCCTCTTTTGGTGCTGGCGTTCACGTCGGCTCCCCTTTCTATTAGTAGCCTGGCCACCTGCACCTGGTTGCCCGCCAGAATGGTCGCTCTCAATGGCGTGCATTCGTCGTTTGTCGTCTTCACGTTAACATCAGCCCCATGATCGATAAGAAGTCTCACCATATCCACATTCCGTGCGAGCGTAGCATGCCATAGAGCTGTTGCTCCCCCCGCGCTAGTGGCGTTGACGCGGGCACCGTTTTCGATCAGAAATCTAGCAACTTCCAGATGCCCTTTACCGGCAGCCCACATCAAAGGGCTCCTACCATCTTCCGTCGCCGCATTGACGTCAGCGCCCTTGGCTACAAGCAGTCTGACCACCTCGAGCTTGCCATGCGCAGCGGCCGCGATAAGCGCAGTCCTCCCGGTCTTGCTCTTGGCATTGATATTCGCTTTTCCGTCTATGAGAAGTCGCACTATCTCCGGATTCCCGCCGAGCGCCGCAGCCATGAGAGTCGTCACGTCGTCATTCCTTTTGACATGGGGGTCCGCGCCCTTTCCCAGGAGAAGATGCAGTGCTTCCAGATGACCGCCGCTGGCGGCAAACATCAAGGCCGTGGCGCCGTCGTTTCTCTGAGCATTCACGTCCGCACCGCTTTCAATGAGCAACTTCATCGCATCCAGGTGGCCGAGCTTAGATGCAACCATCAGAGCGGTCAGGCCGTCCTTCGTCTTGGCACGGACATCCCAGCCTTTCTCGATAAGCAGCCTGAGTATGTCCGGATTGCCTCCCACCGCTGCTGCGGGGAGGGGGCTAGCGGTGTATCCCTTTACACCATTGATGCGAGCACTTTTCTCAGCGAGCAGCTTGAATACCTCAAAGTGGCCACGAACCGCCGCTGCATCCCACGCTGCTCGCCCCTTCGCGTCTTCTGCGTTGATGTCTGCGCCCTTGCCGATGAGCAGTTTGGCAACTTCAAGTCGATTTTTCAGCGCGGCAAACATCAAGGCCGTGATGCCGTCGTGCCGCTGAGCATCGACGAAAGCCCCCTTGCGCAAGAGTAATTGCACGATTGCCGCACTGCCATTGTCGGCGGCACACATGAGAGCGGTTTCGCCGCACTTGCCTCGGGCATTGACATCCGCCCCGTCACGAAGGAGCCTCTCCACAGCGGTCAAGTCCCCCCGCTGCGCCGCTTGTCTGAGTTGCTCATTGAGGTCCGCCGAAGCCTCTGCCATCACGAGCCAAGGCACGAGCGCCAAGACCACCGCAAGCATCACCGTGCGCTTCACCATCCGCCAATTGAAGACTGATTTCATCCTAACTTCCTCTTGAGTTGGCAAGTGGCTGTCATCATCGCTCCGTCACCGGGAGGTCCGTAGGTCAGGTGTCTTCCACAGCTTCCTCTATGGCCCTTTGCAGGTGTATCCTTCTTAAAAGACCAGGAATTCACCAGAGAGGGCATACCGACCGCAGAGAAAAGGGCACGGTAGAGCATCCACAGATTACACAGATTACACAGATTCCACAGATAGGAGAGACAGGCCGATTTCATCTGCGGCCATCGGCGAAATCTGCGGATAGTTCTTCTCTTCGCCTTTACTCCTTCTCACTCCGCGCACCACGCGATCTCCGTCCCGGACAGTTATGGTGCCCGTGCATCCTCATGGGGAACGGTCATCTAAAGTGTGGTACTAACACCGGCTGCATTTATTGCTGCCGCCTTCAATGGGGCTCATTTCCATCGGATTTCCCTATCCGCCCAGTGCAGCGTCTAACACGCTTGCTTCTGAGCTGTCATGACCAATGCGGTCCATTATCACTGCGGTTCTGCGAGCTCACTTCAATTCCTCTCATTGCCGGCTCCGCCATGCGCGGCCTTCGTCGAGGGGAGCCCCTCTGATGGGGGAAAAACCGTGGCTTACAGCCACATGTCAGACAGACATACACATAGGGAAAAAGTACCATGGGTACGGCCCGTGTCAAGTAATTTTTTCGCTAGGACCGGATCCAGCCAGGGAAACCGCACAACAGGGGATGTCCCGACAACGTTGGAATCACAACTCGTTACATTTATCGCTGTTACGACCACCAAAGGAGGCCTCCTATTGTGCATGCAACAAAACTTGGCCCAAAGAGCCGCTATTTGACAAAAAAGGCGCAAGAGAGATTGGCTCCAAACATTTTTCGGCCAGACAGCAACGCCCATGTGGCAGGTACCTCATAGCTCCTCCAGGTCCACGATCCTGGAATGTACGTCCCGAACCCCGAACGGCTCCATCACGAGGTCCAGCAGTACCGACCCGACATCGGGACAAAAGACGCGCTGCACAGATCCCGAAGCGTCTTGCTCCATTCGCAGGAAGTGCGGGGATACTATGCTTACACCTGCTTACGTGCCGGAGGGGAGTACGGTGTCTGCATACCCCAGATACGGTATCCACATTACCCGCTGTGCCGTCTGCAAACTGGAACCTCTCGACAGGACTGTGCACGTCCCTCCCGGTAAAGCAATCCTTCAGGGTGATGGAATCGGTTGTACCCACAACGGATATGACAAGATCGTTGCCGCTCCGTGTTATGGACACTTCAGAAGGGAGGATGTCGGTGAAGATCACCGTATCCACATTGCCCGGCGTAGTATCCGTATCAATGATCGTATCTCTGCCACCCTCACGAGCGAACAAGTACGTATCGCTGCCAGGACCTCCGGAAAGCTTATCGTCTCCGCTGCCCCCATTCAGGGTGTCGCTTCCTGCTTCTCCGATCAGAATGTCATTTCCCGCGCCGCCATTCAGGGTATCGCCTCCGGCCCGCCCGATTACCGTGTCATTGCCGCCTAAGGCATCGATCGCATCGTCCTCAGCAGTACCAACGAGGTAATCTTCACCTTCAGTTGGCTGCCCCTCGCGTCTGAGAATCTCTTCCAAGTCCCAGAGCGTGCCATCAGCGAACTGGATCTGCTCAATGGACTGGAAGCTCACGCTCGCCTGGTCGAAGAACTGTTTCACCGTCATCGTGTCATCGGTGCTGATGATCTTGACAACCAGATCGTTCGCGGACCGCTTTACTGCAATGTCATTAGGAGTCAGGAAGCTGCCGATCCAAATGGTATCCACATTTCCCACAGTCCTATCCGTCTCTATGACGGTGTCGCGGCCCGAGCCAACACGCAATATATACGTGTCGTTTCCTGTCTCTCCCCGCAAGGTGTCACTGCCTTCCCCACCATCTAAAATGTCATTCCCAGCACCGGCCCAGATCGTGTCTCTGCCGGCACCTGCGACGATAAGTGCGTCTCCGTCGGAGTGATATATCAACTCATTGCGAGCAGTACCATATATGACGTCATCACCGGAAAGACCGTTTATGACACCGTCACCAGCAGTGAGACTTCCTTTCACCGCATCCGAGCCCCACGTGCCGAACATGTGAGGGTAGTACCATCCGTCAGGCGACTGACCGAGCTGGTTGTAAACGGGTAGGCCGCCGGGGTCGAAGATCCAGCCAAGGGACGGGTCTTGTTGGAGGAAGGACTCGCGGAATGCAAGATACTCTGCGGTATCCAGCACTTGTAACGCTCGCAAAGATCGGGCAAATTCGGACAATACCGTCTTGCCTGCAACAGGGTCTGCGGCAAGACGATCGTTCAATTCCTCAATCACTA
>JBFMDN010000106.1:0-11789 GCA_040753915.1 Thermodesulfobacteriota bacterium | reverse complement strand
ATAGCACTCGGTACGCCTAAGGGCAGAAAACCCCGGATAAACAACTTGAAACTCCGACTAGATTCCCTCTGATGACCCTGCTCGGAAAAATCCTCAGTCCTGAACGACCAGCAGCGCGGAACGTAGGTCAACGAGTCTCCTGGAAGTGATTTGTCCGTCGCGGATCATTTTTGATAATTCGGTGAGTGGTAGATCGGCCAGTTCAGGAGTGGACGAGGATTGCGCCCATGCCGGCTCCTCCACGGACGACCCTAGAGCAACGAGCGCGCCTGCGGCTAAGGTGCTTTTCACGAAGGTCCTGCGGTCTATCTGTCCTTCCATGTCTTTCATGATTCCCTCCTCGTCGTAAATCGCTTCCCCCCTTTTCGGGGTACGGTTGTTCCCAGGCAGGAGTGGTCCCAATCCTCCCGTGCCAATCCCCCCTCCTATATACACCGACCGGAATGACACCAGAAAAAGGGCAGGTCGTCTATCCCCAGTCTTGGGGATGAGCCTACAGCGCGGCCGCGGTTCACTCAGAAAGAGATCTCCACTATGCCCTCAAGCAGATGATAAATGAGCTCCGATCGGGTAGTGGCATCGAGCTTGGAGAAAATATGTTTCAAGTGCGTCCTTACCGTGTAAAAGGTTATCCCAAGAGCGGAGGCAATTTCCTGGTCTGTCAACCCCTTACATACAAGCAGGCAGATCTCGATTTCTCGGGGAGTTAACCGATATTTCGTCCTGACGACTTCGCCATCAAGTTTTTCCAGCCTTGAACGGTAGACCATCACGGCGGTGACAGGCCGTGAATCTTCAGGAGAGAACATATGAAGAACCGACACGGAAAAAGGGCCCCATTGGGTCTGGCAAGACTTCAGTGTCGGTGCAGAGCATACGTAGTCGTAGAAGTTGATGTACGCTGCCCCAGAGAGGTCTTCCTCGATTAATTTCGCATTGCTGTTTCTGTAGACGAGACTGCCCTTTTCATCAAAAAGAAACAGGGCAATTCGCGTATTGTCAAGAAGCTGCCGCCAAAAATTCGCCATTCCCTGAGCTGCTGAGATAGCCCTCATATTTCGCAAGGCATTCTGAAAATAGGGCAGGATGAGATCCAGGAGAGCGGATTCACGTTTCCCGAAATCAGGCCTATGCTGGGCCCTCCAGATGCGCAAGTCCCCAATATTGAGGTCCCCGTCATAGGCGTACACGTTTATCCCGTGATGAAGCCCGTCTTTCATCAAGAAATCATTGAAAAACTCGGTCCGTTCCAACTCTTTTTGCGGCATGACCTCACGGACAAGGGTGGCCCGTCGTCTTTGCTGCAAAGAGGGTGTTATGGGATCATGAAACTGGTAATACGTATGGTACCGATCCAGATTCTCAGGGGTCATATTAAGAAACACCGCATGCTCGAACACCCTTCTTTCTTCATTCCAGATATAGGAAGCAAGAAAATCAGCCTTCAAGAGTCTTAGCAGGTCTTCAGCGATTTCGTGCCGCAACTGGTCACGATGATGACTCCGGTAAAGTTTGTCGACAATTCTAAGGAAGAGCGTGATTTCAGTTCGCTTCATGTTCTGCAGTTCGGTGCTCATGGGATTATCCCCCTTTGCTCCGGACTTATGCGGCGATCTTGCCATTTCGGAGGTCTTCAGGTTTCTTAGCGGTCGTCGGACGGTGCTGCTAATGGCTGGGGGGCCCCATACGGTGCCACACCACGCTTGGTGCAGACATAACCATTGTCACGTTGCTCAAGAAGCCCCCTTTCCCCCGTCTTTGATAACCCATCCCAACCGCCAGCGTCAAGCATGACCATCACCCAGAGTTGACGATCGAGCTCGCGGAGGTCACTGGTGAGGATCCCTGGTATAGAAATATGTATTTTCCTAAAGGTCGTCTCAGAACCTCCTCGTGTGGCACGGTTGCGGTAGGGGCGCTTCGAGAACCATCTAGATTTCGCATGGTTCCCGCACCGGTGCAAATTCAGGCGCTCGTTGAACCTGTGATTGAGGTTTCGCAGTCACTTCCAGTCGCTCATGTTCCCGCTGTCAGCCCGGGGGCTTTTCACCTCCCTGCAATAGGCCTGTCCAAGACAAGGTTCAGAAAAGCGCCCTTGTGTGACGCAATCCTCCTGTTTTTTCTCCCGATTACTGCGAGATAGTCCGGTTCAAAATACCGATCCAAAGGTATGAATGCCAATTTTCTTTTCCTGAGAACAGGAAGGTCTCGAACCACCGTAGCAAATGATATTCCCAGCCCTGTCTCCACGTAAAGGGAGCTGAGATCGACATTGGAAGTTTCCGTAATCACATGGCAGGACACATAGAGTTCTTGAAGAGGTTCGTGATAGACGCGGAGACGTTCAACAATAGAGTGTCCGCCAAATTGGAACGATGCGGGAAAAGCTCGTTCGAGAATGCCGGCTCCACGGGACGGGACGCGTAGGGTGGTCCCGTGAAGCGTGGGACTGCCGTCTCTTAAGAACGCACGCTGGAAAGCGTGCGCTACAATACGGGTCTACGCATCCCCTCACGTGGGGTAGCCCCACGGAACGGGGGGCTACCAAATCTTTAGGTGCAAGCTCGAATCCGGCGTTGGCGGGCTACCAACCCCCAGATGCAGGCAGAGACTCTGCGCTATAGCACGGGGCAATGGATTCCCCACGGAGGGTAGCCCCGCGGAACACGGGGCTGCGAAATCTCAAGATCCACACTGAAAGCCCGCAGCACCACATCAAAACATCATCTTCTCCAAAGGCCGGCGTTCGGGGACGTACTCGTGGGGAATTTTGTCCTGATTCCACGCCTCGGAAACGTAGAGATTGCAGTAGCAGCTCCCGTATTCTTCCACATCCGGCTCTCTGTAGATGCAGGGGCAAATTATGTCCCGGTCCTTTTCCCGATTGTTGGCTGCCAGTCTGCAAGGGCACGCCATGTATCCATACCGGCTCTTGTTGACGAGCAGCGCCTCGAGCAGCTCAAATACCTTGTCCTTGTCCTTGTTGAAATAATATCCTTTCGGCTCCTGAACCTTCCTTAGAGCTTCGTAAAGTTTTTCCACGTCCGTCATATTTCGAGCTCCTACAACTGGCAATACTTCGTAAGCCGCTCTTCGACCTTCTTCCAGTCAATGATTTTCGCGAAGTTGTCCACGTACTCTGCTCTGCGATTCTGGTACTTCAAGTAATACGCGTGCTCCCACACGTCGCACACCATAAGGGGCATGACACCCCAAGAGGTGAGGTTCTGATGCTTCTCTGCTTGCAGAACAATCAGTCGTTTGCTGAACGGCTCCCAGGCCAAAACGCCCCAACCGGATGCATGGACCGTTTTCGACGCCTCCGCAAATTGCTTCCAGAAGATGTCAAAAGACCCGAAATCCCGGGCAATGAGCTCCCCTACTTTTCCCTCCGGTTTCCCTCCTGCATTGGGGCCGATAGTACTGAAGTAGATCCAGTGGAGCACTACCCCTGATCCATTGAACGCCAATTCGTCGCTCAGACAGCGAATTCCTTTAAAGTCCTGATCCTTACGCATTTTCTCGAGCTTTTCGATCGCGTCGTTCAAACCCTTTACGTATCCCGCAAAATGCTTGTCGTGGTGGATCTGCACCGTTTCTTTGTCAATGACCGGCTCCAAGGCGTCGTACGCATAGGGCAATTTGGGGAGTTGATGAACAAATACTGCGCCAGTCTTTGATTCCTGGCTTGCAGCGGCCTCCTCGCTCAAGAACGAAGACAAGAAACCAAGAGTGGCCGCAGCCCCAGCTCCAATCATCATTTCTCTTCTGCTCAATTCTTCCCTCATCGGCCTATTCCTTTCTTATAGCAACATGTGATGGAATCGAGGGATCTCTTCGACGAATCCCCCCTCAAAGAATGATGCCGGTTGGCGTTTCAGTGGACGAGAAGCCTTCATGGCACTCCGGCCGCCGCGTTTACCGACAGGCCCCCATTGCTCACGCCCACCATGACCGGTGAGATCCCATTATACCCATTTGCGCCACGATAGGTAGCGCGGATTCACAGCTCAAACGGCAGAGACGAACGGAGGCATATTTGCTGAGGGTTGATGTCCACATCGTAAACCAGAATTTCCACGCCCGCTTCGAGCGCTTTCCGGAGCAGGACCCCGTATTTCGGATCGATGTGGTCGGCGGGCATGAAGAGCCGAGCGTCCATACGCTGTACAAGGAAGAATGTCACTGCCCTGTGGCCAGCTTGCACCTGATCGATCAGCTCCAGCAGGTGCTTCTGACCTCGGAGGGTTACCGCGTCCGGAAAATAGGCTATCCCCTCCTCCACCAACGTACAGTTTTTCACTTCCACAAAGCATCGTTTGCCGTTCGATCGTTCCAAGAGCAGGTCGATCCGTGAGCTCACACCGTACCTGACTTCTCGACGAATGGACGGGTAGCCCTGCAAAGAGGCGATGCGGTCCGTCAGGAGGGAGTGCTCCACCAGCCTGTTGGGGATTGAGGTGTTCACCCCTACCAGGGAGGTCGGCATCCGTATCATTTCCCACGTATATCGAAGTCGCCTCTTCGGATTGTCGCTCTGTGAAAGATACGCGGTGCGGCCCGGTTCACAGCATCCTTTCATGGAGCCTGAATTCGGACAGTGAGCGGTTACGGTCTCCCCGGAGTCCAGTTGGACATCTGCCAGGAACCGCTTGTATCGCTGAAGCAAGATGCCGGCCGTAAGCTTCGGCCACGAGAGCCCATCCACGGATGAAGAATGAAATGCCATGCACGATAACCAGGCTGCGGCGTGAGGCCCGCAGGAGAGAAAGGCGCCTTTCGCTAAAGTGTGTCGAACTTGTCCAGTGCCTGGCGTGCGGCCTGCTGCGCAGCCTCTCTCTTGTTCCTCCCCATTCCCACACCGACGATTTCATCTCCAACCGACACAGCGATCGAAAAGGTCTTGCTATGATCTTCGCCCCATTCACCGATGACATGATACAGGGGTGTCGTGCCCATTTGTGCCTGGACTTTTTCCTGGAGCATGCTTTTGCAGTCGCCAAGTCCCTCCCCAGAAATGCAGCGCTCAATCAGAGGCAGAAAATGCTGAATAATCAGACACGCGACCTGATCGTACCCCCCGTCGAGATAGACCGCAGCAATTATAGCTTCGAGGGTGTCTGAAAGGATGGAATCGCGCTCCCGGCATCCTGAAAGCTCATCTCCTCGTCCCATGCGGATAAATCGCGCAAGTCCGAGATTCCGCGAGAGCTGCGCCAAAGCGGATCGGTTCACCAGGCTGGCTCGTTTCTTCTGGAGCTCGCCTTCTTCGTCGTCCGGAAACTGCTCGTACAGGACATGCGCGATCACGAGTCCCAGGACCGCGTCACCAAGGAATTCGAGCCGCTCGTTGTGCTCCTCGCACGTGTCGCGGTTTTCATGCCAGTAGCTTCGCCGGGTAAGAGCGTTGACGAGGTATGACAGATCGTTAAATTGGTACCCGAGGATTTCCTCGATCTCCCGGATCTCGGCTTGTGGAATAGTAATTATAGTCTCTTCAGAGCACATGTTAATGTTTCAGTATGGTTATGGGCCGTAAGGTCGTAAAAAAGTGGGGTAACAGATACATATCCTTCTCGCACCGCAACGACATCAGTGTCGCCGTCCTTCTCGTCGGCTGTAGCCTCGCCCGTAAGCCAATAATAGTAATTCCCCCGTGGGTCTTCCCTGCGGTCGAAGTTCTCCCGAAATTTCTGGAGACCCTGTCGTGTCACCTTATACCCCTTGATCTCGTCTGGGGGAAGGGCCGGGATGTTCACGTTCAGGGCTACCCCGCGGGGAAGGCCGTTCTTCAGAATCCAGGCCCCGAGCTTCTCCACGTGAGGGAGCGCCCACTCGAAGGGTGGATTCTTCTTTTGCGCGATGGAAACGGCCATGGACGGCACACCCAAGATCGCGGCCTCCGTGGCAGCCGACACGGTGCCCGAGTAGAGAACATTAATACCGAGATTCGCCCCATCGTTGATCCCCGAGAGCACCAGATCCGGGCGTCGGGGCAGTATGGAGTAAAGCCCGAGCTTGACAGAATCGGCCGGGGTTCCGCCTATCCCGTGTCCATAGAAAATCCCTTTTTTCGCGTATTCGCGAGACCGGATGGGATCGTAGAGAGTGATGGCGTGACCGACTGCGCTTTGCTCAGCCTCGGGAGCGACTATGCTCACAAGGCCGAGCTTCTCTGCAGCGAGCTGGAGGTACCGCAAACCCTCCGCGTGAATTCCATCATCGTTTGTCAAGAGTATGAGAGGCGCTTCGTCATTCATGCCAGCTCTTCGCAGGCCTTCCTCATTCGCTTCAGTCCCTCCCGGATCGTGTCCTCGCTTGTGGCGAAAGAGAGGCGGATATGATCCGCCGATCCGAACGGTTCCCCGGGTACACAGGCCACATGATGCTTCTCCAGGAGGTATCGCGCGAAGTCTGTCGAGTCGGCAATACCGTGTTTACCGGAAAAGGCCGAAGTATTGACGAACGCGTAGAATGCTCCATCGGGCGTTACCGCGGAAAGGCCGGGTATGTCGTTGATTCCGCCGATCATCAGGTCCCTGCGGCGCTGGAAAATGTCGCGCATCCGCCACACTTCATCCTGAGGTCCTACAAGCGCTTCGTAGGCCGCAGCTTGTCCCGTATTATTGGGATTCGATGTGGACTGGCTCTGAATGTTTGTCGCTGCTTTTACCACATCCGGGAGCGTGCACGCCAAATACCCGATCCTCAAGCCGGTCATAGCATACGTCTTGGAAACGCCGTTAATCAGTATAGTCCTCTCTTTCATTCCTGGCAACCTGGAGAAGGGGGTGAAGGTGTGCCCGTCGTACAGAAGCTTGTCGTAAATCTCGTCCGAAATCACGAGAAGATCGTGTCTATCGGCTACAGAAGCCAGTTTGTTCAACATGTCGAGCGGGAAGAGGACTCCGGTAGGATTGGACGGATAATTGAGAACCATCGCCTTGGTCTTCTTCGTTATGAGCGACTCCACTTCCTCAGGGTCCGGGATGAAACGGCTTTCTTCCCTCGCCTGGGCGACGACGGGAACAGCCCCTGTCAGCGAAATCATCTCGGGATATGATACCCAGTACGGAGCGAAGATCAGCACTTCGTCCCCGGGGTCGAGGACTGCCTGGAACACGTTATACAGGCTGTGCTTTGCTCCACAGGAAACCAGGATTTCATCGGCCTTGTATTCGAGGTCATAATCATCTGCCAATCGCTGCACAATGGCCTTCTTCAGCTCCGGCAGGCCGCCGGCAGGCGTATAGAAAGTCTCCCCGCGATCGAGCGATCTCTTGGCCGCTTCACGAATGTGTTGAGGCGTCGGAAAATCGGGTTCGCCCGCCCCGAACCCTACGACGTCTACACCTTGGCTCTTGAGCTCCTTTTCCTTCGCGGCGATCGCGAGCGTTGCCGAAGGCTTGAGCTGGCTGGCTCTTTGGGACAGAGCTTGCTTCATGGGTACTCCTTCACACTAAGTTCTACATCAAGACCGTGGTTGCTTATGGCCGGGAATTTCTTCTTCAGTACCTTGAGCACGTAATCGGGAACCAGGTCCTCCGGAGACCCTCCGGCCAGCACCGTAGCCTTGATAATTCTTGAGCTTACATAGAGATAGCGATGGGCAGTCATGAGAAAAAACGTTTCAATATTGCGATTCAGCTTGCGATTCATAAGAGCGAGCTGGAACTCATACTCGAAATCGGAGACCGCCCGGAGCCCCCGAATGATTGCTGTAGCCCCCTTTTTGGCAGCGTACCGCACGAGAAGGCCTTCAAAAGAATCTGACTCGATCCGTGGATCTCCGTCCACGCTGTTCCGGATCATGTCGAGGCGTTCTTCCACAGTGAACAACACTTCTTTCTCGGGATTCAATCCCAGGGCTACGACAACCCGATCAAACGTTCCTAGCGCCCTCCTGACGATTTCCAGGTGTCCGTTATGAAATGGGTCGAAAGTTCCCGGATAAACAGCGATTCGTTCCCTCATATACTTCTCCCGGTGTTTTCGAGATAGGAGCGTGCCAAGTAGCGAGGGAAGCGTGTTACCGTCTCCCAGGACGCAGCCTTTGGAATGCCTCATCGTGGCAGGGTTGCAACCCGAGTCGTCACCCCCGCTCCTATTGCAGGATCATTTTCTCCGTTACTGTCGAGGCCCCCTCAATGGCAGGCCCTACAGACTACTCGCTGTTTTCGCGAGCTTCCGATACATCGAAATGCTGGTACCTCCGTACCGTCTCTCGAACCGTTTTTCCAACCCCGGCGAGACGATTGGTTCCGGAGAGCGTGCCCTTTGCTCCACAATGAGGAGCCCATCGTCGTCAACAAGGTCCTGGGCATCCGTAGCGGCAAATAGCCTCGAGACCTCGTTGCGTTCATAGGGGGGGTCCAGAAACACCAGATCGAATTTTGTGTTTTCCCCAATAAGCCTTTTCACCGCTTGAGCGGCGGTGCATGCCAATATGGTCACTTGATCCGTCACACCCAATATCTTTGCGGTCCGAGCAAGTGTCTGCGCCACCGTTTGGTCTCTGTCCACGAAGAGGACGAAATCCGCTCCTCGGCTGAGGGCTTCAAACCCAAAAGCCCCGGTACCGGCGAACAACTCCAGTACTCGTGCACCTTGAACAGCAGAACCCACGGAACTGAATACTGCTTCGCGAACTCGATCCATAGTGGGTCGTACACGATTGCTACGAAGCAAAGGTAGGCGATGTCCCTTGAAACGGCCCGCAATGATTCTCATGTTCCAAACCGGAATATATACCTCTTTTTGTTCCGCGATTCAACTCGGAAGTGGTCCATGCAGACTCTTTCCGGATATATTTCCCCCTCGTGGGGTGTTCTTTTTCGGCCCCACAGGCATTACCATAGTGGACGGTCTCGCAAGAAACTCTTGGCAGAAGGTGTGAAAACGTATGAAGCTCGTCCTCGTTCGTCCTCCCTTTTACACTCTCTTCGGGGTCACTACTCCCAAGATGAAGACATACCCGCTCAATCTCCTCTACCTGGCTACATTTGTCCGTGATACTGGCCGACATGAAGCCGCGATAGTAGATGGCGACACGATCCCCGCACCCAAAGGTTGGTTTCCCGAGACCCCGGATGATGATCCAGAGCTGGTCATGAATGCACGGGTTCCTATGATGAAAGCAATCATGGAAGATGCAACCCACCCCCTGTGGAGCGAGCTGGAGGATCGTATCCTCGCCCAGAAACCCGACCTGGTAGGTATTACGTGCACTTCGGGCAATCTGGATACCGCGCGGCTGATTGCCCAACGGTTAGACGTCCACGGAATTCCGGTCGCGCTCGGAGGAAGCCATCCGACTGTGCTCCCTGAACAGAGTATCCGGTATACCGGCGCCCAAATGGTTGTTGTTGGCGAAGGCGAAAGAGCGCTGGTGGGCCTCCTGGACACCTTGGCCGGTCGCGGCGACCTCTCCACTGTGCCTTCTCTGGCCTGGAGGCACGGGAGCGAAGTCGTTCTTAACCAACGAGATGCCCCAGTCAAAAACCTGGACACCTTGCCCATCCCCGACCGATCTCTCATAGATCGTTCCGCGTACTACGGCGAGGTCATGATGACCGGTCGAGGGTGTCCCTTCAACTGTGCCTATTGTGCGTCAAGGACAATTTGGGGCCGTACCGTGCGCTTCCGATCGGTGCCGGCGCTCCTGGATGAGCTCTCAATCCTCCACGAGGCTGCCCAGTCTCCCAAGCCGAGACCGGGTCGGTGGGTCATAAAAGTCCTCGATGATACGTTCACCGTGAGCAGAAAGAGGACATTGACCTTGCTGGGAGAGATTGTCAAACGAGGATTCAACCGCTTCGAATTCACGGGAGGAGTACGCGCGGACACGCTTGATGAGGAGCTGGTGGAAATGATGCACCGTGCGAATTTCCGCAGGGTCACACTGGGAGTGGAGAGCGGAAGTCCCCGCATTCTTGCTATGATTCACAAGGGAGAAACCAACGACGACGTCAAACGCGCCATACGACTCCTCCGGGCTGCCGGCATCCAATCCCATGCTTTCTTCATGATCGGCCTTCCGGAAGAAACCGCTGAGGACATAGAGCTTTCCAAAAGGCTCATTCTTGAAGCGCAACCGGACCATGTAGAGATCAACATGGTCACTCCATACCCGGGTACGGAGATCTTCCGGAAGCTGATTCGTGAGGATCCGAACCAGATCGATAGATGGTACCGCTGGTTTCACCAGGGATTGGCCACCCATTCAACGGCGCTGGGATATGATCTTGACACCGCGTACAGAGAGTTTCTCGAGTTTGCACGAGACTACCACAAGCACGCTCGAGGAGCAGAAAAGGCTGGAGGCATGGAGTCGAGCCTGGAAACTGGGGCAAATCGAAACCAGTAACTATGGGTAACGAGACGCGTATCGTGCGATTGTTCCGTTGGATTGTGTAGTGCCGTTCACGTGCTGATTTCGACAGCAGCTATCTCGCAATCATTGTGCGCGCTTGTCTCACGTCTTCGGGGGTGTTGACGTTCATGAGAAATCTGCACTCAGGGTCAAATTGTTTCAGCTCGTCCTCGCAAACGGCCCGAACTTTTAGGTCTTTGAAAATATTGATTATCTTTAGGTCGTGTTCCTGCATGAGACGTTCTATGAACGGCAAGCACGAGCGCGAATAGATTGCGTGCAATGGCTCCCAATGCCCCCCGATCTTCGGCGCGATAATGTCCTCTTCTGTTATGAGACCGGTCATGTACCTGAGCACGCGTTCGTCAATGAACGGCATGTCGCATGCGGCGAGGAAGGCATAATCCCCCGCACATGACCGGAGACCGGTGTACAAGCCTCCGAGCGAGCCATGTCCCGGGATGATGTCGTGAAAAGACGGTATAAGAAGAAATTCAAACACGGAAGGGGTGTTCGTGATCAGGATTACCTCGGGAAAGACTCGCTTCATAGCTCTGGCTACGCGTTCTACGATCCTGACTCCCCCCAGCTCGAGGAGTGCCTTATTGACCCCTCCCATCCTCCGGGATGCTCCTCCTGCCAGCAACACTCCCGATACGGACGGGGATTTGCTCCTCACGGAGCGGAGGTGGTTTTCATAGCGGTTGCCAATAATAATTTCCGTTTCTCCTCCTCGACACTGACGGGCGAGACGAAACTGTCTCAAAACTCGGGCCACACCAAACAGCGTAGCACGATTTGGCGTCGATGCGTGGAAAGGCACCCTCACCCCAACCCTCTCCCTCTGGGAGAGGGAGCCTGAAAAATCCCCTTTCCCCCGCTTCGGGGGAGAGGGTCAGGGTGAGGGGGTGTGCCACGATTATCACGGACTGCAGGCTTTTGAGACACTTTCAGACGCCCGTCCCACCGGTCTGCGAACCTCCCATAAATGTTCTCGGCATATGGGAAGCCGAAAGAACTCTTGGCATCGGGTATAATCACAGCAGTTTGTCACACGGACCGGCGCACGCTTCCGTGCCCGATATACAGTACTGAGGCACTCGACGCCTCGGGTCTCAGGCAACACGCCCTAGCAAGCGCCGGGGGTCCGGGAAGCTCTATAAGTCCGTATTTTCGGCTTGCGCCAGAACGACGGCACGCGCTCTCACGCTCGCGTGCGTCAGAGTATCACGTTTGCAGGAACCGTGAAATATATTCTTGCGGATCGCTCGAAATCAATCCTTGGAATGAACCAGAATCCACGGTCTACGATGACGTGTGGGTCGTGTGGACCCTGTAATGTTCTCATGCAAGCGTCTGTGGCCTACGCATGAGGTCGTTTTTGGGTCGTGTGGCACTCCCCCTCCAAACGTATGTC
>JBFMDN010000105.1:0-12038 GCA_040753915.1 Thermodesulfobacteriota bacterium | reverse complement strand
AATTACAGCAGCGTGAGCAGCGTGGTATGTCGCATGGAGCAAAGAATCGGAAAGGACAGGAGCTTAAGGAGGAAGGTGGAAGCGATCGAGCGACGCATCCTATGAGTCAAGAGCAGACTTGACCCCCTTTCCCTTTCTTTGACCCCCTTTCTTGACCCCCTTTGACCCCTTTCCCCCTTTCCTTTACCAGACCCGCAAAAGGTGGGTCAACCGAATTCAAGTTCGCTTACTGATGCCCAGTGCGGCGTTGGGCGAGCCGCCCCTAGATTCGATGGCCGCCGGGTCACACCCGGAGCTAACGTTCTTCAAGGTCCAGCGCCGTGAAATGAAGAAATCACTCAACAAGAACAAAGAGACCAAGTTCGACCGCATAATGCCAGAATTGGATGATTTGACGAGCAATAGAGCCACGAACAAGCACCCCCATCTCCACCTGCCCGGTCAGACCTCGGCCAGTCAAGTTCGCGCTTCCCACATATGCGAGCTCGTCATCTGCAACACAAAACTTGGCGTGTGATCCAAGCTGCTGGTCATCGGCCAAGTGAGCAGCGGCCTGGAAGAACCTAAGCCGCCCGCGTGCATCCACCATCAACTGCGTCCGATCGATTGTCTGCAAACTTTGTCCTGTGCTCAGGACATCAACGTTCACTCCTCGCCGCAACGTTGAACGTAGGGCGTCAGCGAGAATCCCCGACGAAATACCATGACCTGTTTGCATGAACGGTGCGGCGATAATGACGTGCCGTTGAGCCTCTGAAATCAGTTGGCTGAGGACCCCCATGGTAGTGCGACATCGGGTCCGGTAGGCAAGCAAAGCCCCAGCGGGCTCTGGAGCCGTCACTACCAGTTCGATGGTTGGGTCTATAGAATGCCTCACGGGAATTCACGGCAAAGTGGGGTCGAAGTAACCAACCTGTATTTCGCCCAATTCAGCATCACGGCCTCCAAATAGGAATGCCCGACTAAGGTTTAGGTTGAAGAAGCGGCAACTGGTCTCTGCCAAGTGAGTACATGCATGGCAGTTTCCCGTCCGGTCTCGGCATACAGGATCGTAAACACACCGCCGCGTATCTCTCACGGCTTTCAGCCACTCTGATAAAGATTGCTCAAATAGCGCTGTTAGAGCCCCGATTGTGGCTCCGAAACGATGATTACAATAGAGGGCAAACGTTAAAGCTCCGGGCAGCACGTATTCGGAGAGACTAGTGCGGTCCAGTCCGCACAACAACGCTGCTTGCCGCACCGAAAGATGGCTGAGAGTATGAATCAAGCAAAAAACCATGCGCTCTTCTCTACGATCCGCCCTTAAGGTCTCACGAAGGGGCGCATTGCTGAGAAGCTGGACAAAGTACGATCTTCGAGCCCGCTCCTGATCACTTCCGTTGGGGATGGCCGGACTGCACCCGTTCCGACGGAGCCAGTCAATCACTCGATTGGGATTCAGACTGAGCAACAGCGCGTCCGCTTGAACTTCATCAACGAAAACAGGGTACCTGCCGCCGTGATCAGGATGGCCTGGAAAAGGGTTCAATCGACACTCATTCGGCCGATATTCCGCACGGCTGAATCCATAGGTAGCGGTAACGATCGGATAATCCGACACGAGCACAACGCTTGAGAGTCCCATCTGCCTGGCATTCTTGGCACTAGGGGCGTTCTGATCAGAGAGATCCAGCTCCGTTCGGTGACCGGTCTCCAGTGGCAAGACAGCCTCCAGCATTTCCTGACCGGATTGCTTCCATACGGTCCAGGGGACCCCTGTGCGCCGAAAAAGGCTTTGCACAATTCCACTCGGTGAACTCGCCATCCTTTCTTGATGCCGCTGTTCCCGAAGGGCCTGCATTTCCTGAACTAACTGCTCTGCTGTCAATTCTCCGGCCGCCTGTCGGCGCATAAGCTCGTCCAAGTCGATTCCAGAAAGACCAGTGCTTTTAGACTCTTGGGAGTTTTCAATGCCGGGTGTGTAGTCAGCCAAGGCCCTATTCGCAACCTCCGGCATACAGAGGAACTTTGCGGCAGCAATCGCGGGCCATTCCTCCAAGCCGAAGAACGTATCCAATTTTCGATGAGGAACATTGAGCAAGACTGTTGTGTGAGCATAGAACGTTCGCCCTGCCCGATGCACCTCTATATCCATATTGCGCAAGGCCCTGTCAGGCCAGCGACATTCTCCACAGGGTCCTCCGAAGACAGTAATTCCAATATTGCATTGGCGGCAAACCCAGCGAAAATTGGAGATGCGTTCGCTCCCCCGCGTGTCCAGAGCCATGTGGTTTACAGTATGACACTGCCTGCAAGCAGGCGGCAGCAACGGCTGAAGTGAGCCGCAGCGGTGAATTCTTACAAACCGCAGCTGTACTAGACGCCCGTCGTGACATGATGGGCACTGGTGACGCAAGACATCTATGTGACGAAAATCGAAAACCCTGCCGCAGCTACCATTTTGACACCAAAGGACTCTGGGGAACAATTCTGATTGGACGCTTCTGGGATCGAGAAGAACGAACCGGTCAATTTGCCGAAACACATCGTCGCGTAGCGCGGGTCGCATATCTTCCTGCCAAGCACTGGCCTCTTCAGCTACTCTGCGGAGCAGGACTGAACTGTTCAAGTCTGTCCTTGGATCGCCACGAATACTGAGGACACGGGCTATGGCCGCCACACGCTCAAAGTCAAACGTACTGTTTGGCAAATAGTTGAAAAGGATCTGTTGCTTTCCGCGGCTCATTGTCCTTACCATGGTATCCTCTCCACTAGACTCTGTCGATCCTAGTCGTCCATTGCGATCCCAAGGTATCCAACTCGATTGGAATGGCCTCATCGACATCTCGAAGGCTCCGCATAGGCTTTGGAATAAGAACGTCGGAAACAAAAGTCATCCCTGCTGCTGGATTGACAATCCAATCAAAGTACTGGCGCACCCGGACTCGAATTTCGTCGCGGAAATCCATCTCGCTTTGCGTCTTCGGTATTTGCACACAATAGGCCCGCTCAAGTAAGGGGATGAAGTGTTCCACGCTCAGACTGCCCTCACTGATTTTTCTTCTGACAAAATCGACGTAGTAGTATCTATTGGGATTGGTCTCCCCAGAACCATTGGCGATAAGTTGAAGAAGCACACCCATGAACAAGCCCGGCAATGTTCGGTTGATGCTGAATTTTGACCAGCGGTTGATAGCCACTGGCTCCACGAGTTGCCCAAGGAACTCATGGAATTTCAAGAAGTACGCGTAATGACTTTGATCTCGCTCGCGGACAGGGTGTAGGCATGTGAACACGATGCCAGTGTGGCTACGGCCCACACGGCTGGACGCCTGTATGTATTCTGCATTTTGACGAGGCATCCCATAAAAAATCATGGAATTGAAACGGTCGACATCCACGCCGTGGCTCACCATGCTTGTTGCCAACACCGCGTCTGGCGAAGCGCCAGGAGATGCTGGACGCTCAAGCTTTTCCAGAATGCGTGACACGTCATCAGTAGATGTGCTGCCAGTGAGTTCCGATAATTCCAAAGGGACCAATCCGTCCCGCTGAAGACGGGGAAGAACGTCACCTTCTAGATCAGTACGGATGGAGTTCAGCTCACGACTGGCCAAGAAGTAAGTCAGGGATGTGGCATACACATCCAAGAGTTCTTGCCACTCTGGTGTCCCAGGACTAAGTGTCCCTCCATACGGGTTTGGCTGGCTCATGTGAAGACTCTGCAGAGCATAAATCTCCCGGTGGTAGAGCTCGATCAGTTCGAGAATCGTGTTAAAGATGGTCTTGTTATGTGGTATCAATCCTACGTACAACCGCTGTGCATGAGGCAATGTCTCCGCATAGAATGACTGACCGAGTGTAGGGCCGGGTCCTGGGAAGACACACGCTTGCACAGGTTTCCGGCCATAAAGGTGATTCACTTGTCTCTCGAATGCTTCAATGGTCGCGGATGATGCTATGATTTTGAGGGCATGCGTCTCTCCAAAATCACGCTGTAATTCTTGAGCGAACGTCTCGTAGTGGCCGTCGAACGTGCCTAAGCCCTCCTTCAACAAATGAAGTTCGTCTTGAACGAACAGCGTTGGGCCAGAAAGAGTCGGCTGAACGTTCTGTTGGAGCCGGTTCTCATCAGTGCAGTCCTTCTGGCAGCAGCAGCCCTTGTAATAGCCGTGCTCCGAACAGCGGCCGTCTGTCTGTCCAAAGAGCAACGCAAACTTCCTCTGGTTCCCCAGACCGGCTAGCTTGTCGATTGTCCCGACCATCACACTCGGTAGGTACCGGTAAATCTCGTTATCTACAATATAAACAGGGATAATTCCATGGGGGAAATGACAACTTGATTCGCTACAGCGATGAATTAGTTGAACGCGAGCTTCATCGAACTCAACATTCACCGTTGCCGTCTGGCACGATGGACAACGAACTACTCGTTTCCATGTCTGTCTTTCACGCGGATCATTGACTTTGCTCCAGGTGACATGATGCTCAGCATTGGCGTAGGGGTATCTATGTGGGTTAACAATCTCATTCGGAGACCCTCCTTGGCCGACAAAATATCCCACCGCAAATCCGTCAACGTCCGCACCCGCAAGTCGCGGATCTTGCTGGTCGCGCCGTACCAGTTCTGCCATTCCGATGACATCGGCTACGCGCTGGGTTTGCTGCAATGTAAGGAGGCGCAGCGGAAAACGAGTCCATGCCGTCACGCCACCGGTCTTCCCCCTCAACCGGTCGAAGAAACAATGAAATGTAATTACCGCCAAATATGCTTCTGTCTTGCCACCGCCTGTGGGAAAGTAGATGATGTCGACTTGTTCGCGGTCAGCAGCACCGGCACCAGTTGGGTCTGAGAGTGCAGCAATTCCTGGGATCTGGCTCACAAGAAACACGATCTGAAACAGACGCCACCCAGTCTTTGGACCACGACGGAATGTTTCGTTTGTTAACTGGAACGCCAGCCGAACGTCAGGATGGGTGCCTATAAGTTCGCAGCCACGTTTGAACCGTTCAATATCCTTCTCAAATGTCCGCCTGTCCCGCATGAAGTCGTCATCGTAATCGTGTTCCCAGTTCGGATTGCTTTTAACATAGCAGTCACGCTCCCGGTCCCACACCCCTAGATATCGTTCCATTTCTTCAAGAATGGCAGTCAAAGTTGGCATTGGGTCTCCGGCTAAAGCGTCAAAGTCGGCGGTCGGCACAGTCCTGGTCTGAAAACGCATTTGACGGTATACAGGGGCGTGGGTGGTTACAAAAGCCTGCGCTGATGACGCTCCTGTTGGCCGTTCCACAGCGCAGTTGATTCCGCGACCCCACACGTATCTGTCGTAACGAAAGCCCTGGGGAGCCAGATCAAGTTCGAATGGTCGAACTTCTCGACCCGGGAATTCAAATAGAGCTTCCGTATCGAAGAAGAAGGCTTCCGTGTTCGGTGAATTGGAAACCATAGGGGAGCTATTGACAAATTCGATACCAAGAACTCTTTCGGATTTTTCAGCTGACGCTGGGGACCAGATTTCACTGCGGACCTCCCAATGCCATTCGAGCGGCACATTCACTTGCAATGATTGTCGAAACTCATCGTACGCCGTATCAGATGCTAAAGCTGCGTCTGGCACTCGGATTTTCGGATCTGAATGTCGGGCAATCCGGACTCGATCCGGATCATTCAGAGCAATCTCCTGTGCTCGGACCACTTCGTCGTTAAGAGACGCCTGCAAATCCGAGCTGTCCACTGCCCATCTCCCTTGCCGATGGCATAGAACAACGATCCGACCGACAGCGTGACAGGTAATCTTGCGGAATCGAATAAACAGCGAGTCCTCTGGGTTGCGTGCACGTCGGCGGTCAACCACCGAATCTGCCAGTTCGGGAGAATCAACCTCTGCCATGCGATTTTCATTTTCTTGAGCAACAATGTCAGTGTCGTCCTCCCGTGGTCTACTGGTTCCATCTTTGACCCCAGCTCCGGTTGACCCAGGTACCCGTGTGACCACAGGGCTGTCCTGGCTTCCTGCAGCGGCTGATCGGTTGCCTTGACGCTGATGTTCACGCTGTTGCGCAAGCGTAGGGAATACCCGGTAATAGCAGGTCCATCGCAATTTGACGGAGACCTCGATGGAATCCCTATTAGCACACAACAGAAATTCCGCTCCAAATGATACCGGAGCCAGCTTGCTCAGCAATTCCCTTAGGTGGCCGGGCTGCCCTTCCGGGTCCGGTTGTTCATCGCGAAAGGGACGCAGATTTCCAACGAAATAAACGTCTCGTGGATAATTGCGCAAACATTCGCCTTCGCTTCGCCCACTGGCTCGATCCCGCACCCGTCCCACCAAGAATTCCGCCAAGCGGGTTTCTTCGCTATGATCCCAGCTCTTGTTGCTCATGCTCATGCATCCTTTTCTGCGCGACCCAAATGGCTCCTCAAGAATGGACCACGCACCCTCTCAATCCTCACTGTGCTCAGCACCAACAATGAGGATCTGACATCTCCGAAAGTCAAACCCAATTCCACGTCAATTACATCATCATCACTCTTGTGCGGTGCGCCCATCGCATGATCCACCAGCCACCGGTTCAGTTTTAGTGACAAGCTCCGATGCAGGCCCCTCAGCCTAGTTGCCGCCTGGATTATCTGGGCACGGTATTGTCGAACAAAACTAATGTCGAGCACTTCGGCGACACGCCGTAAGTCTTCCGGATCAAGCGGGCACAACACTAATCCTTTGAGCCAAAGACTCAAAGTGAGAGTGGATATCAGTTGACTACCTTGCCTTTGCATCTGCCGGAGCAGACCATTCATGTCTCTTGTCTCGTGTGCTGAGAGGTCGGCTGAATCCGGGGTCCGCCTCTGCCACTTCTGAAATGCCACTCGAAGATCTTCTTGCCAGCGACGAATCAACGCCAGATGGAGTTCAATCGAAGGATGCTTGTGGACACGGGAAATAATCAGATCGTACAAGCTTTGCCGCTGCTGGCCGTGAATCAAGATTACGCGGTCACCCACCTTTAGCGAGCGCACGTATCGCCGGTCGAGAATGTTACCATTAGATCCGGCGCGTACAATGTTGATCTCGTCGTCGGGAGAAAAATCGACGCGCCAACCTTGGTCAAACTGCACCCTAACTGCTTCCGCGCACCACAGGTCTTCAGAGGACGCATCTGTAGTAGAAGTATTGCTCTCAGCCTGATCGGTGAGCACAAGTTCCTCTTCCGTGAATGCCTCGTCAAGTTGGAAAAGGTTAGCCACTTCGTTGACAGTGTCCTGTGGCTGCCACACGGAATCGGACAAGGCTCTTCTTAACCTTACAGTGGTCTCGACATTCACCTCGATTGGTTCCTCCACTGCCACGCGTTCCGGGATGGACGGCAAAACGGACGGCAAATGCAATCCAGATAGCCGAGCCAGCGTGCCAATGGTCCAGTCGATGTCACCACCCAACCGAGCTGACCATTCTGCCTTTCGGCGCAGAAATGATGGGCACTGATGAGGGTATAGCAGAATTTCGACTCTTGGATGAAGAAATATGCCTAGGAGACGCGGTGTCATTGCGGGGCTCAAGAGCCCGACAAGAATGGGGCTCCATTTCAGATTCGTAGGTGGCATTGAGAAGTCGTCTTGATTCGTAGCATCTGATGACGTATTGCGAAGACGCACCCATTGCCTAAGCTCATTGAGGCTCGCCACATACACGCGCATTTTCCGTAAGTCGTCTTCTGTCGTATTGTGGCGTGCAAGCATGGCGAGGAGGAAAAGCCTCTTTCGACTATTGCCGGAGAACACTAAAATGCGTACTTCGTCGTCTGAGGGATCTTCAATACTCAAATTCGTTAACGCATCCCATAATGCGCAGCCGTTGCGTTCTAGGCTTGCTGTCGCGTCATAAAGGAGAGAAGCAACTTGGTTCAAATGGCGGACCATGCTTCCGTCAATTTGAAGGCATGCTTCTCGAAACCGGTCACACACTGTGCGAAGCTGCCCCAGAGGTTTCAAGCCCCAAAACCGAGCAGCCTCAGCCTCATAGAATTCTGCAGGCACAGCCAACGTTTCCAAAGATCGAAGATATTTCCAGTGGATTGCAACTACGTCTCTTCTGAATGCTCCTTCAAGATGCTGTGACGCAAGGCAGAGTACCTGGCTGGCCTCACGCAATGGGTTGCTGAACCCATCGACTGATTTTCCATCAAGAACCAGCGGCGTGAGAGAGGTGGAGCCCTGCACCAGAAGCAGGTCCTCTGGGGTGTCGTTCAATCGGTTTGAGGAACAAAGAGGATTCTGGACGTGGGGGGGGCAAACGAAGACATCACCGAAGCAAGCGAAATCGCTCACTGATTCTGCCAGCGGATTTTGTCCCCATGCGATGGTGGGCAGATTTTGCCGGGAAGCTTCCTCCAGCAAGGGTCTTAACCACGTTAGTGACGGGGCGTCATCACAATCGACCGCGATCCAGCATGGCTTATGGGCTCTCACTAGTGTAACAGGATCTGCAGGGGCGTAGACTGTGATTACTCTCGCCAGATTTGAAGGTCTTGTGGATGTGCCCACTCCCAATCCACGCATTCCAACTGCCCCGCGGCTGACATCCTGTTGACAAAAAACATCCGCAAGGTTTAGGCCCAGCCGACGCACGCTGGTGCGGCGGAGCTGATCACGAATGCCCACGGTTGCCCCGAAATAAAGAACGGGTGAGCGTCGCTGCATAGCAGTTCCGCTGGAACTATTCGAATTCAGTGCATGGCAAATTAATGCAGTCGCGAACAGGAATGATGGCCGGTGGGGACGGAAGTCGGGCAAAACTACTAGCAACCGCAGCCCTTGCCTGAGGGCCGCTGCAATCATGCGAGCGGCGCGATCATCAACTCTATCGCCAACCCCTTCTCTACCCTCGAACAACAGGCGCCGCTCATCCCACAACTTCCGGAATACGGCGTCATCGGTTCCAGGAAGCCCATCCAGCGCTTTGTTCAGCCATCCCGGAGGCATTGATGGGGGCCTCGAAATCACATTCTCATCGACGGTTAGCAAGAACTTCTTGCTGTCCCAAGTTTCTCATGACTATCCGACCCTTGTGTTGGTCCCTTTCTTCCTGCCGCAACGAATGGTACTGATGAATGCCACATTCCGGGAAGCTGGCATCAATGATGCCTGTTCGACAAGACCTAGACTATCGCCCGCCAAGGTCCTTCTTCGTGGGGTGACGGGTCTGGCTCTTAAGTCTGCCTTGCCCCAGGATGTGGGATCGACTAATTGCGCCCTGGAATTCTTCCCAGGAGAAGACCCGATAATCCCACGGCGCTCGCAGGTGCACGATGGTGTCCGGTTGGAGTTCGTGAATGAATTCTCCCCAGTTAGCGGCGGCGAGGACGACGGTGACCCCAAGCTTTTTGGCGCAACGCCTAAGATTCCGAGACACTATGTTCGCTGTTATCGGATCGAGGGTGGCACAAAATTCGTCTGCAACCCAGATTTCTGCCTGTGATGCTATGAGCTTGGCAACCATGGCACGATAGCGCTGCCCGTTGCTTAATTCTCGAAAGCGTTTCACGTAAAGGTGCGCTTCCGCAAGACCCGACACGTTTAAGGCAAATAGTGCCTGCTCTAAAGAAACTCGACCCAACGAACTCACGAGAGGACGCGAGCTTGGGAGAGGACTGAGCGAGCTGACCTTAACCTCTGGGGGGACGGTAATATTACCGGTCAGACCCTCTGGTGAGTATTGCGGATTAAGCAACCGCTGTTCGAGCAAGGCGAGCAGGGTGGTCTTGCCAGCCCCAGAGGGACCACATATTAGGACAATGTCCCCAGGCTGAATTATGAAATTGATGTCTGCAAACAATATCGTCGTCAGCATGTCTCGGCTGACCCCAAAAGCCTGTTGAATCTTTCTTGTTGCACGGGTCCGAATTAGCGCTGCAGACAGTCGCAGAGTGCAATTTTGCACGTTTATGGGAGCCTGCAATCGCTTTGCCAGTTCGGGGGGCTGCTGAGCAGGGTACCGATTTGGAAGACCGAGTTCGCGGATACGCCTCCGCACGAACTTCTCACTGGCTGGTGTCAACCCCATCAGGAACGTGGGTTTGGGAAGTCGAAAGATCCGGTGCAGCAGCGTCCAGTTCTCATCGGAAAGGCGGTGGGGCGACCGCAGCAGCAAACGTAAGAGATGGTCGCGGGGGACCCCTTGCTCTTCTTCGATTTGCTTCAAGAGGGTGGCGTAGGAAACTTGAAGGTCTACAATGCCTCCGCTCTCCTCCTTCAGGATCTCTCGTGTCTCGACCCGTGAGAAATTCTTCAAAATATAATTCATGTCTTCATTGACGCGCTCCAGGTTTCCTTCAGTATCCCCGATGTAATGCATGCCCGCCGATTCGACAAAAGGAACGTAGCGTAGCATGTCTGCCGTAATCTCAAGAAACAGCGGTTTGAGGTTTCCGACATGCCAATGGTCCCTGGCGAACCGTGCAGCATGTTTGACAAGAATTCGGGAGAGACCGAGTCCGCGAAACTCGGGAGAGACCACGGTTCTGGCTATGCGAACAACAAGATTCGTGTACTGACGAACAGTCTCTTTCTTCCAGGCCGTCCAAGAGATCCCTCCCGAATCATCACGAAACTCACTGTCGAGCACAATAGCTCGCGGGCGATTCATGATGAAGGCGGTGGAAAGTTCGATGTATCCTAGCACGAGCGGAAGGAGAGAGTCCTCAGTCCTGACAATGAGCGGTGCTCGACGCCCATGAAGCACTTTTCCACGGTAGTGACACTCTTCGAGTTGATGGTATCCGGCAAGTTCTTCTTGGGTCTCTATTTCCTTCACAGTTAGTCGAAGCGTCCTATTACCAATCGCCAAGGTGTCAAGGCAGGTATAGGGTGGAAGAACCTGTGCATGACCGTTGCGACAGCTTGCTGAAGCGGCATATTGTCCAACTACGAGGATGTTGTCTCCAGGTCCGAGGCAACTGTAGCGATGCGTCTCCAAGCGTTCTCGATTCGCCAGCCGGTAAACTTTCTTGTCGGGTTTGTAGCCGACAGAGATCACGCGCATTTCGCAACTCCGAAGAAGTAGGAGCCTAAGCCCCAAAGTCCAAGCATGGAGCACAGTCTCGTGGATTCCTGCTCAACCTGGAACTCGGGAGCCTGCCAGCAACCTCTGGCTACCTTGATTTCAAACAAGGCCCCTTGCAGTATCCCCGCTCCCACGACCCCTGAGAGATTGTGGCCCAATATTTCAGAGTCCTCACGAAGGTCCATCCCTATTTCGCTAGTAAATTGTCTCATGATGCTCTGACCTTTCGTCTGCGGTCTGGGAAGCGAGACGGACCATGAAACCGCCTTTCTCAAAGAAACCATAGCACATCCGCGCTTCATCCGCACTCAGAAAAGCCCTGTTGTCAGCGTTGAAGAGTCAAGATTTTTTCGCGATAGATTCCTCGCGATTATCGCGCCTTATGGATATTTATCTCGCGTCCAGGAATTCTTTTTTCGCGCTAGGGACGTTTTTCTGTGAAATTTAGCCGCCGTGGATTAAGAGGAAGAGAAAGGGAGAAAGAGACCGGGGTCAAGGACCGGGACCGGGGTCAAGTCTTGGGACCGGGGTCAAGTCTTGGGACCGGGGTCAAGTCTTGGCTTGACTCATGTTGTACAGCGTGATAGGGACAGCCCATGTCACGGCCATTACGCATTCAATATCCAGACGCTTGGTACCATGTGATGAACAGGGGCAGACGCCACGAAGTGATTTTCCCCGGACGGAAGGATTATGAGCGATTCATGGAGCTGTTGCAGGCCTGCTCCGCCATGTTCAATGTCAGGATCGCTGCGTTTTGCCTGATGCCTAATCATTACCACCTGTTGGTCCAGACTCCTGATGCCAATCTTTCGCGTCTGATGAGACATGTGGATGGAGTATACACTCAGCGATTCAACCGGCTCCACAAGTGCGACGGCTCTCTCTTCCGCGGCCGTTACAAGGCCACTGTGGTGGAGGCGGACACCTATCTGTTAGATTTGGTCCGATATATCCACCGCAATCCGTTGCGAGGCGGGCTGGTGACTC
>JBFMDN010000104.1:0-12853 GCA_040753915.1 Thermodesulfobacteriota bacterium | reverse complement strand
CCCCAACCCTCTCCCAGAGGGAGAGGGAGCCTGAAGAATCCCCTCTCCCCCGCTTCGGGGGAGAGGGTCAGGGTGAGGGGGTGTGCCACGATTATCACGGACTGCAGGCTTTTGAGACACTTTCTAGAACCCGCCCCTACAGGTACTCGGGGGTACCCTTACGAAGCTTAATCAACCCTTCCCCGGGTGCCGGCTATAAATTCGCGCTTCCCGAAAAGGAGTGGGCACAAGTGGTCAACAATACGCACGAAATCTTGCACGTACGGAAAAATAATCGTGCGGCTGTTTCATCAACGCTTTTTCCAGGAAGCTGGCAATGCTCGCATACGTGATTCGCCGTATATTGTTCATGATTCCCACGTTGGTGGCAATCTCAGTTATCTCATTCATCATAATACAGTTGCCACCGGGGGACTTTCTCACGAGCTACGTCGCTCAATTGCAGGCCAGCGGAGAGGCAGTGGATCATGCGGAGCTGGAAGCTTTGAAACGACGGTTCGGGCTGGATCAGCCGATATACATTCAGTACTTCCAGTGGGCGTGGAACTTTCTCCACGGGGATTTCGGTCACTCGTTCGAATGGAATAAGCCGGTGTCGGAGCTCATTGGCGAACGGCTCAGCCTGACCATAATCATATCGTTGGCCACGCTCCTATTTTCCTGGGCGATTTCCGTTCCCATAGGTATATATTCCGCGGTCAGACAGTATTCTTGGTTGGATTATCTGCTGACGATCGTGGGATTTATCGGTTTGGCGACTCCGAATTTTCTCCTTGCTTTGGTGCTCCTGTGGTTCTCCTATGCTTATTTGGGAATGAGCATAGGGGGGCTATTTTCACCAGAATATGCGACTGCTCCGTGGAGCTTCGCCAAGGTTGTGGATCTGTTTAAACACTTGTGGATTCCAGTATTGATTGTTGGGACGGCTCATACAGCGAAGTTCATTCGGATCATTCGGGGGAACCTGCTCGACGAGCTCAAAAAAGCGTACGTGACGACCGCGAGAGCTAAGGGTCTCTCTGAGACGCGACTAATCCTCAAATACCCGGTGAGGGTGGCGATCAACCCACTCGTAAGCACCATAGGCTGGACCTTGCCCGAGCTGGTTTCGGGAATCGCCATTACCGCGGTGGTGTTGAATCTCCCGACTACGGGTCCGCTCCTGCTCAGTGCCCTCCTGAGTCAGGACATGCACCTTGCAGGGACGTTCATCATGTTTCTGAGCATCTTGACGGTAGTTGGGACGCTCATTTCGGACATCTTGCTCGCGTGGGTGGATCCCAGAATTCGATTCGGGGCGCGGGAAGGGATATGAATTCAGATCGGGCTCAAGCTGAGAAGTTTCTCAATGCCTCAACAAGGCAATTGGTCTGGTGGCGCTACAAGAAGCACACCCTGGCCATGATCGGGCTGGTTGCCTTGATCGGCATGTATTTTGCCGCCGCCTTCTGCGAATTTCTGTCGCCGTATGCGAGGGACAGCAGGCATCTATGTGCAATATATGCCCCTCCCTCGCGTATCCACATTTTCGACGCGCAGGGTCGCATACATTGGCCGTTCGTGTATGGGCGCGACCTGGAAGTGGACGTCGAAACCCAGAGAATGTGCTACGTTGAAGATCCGGCCAAACGATATCCGATCCGCTTTTTCGTGCGCGGCGAACGCTATTTCTTCTGGGGCCTTTGGGAGAGTGACCTGCACCTGTTTGGAGTGGAGGAGCCGGGTGAGCTTTTTCTGTTCGGCACCGACAGGATGGGACGCGACATGTTTACCCGGTGCTTGTATGGGAGCAGGATTTCATTATCGATCGGGATGGTGGGTGTCTTTCTCAGCCTTCTTCTTGGCTTGGTTCTCGGCGGGATCTCCGGCTACTCGGGCGGGTGGCCGGACGGTGTTATTCAGCGGATCATTGAGATAATCCGATGCTTCCCAAGTATACCGCTTTGGATGGGGCTTGCGGCCGCGATGCCCCCCCACTGGCCACCCTTGAAGGTCTACTTCACCATAACCGTTATTCTCTCCCTCATCGGTTGGACCGACCTGGCACGAATGGTTCGGGGCAAGCTTATGTCCCTCAGAGAGGAAGACTTCGTGCTCGCGGCGCGCTTCTCCGGTGCCGGCCACGGAAGGATCATCTTTAGACATTTGCTGCCGTCCTTCATGAGCCACATTATCGTCACGGTAACCCTGGCGATACCGAGCATGGTCCTGGCCGAGACCGCGTTGAGCTTTCTGGGGATAGGCCTGCAGCCGCCGATCACCAGTCTGGGAGTGCTGCTGAAAGAGGCCCAGAACGTGACCACCATTGCTCTGTACCCATGGCTTCTCATTCCAGTGGCTTTCGTGATTATCATCGTTCTTTCCTTTAACTTCGCGGGCGATGGGTTGCGTGACGCGGTCGATCCCTATTCGAGGTAATCTCCATGGTTCCGGCTCTCACAGTAGAAAATTTGAAAGTCCACTTTATGCTCGAAGAAGGAACCGTCCGAGCGGTGGACGGTGTCAGCTTTTCCGTGGAACCGGGCAAGACGCTAGGAATCGTGGGAGAGTCCGGAAGCGGAAAGAGCGTCGTCGGCCAATCAATTCTTCGTATTGTTCCCTCCCCTGGCAAAATCGTGGAAGGCAGGATTTTATTTCGGATCGATAACGGAAACGGTGCGCCGAAAGAATTGGACCTCGTACAGCTCGATCCGCGCGGACGAGAGGCAAGAAGCATTCGAGGACGGGACATAAGCATGATCTTTCAGGAGCCAATGAACTCGTTCAGTCCCTTGCATACTATTGGCAGCCAGATCATGGAAACGCTGCTGCTCCACTCGGATGTGTCGAAAGCTGAGGCGCGCAACCGGGCCATAGAGATGCTCGGCAAGGTAGGTATACCGCAGCCTGAACGTAGATTGACCGCATACCCGCACGAGCTTTCCGGCGGCATGCGTCAGCGCGCCATGATCGCCATGGCCCTTATCTGCAACCCTCGCATTCTCATAGCAGATGAACCGACCACAGCGCTGGACGTCACCATACAGGCTCAAATACTGGACTTGCTCAAGCACCTGCAGGAAGAGCTGGGCATGGCCATCCTCTTCATCTCCCATAACCTGGGAGTGATAGCGGATATCAGTCACGACGTTCTCGTCATCTACTTCGGGCGGGTCATGGAGCTCGCTCCCAAAGAGGTGCTCTTCAAGGATCCAAAGCATCCGTACACTCGCGCCCTGCTCCAATCAGTTCCCGGGATCGACACACCTGTACGCAGCCATCTGGCCACCATAGAGGGTACGCTCCCCGATCCTCACGAGTACATCGCTGGATGTCCGTTTTACGGACGATGTTTGGAGTGCGGTGGGGCAATAGTATGCCACGATGAACCGTATGCTCTGACTCAAGTGGCAGATCGTCATTTTGTGGCCTGCCCGCAAATGTGCGTGATGAGGTGAGGTACCGGTGTCAGACCCTAAAGTGCTGATGGAAGTGAGCCATCTGAAAAAACACTTTCCCATAAAGGCGGGAGTGTTCAAGAAGGTTGTGGGTCATGTGAAGGCTGTGGATGGGGTCTCGTTCACCATTAACGAGGGGGAGACTCTCGGGCTCGTGGGCGAGTCAGGCTGCGGCAAGACCACTGTCGGGCGCATGATCATGGGTGCATATCGCCCAACGAGCGGTCATATCTGGTTCCAGCCGCCCGATGGCGGCTCGCGTGTGGATCTGGCATCGATCGAGCCCAAAGCGATGAAACCGCTGAGGCGCCATATTCAGATGGTATTCCAGGATCCTTTCGCTTCCCTGAATCCCAGAATGACGATCAGGGAGATACTCGCAGAGCCTCTTGTCGTCAATAAAGTGGCTCGGGGGAGAGAGCTGGAAGAGCGGGTGCGCGAGTTAATCGAGCTCGTAGGGCTTAGTCTGCAACATCTGAATCGCTACCCTCACGCCTTTTCCGGCGGTCAGAGACAACGGATCAGCATAGCAAGGGCCATGGCTCTGTACCCGAGGCTCCTTGTGGCCGACGAGCCCACGTCGGCCCTCGATGTCTCTGTGCAGGCCCAAATCGTGAACCTGGCCCTGGATATCCAGGAAAAACTGGGGCTCGCGTACCTGTTCATTTCGCACGATCTCGGACTCATAAGGCATTTCAGCAAGAAAATCGTCCTCATGTATGTCGGCCGTGTTGTGGAGTACGGTCCTTCCGAACCCCTGTTCTCGAGACCTCGCCATCCCTATACAGAGGCCCTCCTCTCAAATGTTCCTACCACTCGACCCGAGCTAACCGGCCGCAAGATAATCCTCAAAGGTGAGCCCGCGGATCCGATCAATCCGCCGCCGGGATGCCCGTTCCACCCGCGTTGCTTGTACGCGGAAGATGTCTGCGCATCCGCGGAGCCAGAACTGGTAGAGGTGGGGCCGGGTCACATTGCAGCATGCCATTTCGCGACCAACCTGCACCTGGCAGGTTGCGATGCTCTGGGATGCGCAATTTGAACGGGATTCTCCTGCATCTCCAGGGGCATGAGCCCCATATCCTCGCTTGCATAGGCCGTTATCTTGTGGGATCATGAATTCGACCCAGGTGGAAGGCACTCGAAATGGCAGAGAACCGAATCAAGAGAATCCTTGTTTACACGCACAACTCCATTGGCCTTGGGCATGCCTTTCGCACTCTCGCTGTCATAACTGGAATGAAGAAATGGCGACCTGACATCGATTTCCTTGTGGTGTCAGGTAGCTCAGTGCCGCAGATCTTTTTTGAACAGGGGATTGAGGTCATAAAATTGCCCTCAGTCAAGCTGGATATTGACCTCGAAAACAGCCCAATGGTCGCGCGCTACTTGAACTGCATGGATCTCGAGAGCATATTCGATTTCCGCCAATCCATCATCATGGCGAGCTTCAATTTTTTTCAGCCCGACGCCCTCATCATCGAACACAACATGACCGGCCAGATGAGCGAGCTCATTCCGGTACTCATGAAGAAATGGATGCGAAAAGGGGGCCCTGTAGATTTTCCCCTCGTCCATATTTGCCGAGGAATCATGAAGTGGGTTCCACTCCTGAAAATTCCTTACCAGAATCCCCGGCATAGATCGGAATCGATCAACATCGGTTCGCTCTACGATTTCATGTACGTGTTGGAGGATCGAGAGGTCATTGACATAAACAAAGCCTTCCTGGGAGACGATCCGGAATTAGAGAAAAAAATACGATACCTCGGGAAGGTGACCAATCGTGTACACGGGGAATTCCTCCCTCGCGGCAGGCTTCTGAACCGTCTGGGATTGGCCGATCGGAAAATCGTTCTCATATCGCTCGGCAGAAACCGACACGTGGCTGACCTGTCAATGCGACTTCTCGACATGATACGGGACTGCGGGGTACATCGGACTCACCAGATAGCCATGGTCATCGATCCTTACTTGGAAAAGAGCCAGGTAGAAGTTATTCGCACCCATCCTCTCAGCTCGGATGTGAGGTTTCTAAATTTCTTCGCTGACATGGCGGACCTGATAAATCAGTCAGAGCTCGTGATTTCCCGCGCAGGCTACAACACCGTCAATGAGATACTCCTCACCGGAGTAAAGGCGATCCTCATCCCGGAGCGCCATGGTGGGGGGGAACAAGAGCTCAGGGTTCGGAGCATCACCGCCAGGAATGTGTGCGTCTTGACGGAGGAAGAGACCCTCAGCGGGAAAGCGACTCCACAGCTTCTCAATTTGCTCAACGGGGATGTTCCCCGGGATCCGCACCACTTCGACAAGTATGCGGTTGGAAAGGTCATTGTCGAAGATCTCGAGAGATGGAAGGAGATTGCCGCAAGACGTGGCGGCTGACACTCCGGCATTCTCTCTCTGCGTCAGTCACCGACCTGAACAGTTACAGGCGCAGCCAGGGCTCGTACGAACGCGTTGGCTTGGCTGACGACGCCCACATACTGCTCCATGAACAGTTGGATATCCTGGATGTAGGTCCTTGGGACGTAGAGCACGTCATAGGGCTTTATGAGAATCGTTGAGCTCATGTCACCGACGTCGAAAACCTTTTTCAGGTCGAGACGACGCCCGAAGGGCTTTCCTTGCCTGTCCCTCGAGATGAGTATGACGCTGGTGAGATCCGCCTTGTCCTCAACGTGGCCCCCTGCCATTGCAATGGCGTGGAGCGCTGTGATGGGTTGATCGATAGAATACGCGCCGGGGCTACCCACCTGTCCCAAAACATAAAACTTGCGAGACGCCGCCTTGGTCAGGGAGAACGACACGTTGGTGTGCTTGAGCACGCTTCGCCGGTAGAGCTTGTTGACCGTGTCCTCGACCTCTTTGACCGTGTGACCGGCACACAGGATGGTATCTTTCAACAGAGGAAGATCAATGGTACCGTCCGGCTTCACTGTTACACCGGTCTGTGTTCCGCCAGCAAGGGTCCTGAGGGAATCCATGAGCCGATTAAGCTTCCCGTAGAACTCCACGAGATGCACCGTGACAATGCGATATCCGGGCAGAGCTGATGTTCCAATTCTGTCAGGGCTGATGATCTTAGATTCCAAGAGCTTTCGTTCGATCGCCTGTGCCAATTCTTCTCTGGTGAGCCCAGCGGCCCTGATCTCGCCGATTCCTTGCAGGGTGATGATGCCATCAGGAGCTATGGTCACTTCCTCATTCAGCTCGGGATCGAAGAGAAACTTGACCCGAATGCGGTCCAGGGTATCCAACCTGTACGTGCCCGGCTCAATATTCCAGACCGGTTGGTAGAGGACTCCCATCTGGTCTCCGGGTCCAAGGCGATAGTTTCTGCAGACGATGTCGAAGGCTTCGGTAAGATCTTCTAGTTGAGGAATTTTCTGGGGACCGGGAGAAGGTCTGAACGGCGAAGGCACAAGTCCTATGCAGCCCACGATCGGGAAACACGCCCAAATCACAAACAGCAGCCTCCATATGCTCACAGCAAAAGACCATCCTCTCAAAATCACAAGCTGACGCCCCAACACAGGGGCTCGCTCTCAACAAAGACCCCCTCGCCGGCGGGCTTGAGCCCTGAAGATCAAACGCCGATCCTGTCGACTTCGGTCGGCAACACTCGAACAGATGTCGGTCTTTCCCGCTCATAGTGCCATCGAAGAGAACCTAACCCTTCAATCGGATTTCCCTATTCCCCGCGACGAAGAGATCAACCACTTTATCCTGCTGGAAGGCGAGTGGATAGTCAAGATAGTTCTGAATCTCGTGGCATCCTCATTTGAAATCCCGTGCCAGGATGCCGGGAGAAATCCAAACCTATTACCTGATTGTGCGGTACTTTCGTCAACTTCGCCGTCCCCTCAAGGCCAACTCAGGACAAGAATACCGGCGAGACGCCGGCGCTACGGGAAAGTCGCACAGGACAAGAAAGGGCCCCGGGGGACAGAGTCACGCGCTGCGACCACGCGTTGTAGCAATCACGCCCTTTAGATGATCATCAGGTCTTGTCTCTTGATCTTCCTGTCAGCCCCTAAACTCGCCTAGTCGGTCTAGGCCTGGCCAGTGGTTTCTTGACAGACCATCGTCATCGTAGCTTCGACAAGAAACGAGACTTGACCTCATTGCCACGTTTTCGCCTTGACTCATTCCCGCAGACAAATGATATACTTCCACCGAGCGTCTTGTCCGATGTCCCGTCTTTCTCACACCTTTAGAGCAGTGACGGGTTCCTCGCAAGATGCTCTCTCCGGCGTTACGGGGTGCCGCCGCAAGTTGTCGGCCATGAAATGTAAAGCGATCACCGAGATAAAGCACTAGTGTTTTGGGGGCCTTCCATCATGAGAGCAGAGGTGCGTCCCAGTTCATGCTCGGTTCAAGAGCCTGGTCGGAAAGCCCTGGGTCTTGATTGGCGTGAGGGCCGAAAAGGAAGCCGATGAACAGGAGTTGCCCGACTAAATCACCCCCTGGGGTGGCCGTGTACCTGTCTGTCCTCGTCGTCGCCTTCTCGGGCTGTGTTGCTCTGAAAGCGGGTACAGGGGGAGCTACAGGAGAGAAAGAGACCCTGACCGAAGGCCTCGGAATCACAGGAACACCGACCGCGTCTCCTTCACGCCTAGGGAACCATCCGGTCCAAGCTGCAAACAAAGGTACAGGCCGTGGCACAGCCGAGGAACAAAGGCCGACCCGCAACTCTGACCGGGACTTAACCGCGGATCCTCGCAATTCGGTGGCAAGAAATTTTTCGGAAGAAGGACAGTTCGGGCATCTGGTCTCCATGCCGCAGAAGTTCCTGTCTTCCCACAGATCCGAGGAAAGGCAAGCTCGGGAACATGCTGTCAAGCTTGCTGCGGAATTGGGAGACGTTAGAGAAATCAAGCTCTGCTATGAATGGGAAGGACAGGAGTGGTGGATCAGCCTGTACGAGGAAAACGGCCCATTCTTTGAGGTGAGGCAGTACACTTGGAATGCGTACCGGCAGAGCCCACAGGTCCTGCTCGTTCAGGAAAAGATTCCAAAGGAGAGTCTGGAGAGGCATCTGAGAGAACATAGCTGGGGAATGAAATGTCAGGTTCTTGCTCCCCCTGCACTCAAGAGATGGGTGGCAAAGCCCGTGGATGCGGACGGGGCCGCTTCTATCAAGAGATCAACCCCGTCGATCTCGCCGGTGAAAAAGGCAGCTTTGACAGGAGCGCGGAGCCCAGTCTCGGCTCCGGAAATCAATCTCCAGACCGTGACCTCCGGCAAGACCGGACCCGGCGCCGCTGCCTTGGCGACGACCTCGACCCCAAGAAAGGTTCCCCCTACGGTGGCCGGTCTCGACAAGAAGAGAGCACCTGCACGGACGGAAATGGCCGGCCGCGCGCCATCGGCTGTCAAACCTGCTGCGCAGGCGGGAGCAAGAGCGTCTGATCGGAGCGCACTGCGGGAACCCAGTGAAGCTCTACCGCGGTTGGCCTCTGCTTCCCCATCGGACCCAAAACCAGCGTCTGCTCATTCACAATTACATCCGGCAGAGGACCGCTCTACCGCGAACATTGGCCTGAGCGTGGCACTGACAGGGGCGGGGAAGAGCTCCTCAAAAAGGACCCCAAGCTACTACGTGTTCGCGTATGGCTCGAACATGAACCATACGGATCTCCTGGCATGGCTTGAAGACAATGGATACGATTCCTCCCTGGTGATCGCGGTGACTCCGGGCGTGCTTTCGGGGTACGATTTCGTCTGGAACTTCTACTCTGCATCAAGGGGAGGAGGCGCTGTCAACATCGAACCGAAACGAGACTCCACGATCTGGGGATTACTCGTGGAAATAGAGGATCCTCTTCTGAAGGCCTTCGACCAGAGAGAAGGACATCCGTCGGTGTATTCCCGGGGGGAGCAAAGGGTTCCGGTCAGACGGGTCTCGGATGGCAAGACCGTTTTCGCCTGGTTGTATCGGGCAAAACCAAACAGATACGGTCGGCGGGACATTTGGCCGACTCCCCAGTACAAACGGAAAATCGTTGAAGCTGCCCGGTTCTGGGATCTCCCGCGGGAGTACGTCCACAAGATCGAATCGTGGAAGACTCAGTAGTCTTGATGAGCGGTCAACTGGGAATGAGGTTGTGATCACACTCTTTCCCGAGTGCGGTTACGAACTTTGCCACGACTCCCCAGGGGACCTGCGCTTTTCCCGGGCGAAGATTGTTGAGAGGCTTGCCATGGCCGGTCGGTATGGCCAGGGTGTCACGCGTGGGTAAGGGTGGCCTTCGGGGGTGTGAAGGTTCTCTTCCGTGGAACCGCTATCCTCCCAGTCGAACGGGCGTTTTGGCCGTTTATTCTCGTGCATGGAGGGCCCGACGCGACCGCAAGATCTCCCACGCGACAACCGCCCAGAAAGGAACGTATTCGAGCAGTGGAATGTACCTGTCGAAAAGCTCGGGCTCACCGATTCCTCGAAAATAGTATACGAGGTAATACAAGAAGAGAGTGCAGTTAAGAAGGAGAAGCGATGGGCGGGGAGAGAGAACGAGAAAGGGGATGACCCAGAGATAGTACCACGGGAATTGTGTGGGACTGAGGAGAAATCCGGCCGCAACGATCAACAGCGCCCGGTCCCACGGCTTGGAGGGATCTCCCGGATTCATTCTGCATAACCAGAGAGTCCAGAGAGCTAGTACCGTCGCGACAGTCCACCGAACGGTTGTCCCGACGTATGCCTCACCAGGGGAAAGAAGGTCAACTGTGTACGCAACCGCCTCGGCCAGAAGTCTATAGAGACCGGCATTCATTTCCCAATGCCTGGCATACGCAACAAACCCGGAGCCTTCGTCGATTCCGGCCAAGTATATGGGGATCATCAAGATTCCGGCCGTCAAGAAAAACAGGATGCTCGCCGCCGCCACCGTACGCGGTCGATCCCACGCGCTCCTGAGAATCAGGGGAAAGAGCATAATGGGCCACAATTTCGTGCACACCGCGAACGCGAGAACTACCGAAGCTGACACAGGGCGTTGTCGCAGCGCGAGCAGCACGGCCCCGACCGCAAGAGGGAGGGTTATCACGTCCAGGTGGCCCGCATTGTACGTTGTCAGGACCAGGAGGGGGTTCCACCAGTAAACCAGTATGGCTGACCGTGCCAATCGGGCATCGGAGAGCGCGCAGAGTAGGATTCCAAGCGCCGCTATGTCGAAAACGGCGAGAGTGACCTTCCATGCGCCTGTGCTCCAGGGGGAAATAAGGTGGGAGAGGCCAAAGACAAGTTGAGCAGTGAACGGATAGATCGTTCTCAATGAGGGAAAACTGATTCTGGCAAGGACGTTGCCGGAGTCACGACCGAGTTTGCAGAGCTCGGGCGGAATGGAGGGAGCGCACTCGATAACGGCCTGGGGAGAATGCGCGAAAGGATTCATGCCGTGAGCCAGAACGGCTCCGTCCCATAGATAGCGGTAGTAGTCATACTCCAACATGGGAGAGGATCCGATCATGGTCGCGCGAATCACCACTCCCACGAGCAGGATCCAACCGAGGACCGAAAATGAGTCCGTCCCGCGCCGGATCAACCATGCGGAAATGAGGAAGACCGCCCCTGCAGCAAGCTGGAGGGCAACCAGGAGCAGTACCGGTTGCTCCGAAAGCGGGCGATCGTACCAGAATTCGCGCGAGATGCAGACCAGCGCTAAATGGAGTGCCGCAAGGGCAATGCCCGAACAAACCAAACCGGTTGCCGCCGAAGCCCACGGGGCCGTCCCCCGAGTTGTCACTTCAATGTCCGCAGCCATTGGCATATCATGGTAAACGAGCGCGTTTGAGATTGGTAGCAGGAACTGGCATGATCGCTGTTCACAACCGAATTTCGGAGGGAATCCATGAAAAAGTCACTTGGAGCCAAGACCATCCTCTATCCCACGCCTGTCCTGGTTGTGGGAACGTATGACAAGAATGGGCGGCCAAACGTCATGACCGCGGCGTGGGGAGGAATCTGCTGCTCACAGCCCCCTTGCCTGACTATCTCTGTGAGAGAAGCCACGTACACGTACGGCAATCTCATGTACCACAAGGCCTTTACTGTGAGCCTGCCCCCGCAATCGTACGTGAAGGAGGCAGACTATTTCGGCATCGCTTCGGGAAAAGACGAGGACAAATTCGCAGCCACCGGTCTTACTCCGGTAAAGAGCGACCTGGTCAATGCCCCGTACGTGAAGGAATTTCCTTTCGTTTTGGAGTGTGCGGTGATTCACTTCCACAAGATAGGCCTTCACACGCAATTCATCGGAGAAATCCTCGATGTCAAAGTCGAAGAATCACTTCTCGACGAAAAGAACAGATGCAATGTGGAGCGAGTCAAGCCTATCGCGTGGGCGCCCGACAGCAGGGGATATTACGCAATCGGAGAGTATCTCGGTCAAGCTTTTTCTCTCGGTAGAAAACGGTGAGTCCTGATTGCAGGCACCCACGAGGTTAATCGAGCGGATTCGTCGACGACTGGCTAAAAACTGTTGTAAGTTACATGACTTATGAGGTATAAATTCCACGTGCATGTATCCAGAGGTAACAGATGGCGAAGCCGAAAATAGACGCGAAGGAAGCATTAGAAGCGATACGCTCTGGACTGGATGACCAGGCTCTCATGGAGAAGTACGATATTTCGGCCAAAGGGCTGCAAAGTTTGTTCACAAAGCTCATCGGTATCGGGGCCATCACCGCTGAAGAATTGGAAAAACGGGTATCCGAATCCGAGGGAAACGTCACCATAACCAAGTACATCAGCGAATTGAGCAAGTCGGAAAAGCGGGGCAGGGTGGTCAATGCTCACCAAGCCGCGGTGGATGTCAAATCTGCTATGAGCGACGTGGCACTCATGGAGAAGTACAAGCTCTCCTCCAAGGGACTCCAGAATCTCCTCACCGAGCTGGTAAGGGCAGGGCTCTTGAGCAAATCAGAGGTAGATCGTCGAGCCACATGGGTGGATAGCACGGTCGATCTCAGAGGTATTCTCAAACAGTTAGGTATGGATCGTTCGGCATCCCGCAGGACGGAGGGGGCAGGCAAGCCGGGGCGATGTCCCGCGTGCGGAGTTCCGCAGACCATGGAATTTGATGAGTGCCCTGTTTGTGGGGTCAACATCCATGAGTTTACTGCTAAGGCTGCGGCGGCGGGGAAAGCTCCCATGAATCCGGTTTGGGAATGTCCGGCGTGCGGCCGGACTCAGGAAAGCGCACATGACGAATGCCCTGTTTGTGGCGTAATCGTGGCCAAATTCCAACGAGGAGGACGGCGAGACACCGGCTCCTGACGTCTGGCCTCACATTCCGCACCTCCTGGTGCAAGTTTGTATGATTTTTCATTCTCGTTTTTTTGGATGGTACCGGCCACCAAACGGGTTGCGAAAGATTTCTGGTGTGAGGTCGAGGATTTCGAGGTAACGA
>JBFMDN010000103.1:0-13301 GCA_040753915.1 Thermodesulfobacteriota bacterium | reverse complement strand
CCATTCTTGGGATCTTGTCAATAGTGTATTAAAAACGTGCGCGATATCGCGCGACTGGAAAGGACCGGCAAAACGCCTGAACGCCAAAATCAACCCCAACCGGGGGGATCGCGGTGAACGGTTACCTTGGATCTGCCGATCAAGGTTCGGGAACAAATAGACGTTTCTTCCGTTCGGCAATTGCTGATCTCGTCCGCGCCGGCCAGCAAAGACCTAAAGCTTGCCATCATGGAGTATTTCAAGAATGCGGAGCTCTGGGAAGCTTATGGCAGCACCGAAGGAGGACTGGGAACCCTGCTGAGGCCGGAAGACCAATTGAGAAAGCTCGGATCCATCGGCAAGGAGATTTTTGGGACGGACCGGATAAGGCTGCTGGACAAGAATAGAAACGAAGTCCCGGACGGGGAGGTTGGAGAGCTGTTCTACCGGGCGCCCTGCGTCTTCAAAGAGTATCTCAAGGATCCGGAGAAAACTAAGGAGGCTTTTGACGGAGAGTGGTTTTCCGCGGGCGATTTGGCCAGACGCGATGAAGACGGCTACTACACGCTTGTTGACAGAAAATCTAACATGATCATTACGGGGGGCGAAAACGTTTATCCCTCAGAAGTGGAAGCCGTGCTCAGGCTTCATGAAGCAGTGAAAGAGGTGGCTGTCATAGGTGTGCCCGACAGAAAATGGGGCGAGGCGATAAAGGCGGTAGTGATCCCCAACGCAGGATACGAGGCAGGAGAAGAGCTCGCCCGTGAGATCATCGAGTTTTGTCGAGGTAAAATTGCGGGGTACAAAAGGCCGAAAAGCGTTGAGCTCATAACTGAGGAAGAGATGCCGAGAACGGCGACCGGGAAAATTCTGCACAGAGTGCTGAGAAGTCGTTACACCAACGAGAGCGAATCTTGATCGGATGGAATCGGCGGGCACGAAATGGGCCGTTTCCTAAGAAAACAGACACAGTGCCCAATGCCCCATTGACAATGAAATCGCATCGAGCGAGTCTGACAGATTCGAAAAGAACTCGTCTATAGAGTGCCCGAAGAATTATGACGCCCGACACTGTGGTTTGGCGAGGTAGCGTATCCGGGACTCGAACGGAGGTAAAAGGAAGTGAAACATCATATCAAATTCAAGGTGAATGGCGATGAATATTCGCTGGCTGTGGACCCTTGGCGGACTCTCAATGAAATGCTTCGTGAAGACCTTAACCTGACGGGCACCAAGCTGGGGTGCGGTACTGGTGACTGTGGGGCTTGTTCGGTCATGGTAGACGGCCGCACTGTCAGTTCGTGCCTGACCCTTGCGGTTTCTGTCGATGGCAAAACGATCAGAACGGTCGAGGGTCTGGCCCCTTCGGGTGAGGAGCTTCACCCTATACAAGAGGCCTTTGTCAAGACAGGGGCCATTCAATGCGGCTTTTGCACCTCGGGCATGGAGATGGCTGCATTGAATCTCTTGAGCAAGAACCCGTCGCCCACTGAAAAAGAAATCAGAGCCGGGCTTTCCGGTCATTTGTGCAGGTGCACCGGATACAACCAGATTGTGGAGGCCGTGGCGGTTGCAGCGGAGAAAATGCGTCAAACCCGATTAGCAGAGGAAGAGAAATGAGATTGCCAAGATTTGAATATTTTGCGCCAAAAACCTTGAAAGAGGCTCTGAATTTGCTCGCTGACCAGGGTGAAGGCGCCCATGTGATGGCAGGAGGAACCGACATAGTCGTGAAAATGAATCACGGCCGTTTGAAGCCCAAAGCGATCGTAGCTTTGGAGGCGATTGACGAGCTGGACCACATCCATTTCCGCGCAACCGACGGGTTGACCATTGGAGCAACAGCTCGGTTGGCTGACGTCGCTTCCCATCCCGACGTGTTAAATCATTATCCAGCCCTTGCTGAGGCCATTCTAACTATGGCAAACGTCGAAGTTCGCAATATGGGAACGGTTGTCGGCAACCTTTGCAACGCCGCTCCTTCCGCAGATTGCGCTCCCCCTCTCATCGTCATGGGTGCACAGGTCGTGTTGTCACGTCTCAACGGAGAGAGGAGCCTGCCCCTGGATCAGTTCTTCAAAGGGCCTGGGCTGACGGCTATGGAGCCGGGCGAGGTGGTGACTTCGATATCCGTTCCGGTTCCTCCCGCTGGATCTGCAGCGTCGTACAAGCGCATATCAGGTCGTTGCGGCGTTGATATTGCCGCTGTGGGTGTGGGCGCCATGGTCATGTTCGATGGCGATATCTGCAAAGAGGCCAGAATTGTCCTTGGAGCTGTCGCACCAATCCCGATGCGAGCGACGAAGACCGAAGACCTTGTTCAGGGTCGACAATGGACCCCCGACCTCATCGAGAAGGCCGGCCAAGAGGCGTCAGAAGAATCTAAGCCCATCTCGGATGTGAGAGCGAGCGCACAATGGCGGAAAGCAATGGTAGCGGTACTCACCCGCCGGGTCCTCCAGGAGGCTCAAGCAAGGGCAACAAGGTCTTAACGAGACGGAAAGGACAAATCATGAAGCAGTTCAGCATCGTCGGAACGGATGTGCCGAGGAACGACGCCGAGGCCAAGGCCAGAGGCTCCGCCATATATACGGATGATATCAAGCTGCCGGGAATGCTCTACGGGCGCATATTGAGGAGCCCTTTCCCCCATGCACGTATCAAGCGCATCGACACAAGCCGAGCGAGCTCACTCACTGGCGTCAAATGCGTCATTACCGGCGAAGACACTCCCAAAATCAAATACGGTAACTGGAGACTGTTTCCCGACACTCAGGATGAGTACCCGCTGGCCATCGATAAGGTGAGGTTCATAGGGGATGAGGTGGCCGCTGTGGCCGCCACAGACAAGGATATTGCGGAAGAAGCATTGGAATTGATCCACGTCGAGTATGAAGAGTTGCCAGCCGTTTTCGACGTTGAGTCGGCTATGCAACCAGGAGCCCCCATTATCCATGACTACTGCCCCAGCAACGTCAGCGTCAATCGCAAGATCGAGTATGGAGATGTAGAGAAGGGATTCGCTGAGTCTGACTACATTCGGGAGGATACGTTCACCGTTCATGCCGTGAGCCATGCGTATCTCGAGCCATGTGCAGCGTTGGCGCAAGCCGATTTGGACGGCCGCGTCACGCTGTGGACCTCCACGCAAACGCCGTACATTGTTCAGTGCCTCTTGGCGTCAACGCTGAACATGCGGGAAAACGACGTCCGGGTTATCAAGCCTTTTGTTGGCGGTGGTTTTGGCGGAAAGATGGAGCTGCGAACGTGGGAATTCTGCGCAGCGTTCATGGCAAAGTTAACCGGCCGACCCGTGAAGTTTACCCTCAGCAGGACAGAGGAGTTCCTCGCAGGGCGGCGAAGGCACCCCATGAAGCTCAGGTCCAAAGTGGGGTTCAAGAAGGACGGGACCCTCGTGGCCAAAGATCTCCGGATCCTTCTGGACGGAGGCGGCTACAATGCCATGGGGCCCACGGCAACATTTCTGTGCGGCAACTTCGGTGCAATGCTCTATCGCTATCCAAACTACCGGTTCCATGGCGAGCACGTGTATACGAACAAACCCCCTGCCAGTGCAATGCGGGGTTTCGGTGCTCCTCAATCACTGTACGCAACGGAAACGCAGATGAACATCGCTGCCGAAGAGCTCGGTATCGATCCGATCGATCTGAGATTGAAAAACGCCCAAGTATCCGGAGACGAGATCCCTGATGTGGCCACGATTTCCAGTTGCGGCTTTGTTGAATCAATAAAAGCAGTTGCCGAGATGAGCGGGTGGAAGGAAAAGAGGAAGAACCTGAAGCCGGGGCAGGGGATAGGAATCGGGTGCTACAGCTTCATTTCAGGCGGAGTGTTCAACTGGTTCAACACACAGTATCCGTTTTCTGCGGCAGAAGTGCGGGCGTTTTCCGATGGCACCGTGCACCTTCTCACCATGGCTTCCGACATCGGACAGGGCTCGGATACGGTCCTCAAACAGATCCTCGCTGAGGAGTTGGGCCTGACAATGGAAGACATCCGAATCACGTCCGCGGATACTGCCATGACACCTCAGGCAGATCTGGGCTCATGGGGAAGTCGAGTCACTCTCATGGCGGGAAACGCTGTGATCGACGCTGCCAGGAAGATCAAGCAGCAGCTCTTCGGCGCTGTTTCAGCTCGGTTCAATCTCAATGTCATCCACGAGATCGAATGCAAGAACGGAAGGGTGCAATCCAAGGTGAAGTCCAAGTATGGCATGAGCTTTGGCGAGGCAGTTGCGATGGTGCAGAAGGCAAACAGAGGTGAGCCGCTCGTCGCCCGGGGTTCTTATACGCCGAGAGACAAAGGATTGGTGACTCCCGCGTTCGGCTTCGGCGCCCAGGTCGCTGAGGTTGAGGTCGACAGAGAGACCGGCTTGGTCGAGGTCAAGCATATGTGGACTGCTCACGACTGCGGGACCGTGATCAACCCGAGAAGCGTGGAGGGGCAGCTCGCCGGCTCCATTCAAATGGGCCTTGGGTATGCTCTTTCGGAGCAATTCGTGATGGATGGGGGAACGACCCTGAACACGGACTTCGCTGATTACAAGATGCCGATGGCCATGGACATGCCGCCGAGCGAGGTCGTCCATGTCGACACCTATGAGCCGGAAGGCCCCATGGGAGCCAAGGAGTGCGGCGAAGGACTTGCGTCCCCCACTGCTCCGGCCATCTCGGACGCGGTCTATCACGCTACCGGGTACCGGTGCATGGACTTGCCCATAACCCCGGAGAAGATCCTCAAATCCCTTGAAAATGGACGATCTCAAGAGAAGTAGGCAGTGTCCTTAACACCTGGTTGGCGCAGGTGCCGATATCAACCTCCATGGCCTTCGAGACCCGAGGCCATGGATAACCACCGGTTGCCTCAATACGTGGTTGCTTCGTTCCGCGAGACGAAGCAATCACACCAGCCAGGCAGATGAGATCTCAGTCTTGCGTGTCGCAGGACAGCACCGCTTCCGGTTACACCAACTATTTTGCCCTTCCTTCGCTCATTCCGCTGATCACGACGTACTCGCGCAGACGCGTGAAGTAAAGGCCCCTTTCGTGGACAGACTCGCGTGTGATGAATTGCCACGCATCAGCGTACGCGCTGACTTGGGGAGCGTAGGTTTGCACGAGCTCCGTCATGTTGTCCGGCGAGATTCGATCGCTCTTGTAGTCTACAATGACCCATCCGTCGGGCTCTTTGAAGGCCAGGTCGATGGTCCCCTTGAGGATGGTGGGAGGCGACCCGTCCCGTGAATCGACACGACGCTGAAACGGGATTTCCACCAGCCTCTTCTCCGCATTTGCGGCTCTCCGCCAGATGTCCGATTGCATCACTGCATGGACTTCGCCGATTGCTTCCTCGGCCAAGTCGGTGCTGAGACCGAGCTCGACGAGAGCGGCTGCTGCCAGGGCCTTCAAGTCCACATCCGGGTCGATCATAGCGGCTTCCAGCAATGTGTGAAGGATCGTCCCCCATTCAGTGCCGTGTTCTCCCTGAGAGACCGTGAACCTACCTTTTCTCACGGAAAGAGCCTTGACGGAAACGGAATCATACGTCTTTTCGAGGGACGTGCTCCATCGCGTTGCAATTGCTTCATGGGCCTCCAACGCGGCGTTCGTAGATATGGGCGATCCTTTCGCGGACTGGGGTACTTCCAGGCTGGCGCCTTGCCGAGGGCGAGCTTTGGCGAGAGGCTTATGAAAGAATGCCCACGGGCTGTAGTGAGCCTTGCTCTCGCGCATGGACACGGTCAGCCCGCATCCCGCTCTCGTAGCCGCCACGTAGAGCAGGCGAAGCTCTTCGGCTTCGAGGAACTGGGCTTCGGCAGCCTCCAGCTCTTTCCAGCCAGGGGGCTGAGCGAGAAGGACATCCCGGCCTCCCGCATTTGGAGGTCCGTACACGGCGAGGTACCCTCTCACCACGCCGCCTGATCTATCCACGTGCATGCGCGGGGCACGCTTGTTTTTTCCGGTAGGGTCTGCGAGGAATACCACCGGTGCTTCGAGCCCCTTGACCTTGTGAAGGTTCATGAGGCGGACAACGGCTTCTCCATGGGCACGGGCGGAAATCGAATCATGAGCTTCGTCTTCGTTCACGAGCCTTTTCATGTACTTCACAAGATCCAGAAGAGACCACGTTTCCGCCTCAATTCCACGAATGAGCTCTATTGCTTTAGCGAAACTGCCCGCCAGGATGTCGCCACCGCGGCCCGCAGATGCGAGTGCCGGTAGTCCGAGATCGCCCGCTATTCGCTCAATGGCTGAGACAGCGGGAAGCCTCTTCAGCCAGAGCTCGTACTGCTTCAGTCGATCAAACGCGTCTCGGTACAGTTCTGCGACTGCAGGAGGCAATTCTGCAGGAATGGCTGAATAAAAGGAAAAGGAACCCCCGGCTTCCTTGTACGCGAAGAGATCGTTGTCGCTGATCCCGAACAAGTTGCCGCGTAAGACAGCCACCAGCGCGACCGGGTCCTCTGGCCGCAATACGGCTGACAGGCATGTTTCGAGTAATCTCAGTTCTCGGATCTGGTTCAGGGCCTTTCCGCCTGTCACCTGATGGGGAACCCCAAGCTCTTGCAGCTTTCGGCTGTATGTGCTGAGGTTCTGCTTGGTGCGGGTAATCACAAGAAAATCGCCCGGCCTGGCTTCTGGAGGGATCTGTGCAGCCTTCTCCGAATCGGTCCTAAGTACCGGTTCCCCCGAGTCTAAGGCCTTCCGGATGACTGAAGCCACCACACCCGATTCGTACTCCGTGATCATCTGCTTGTTCGAAAATTCCTTAGGAATGGGTAATGACCGAAGACCGGAAAGATCTTCACCCCTTCCACCCTCACGAATAGCTTGAAGGCTTACATATTCGGGCGAGCATTCCGGAGGAAACTTGCCGAATTGTTCCTCAAATGTCCTATTCACCCAGTGAGCGAGGTCTGTGGTTGTCCTGAAGTTGGTCGTGAGATGTACCACCCTGCCGCCGTTGTTTTCGATTATCCGCTTGACAAGGTTGTACGTGACGATGTCAGCCCGGCGAAATCGGTAGATGGATTGTTTCGGATCTCCCACCACAAACAAGGACCCCGGTACAGGCACGCATTTACGCCAGTCCCTTTCTTTGATGTCCCCAGCGGTCAGGAGCATGATGACTTCTGCCTGCACCGGGTCCGTATCCTGAAACTCGTCAACGAGCACGTGGGTGAATCGACGTCGGAAGTGCCGGCGCACGGTCTCGTGGGAAGCATCCCTGAGAAGGGCGGCTGATTTCATGAGAAGATCCTGATAATTGAGTTTCCCCTCTCGTGCCCTCAGGGCGTCATACACATCAAGGGCAGGTCGCACTGCCCTGAGGAGAGGTTCGTACCTGTGTTCCTTCCATGCCTGTACAAGAGGTTCCGCATAGACAGTCCTGAATTCTTCCCACTTTTCGCTCTCTGCGTTCGCCTGAAGGGCTTTGCCCGGCCAGTTCTTCTTGACCGGTTTCGCCTCCGTGAATTCGGCGAAAACCTCCATAAAATCTGGAACACGGTTCCGTTTCTTGGCTTGCCTGAACAGGAGCGGGATCCTGCGATATTGGGGAATGAGCTTGCAATTTCCGGGATCCTCCGGAAGTGAAGGAGCGAGCTTCTCCATATGACTTACGTACTTTTCCAACTCCGCTACTGCAGGCCCGATTTCGGGGCAGGGAAGGGCAGGAGCGGGCCATTCTTCCACATCGGGAAAATCTGCAAGCTCCATGAATACATTTCTCAGTTGGCCGAGCTCCACGCCAAGGGCCTCGAGCTCGCCGAGAACGGGATCACGCCTTTCGTACATACCTGCCACGTAGCTGTGCCATGCTCGCTCCCGCAAGGCCGAGTCTTCTTCCTCATCGATCTCCTGGAAATCCATGTCTACGCCCGCTTCAACGGGTCTTTCCCGGAGCATCCGTCCGCAAAGGGAATGTATCGTTCCTATGAAGCAGCTCTCCAACCCTGATAACGCGGCAGCCAGCCTACTTCGCTTGAGCGCATCGCGATTCTGCTGGGCTTTCTCCAGCTCCACCTGAAAGCGGGAGCGTAGCTCTGCCGCAGCTTTTCGGGTGAACGTTACGGCCGCAAGGGTTTCCACGGAGCATTTCCCCACGGCCAAGAGATTCACCATGCGGCCGACCATGCTCGTGGTCTTTCCCGTTCCCGCGGCAGCTTCAACGAGAATGGTACTGTCCAGATCCTCGAGGATGATCCTCCGTTGGTCCTGGTCCTCAATTGCGAGCGAGTTAGCGGCTGTCACTGTTTCTAAGCTCCCTGAATGGATTGAGAACACCGTTGTCGGAGTGGTCGAGCTTCCTGCGCGACGCAGCGGCTACGGCTTCCACATCTCCGCAAATGATCGCGTATGGGCAAAACGTACAGTCCTCGGCATTGTCAGTGGCCGGAAAGCAGCCGTCCGCAACCAGCTTACAGAGATTCTCTATGATCCGAAGCCCTTCTTCTCTGTCCTCCGGTCGTCGCAGTATGCGAACACCCCGGCTCCTGCTCCCCGGGAAAAAATAGCCGAAATGCAGGACTGTTGCTTTGGGGGAGATTCGTTTCTTGAGAATCTGCCGAGCGATTTCCGTATACAGGCAATGCTGGACTGACCTACCTTGTCTGTACGGATCCGCCTCCTGATACTTTCGGATCGATCCGGTCTTGTAATCCCACAGAACATACATTGGATCTGTCGTGCCGCGGAGCTCATCGATGCGGTCGATTCGAGCCCTGGCCTTGACAGCACGTCCGGAGGAAAGGTCCACCTTCACAGGCTTCGGCTGGTCCAGTGCGCTGCCACGCTCGTGGGGACCCATACCGATGGACACCTCGAGGAAGCGGGGCTTGCTTTCCCTGCAATGCAGCTCTTCCTCCACCAGGAAGATGAGAGCCGCCTGGGTGAGCAGGTCCGTCTGCCTTCGATACCCGCTTGCGCCCGCGGGAGGGTACATGTCCGTGTAAAGGGCAATCTTCTCATCGAGGATCTCAAGGAGCATTGCCTGGTGGCTGAAGAAATCGGGGAGCTCTCCCGCATCCAGAAGGCGAACCATGAAATCGTAGAAGACCGCGTGAAGCAACTCACCGAATTGAAGAGGATCTAGCCACGTGTCTGGATCGGCGGTATACTCTTCGGGGGGCTCTAACCGAAGCACATACTTGAAGTAATAAGAAAGCGGACAAGCTCCGATGGTCTCCAGGCGGCTCGATGACACGACAGGTCCTGCCGGGGAGAAAGGATTGAGCTTCTGAGGAAAATCGAGAATCAGCCCGTCGTATACCGTGAATTCGCTGCCTTCTCGCATTGCCGCTGCCTCGAGCCCCCGTCTGAGATGGGGAAATCGTACACCTACCACATCCAGACCATTGGGAGCGTCTCTGCCGGCTAAAGCGGCAAGCCACCACTCCGTCTCGTCAAGGCACGCGACCTCGCTGTCCGGAGCGAACGACGCCGGCTGACCGAGCCAGCGCATCATGTCCCCCTGAGATCCTTCCCGTTCGTTTGACAAGATGCGGTAAGCCGAGAACAAAAGGGGTGACGGAAACGTCGCCCGGTCGTCTCGCAAGTCGAGGCATGAAAAACTGAGCGTCGTCGTTCCTCGGAGCCTGCCCAACAATCGGGCGACCTTCACCATTTGGCTTCTTGGCCGAGCTGAGGCTTTCGGGAGCTCGTCAGACAGATTCACTTTTTCCGAATCGAGCAGCAACGGGTCATTAAGTCCTGTTCCGGGAAATCGGCCGTCGTCCAGTCCCACGACAAAGGTATGCTTCCTGCCTGAGTGGCCGCCCGAGAGCACATGCGCTACGTGCAGACAGCCTGGTCTCGGTGAGCTCCCTCTCACGCGGACTTCGTGAGGAAGATCCGCGAGCCACTGCAAAACGTCGAGCCCCAATGGTTCATCATCCATGGCCACCCACCGGGCCATATCCACCACTCTATCCAGCAGCGCCTGGACGGAGTAATTGTCCATTTCGTTCCTGCTCCTGGCAAAATCCCTGAGGAACATCTCAGCCGCTTCCAGCCACTCAGCGTCCGAGACATCTCCGTCCGGCGTCAATGCGAGCAATCCCTGTACAAGGACACGGACAGTACGAGCCGCTTCCATGCGCTCCCCGTCGCTGAGGCCAGCTTCAGGCGTCGCAATGTTCCTGTCCGAAGAGCTTCCGCTGCGCTCCAGCTCACCAATGGTCTCTTCCAGCTTGCGCAGGTATCGGCCTCGACCGAGGCCTATTGGGATCTCTCGGATTACGTTAGCCAAAGCTTCCGACCGAACATCATCCCCTGCTGCAGGGATTTCCAGGAGCCCGTCGTGCAGCATTCGAGCAAGGATGTCTTGGGGATATCCGCTACGTATCCACTCTATCCATGCCTTGAGTGCTCGGCCCGGCCGAGAGTAGCGGGCTGGGATCCCCTCCGCGAAGGTTACAGGCAACGCCGATGCATCGGATTCGTGTTCGTCCCACACCCGAGCCATAGTCTCGTAGATCAATGGAACGTACGTGACTGGATCCGTATGGAGAATTTCGACCTCATCGAGCCTGAAGCCTCTCGACAGGCATCGGCGCAGGACTTCACGGACTTCGTTGCATTCGCCCACTGCGGCAAAAATCTCGGCTGTGCCGTCTGACAATGCGGGAGGCGCTTCTGCGGGAGCAAGCACCCATTTGAGGAGCTCTGCGTCAGTCTCATTGGTTCCACCGGGAACAGAGTGGTCATCAGGAATAGCATCCACCGCGAGCCAATGGCACGTCGATGAAGGCAGAGCCTCGACTAACGCCTTTTCCATGCCATCGAGCTCCACGTCTTCAGGAATGAGAACACGAACGCGGCCAGACATGAGGTGCGCTGCCTCGGAAACACTGCGGACAGCGATCTTGAGCACACCCGGGTAATCCATGAGATTCCGTGCTTTCAATTCCTTGTCATACTGGGTCATGGCAAAGAGAACGTCCGCACCCTTGTCTGGAGGCTCGAACGACTCCACCCGGACATCGCCAGCGGTTAGCCCCGCCATTTGCAGCGCTCGTACTGCTCGAAACATCGCGTCCGCAAGTGACGGGCCTTCCGGTACCGCAGAGAAGTAACGGGAAGGATCCTGCCTGAGCCTTTGAACGATCCGGTCCATTATCACGAGGCATCCGGAATCAGGGACGAGCTCAACTCCCTGTATACTCATGGCAGGACCGGCCAGATCGAGGACCATACCCTTGAGGGTTTTCACTCGGACGTTGAGCGGAGCAACCCCATGTAATGTGAGCTGATCCAGCCACTGGTGGCCGATGCGTAACGATGGAGCAAGCAGCCATTTCTCGTCGGTAACGTGACTACTGCAGACATCTGCCAGCGCATGCAAGAATTGATTCACTCATCGCCTCCTCGATCGCAATCCGAGTAGATGCAATCTTTGTCGATCCCCGCCTTGCCAGGATAAGGCTTCTTCACTGATCTTCGCCATGGGATGCTTCAATTGTCCCGCGTGGGACGAATTGTTGTATAATGCCTGGATGTCGCAGGAACCACTCGAAGAGCCCAGTCTATCACAATCCCGCCTGCAGGTGGTCTGGCTTCTCCTGGGATTGACCGCCGTTTTTCTCTGGCGCATCGTCTTTACCATCCACGTCAACCTGATTCCCGATGAATGCAGCTATTGGACGTGGTCTCGCCGCCTGGATTGGTCGTACTTCGACAATTCTGGCATGGTCGCGTACCTGATTCGCCTGTCCACCGCGCTCTTTGGGGAAAACACACCATTTTCCGTTCGGTTCCCCTTCCTCGTGATTTCCGGTATTACGACTTTCCTTGTGTACCGGGTGAGCCACCTCTTGTTTAAGAATAGAAGAAACGCTCTTATCGCAGCATTGATGTTCAACTTGACTCCAGTGGCTCTGCTCGGAGGCTCCGCGGCAATCCACGACAATGCGCTCATCCTGTTTTGGATGACGACCCTCTGGGCAGCCGCGCATTTCGTGAGATCCCGCAATTCCAAATGGCTCCTCGTCGCGGGACTCGCCGCGGGACTTTCCATACAGAGTAAATACACAGGGGTGCTTGTTCTCCTGGCGCTGCTGCTGTTTCTCCTCTGGAACAGGGAGCTCCGCGGATTGCTCTTGACCAGGGAGCCATGGCTCGGCGTCGCCGTCGCTGTCGTGTTTACCTTACCAATCCTGTGGTGGAATGTAGTCCATGACTGGGCTTCTCTCCACCACATTCTGTTCATCGGGTCTGGGTCGGTTTCTGTCACCCGGCGCATCCTGGACGGAATCGGATATCATGCCGCGCAATTCGCCCTCGTGTCTCCGCTGCTCTACTTAGCCCTTCTGGCAGCGTGTTGTACCTCACTGGTGCGCAACATGAAAAGCCCTAATCCGGAAGAAACTCTCCTCCTCAGCTTTTCCTTTCCTCTCCTGCTCTTCGGTATCCAAGCGTTCAGGGGGCATGTGGAGGCCAACTGGTCATTCATGGGGTACATGTCCGCAATTATCCTCATGGTGGAAGTGATAGCGGGTGCCGGAAATGACCCCAGAAGAGAGACTTGGAAGATTTTCCGTGGCCGATACGTGAAATGGGGGATTGCTCTGGCCGTGGTCCCTGCCGCATTGGCAGTCATCCATGCGTGGATGGGGCTGCTTCCCGCATCTGTTGAGCGGGAGCTTGGCAAGGACGACAGAATCATCTGGGAAACGAGAGGGTGGAACCAGCTTGGCCTCCACGTGAGCAAGCTGAGGCAACCAGGCGATATCATAGCCGGAGATAGTTATCAGTTGTGCGCTGTCCTGGAATTCAACGTGCCTGGTAACCCGAGCGTCCGGTACCTTGCGCCGTGGAAGAGGCCGACCCAATTCGACGTGTGGGAGCCTTCCTTGGACAACCTCGCAGGCCAGACCATACTCTATGTGTCCTCCCGGCCTCTCAAACCCTCATCCGCTGCAGGGGCCTCGATCTACGAGCATTTCGAGCGGGTTGAAGCTCTGGAACCCTTCTCGGTACGGTATCACGGGGAGCCAATCCGAGAGATATATGTGTACCGCGGCTATCGGTTCGATCCTTTCTCCCCCAGAAGACTCGGTCCTCGGTCCCTCTTCTATTCCGATTACCAGTGACCCGGTAGAACGGTCGTCCGAAAGTGTCTCAAAAGCCGGCAGTCCGTGATAATCGTGGCACACCCCCTCACCCTGACCCTCCATAGGCGTTAAGTTAGAAGTGGAACGGCCAATTGTTCGTCATTCCGGCGAAAGCCGGAATCCAGTCCTTCCAATATGTTATGGACCCCGGCTTTCGCCGGGGTGACGGGGTCCTTGTTAAGTCAAC
>JBFMDN010000102.1:0-13478 GCA_040753915.1 Thermodesulfobacteriota bacterium | reverse complement strand
CGGCTCTCTCTTCCGCGGCCGTTACAAGGCCACTGTGGTGGAGGCGGACACCTATCTGTTAGATTTGGTCCGATATATCCACCGCAATCCGTTGCGAGGCGGGCTGGTGACTCGACTGGACCAATACCCCTGGAGCAGCCACAGGGCTTATTTGACCCGTGCAGCCAGATGGGCTTGGCTTTCCAGTGAGCTGGCCCTGTCCATGCTCTGCCCGACCGGAGAGGATTCGGCCAAGGCTTACCGAGCGTTCGTGGCACAGGACGAATCGGACGAGCTCACGGCAGCTCTATCCGAAAGAAATGTCCCCTCTCTCCTGGGATCGAAGGAGTTTGTAGGGCGGGTGAAGGCCGGTTTTCAACGCCTGCGATCGCATCGAGAGATTCCGGCTTCGCGCTCCCTTGCTCCGGGATTGGAGGACATACAATCTGCCGTGTGCGCGAGCTTTGGCCTGGATCGCAAGGGGCTCCTTTCGAGTAGAAGAGGAATGAGCAATGACGCGCGAAACGTGGCCATCTATCTTGCCAGGCGGCTGTCCGGTCAGACGCTGGCAGCCATAGGGGTTGCCTTTGGACTGGAGAATTACAGCAGCGTGAGCAGCGTGGTATGTCGCATGGAGAAAAGAATCGGAAAGGATAGGAGCTTAAGGAGGAAGGTGGAAGCTATCGAGCGACGCATCCTATGAGTCAAGAGCAGACTTGACCCCACCTTGACCCACCTTGACCCCACCTTTTTCGATCTGGTCGGTTGATCGACCAGAATGTGAAGTACGCACTTACGCGATGAACCATATTTTCCGCCCCCTGCGTCGTGGCATACTAATTGCCCCCTCCCAAGGAATGCGCTAAAATACACTGAACCCCGAAGGAGGGAATGCCGTGCAAGAAACTGTTGGACAAGACCCAGCTCTCTCTTCCGTTGCAAATCGGGTCACACAGGAAGGGCAACGGGTGCGCTTGCGGATAGGCGACCAAGAGGTTGCCGTAATATCCCTTGAAGACCTGGATTTCCTGGAGGATGTAGAAAATAAACTAGATTTGCTGGACGCTTTGGAGGCTCTACAGGAAGCGGCAGAAGACAAGAGGCTCATTCCGTGGGAGGATCTCCTGGAAGAAATTAAGCAGGGCCGTCAGGCCGATGGCTTATAGAGTCCTTTTCGTTTCCCGTGCTGAGCGAGCATTCAAGCGATTATCTGCCGATGTCCAAGACAGGATAATCTCGGAGATCAACTCGCTGGCGGAAGAACCCCGCCCCGCGGGAGCCGTTAAGCTGACAGGTTCAGAGAATCTTTACCGTGTCCGCGTAGGGGATTATCGGGTAATCTACGCTGTCGAAGATGATTTTCTGCTCGTGCTGGTTGTGGAGATAGGTCACCGCAGGGAAATCTACAGAAAACCGGACAAGAAACTCACCCGTCAATTCCTGCTCTCCCTGGTCAGCGACAAAACCCAGTGACCCGATTCATGATAAAAGGGAGCGCCCTTCATGGCGATCAACCGCTGATGGGCGAAGGCCAAAATCCTTTTGGCACTTTTTTGACCTCTTTTGGCTACCCAGTGGGAACTCTTGCGTCCCGATCAGTATCGATGTGCAGCGATTTGTCGGAGGAATCTCAGCAAGACGGCTCTGGGATAGCTGGTTGCAAGCATTCGAGATGCAGGGGTCGCTGGTTCAGATCCAGTCGTCCCGACCAGAGATCTGAGACAGTTAGGCCACAGCATGGCCTTGCTTCATGTCCGGGGATGTTTGCGTTGCCACAACTCGCCGTCTGAACCGCAACGCCTCGGAACCGTCAGCTCACAAGCCGCAGAGTACCGAGAGATCCGGTATGGGCATCCCAGAGCTGTTAAAAGAAAAACGGGAAGAAATTCTTCGGGTTGCTGCTTGACACGGCGCGAGGAATGTCCGGATCTTCGGGTCGGTAGCCCGAGGCGAGTCCGACGAAAAGAGCGATCTTGATTTGCTTGTCACGATGGAACCGGGGAGGGGCCTGCTGGACCATGCAGCCTTGTGGCTCCAACTGCAGGAGCTCCTCGGGTGCCAGATCGACGTGGTCAGCGAGAAGGGCCTGCGACTCCGATTCCGAGATCGCATCCTCAAAGAGGCTGTGCCGCTGTGAGAAGTGTCCAGGAAAGATTGATCGACAACGTTGACCAGCGCCTAAGACCATCAGTCTTCGATCTCGCAAAACTGGAGGCCTCACGCCAGGCCACATAGCCTGCAGGAATACTATTATGGAGGCGGGCTTGGATCTCAATCTGAATCATGGTGACGGTCGCTCATGACCAAACCATTGTGGCTCGTGTTTGCGTGACTGCCTCGTCGTGCGTCAGTCAGAAGAGCCGTCCACCTTTTCTCGACGGGTGCGGCGCGTTTGCGTGACAAATCTGCCCAGCCTGGGGAACCGGCTACAGAAAATCAGTCGGTTATGGCGCTGGTCGCAGCTTTACCATGAAAAGGCGCGGCACCCTTTCTCGACCGTCTCTCGCCTGGAGTCCGGTGCGGTTCCAAACGAGACGGGGCGGTCGCCAAAGCTTATGTGCGGCATGGGTGTTCCCCAGAGAGGTGGCAGGATATGTCGGATGCTATCATTTTACTGTGGGGAGGATCGCCTAGACGGGTAAAGCTAATCAAGAAACAAGCCTGACCCCGTGCCCACGCAATTTGAGATGAATAGAACCTCATGAGTTGCTCTCGTAAGCATTCACTTATGCGCGGCGGACAAAACAAAATCGTCAATGATTTCTGCTAATCGATCCTCTCCTCCCGCTCAAGGGTGAATGCTTACTTGCTCTCCTCGTTCGCGTTCCCCGCGCTAGGACATGTCCGAGGGATGGGGATCGCAAGACCAGCGGTGCACCTGCGGCAAACGGCGAACATCCTTTCTTTGTCATCCCTCAGGAGCTCGACCGGTTTATGCAACTTTTTCAGGGCCATAAGACTGCTTGCCCTCGTCTGTGCTCGTGACAGAGAGGTCCGTGAATTCTCCGAGACGCTTATTCTTGACAAGGCTCTCATCGGCATCCTAATATTTTAGTAGTTTCAAGCGCACAGTAGACTCAATAGGATATTTCGGTCAACGTACCCAGCTAGATTCTCAACGGGCCTATCGATGATCTTCCATGGCCACCACATCAAGAGTCTGACTCGCAAGGATAGGCAAGCCGAAGGATTATTGCTTTCAGGTTTGTGAAGCGTTTCTGTCATGAACGTAGTCCTTTGAAGGACACATCCAACAGGAAAGGAGACGGAAATGACACAGCGTTCCATTCTTGCATTGGCTACGGCGATCGTCCTGAGTCTCGCCCTGGCCCTGGGCACGTCGGGGTATGCGCAGGACAAGAAGACACCTTTGAAGATCGGGGCTATCTTCTCGGTGACAGGGAAAGCCTCTTGGCTTGGAGATCCCGAGAAGAAGACGACTCTCATGCTCGTTGAAGCCATAAACAAGGCAGGAGGTGTAGACGGCTGCCCCGTGGAAGTCATCATTGAAGATGACGAAGGTTTGGAGCCCAAAGCCGTCAATGCGGCTGAGAAGCTCATCAACAAGGAAAACGTGCTGGCCATAATCGGCCCTTCGTTGAGCGGCACTAGTCTTGCCATCAAGCCCATCTGTGAGAAGGCTCAGATCCCTCTGGTTTCCTGTGCCGCTGCGGAAGCCATCGTCACCCCCATCGAGGAATCCAAGTACGTTTTCAAGACGCCCCAACTCGACTCGCACGTGGCCATTAGGATTGTCGAGCAGATGAAAAAGATGGGGATCAAGAAGATCGGACTGATAACCGATACCCTCGCTTTCGGGCAGCAAGGTAGGAAGCATCTTCTGGCGAATTCAAAGGAAGTGGGTCTCGAAGTGGTGGCTGACGAGACCTTTGGTCCCGCGGACACCGACATGACCGCTCAACTGAAGAAGATTGAGAGCGCCGGTGCAGGCGCTGTCGTGGGCTGGACCATCGTGCCTGCCCAGTCGATCATCCCCAAGAACATGCGGCAGCTCGGCATGAAGATCCCCCTGTTCCTGAGCCATGGATTCGGCAATCCCAAGTACATCCAGGCAGCCGGGGAGGCCGCAGAGGGTATCATCTTCCCCGCTGGTCGACTGCTTATCGCTGACGAGCTTCCCGCTGATCATTTTCAGAAGCAAGTTCTCGCAACCTACAAGGCCGATTACGAGAAGCTTCACGGGCCGCCGGTAAGCACGTTTGGGGGGCATGCGTACGATGCCTTGTACCTGGTGGTCAACGCGATGAAGGCCAAGAAGGTTTGCGGCAATCCCGATGTGAAGAAGGTCCGGGACATGATTCGGGACGGACTGGAAGAAACCAAGGGCTGGGTAGGAACGGCCGGCGTGTTCAACATGAGCTCCAAGGATCACACGGGCCTGGATAAGGACGGATCTCTGGAACTGCTCATAGTGGGCAAGGGGGGCAAGATTCTGCCTCTGGAACAAAAGAAGTAGTCACCATAACGGAATGCCAGGGTCAGATATCTCAAGAAACCTGACCCGGCCGTCCCAATCAATTTGCGGATGAGCCGAGCCAATGATTAGTCTTGCGGACTTCCTTCAATACCTCTTTTCCGGAGTCACTATTGGAGCAATCTACGCAATGGTGGGGCTCGGCTTCACCATGGTGTACAACTCCACAAGCATCATAAACTTTGCCCAGGGCGAATTTGTGATGCTGGGCGGCCTGCTGGGCGTTACCTTTGTGGGAGCTGCCAAGAAGATGGGATTTCCTCCGGCAGCGTCCATTCCGTTGGCCTTTCTTCTGGCCGTGGGAACGACGACGCTTGTGGGAATGCTCATGGAAAAGATTGCAGTGGAGCCCAGGGAGAGACTTTCTGTGTTTCACTATTGCGGCTTGGCTGTGGTGGCGTTTGCCATAGCTCGGGTGGTATTGGACGCGTCCATGCCGATTGCGGTGGGGGTCGGGCTAGCAGCAGGTATCGTTGCGTACGCCGGGCTAAGACACAAGACCACTGTGTCAATGCGAAACCCGTCTGTGCTGCAACTGATAATCATCACGATTGCGCTTTCTATCCTCGTCAGAGGGGTTGCCATGTTCGTGTTCGGCAAGGACCCCTACTTCATGGACCACTTTGTTTCAGAGAGTCCTGTTCGCGTGCTCGGGGCCACGGTGCTTCCTCAGACGCTGCTGGTGGTGACGGTGATCCTCCTGGTAGTTGTCCTGGTTGGGCTGTTCTTTGGCTTCACTCTGACGGGGAAAGCCATGCAAGCTTGTGCGTTCAACCGCGACATTGCCAAGCTCATGGGAATCAACGACCGGTGGATGATCCTTCTCTCCTTTGCCATGTCTGCTGCAGTGGGTGCCATTGCCGGCTATGTGGTCACCCCCATCACGCTCATGGACTACGACCGCGGGCCTATGTTGGCATTGAAAGGATTTGGCGCTGCGGTTCTCGGCGGATTGGGCAACGGTTACGGCGCGGTAGCCGCAGGATTCATCCTGGGCATCCTGGAAGCATTGGGAGCCGGCTTGATCTCTTCAGGTTACAAGGATGCCATTTCGCTCATTATCCTGCTCACCGTCCTCTTCTACAAACCAAGCGGCCTATTTGGCAGTGCTGAGGCGGCAAGATTCAAAGAGTTCTAGGACGGTCGACCTGCGTGACGCATGTCGATCGTTCGTACAAGACGTGAAGGGGCTTGGAACACTTTCTCGGAGGATCCGGAATCTATAACCGGGGGACCACATATGGGCCGCGGCAACATCATATGCTTGATGATTCTTGCCATTGTCATTGTGGCATTTCCCTTCGTGGTGGAAAGTCCGTACTATTTTCGGGTGATCAATTTCGCGGGAATTTTCAGCTTGGTCTGTATCGGCTTGTCCCTTCTCATGGGGTATGCAGGCCAGATATCCATCGGACAGGCGGGGTTCTTCGCAATCGGCGCGTATTCATCGGGAATTCTAACCGTTCATTTCGGATGGAGCCCTGCCGCGGGTATCGCAGTGGGATTGGCACTCAACAGTCTTCTCGCATTCCTCGTCGGAATACCGACGCTGAGGCTGAGGGGCCATTACCTGGCTATGGCCACTCTGGGGATCGGCGAAATTATCCACATCGTTGCAGTCGCAGACACTGGAGAGTTGGTGAGCCTGGTGCTCCTTGTGTTCAATAAGGTGGGGTTGGCATCAGAGTCGCTGCAAAATACTTTGGCACCGTTTCGAGCGCTCACTGGAGGCCCTTCGGGATTCGGACAGATCCCTACCCTGGGGATCGGTGAATGGCGGCTGACAACGCCCACACAGTGGTTCTGCTTCATCTGGAGCGTAGTTCTCCTGCACATGGTGCTCTCACTGAACTTGGTGCACTCCCGCATAGGCCGGGCGCTCAGAGCCGTTCACGGCAACGAAGAGGCTGCCCGGGCCATGGGGATCAACACGCCCCCGCTCAAGATCAAGGTTTTCGTGGTTTCCGCAGCTATGGCTTCCATTGCGGGGTCGTTGTACGCCCACTACGTCACATTCATTTCCCCTGTGACCTTTTCCATCAACGAGTCCATCCTGTTCGTGGTGATGGTTGCGGTCGGAGGGATGATGAACGTCTGGGGCGCCCTGGTAGGGACGGTGATCATGACCATCCTTCCGGAGAGTCTCCGGTTTTTCCACGATTACGACATCCTCATTTATGGTTTGGTCCTCTTGATTATCATGATGTTCATGCCCGACGGAATCGTCGGACTTATTCGGAGATTAGCAACGTCGCTTCAAAGCAGGACGCGGACTGAACAGTGAACGACATACTCTCAGTGCAAGGGATCTTTATGAGGTTCGGCGGGGTGATGGCTCTTAGCAACGTCACCGGTGAGGTGGCAAACAACACCGTTACCTCGATCATCGGTCCCAACGGTGCAGGCAAGACAACACTGATAAATGTGATCTCCGGGGCGTTTGCCCCAACTCGGGGCGAGGTTCTTTTCCAGGGGCAAACCATCACGGGGTTGCCCCCGCACAAGGTGGCTGAGCGCGGCATTGCGCGGACATATCAGAACCTCAGGCTCTTCCGCCACATGACCGCACTTGAGAACGTGATGGTGGCTCGTCACATCAAGACCTCGTCCGGCTTCGTTGCCTGTGCTCTGAAACTACCGTCAAGCCGAAGAGACGAGCAGATCACTCGCATTCGAGCCACGGAGTACCTGGATTTCGTGGGCCTGGCAGATAAGGCCCATGTAGATGCCCTCTCCTTACCGTTCGGTTATCAGAGGCACCTGGAAATCGCCAGAGCCCTGGCTTTGGAACCCCAGTTGCTTCTTCTGGATGAACCGGCCGGCGGCCTCAATCCACAGGAAACGGCAGGGCTCGCGGAGCTCATCTGCCGCATAAGGGATAAGGGCATAACGGTGGTCCTTATCGAGCACGACATGAGTCTCGTGATGGAGGTATCCCAGTACATTTTGGTGCTCAATTACGGACGCAAGATTGCCGAAGGCACGCCGAAAGCGATCCAAGAAAATGAAGAGGTAATCGAGGCCTATTTGGGAAAATCAACAGAGGACGACGCCGGGGCGCAGGCCACGACGCGGGATGTGGCGGATGCTGGAAGTAGCTGATCTCAACGTATTCTATGACAAAGTGCACGTTCTCAAAGAACTGTCACTCCATATCGAGGAGGGGACCTGCGTCACGCTTCTCGGGGCAAACGGGGCCGGCAAATCGACGCTCATCAATACCGTATGTGGCCTTGTGACGCCTGCTTCTGGTTCTATTACCTTCGGGAGGCAAGACATCAGCCGAACCCCTGCGTACAAGATCGTGCGTCTCGGCATCGCTCAAGTCCCGGAGGGCCGGCAGATTTTTGCCAACATGTCGGTGCTGGACAACCTGAGGCTCGGAGCGTACTGCCGCTCCTCTTCTGCCGCCAGGCAGGAAACCGCGGAGGACATCGAGCGTGTCCTGGAGATGTTCCCCCGCCTCAGGGACCGGAAGAGCCAGCTTTCGGGAACTCTTTCCGGTGGAGAGCAGCAAATGCTCGCACTGGGGAGGGCACTCATGTCCCGCCCCAAGCTCTTGCTATTGGACGAACCTTCCCTGGGCCTTGCACCGCTGGTCGTACGATTCATCTTTGAGACGGTCACCAAGCTGCGCAAGGAGAGCCGTATCTCGGTCCTGATGGTGGAGCAGAACGCGAGGGCCGCTCTTCAGATCGCGGAACGAGGATACATACTTGAAACCGGCAGAATCATCATGGAGGGCTTGTCCACCTCCCTGATCAGGAACCCCGAGGTGCAGAAAGCCTTCCTTGGCGGCGTAGCAGGACACGGGTGAGACGAGGCGGCAGGCGCCGCCCGTGGCGTGCTAACGAGTTTCATGAATCCAGCGCAGAGTCAATGGTGGCGCTATCGATGCGCCGCCGGGAAGATAATGCTTGACTCGGCATAACAGTGAGCTTAATGCTAGAGATAACTAGTTCTGAGCCCGTCATGCGAGCGGACCGATCTGTGTCGGGGGGACAGCAAGCAATGTGACCAAAAGCGATGGCACCGCTGAAGGACACATGCCAGATCGGACCTGAGGACTCAAGTGTTGTTCTGGTGCTTCCCTTGCAAGAGGTTGAATCGTTTCCGCGGTTGGCAATCATTCGGAACCGTGAGGATACCGAGAGTCATAAGAAAGGGGCCGCACAATGAACGCAATCGTTGTCCTGATCGTAGGGTTTATCGTGGCTTACCTCGGCTATCGGGTCTATGCCGGGTATGTCGACGCCAACATCATCAAGGCCGATCCCAAAAGAACTACCCCTGCCAAGATGTACATGGACGGCGTGGAGTTCATGCCGACCAGCAGGAACATTTTGTACGGCTATCAGTTCAAGTCCATAGCTGGGGCAGGGCCGATCATCGGGCCGATCATCGCTATCCAATGGGGATGGCTGCCGGCCGTCCTCTGGATACTTCTGGGCACGTTTTTCATCGGCTGGGTGCACGATTACGCGAGCGCGATGATTGCCATCAGGAACGAGGGGGCCTCGTTTGGAGGTCTGAGCCACAGGCTGATTTCGCCTCGAGCCCGGATCATTCTCCTTTCATTTATCTATTTTTACCTGCTCCTTATAGCCGGGGCATTCGGTGCGGTGGTGGTGAGCACCGCCATTGGTTTGAAGGCCTCTCCTATGGCCTGGCTCTTGCTGACCGTTGCCGGCATTTTGGCTGGTCAGATGATCTATCGCTGGAAGCGGGACATTATTCTTACCACCGTGGTGTGTGTAGCGATTGCTTTGTTCGGCATATTTCTGGGGACCAGAGTGCCGTCAAACGCGGTCTTGGGAGATAGTCTCGCAAATAGCAGGTGGATCTGGGCGATTTGTGCTTTTGTCTTCTGCTATTTCGCGTCAGTGCTCCCAATTTGGCGATTTGCTCTCCCAATCAACTACGTGGCAGCCTATGTTGTTTTCCTGGGCCTTTTTTTCGGAATCATCGGTATATTCGTGCTGCACCCCAATTTCACGCTGCCGGCTTTCACGACCTTTAGCATTCCGATCGGTCCTTTGTGGCCCATCATGTTCGTGACCATTGCCTGCGGGGCCATTTCCGGGTGGCACAGTATTGTGTCCAGCTCGGGGACCGCCCGCCAGCTCGAGAACGAGCTCGACGCCAGACCCGTGGGCGCTGGCGTGATGTTCGTAGAGATGATGTTGGCCATTTTTGCCCTCATCATCGCAGGGACGATCTTCACCTCCGCTGCCGATTACATGGAAGCTATCAAGCTGGGCCCTGCCCGCGTTTTTGCCACGGGGGTCGGCACGTTTCTCAACGCAGTGGGCCTACCCCTCGAAGTAGCCAAGTCATATGGCAGCGTCATGATGATTTTTCTCGCCATCACGATCATGCAGTTGGTGATCCGTTTCATGAGGGTCGCGACATCCGAGTTGCTTAGCGACGTGCACCCTGTGTTCAAGAACGCGCACGTTGGGACCATTTTGGCGAGCATCCTGGGCATGATTTTGGTCATGACCGGCTGGTGGCAGTATCTGTGGGTCCTGTTCGGTGGCGCGAACCAGTTGATGGCCTCGTTGGCGCTTCTGCTCATATCAGCGTGGCTGGTCTCGGAAGGCAGGCCGTCGGCATGGGCTTTCTATCCGATGATATTCATGTTTGTGACCACGATTGCAGCGCTGCTTTACACGTCGTACAACCTACTGTTTGTGAAAGTCCTGGGCGGCGCAGTGAAGGGAGAAGCACTCATCGGGAACACGCTTATGGGGCTCGTGGCCCTGTTCCTGGTCGCGGCCGCATTGGTTCTCGCGTGGGAAGGGTACAAAGCATTCCGCCGCTACCGGACCGTGCGAGCGGAGGCGATCCCTTCAAAAGCTTAAGAGCAAGCGTACCAGAGCCGACGCATTGGCTCTGCTGACAGCATATCCCCGGGTAGGTCGTGCATTTACCCGGGACCAACGATCGGGTAATCGGCCCAACGGCGTATTTCCCGCGGGTGGAGTATGGAGTGAGCCGGAGCGACGAAAACGACGGGCTCTTGGTGAAGGTGCGGGAATTCTTGTACGGTATGATGCTTCATGATGGCGCGCTTATCGCGCTGAAGAAGAAAGCCAGCCTGGAGCATCTCTTCATGCTCGTCACTATGGGCGACATGTTGGGAGTCCCGATCGTTCCACAGTACTACGCGTTGAGACTGCTCCCGTTTGCGCTCCCGCGACTACCAGGGTGGAAGCGTTTTCTTTTTCGAGAGAAGGACTTAACGGACAAAGCTGATTTCGGATAGGGAAGTGTTCGTGGCTCAAAGCTCGGTCGAATCGCCTCCTGCAATGCAGAGGGCATCATGCGCGCCGGTAATGCTCTGCAGCCACGATTCTTCCCGAAAGATGGTAAAGGGAGTGAATCGATGTCGGAAGAAGAAAGAAAAAAAGTAGGCTTGTTCCAATCTGTTAAGGAATTCGTCTATGGAATCGCTGCTCATGATTCGGCACGATATGCCCTGAAATCCAGGGCAAGCATGGAGCACCTTTTCATTTTGATCACCATGGGAGACATGCTTGGCGTGCCGATTCTTCCTCCTTACTATTCGTTGCGTCTCCTCCCGTATGCGGTTCCTCAGATTGCCACGTGGAAGCGCAGGATGCTCAGAGAGAAAGATTTGACGGACGCATTGGCTTGACGAAAGGAGTCTCGGTTGCCGCTTCTGCTGTCGGTGTTTTGCCGGACTCCTCCAGACAACGCTCTGAGTCAGGAGTCGATGCATTCTCATCCAAAGCCTTAACTTGGGAAAGGGCTGATCCTCATGTCGTTAGCCAAGATATTTGAACAGTATCCCAATCGGAGATACATCATGTTTGGTGGCAAGGGTGGCCTCGGCAAGACCACGTTCTCGGCTGCCACTTCCTACTATCTTGCCAAGACCGGCAAGAAGGTCTTGGTCTTTTCCGTCGATCCTCAGGCATCCTTGACGGACATTTTCCAGAAAGACATTTTTGGAAAAGGCCCGACACAGATCATACCCAACTTGTACGCACAGGAGATCGACGCAGATCGCAGAGTCAAAGAATATCAGCAAGAAATCCGACAAAAGATCCTCGATATGTACGGAATGGAAAAGATCCCGGACGAAATCGAGAGTTACATCCAGGCCGCTGCCGCCGAGCCGGCAATGGAAGAGAGCGCCATTTTTGACGAGGTCGTGGATATCGTGGTCAAAGGGGGGTACGATTACTACGTATACGATCTTGTGCCACTAGGACACGCCTTGTACTACCTCAGCATGGCCTCTGTGTACGATGCCTGGATCGATAAGATCACCAACCTTAGACAACAGATGCGAGAATTCGACCAGGCCGCAGCGGTGATCAAACGCGAAAAAGAGCTGGACGAAGACGCGGTTCTCAATGAGCTTCTGTTCATAAAAGACAGGATCAACAAGTCGTCGAGCATACTTACCGACAAGGAAAAGACGGCGTTCTTCTTCGTGCTGACCGCAGAAGAGATGGTCATCAAGGACACCCAGAAGGCTGCGAAGCTCTTCGCAAAATTCGATGTCCCTCTTAGCGGTTACATCATGAATCGGATTCTCCCCGAAGAACTAAAGGACCAAAACATCCCCGAATATCTTAAGAACCGTTTCGCTATGCAGGAACATTACCTCAAGGTCATAGAGGACGAGTTCAAAGGAGAGATCTTGGCGTTCGTGCCGGAGATGGAACGGGATATCACCGGGTTGGACATGATCGACAAGCTCGCGAGAAAAATGTTCGGAGATTTCTCATAGGCGGAGATCAGGGGGTTTACCGTGAACAAGATTACCATCAGCATGAGTCGGTACATGAAGGATAATCCTCGACTCAAGTATATATTCTTCGGCGGAAAGGGAGGTGTGGGAAAGACCGTCGTTGCCGGCGCCGCTGCTTTGTGGTCGGCGAAGCAGGGACGAAAGACCTTGCTGGCCTCCACCAATCCGGTTCATAGTCTGTCCAACCTCTTTGAGCAAGACGTCTTCGGCAGGCCGGTTGTGGTCTGCGACGAAGCCAACTGTTACGCCTTCGAGATCGACACGCGCGAGACCATCGAGCGTTCCAAGCAGGAAATACGGGAAAAGATCAACTGGTTCCTGAAGTTTGCAGACATCACCACTCGGGCAGAGGATTTCATCGAATCGGCCACCATGAACCCTGCGTTCGAAGAATCCGCCATGTTCGAGAACATGATGGACCTCATGTTCAAGGACGAATACGACTTTTACGTCTTTGACACAGCTCCCACCGCGAACGCACGACGGCTCCTCGGTATGTCGAAGGTGTACAGCCTGTGGGTGGAAAAGATGCTCAAGAGCCGAGAAGAGGCCAAATCGTTGCGAGAGATGCTCTCGTTTTCCAAGAAGCAAGAGCAGGATCCTCTCCTGGACTACCTTCTGAGCTTCAGGGATCGCATGAGCCACGCAAAGGATCTCTTGACCGACGAAGCCCTGACAGCGTTCTTTTTCGTCACCTTGCCCGAGAGTCTCCCCATCGCGGTGATCACGCGGTTCATCAACTGGTTCCATGAATTCGGCGTTCCTGTGGGCGGAGTCGTGGTCAATGGAATGATCCCGAAAAGTCAGGTGAGCTCTGACGCTGCAGAGTTTGTCAGAAACCGAGTGCTCATGCAGGAAGAGCACATGGAGATGATCTGGAAGATTTTCGGGGATAGAGTCAGGGCAGTGCTGCCGCTTTTTGAAACCGAGGTGAAGGGGGCAGCTATGCTGAACCGGCTCGTAGGCGAGCTTATGGCTGATGGCTCATGACAGCGTTTGCGAGGCACGGGAACCGCAGGGCGTGCAGCACTCGCACGCGAGAAAGGCCGGCAGCCGATGCCTCGTCCGCTTCCACATTCCACGGGAGGACTAAGTAGAGGATTTCAAAATTACGGTCACGTATTCTGCCACGACCCAGTCGGGAATTTGCGCTCTGAAGGAGCGCACCTGCAGTAGCCACAGGTTTCAACCTGTGGTTCAGCGCGTCACAACCACCAA
>JBFMDN010000101.1:0-14092 GCA_040753915.1 Thermodesulfobacteriota bacterium | reverse complement strand
ATGAATCCGGCCCTGTAGGGTAGCCTTTTAGGCTGCCACTTCTTGGTATGCAGGCTGGAAAGCCTGCACTACATGGCGTGTGACGATCCGCGGTGGGATAAATCCGGCCCTGTAGGGTAGCCTTTTAGGCTGCCACTTCTTGGTATGCAGGCTGGAAAGCCTGCACTACATGGCGTGAGACGATCCGCGGTGGGATGAATCTGGCCCTGTAGGGTAGCCTTTTAGGCTGCCATTTCTGGGCATGCAGGCTGGAAAGCCTGCACTACATGGTGCGTGACGATCCGCGGTGGGATGAATCCGGCCTGTAGGGTAGCCTTTTAGGCTGCCATTTCTTGGTATGCAGGCTGGAAAGCCTGCACTACATGGTGCGTGACGATCCGCGGTGGGATGAATCCGGCCCTGTAGGGTAGCCTTTTAGGCTGCCATTTCTTGGTATGCAGGCTGGAAAGCCTGCACTACATGGTGCGTGACGATCCGCGGTGGGATGAATCCGGCCCTGTAGGGTAGCCCCACGTTCCGACAGACTGTCATTTCTTCTGCCGCATGTGGAGCATTTCCGCGAATCCCTGGATTTCAGGCTGCCGAATTTCTATTGCGACTGAAGATTGGATGACTATTTTTTGAGTAGAGGCAAGGGACCGCGGGGGCGAATGTGTCGGCCCTGACGGAGTAGAGGCGATCGGTCAAGAGCAGGTGTGGTGGCGATGGAGGAACATGCTACCAACCAACGAAAGAGCGATTCGCAGCGCGTAAGTCGATGTAGTCCGAGTCCACGGCTGATGGAGCCCGAGACGGACGGAAATCCCAGAAAGGATGAGCAGATGGCCCAGATTCAGTTCAGAGAGGATGAAGAAAAGTTGATGCAAGAGATCCTGGAGGGATATTTGCGCGAGTTGAGCTCCGAGATTTCCAGCACTGATACGTTCTCGTTTCGCCAGGACCTCAAGAGAAAGAAGGAGCTAGTCGGAGATATGCTGGGACGCCTGGAGGGCAGAGCTGCCTGAGAGCACATGAGAACCGCTCCAAGAAAGGGTGTCCGACCTCCCGGAAGATCGTGCGGAGGGTCCGGTCTCTCAGTGACCGCCCTCCGCTCGTTTTGTACTATGTTCGTGGCATGTGAAAAACGGGGCTCGTTTTTTGTTCCGGAAACGGATGACTCATGACGCGGGCGTGCAGACGGGTAGCGAGAAACTAAAAATCGAGCCTTGCCCTTCTTCCGATTCGACCCATACGGTTCCGCCATGATTTTGCACGATCCTCTTCACGATGGAAAGTCCTAGCCCCGATCCGCCGGACGCACCACTGCCAGGCGCTCGAAAGAACCTCTCGAAAATCTTGCCGTGATATTCTTTGGCAATGCCAATCCCGTTATCCGAGACGCTGACAATGACACAATCCGATCCCTGAACTGCCCGTATCCGTATACGCGGTTCGTTGTTGTTTCCCATGTATCGGATCGCATTGCAGATCAGATTGTCGAGCACTTGCCCGAGCCGCCGAGAATCACCCGTGATGGTGGGAAGGGAGTCCGCGATCTCGATGTCGAGCACTATGTGGCTCTTCTCCAAAGTTTCTCCATGTTGCCGGGCCACTTCTTCGATGAGCTCCTCGATCCGAACAGGTAGTTGCTCCGGAACAGTAGCTTCCACGGCCAATCCGTCCAGAAGATCCTTCAAGAAGGTCTCCACCGCGATACTCGATGCTTCGAGCTGAGAAAACAACTGTTCTCTCTTCTCGTCCGCTGGCAAATTACAGAGGTTCTTTTTCAGCAAACGGACGATGCCGGCAATAGTGATAATTGGAGACTTAAGATCGTGCGCGACCATCTGAATGAGGGCTTCCAGCTCAGTTGTACGCTGGCGTGCTTCTTCGGTGCGTCTTTGCAGTTCCTTCTCCGCTTCCTTTCTCGCAGAGATATCCCGTATGATACCTGTGAAGAAAGTCTCCCCCTTTGCCGTCCACGTAGAAAGCGACAGCTCGATGGGGAACTCCGCGCCGCTCTTCCTCAAGGCCGGGACCTCCACGGTTTTTCCTATCAAAGCCGGAATCCCGGTCTTCTTGTACTGAAGCACTCCTCGGCTGTGCGCTTCTCTCAGTCGCGGCGGAATCAGCATGGTAACGGGTTTGCCCAGTACCTCTTCTTCACTATAGCCAAATATATGCTCCGCGGCCTTGTTCCAGAAGATAATCTCGTCCTTCGAGTTTGAAGATACGATGGCATCAACCGCTGATTGCGCTACAGAGCGAAACCTCAGCTCGGAATACCGTAGAGCCTCCCTGGCAGCCCGCAACTCGGCTTCCGAAGTCGAGAGCTGGTCGAACCGAGCTCTGAGGTCCTGGAGCTCGGCGATCAATTCCTCTTTTGTCTTCATATCATCAGTCATGGGTCACCATTGTTGTTGCTGCTGCCGTTCCTCCGCGAATCCTGGTCGGGCTGGGGCTCTCCGTTTGCTCTTCTTTTCAGGCTTTCGCGGTTTGGCCTGGGGCAAGCCTAGGCGGATCTGCCGAGCTTCCAGCTCGCGTATCATGTCTCTGAGGTCCGCGGCTTTCTCGAACTCCAGGTTCCGGGCGGCCTCAAACATCTCCTTTGTAAGCGACTCGATGATCTTGGGCAAATCCTCCGGAGCAGCCTCAGGCAAAACCTCCTCCGGCTCGACTTCGACCGTCACATAATCCTGTTCCGCCAGAGACGAGAGAATGTCCTGGATACTCTTCTTCACGGTCTCCGGCGTAATGCCGTGCTCCCTGTTGAACTCCAACTGGAGGGTTCGCCGGCGGGCAGTCTCTTCCATCGCGCGCTCCATGGATTCGGTCACAGAATCCGCGTACATGAGGACCGTGCCATCCACGTTTCGCGAGGCTCGGCCAGCCGTCTGGATCAGCGATCGCTCCGACCTGAGGAAGCCTTCTTTGTCGGCATCGAGTATGGCAACCAGGCCCACCTCAGGAATGTCCAATCCTTCCCTGAGTAAGTTAATTCCGATGAGCACGTCGAACTTTCCCACGCGCAGATCCCTGATGATCTCCATGCGCTCGATGGTGTGGATTTCCGAGTGGAGATACCTGACCCGTATTCCAAGACTGCTGTAATACTCTGTCAGGTCCTCCGCCATTCTCTTTGTCAGCGTGGTCACGAGTACCCTCTGCCCCGCTTCCACTCGCTGGCGGATCTCGTGCAAAAGATCGTCCACCTGGCTCGAAGCTGGTCGCAATTCGATGACCGGATCCATGAGCCCTGTGGGCCGAATCACTTGCTGAACCACCCGCTCGCCCGCGTGTTCCATCTCGTACGGACCGGGAGTGGCAGAAACGTAGATGACCTGGTTTACGTGAGACTCAAATTCCTCGAAAGTCAAGGGGCGGTTGTCCAGGGCGCTCGGAAGCCTGAATCCATAATCCACAAGGGTCTGCTTCCTGGAACGGTCGCCTCGAAACATTCCCCTGAGCTGCGGGATGCTGACATGGGATTCGTCGATGAAGAAAAGCGAATCCCTTGGAAAGTATTCCAGGAGCGTCGGCGGAGGCTCTCCCGCATTCCGTCCTGTCAAGTAACGGGAATAGTTTTCGATCCCGTTACAGTACCCCAACTCCTTGAGCATTTCCACGTCGAACCGCGTCCGCTCTTCGATCCTCTGAGCTTCGATCAGGCGGTTCTGGCTTCTGAAGGTTTCCACTCGCTCCTTCATCTCTTCGAGAATCAGGTCCGCCGCGTGTAAGAGACGAGACTTCTCGGTGACATAATGACTCGCCGGATAAATTGCTACCTTGTCGAGGGCTCTCTTGATCTTTCCCCTCAAAGGGTCGACTTCGTAGATCGCGTCAACCGTGTCGCCGAAGAATTCGATCCGGATAGCCGTCTCCTCCTCATAAGCAGGAAAAACCTCGACCACATCACCCCTAACCCGAAACGTTCCCCGGTGGAAATCCATGTCATTGCGCTCATATTGGATCTCCACGAGTTTCTTGAGCACTACGTCTCTGTCAGCGTCTTCCTTGTCAATAAGGTGGACGAGCATGTCCTGGTACGCCTCAGGAGATCCGAGGCCGTAGATGCATGACACGGATGCCACGATGATTACGTCATTGCGCTCCAGCAAAGATCTGGTCGCCGAATGCCTCATCTTGTCTATGGTTTCATTAATACTTGAGTCCTTCTCTATATACGTGTCCGACTGTGGTATGTACGCCTCCGGCTGGTAGTAGTCGTAATACGAGACAAAGTATTCGACGGCATTCTCGGGAAAGAGCGCCTTGAGCTCGCTGAAGAGCTGCGCGGCTAACGTCTTGTTCGGGGCCAGCACCAGCGCAGGTTTACCAACCTTGGCTATCACATTGGCCATGGTGTACGTCTTTCCGGAGCCGGTGACACCCAGGAGGACTTGATGCTTAGCGCCGCCTTGAACTCCTTCGACGAGCCTTTCAATAGCGTCGGGTTGATCGCCCCTGGGGACGAAATCTGACACGATCTTGAATTCCGACATGTTATCAGCCTCTTGACCCCCTGCTTGCTCGCGGATGAGGCGGTCCCCGCGGCGCACGGAGCCCGCCTATTTCAATAAGGCGTCGGTTACGTGAAGCGACCGATGGATCTTGCGTATGACATCAGCGAGATTTCTAAATCCCTCCGGTCGGTCCGAGACGATGAGCTGCAGCAACCGATCTTTGGAAACGACATACTGCACAACTTGTACGAGCTGGATACCCCTGGGATCTCGAAAGGAACATATGAGGTAACCTTGAGAGCCCGCCAAACCTGCCAGTTTTCCTTCTTCGAGGATAGAGAAGTCCTTCATCTCCTCCTGCATCCGCTTCCGAAAGATTGCCAGAAGCAGATCGGCATCCCGGACTTTCTGATTTTTCCGCCTCTCCACAAAGATAGTAATACGCAGCGAGGCCCCAGGATGGTAGATTTTCACTTCTTCCGGTCGGGCCGCCTCCACCTTCATTGTGGCGGGATAATCCAGCGAGAAGCGACCGGCCGGATCCGTGTATCGTGTGAATCCACGCTCCGTGGGGCGCGCCTGCTGCGCCAGCACTGCGGTCGCAGACACCGTAATGAGTATGGCAAGTGCTCCTAGCAGAGGCAACCATTGCCGAATGGGGTGGCTTCGTCCGTCCATGGCGGCGTATTTGTTCTCCGTATATCCTAGTGCAGCGTTTCGCAAATACGGTCACGCATTCTGCCACGGCTCATTTGGGAGACTTGCGCTCTGAAGGAGCGCACCTAAAGTAGTCCCGCGGGACTACTCATGGTATGCCCCTTCAAGGCATGAAGAAATCAATGATAACCAAGAATCCTCTTCTTGATAGCCCTGAAATACGTAACCGTACTTATGAAGTCTCGCACTTAGGAACTTTTCCACTTGCTTCGCTTTTTACCTGCTTTCGTGCTCAGTCGGAGGTTTGGACTCCCGTATTGCGAGCCCGAGCAGCCGAGAGATCTCATACACTGCTTTTTCGAGCCCGGGCAGCGTCGCCGACCGAAACCAGCGTGCAGCGTCAGATTCTTCGAATGCCGCGAGCTCTTCCAGCTCCTTATCCGAAAGAGATGCGAAGGTCCGTGACAGCGATGCGATGGCCATTTGCTCGAAGATAGCCCCGGGAGCCATGGCCCGGTCCGTGAACGATCGAAGGCGACTCCGCACCGCAGCGGGCTGACCCTCCTGCGCGTCTCCCGAGTCCAATAGGCCACGGATCATGCTGTTGAACAGGCGCTCCTGAGCCACTGCCACTTCTGTGGCCTGAACGATTCTCCGGAGCAAAGGCATCCGAGAATCCTGCATGAGGGCCAGGGAAGCCTTGCTTTCCTTCACTTGGGAAAGGGAGGTTGCCAGAAGAGCCCCGGCTTGCAACTCTCCTATCTTCTTGCCAAGCTTCGAGTCGTAAAACTCGAGGACATGGTCCATCTTGCTTTGATCGAATTTAGACTTCAGGGACTCTCGGACCGTCTCCAGGATCTGTGTTTCTCCAAACGACTTGTTGATCCGGGTTCGTATCTTGCCTCTCAGGCTTGCATCAGAGAAGGCATCGCCGGGAAATGCGCCAACGATTGCAGGGATGAGGGTTTTGGCCTGACTCTGGAGACCCGAGCGCCTCAGAGCACGCTCGACAAGCTGATCCACGTCGTCGCAGTGCCCAGTAGAACAGACCGACACGGATAAAAACGCCACGAGCACTATCAACCAAACAATGCTCGCTCGACCCATCCCTGCGCTACCGGCCCGTGGCCCTTCAGTCTTGTCGTGGAGGCCTGTCCGATCAGAGCTCATGAAATTCAGCCGGGATCTCTCTCAGCTCCCCTTCCGGGGTAACGTTTACCAGGGTTACCGTGGCGGTAACAAGATAGTCCCTCGGCTCCCCCTTCTTGATCACAATTTGCTTGACCACCACACGAAACTTGGTGGTGTGCTCTATCCAAGTCCTCACGACGAGCAGATCGCCAAGTCTGGCAGGAGAGTGGAACGCTATTTCGATCTTATGGACCATGAAGAAGATTCCGCGGTCATGGTAATTCTCCACGCTTTCCAAGCGCTCTTGCACGTATTCGCTCCGGGCTCGCTCGAGATACTTCAAGTAGTTTGCATGGTACACGACTCCCATGCAGTCTGTGTCCTCATAATAGACCTTGCACTCGAAAAGACACTCCTTGGGGGCTTCATTCGCTCGCCCGACTGCTCGTTTCCCGTTCGGCATTCTCTTGTTCTCCGCACCGGCCCTTTCTCGGACCAGTCCCGCAAAGATCCTCTCCTCAGGCATTCCGTGTGGCCATGCCTTTCCAGAGAAGTGAAATAGTAGCATATTACTTGCGAACGGAGAACAAGCACCCAAAGACCCGGGAGATCGCACGCTTGATGGTACGATCGAGGGTCGTAAAGAAGGAACCGATGGAACGAACCTTGGCTGTCGGGCCTTACCGAAGACCTCTGCTGGGGGCGCATCTGTCTATCGCCGGAGGTGTCCATCGAGCGCTCGGCAGAGGAGAAGAGCTCGGCTGCACGGTCATTCAGATATTCACGAAGAATGCCTCTCAGTGGAAAGGCCGTGCCCTGAGCGCCGAAGAGATCGAAAAGTTCCACAGTGAACAGGCCAGGACCGGGATTGAGGTGATAGCCCACGCAGCGTACTTGATCAACGTGGCATCTCCCGATCGACGCCTCGCAATGCGCTCTATCGCTGCCTTGAGGGAGGAAATGGAGCGGGCCGAGATGCTCGGCATTCCCTGTGTTGTCTTGCACCCGGGCGCCCATTCGGGCTCTGGAGAGCAGGCAGGAATCAAAGCGGTGATCGAATCACTCAATGTCGTGGTTCGGGACACGGAGGGTTTTCATGTCCGTCTGCTCTTGGAGAACACTGCGGGCCCAGGAAGCGTGATCGGCCACAGATTCGAGCACCTCAAGCAGATGATAGAGGGCTCGGTCGCGCCCGAGCGCCTTGGGATTTGCATCGATACTTGCCACCTCTTTGCAGCAGGGTACGATCTTTCTCGCTCCAAGTACGATGACACGATGGAACGTTTGGAGAGGGCAGTGGGTGTGGAGAAGGTGGAAGTTCTCCATCTCAATGACAGCAAGAAGGGTTTGGGATTGCGGGTGGACCGGCACGAACAGATCGGGCTCGGGAGCTTGGGACTGGATCCATTCCGGCTGATCATGAACGAACCGCGTTTTGTAAATACCCCGAAGATTATCGAAACCCCAAAACAGCACCATGGCATTGATATGGATCCCGTGAACCTTCGGCTCCTGAGGAGTTTGGTCCGCGCGGCGAAGTAATGGCTCCGCTCGGGCTCCCTGCGGGGTGCCGAAGCGGATCGCCGCTCTTTTACCGACAAGCCGATAAGGAGAGTTTATTGTTCAGGCCTTCCCCCGAAAAGGTGCCAAGAGGGAGTTTGTTTGAGCATGAATGGCCCTTATCTTTTGACAAATCGCTTCTCCGTGCGCGAGCAAATGGTTACCCATTCAACGGAATTCTGATATGCTACGGAGGTCGAGCGCTATTTGCCGTCTCCCGAGAGCCCTGAGGTGGTATAAATCGTGAAAAGTGGAATGATTGTACTTAAGACAAAGAAAGAAATTCAGATAATGCGGGAAGCGAACCGTATTGTCGCAGAAATACTCCAAGAGATCGGTGAGCGGATCGCTCCCGGAGTCACCACCGCAGAGCTGGACGATGTGGCGGAACGGCTGATACAGAAGCACCGGGCAACGTCGGCATTCAAAGGGTATCGCATGCGCAATCAAAAGCCCTACCCCTCCAACATCTGCTCGTCTGTCAACGAGGAGGTGGTTCACGGCATCCCGGGTGCCCGCAAATTGAAAGAAGGGGACATCGTGAGTATAGATGTGGGCGTGATCCACAACGGGTTCGTTGGGGATGCGGCCAGGACATTTCCGGTGGGAAATATTTCGGAGACTGCTGCGCGACTGTGCAGGGTCACGCGTGAGTCTCTTTACAAGGGCATAGAAAAAGCAGTCGCCGGGAATCGGCTTTTCGACATATCTGCAGCAATTCAAGCCCATGTGGAATCGAATGGGTTCAGCGTAGTGAGGGACTTTGTGGGGCACGGCATAGGACGAAACATGCACGAACCGCCCCAGATTCCCAATTATAAGGGGGTGGGATCGAATCCGCGCCTCCAGACCGGCATGGTCTTGGCTCTCGAGCCGATGGTCAACGAAGGCACGTGGCGAATCAGGCTCCTCGAGGACGAGTGGACTGCTGTCACCGCGGACGGCAAGCTCTCGGCTCACTTTGAGCACTCGATCGCCATAACGGATGACGGACCGTACATTCTGTCAGAGCTCTAGTTCACCAACAATTGAAGCGATTGTTCAGGCGGGTCAATAGAATCATGCCCGTCCTACGGAGCGGCAATCGGGTTACCTGCCATGATTCCCCAGAGTCACATCAGCAAACTGAAAAAGCTCAAGCGCTATGACGTCGTACGTATGGTAGGTGAGGGGGGGATGGGGAAGGTCTACCTGGCCATGGACAAGATCATCCGCAGGCCAGTAGCCATCAAGGTCTTTTCTCTTGACTCGGTCAGAGAAGAGGGTAACGCTCGCGAGCGATTTCTGCGTGATTTCTTTCTCGAAACTCAGACTGCGGGAGCGCTTCTTCACCCCAATATCGTGGTGATCTACGATGTAGGGAAGAAGCGCGATCTTCTCTATATGGTGATGGAGTACGTGTATGGAAAAACGCTTCTGGCGGTCCAACGCTCTTCTCCTCTGAGCATCAAGAAAGCCGTCGAGACCACCTTTGAGCTGGCACTAGCCCTTGATTATGCTCACTCGCAGGGAGTCGTCCACAGAGATATCAAGCCCGAGAACATTATTGTTTCGACGCAAGGCCTGCCAAAAATCACGGATTTCGGGATTGCCAGATTTCGCAAGGACCTCAAAGGTCATCGTCTGGAGGTCGTCGGGTCTTCGCGCTTTATGGCCCCTGAACAGATCCTGAGACGCGAACAGGACCACAGGGTAGACATCTACCAACTGGGGGTTCTGCTCTTCGAGCTCATCACGAGACAAGCGGCGTTCAAGGGCCTCTCTTCGGAAGAGACTCTCGCGAAAATCTGCACCGAGGTTCCACCCCCGCCGGGGCGAATCAACCCAGAGGTGCCGGAGCAGCTCGACTGGATCGTGAACCGGTGTCTCGACAAATCTCCCGGCAAGCGGTTTTCAACGGCACGGGAGCTTGCAGATGCGCTTGCAGAATGCCTGAAGTCCGGCATCCATACGGGCATCCCGCCGGACGAAGAACTGGTGAGGAGTCTGAGAAAGTTCGAGATGTTTGCGACGTTCACTGACTCGGAAATACACCAGTTGGCGAATGTGGGGCAATTCATCACGTGTGACGCGGGAACCCAAATCATCCAAGAAAACGAGAATGACTCGAATTTTTTTGTCCTGCTTGAGGGGAGCGTCAAAGTGGTCAAGCAATCCCGCGTATTGTCCAATTTTCTGCCGGGTGCTTGCTTTGGTGAGATAGGTGCTTTCTCGAGACAGAAACGATCGGCAGCGGTTATTTGCCAGGAAAAAAGCAAGCTGTTACAGATCAACGCACTGTTGTTCAGACAGCTCGATCCGTTGCTCCAGCTTAAAATGCTTCAGATCGTGGTTCGTAACCTGGCCAGCCTTGTAATATCTCTCGATTCGGAAATCATGAAGCTCACTCACGGCAAGGGGGTGAGAGAAGCTCCCTCCGTGTGCCCGGTATGCGCGTTCGACAACCAGGCGCCCATAGAAGTATGTCCCCAGTGTGGGCTCATTCCGGGTGCAGTAGGAGATTCTTCAGGAGGAGCCCCGGGGGTTGATCTGGACACGGATCGCTCAAACCCCTCGCAGGCTTCTTTTCAAAATGAGTGATCTTCGAGTTTCTTGTGCCGAAAGATTCATGCTTGAAGACGATACGATAAGAAATGGCCAGCTCTCCGGGCGGACCAGTGCAGCGTCCCGAGAACCTACTGTTGGAGTGTCCATGGCGGATATTTTCTCGTTGTTGGAAGGCAAACGCGTGACGGTAATGGGCTTAGGATTGCTCGGACGAGGCCTGAGGGACACGCTCTTTCTTGTGCGGTGTGGAGCCAAGGTCACAGTGACAGATTTGAAGAGCGCCGAGGAGCTGGCCCCCTCTCTCGAACGTCTCAAAGGCTTACCGGTGACATTCAGGCTGGGCGAGCACCATCCGGACGATTTCATCAATGCCGATATGATTCTGCGAAATGCGGATGTGCCCAGGTCTTCGCGATTTCTCAAGCTGGCCCAAGACCATGGCGTGCCGGTAGAGATGGATGAAAGTCTCTTTTGCAAGCACTTTCGAGGCCATGTTGTCGGCATAACGGGAACCCGCGGCAAGACCACGACGAGCACGCTGATATTCCGAATTCTCTCACGACACCGGCGAAGAGTGTTTCTCGCGGGAAACATCATGGGCGAAGCGACTCTTCCCCTGCTCGAGCACGCGACGGAGCTCGACACTGTGGTGCTGGAGCTCTCGAGCTGGCAGCTCCAGGGATTTCACGATGCCAAGATCTCTCCCCATAGCTCCGTATTTACGAATATCTATCCGGACCACCTGAATCGATATGCCGGAATGGCCGAGTACGTGAACGACAAGAAGGCCATTTTCCGTTATCAAGAGAAGAGAGACTTCTGCACGTTCAACAGGGATCAGCAGGAGACTGCCGGCATGGCCTTGGAGGCGCCCGGCGGAGTCAGCTTTTTCTCACGGGAGGATGTGCCCGAGGATTGGGACATCAAGCTTCCGGGACTCCACAACCGGGAAAACGTTGCGGCTGCTCTGTCCCTCTGCCGGCGGCTGGGAGTCCCTGATGAGATCATACGATCTGAGGCCGAGCTCTTTTCAGGGGTTGAGCACCGGCTGCAGTGGGTCGGGGAGCGAGACGGCGTTGAATTCATTAATGATTCGACGAGCACTACTCCAGTTGCCGGTTGTTGCGCCCTTGACGCCATTGGGGGAAAGCGAATTCTCCTCATCGCGGGTGGTGCGGACAAGAAGCTCGATCTGGTAGCCTTCGCTCGGGCTGCAGCAGCCAGAGCCGCAAGGATAGCTCTCCTTCAAGGTAGTGCCACTCAACGATTGCACGAGGACCTTCTGGAAGCTGGAGCATCTGAGAAGATCCTCGGAGTGTTCAACGATCTCCGGGAAGCAGTGCACGGACTTTGGGGCGAAGCCCGGCCGGGCGACGTGATTCTCTTGTCACCCGCGTGTGCCTCGTTCGGCATGTTTCGCAATGAGTTTCATCGGGGAGAATCCTTTGTGGCGATCGTCGAGGAGCTAATGGCACGTAGGGCAGGAACCTCATGAGTAGTGGATGGCGCAAATACCGTACCGTGCCTGCACAGCGGTGTACTTGGTGAGCGCATCGTTCGCACCGTAGCCCAGGGCGGGCCTTGTGCCCGCCCTGGCACCCACAAGGGGTGCCCCTACGTCGCAATCCCTTGTTGACATGTCCCTTTGTGGACCTGGCGGCGGAATTCTGCTACGGCTCATGAGGTGACTTTCGCTCTTAAGAAGCGCAAATCCCTGACGGAGTCATGGCAGAATACGTGACCGTAATTGTGAAATCCTCTACTAAGCTGCAAGAAATTCCGGGCATTATTCCAGGTCTTGATTCAAAGGGTTCCTGGCAAGGATGCCCGTCGCCCGTGTCTGAACGCAGCATTTTCGATAGATGCGTTGGGCATCGTAAGGCAATAGCACAGGTCCCGCTTCTGTTCTTTCGCCCTCGCCGGGGGCTTGCATAATTTGTCTGGATGCACCATTTTCAGGAGCGATCCCGCATAGGGGTCTCAAGTTTCTCTATCTGATGAAAGAGATCGCTCCGTTGCCCGAAAAGACTCTGAAGCGAGCAGTAATCGTTGTTGCATCTGTCAGCTCATTTGTAACGCCATTCATGGCATCAGCCATAAACGTCGCGCTGCCCGGTATTCACGATGAGCTCCACATGGATGCAGTTCTCTTGGCGTGGGTTGCCACATCCTACCTCTTGTCCACAGCCGCGTTCGTCCTCCCTTTTGGCAAAGCCGGAGACATTTATGGCCGAAAGCGGGTGTACGTGTCCGGTATGGTCATATTTACCGTCTCGTCTCTTTTCGCGGCACTGGCCGGTTCCGTGTACCACCTGCTCCTGGCACGTATTTTCCAGGGCATAGGCAGCGCTATGATCTTTTCCACGAGCATGGCAATTCTCACATCGGTATTTCCTCCCACCGAACGCGGCCGTGCGATCGGGATCACGGTGTCCTCCGTATACGTCGGACTGTCCGTGGGTCCCTTTTTGGGAGGAATCCTCACATACTATTTGGGCTGGCGGAGCGTTTTCGGAGCTGTCATCCCCTTGGGCACGCTCGCGTGCTATCTTTCCGCCCGCTATCTGAAGGAAGAGTGGGCGGACGCGAGAGGTGAGAAGCTAGACCTGACAGGCTCGATCCTTTACGCTGGCGCTATTGCCCTCATAATGCTCGGCTTCTCCGTATTACCTTCTAAGGCGAGTTTCTGGAAGATCGGTGGAGGAACAATACTCTTTGTCCTCTTCGTGCTATGGGAGCTCCGAGTGCAGTGGCCCGTGTTCGATGTAAAGCTGTTCAAGAATAACAGGACCTTCGCGTTTTCAAGCCTGGCAGCTCTTGTCAACTATAGCGCCACGTTCGCCGTAACGTTCATGCTCAGCCTCTACTTGCAGTACATCCAGGGGCTGGACGCGCGCTCGGCAGGTTTTATCTTGATAACTCAACCTCTCGTCATGGCAACGTTCTCTCCTTTCGCGGGGATGATGTCGGACCGAATCGAGCCACGAAAGGTAGCTTCGGTGGGTATGGCCCTTACCGCAACGGGACTTTTCGGCATGATCTTCCTGGAGTCCGAAACCAGCATCGGATTCATCATTGCGGATCTTCTCGTTCTCGGGTTTGGCTTCGCCCTTTTCTCATCCCCGAACATGAATGCCATCATGAGCTCCGTTGAAAAGAGGTTCTATGGGATTGCCGCAGGAGCGGTAGCGTCCATGAGGCTCCTGGGGCAAATGTTCAGCATGGGAGTGGCCACGCTTGTACTTTCGATGTACGTGGGGCCTGTCGAGATGTCGCCGACTCACTATGCTGCTTTCCTCAAGAGTGTAAATGCAGCGTTCCTGATCTTTGCATGCCTATGCACCGTGGGAATTTTTGCGTCCATCGCTCGAGGACGAGCTCGTGACCCGGGCGGCCTCGATTAGGTCGAACGGTGCAGTTCTCAAGAGCGGACCCTGCATCATTCGTCGCGCTCGCGGCCGGACAAAGGAAGATCCAAGATGGGTAAGCCCACCCGGAAAAGACCGTCCACTCGAAGCAGCCGCATCTTCGGTCGTCATAAGTGCAGGATTTCACAAGAACGGTCATGTACTTGGGAGACTGCTCCCTTTAATGGAGGGCAGGTTCAGAGCCAGTCTCAATGGAGGGCAGGTTTGAAGAAAATGTCTCAAAACTCGGGACACACCAAAAATCGTAGCACGATTGAGCGTCGATGCGTGGAAAGGCACCCTCACCCCAACCCTCTCCCAGAGGGAGAGGGAGCCGGAAGAATCCCC
>JBFMDN010000100.1:0-14387 GCA_040753915.1 Thermodesulfobacteriota bacterium | reverse complement strand
ACCATTCTTGGGATCTTGTCAATAGTGTATTAAAAACGTGCGCGATATCGCGCGACTGGAAAGGACCGGCAAAACGCCTGAACGCCAAAATCAACCCCAACCGGGGGGATCGCGGTGAACGGTTACAAGCATTCTATCTTCTTGATCTGTCAAGAACAACGAGGTTTTTCACTTTTTTTGACCCGCGATCCAGGCCCTCGCACAGAGCCTCGTCCCAAGGAGGCGGCCACGACCGGCCACGGAAATCACACGAGAAAAAAAAGGAAGCCTTTAGGCGGAGTGATCACCAAAGCGAGCTTCCGCCAGTCGCACGCTCGCTCCACAGCCGAATGCAGGAGATCTAGTCCTCCTTGATCTGGGCCGCAGGCTCCCCGACATTGGGTTCATGTGCCCTTGTGAGCTCGAACGGACGAATCGCGACCGCCCTTCTTGATCAAATAGTACGCGATGGCGAGAGCCAATATCACCCCGCCGACATCGAGAAAGGTAAAGCTTGAAAGCGTCTTATAGTCCAAGATTATCACTTTGCGTGAAATCGCTATAATCGCAACCGTTACCACGACCTCTACCCGGATGATTCTCTCCAGATAGTAGGTCTGGATCGTCTCAAAAAGCTCCACTCCGATGAGAACCAACAGGAAGAGCCCGAAAAGCTCCAGCAATTCTTCTACTTCAAGGAGGATTACGGGAGGGGATATGATATCCTTCACGAGGATCCATCCCAGCTCGATAGTGGCAAGAAGCACCACCACGCCCATCATCACCATGAGTGCTGAAACGACAATCTGTTCAAACTTCTTGACCGTGTCAGCAAGCTTTCCTCTTTCTAACACGTATCGACTCCTCTCGACTATGACCCCAGCATTTGGGACAACGCCCCGCAGGTATGTCAAAAATTGGATTCTCTTTCGTGCTCTTCTTCCTTCTCACTTTCGGGCGCCTTAAGAGTTACATCCCTAGTGAAATCGGGACATTTTGTGGTGGTCGCTCCATCCATGAAGAATTTCTTGCTACAGTCCTTTCTCCATGCGCACACTACGCATATGGTGCGATCTTCCATGAGGTTCTCCTTTGGTGCATAATTGTCAACATGTTCAAGCATTCTCGCGTGAGAGTCAACGAGTTTCGCACGTGCTCTGCTAACCTGAGGTCGGCACAAAACAGGGGGCTCGCAACGCCCAGAGGTCGACAAACGCCAAGGCCACTCCTCTACTGCTTCACGAAACCCGATCGAAAGAATCGGACGGGCCGCGTTTGCCACGACAGCGTCCTGTCAGGTCATGTGCCGTCGACGCGGCAGCGCCATTCCACTTCACGGGAGAGAGCGTTACGTTCCGAAGATTGGTTCTGGGCGGCGTAATTGTGGCGTTCGACCGTCTCGGCCTGTGACTCTTCGGGTCCCATGCTCTCTGGACCAGCGCAACGGACCATGTCTGTCGCGGAGAATTGTCTTTCTCGTGGCTGCGTGCTCCTTAACTGCGACAAGGAGACCGTTGCCCGCCAGGACACTCTGCCGCTCTGCATTCTCAGCGAAGCTTCTGAAGTGTACTGTATAAGGATGATCTGACCCCACCAGGCTCTGAATACATTCAAACGCCTGGTGTCTCCATTTGACGAATGCGCTTTGATCGAAGCCGCTCTCGATCACTTTCCACGCCATCTCGATAAGACGCTCCAACTTGCGTTCCAGGCTCATGTGTGCTCCTTTCTCGATAAGTGCCTGATCGGGGAATCCCCATCTTCCGCCCCTGGCGGGGGCGCCACAGTGTTGCTTTCGGTACCGGAAGCACGTTTTGTGCCAATGAAGGGCCAGGCGTCCAAGTCCTTGAATAGGCGAATGATAACAACCACATGGGGGGTGACAAAAGGGTGGAGGGGGATACAGTTCAGGAGAAGAGGCGGAGACTGAGTGCGAACATCTGACGCGAAGTCAAGCGAAATCCTAGGATACCAGCGCAGATGGCAATGTGAATGTCAGATAATCGCGACTACGCGGCTGATCGCGTCAGAAATACGCAACATGGGCCAAGACGTCAAACAAATATCCTGTCATCTCTGGTTATTCCAACAACATAAACTGTCTTCCTCGCTCAGCCCCATTCGGGCGTTCATCCCTTTCTTCGATCTGCCGTCGTTGACTTTCTTCAGAGTCTCGGCAACACTAGATTCACGGTGCTTAGTGAGGCCATGCAGGAGTCGGGCCAAGTTCCCGGAGGAGATCTGTGGCTTTTGCGGTGAACCGGCAGGCAGCCATAAGACGCCAACCTGATCATTGTGCAAAGGGACGAAGCCTGGCAATTGAAACACGACCCGGCCCTATTGACCGGGTGCCCGGTGCATGGAAATTATCAGGGCCGCAGAAGGAGGAGTGAGATGAAAAGGATCGTATTTCTGGCAATCTGCATTGTGTTGGCGATTGCTCCGCTCGCTCGAGCAGCCGAGATCAAAGATTCCGAATCCGCCACACATGGATCGGGCTCGGCGATCCACAAGATTGTGGACGCGTACACTTTCCCCGGATTCAAGGTTATCCAGTTCACGCTGCCGGTTCTCTCCGTGTATTCCTACCTGCTAATTAGTGATGGGGAAGCTCTCCTTGTCGACCCGGTCCGAGACATCTCGTTCTATCTGGAAACAGCAAAGAAAGAAGGTGCAAGAATCAAAGGGGTTTACCTAACCCATTCCCACGCGGATTTCATTGCGGGACATACGGAAGTGAACAAGGCCCTGGCTGTACCAATTTACCAAAGCCATAAATCGGGAGCCAAATATCCTATCGAGGCAATGGACGAGAAGTCTCTCGTGAAAGTGGGCACGGCTACTTTGAAGTTTATGGACACGCCGGGCCATACCCCCGACGGTCAGTGCTGCGCTGTCTATTCCAACGATGACCCGACAACCCCAAAACTGCTGTTTACCGGGGACGTGCTCTTCGTAGGGAGCGTAGGCAGACCGGATCTTATGGAGGGAACCGTATCTGCAAGTTGGTTGGCCTCTGCCATGTACGATTCCTGGACCGACAAGCTGTCTAAGCTCCCGGACAGTGTCATGATTTTCCCAGCCCACGGAGCGGGATCGCTCTGTGGTGCCCACCTCAGCGACGAACCCACGTCGACCATCGGTAAGGAGAGGGCGACTAACCCTTACCTGAAAGCCAAAGGAAGAGGTGAATTTATTGCACTTGTACTTCAAGGGCTTCCCGAAGCGCCCCAGTATTTCCAGTACAATGCTGCGATGAATCGTGAAGGACCGCCGCCGGTGGAGTGGGACGCCCTTATGCCCAGCGAGATTACGCCGTCGGCTGAGCTCACGGATCCTGCAAAGTACTACCTGGTGGACCTCAGGGAAGCGAAATCTTACGCAGAGGGTCACATTCCCAATGCCGTCAATATCGCTGCAAGGGGAAGACTCGAAAGCTGGATCGGCACCATGGTGCCGTGGGGATCAAAAATGGTGATGGTGGGCGACATGGATCTCCTAAAGGAAGCACGCTACAGGCTCCATCGAGTTGGCTATCGAGGCGAAATCATCACGTTGGAGTCTTGGAAGAACGCCAACCTCCCTATCAAGAAGGGGGACCCCATCTCCCCGCGTGACTTGTATGCCCTCATGCAGAAGGGGGAGGCACCGCTCATCGTTGACGTGCGTCTCCCTGCTGAATGGATGGCGCTCCGCATCGGGACAGTCCTCAACTTGCCACTCACCCATCTAGCTGAGCTATCCTCCAAGCTCGACCCAGAACAGCCAGTGGTCCTGGTGTGTAACTCATCGTATCGTTCGAGTATGGCCGCAGGGATCCTCGAACGTAAAGGCATTAAGAAGGCTCGCAATCTGGAAGGCGGCAGCCAAGCTTGGATTGAGGCCGGTCTTCCGGTCTACGAAGGCGAGAAAACTCCCGAGGCGGGATTAGTGTCCAGCAAGGCCGTTCCCAAGGGATTCCCTGCTGAAAAGGCCGGTGCCAAGGACAGAGAGGCTTCCCAGCCAAAGCGTGCTCCAGTGCCCCAGGCGCCATCGGAAGGCTGCTGAGGTTGCTGCTTCCCGGGCGTTAGACGGACGATTTCAGCGAGTCAGTCAATGCCAGGACCTCTTTCACTGCTTGGACCATCTGCCTGACCTGATACGGCTTGCTCACGAAGTCCCTTGTCAATGCCCCAAGCTGTGAGTGTTGTCGTAACTGTTCAGGGAAGGGCGGGTTTGAAACCCGCTACCATACTGCCACACATTGAATAGGCGTGGCATTCATTGCAGTGGAAAGCCAATGAGCTTTCGGTCGACATGTGGTCATAACAGAGGTCGAGACCTGCCATCAGAGCCCGTAGAGCCCCTGAGTTATGGCCCACTCGAAGTGGAGCGCGGCCGTTGCCTTCACGCTGTGGTTAGGGACTCGGTCTGCGAATCACGTTCCGACCTGTTCTTAATGGGCTCCACTATAGCTTCACAGAGGTTTCCCAGCACTCTTCTTGACGCGATTTAGCGACTGAGCTTGTGATATTCGCGATCGGTTATGCAGCTCAGTTGTCATAGAAACCAAAAGGAGTAAGTGAACCTTCACCCGAGCTCATTGCGTAAATCCCAGATATGGCGCGACAGCGTGAGCTGGAGGCGAGCAATGGCGCTGATACGAGCAAGATATCGTAAGTCGCTGGCAGGCTTGGTCCTTATCCTCGCTGCAGCGATGGCGTGGGGAGGCACAGGCTCGTGTCTCGCGCACGATTCAGAATGCGCCGCCGCGAAGAGTTGCTGTTGTCCTTCGGTACGAGATAGTGTCTGCGATAGTAAAGAATGCATGTGTTCCGTGAGGCATCCAGCGCAAGTCAGCTCCAGCGGGTACGCCACATCATGGGAGACCCTGACAGTCGCGAGAGCAAGCCTCTCATCGTGTTTGAGAGTCCCGACAGAGAGTGCTGTCTTTGTCATTAGGTTGTCCGCATATCATCCGCGCTCACCGGACGTGCTCCGGTCCGTAATTCTCCTGATTTAAGAAACTCCTTCCAATAGTTACTGTCCGGCTTCGTGATTATTTTATCTTGAGAAGCTGGATCGGGCTGAGTGGCTCTTACGATCCGCTGTGCAGTGGAACGAGGCTCATCGAGCGATGGCCCTGCACGAACAGTGGCAAATGAGAGCCTGGAGCTAGCACCTGGGTGCGCCCCCCACTTCTGACACGCAAGGAGCTACGAACATGAGAACATTGGCAGTAATCGTTTCGTCGATCCTTTTGGCAGTCCCCATCTCGGGGGTGGCTGTTGCAGAAATTGGCGGCTTGCAGCGAGCGCTGAGTCAGCAGAGAATGATGGATCAGCAGAAACAAGAGCGTGATTTCGGTATCAAGCTCGAGGCCGACAAGGCCGACCAGCCCGAGATTGTCAAGGATTTTGGGGTTCCGGCAACGGCCGGTAGTCCGGTCAAGCGGTCTCCTCGAATCAGGTGACCCTCCGGTACCTATTGAAGGTGTCTTTACCGGGGCGGACCCCGCATTGTCGGGCAGTCTGCCCCACAACCTCCGGGAAAGGCCCAACGGTGACCGTCGCTAAGGAGGGCTCACGCGGAGAATCCCGAGGTAGGGGCGGGTTTCAGAGACTGTCTCGGAATTACGGCAAATGTTAAGATCGTGGCACGCTTCTTTTTTGGCACCCTCACCCTAGCCCTCTTCCGAAGGGAGAGGGGATTTGCAACTGCCTGGAATGACAGAGCCCTCCCCTCTGGGGGAGGGTGGGGTGAGGGCCCCATGGGCAGTATCATCCCTCACCGTACCACTTTTTCTGCCGTTTCCCGAGCCTTGAGTCAGTTTCTTCAAACCCGCCCTCTCCTCAGGTGGCTTTCAAACCCCGCTCGCGTCGTATCTTCCGCAAGGCAGAATTCTCAACGCGTGCGAACACAATGGAGGAGAGACCTGACATGAGCTCGTGCGAGACCTCCCCCTGTTTGAAGGAGGGGACAGTTCTGAACGCTAAATGGGAGATCGTCGAGCATATTGCCACAGGCGGCAAAGGAGAAGTCTACCGAGCACGTCAGACGAATCTTGATCGGGATGTCGTGGTGAAAACCATTTCCCGTGGGTACCTTGCAGACCTCGAGGGTGACGACGAGTACATCCAGACCGAATTGCAGCGCTTTCATCGCGAGGCTCTGGCCATGGCGAGCATACGCCATCCGTACATCGTCCAGGTGTACGATCAAGACGAAGCCATGGTGATCGAGGACGGAGTCGAGCACTCGGTCCAATACCTGGTCATGGAGTACGTCGACGGTCCGTCTCTTCGATCGACCATGCCGCAGGAGGGATTCTGTTCCGACGAGCAACAAGCGAAAGATTGGATTCGGGCCTATTTTCTTCGTATCCTGGATGGCGTGCAAGCCGTTCACGATCTGGGAATCGTACACCGGGATATCAAGCCGGAAAACGTCCTGCTCGAAAATGGCACCCCGAAGATTATGGATTTCGGGCTGGCGGGGGGAATCCGCTGGTCAGGCCTTACCAAGAGTCACCATGTGGAAGGCACAATCACGTACATGGCGCCGGAGCAGTTCATGGACCTCGGAGAGACGGATGCGCGTGGGGACGTGTACGCTCTTGGAAAAATCCTCTACGAGGCTGCGATTGGCAAGATGAACAAGAAAACCGCCTTTCCCTTGAAAGGGGTCTCTCTGCCAAGCGCGGGGACGCCTTTCCTCAAGGGCCTGGATCGCATAATCCGGGAAGCGACTGCGGAGGAGGCGGAGGAGCGAATACCTTCCGTGAAGGAGCTTAAGGAGAGACTGGAGCAACTCCTGGCTGACTTTGACGAATCCAGGCTCCACATTCTCGGGCTCACATTGCCACGCCCCGGCACCAAGCTTGTCGTCGTGGTAATGGCCCTAGTCATTGGGGTGATTATCGCCTCAAACTGGGCTCATCATGCGATCATGGTGAGGCAAGCGGGAGAGCACGGAGAAGGCCCGGAAGGCGCTTCGACGATCGTCTCTCGAGCGCGAGACTCCGAGCCTGCCTCCAAACAGGGGGAAGGCACCTTTCCGGCGTCTCAAGTGATTGAGGAGGATGGGGTTACTTTGAGAATCGTGCCCGGAGGAGAACTCACAGTGCCAGGGCTTGGAGGTGCGGCAGGTGCAAGCCCTGCCCGTGTGTTCCCCCTCTATATGGCCGAGACCGAGGTCACCAACGGCCAATATGTGAGGTTCTTGAACCGGGTTTTATCGCGAATTTCTGTTGCAGATGAGGCTGTAAAGAGTGGCGGCTCCGTTTGGCTGATCCTCGGGGAACCATTCGGAGGCTATGAGCCTATAGTTTTCCGGGACGGAAGGTTCTCGGTGAAGGATCCCCGGTACGACGCGTTACCTGTGACGCGGGTTACAGCTCAAGGAGCCCAGGCATATGCGCGCTTCTATGGTGCTCGGCTTCCCACCGAAATCGAATGGTACAGAGCGGCTCTTTCAGATAAGCGGGCACGGTCCGAAGCCCCGGACAGGGCAAAGGACATCCCCGAGACTCATTCGGAGCTGGAAAGGGAGATGATAGGATTGGTAGAGGCGTATGGCGTGCTCGATAAGGTTGGAGCCGACGCTTCAGGCTACTCGGCAAGGCCATCACGGATCCCTTATACCGTTTCGGAGTTTGCACCCAATGATTACGGGATCCGAGGGCTCAGTGCCAACATTGGCGAATGGGGGATTAGGAGTGGCACGGAGCGAGAGGGGCATGCCACAGCTCCCAAGTTTGTCATTCTCGGCGGAATGGACGAAACCTGGCTGCTCGGATCGACGCTCATACGGGGTCCCGAACAGAACCCAAACGAGGCCCTCGCGTGGGTTGGGTTTCGAATCGTGAAAGACGCGAATCCGCCAGGAGGAGGAGAATGAGGGAATCGTTCCCAAGAGAGATTGCCTTTGTGCTGTGCACTGTCCTCGTAGCAACGCTTGCTGCTGGTATGTCCTCGCCGTCCATGGCTGCCGAACAACTCGAGCTTCCCGACGGGACCAAGGTCGATCTCGAGCAAAAATGCCCTGTGTGCGGAATGGTTGTAGGCGGACCCAATGGAGAAGGTGTTACCGTGACATACAGGAAGGGCCGCGTCGTCGCATTCGGGGGGATAGCAGCAACCGTGTTCAAGGATGGAAAGGTTGTAGGATTCGACGGCGCACGGTGTCTGTTCGTTTACAATTCCATTCCCTTCAAGTACGGAGTGGACATTGCAGATATGCAGCACCAGTATGTTACGGATTTCGTGACAAAAAAGATGATGGAGGTTGAGAAAGCCTTACTCGTTCTTGGCAGCTCTGTGAAAGGACGAATGGGATACGAGATGATACCCTTCAGCAACAAGAAAGACGCGTCAGAATTTGCCTCTCAGAACGACGGCAAGTGGATCATACAGCTTCATTCAGTGGTCGCAGAGAACCAGGCAAGACAAGAGACTCCTGATCTGCAGGAGGGTGGTGTATCAGGCACGACACAGTGAACGCTGCCTCTCGGGGGATTTTTCAGGTGCCTGGGCTGAGCGTTCACTCCGGGGGAGTTGTAATACCTGTATCTTTGGAAAGGCTCGATGTCCCCTCGTTAACAGGGTGGGGGATTCTTTGTCTGCACTCTGGCCTATCGTGACGCCCGGGCTCGCATGCAACGCTACTGGGAACCCGCTGCGCTTAACTTCCTAACAATATCCCCAATTCCCAAATAAAAGCGTGAACTGTGGCTTGGTCCGCGATTTCATAAACATCCGTCATTTTGCAGGCACAACGGACCACGAAAGTCTGCAGCGTTCCGGCCGACACCGGAATCCAGTAGAATTCCAAATACCTCTGGACCCGTCGGTGGCTGCCACGGGCCGCCCTACTGCCGTCTTCGTAACGCCGGTGTCTCGCAGGCAATCAGGGGAGTTCCGGGTGAGTACGGTTACGTATTTGGTACACAACTCCTACTTGGGAAGTGCAGGTTCAGAGCCTGTCTCAATACAGGACAGGTTTGAAACCTCCTCATACAACTGTGGAGTGGGCCTCGGTTTTTTCATGTCTGGGATAGCTTCCTGGTATTAGACCGCATTCACACGATTCTTGCTCTCCGCTCGGAGACGGTGGTCTGAGTGCGGTTAACGGTCCTAGTGAATGATTCTATTTGGCGGTGTGCGGGCGCCCTGTTAGGTCTACAGAGACATAACGGGGCGTTTTCTTTGCGCTCTTTGGCTCCGGAAAAATCATGTTTTGGTGGATTTTTTCCTTGACTCCCGGAGGGGAGCTGTTCAATATGGAGACATTTAGATCTCTATAGAGAACAACCCCATGCAGCCCCCAACAAAGTCCGAATTCAAAAGAGTGCCCGCCCTCGATAAATGCTTCTCCATACTCGAGCTCCTTTCTGCATCCGATCGGCCTCTGGGGATCAGTGAGATCTGCAAGAAACTCGATTTGAACAAGAGCACTGTCTTCAACATAGTCCACACCCTCGTCGACCTCCAGGTCCTCGAGTTCGCGGCTAACGGCAAGCTCGCGTTCGGCACATTCCTCTATGTCCTGGGGAAAGCAGCCAGCCGCAAGGCTGAGTTGATCCGGACCGTGCGTCCGTACCTGCAACAGATTTCTCGGGAGACTGATTTCTCGGCATTTCTCGGCGTACGGGCAGGCCAAAGGGCCGTTATCGTAGACAAAGTGGATGCCGCTGTCGACATAAAGGTCTCGTCAGAAGTCGGCATGCGCTTGCCTTTGGTTGCCGGCGCGGGAGGGAAGGCATTGCTGTCACTCCTTCCGGATTCCGAGATTGACGAAATTCTTGCCACCAACGGACTCAAGAGATTTACCAGCCACACGTGTGTGGATAAACGCAAGTTCAAGGAAGACATCTTGAGCATACGCCGCGGTGAAGTGGCGTTGGATGTGGAAGAGTATCTCGACGGGATCGTTGCTGTTGCGGTCCCGATCAATTCTCACAGAGAGGGTCTGCAGGCCGCAATCTGGGCAGTTGGGTTGAAGCGACCGGAATCGGACACAGACATTCAAAAGCTCTCATCGCTTCTGAAACACGTGGCGAAGGAGCTCGATATCCGATTCGGAAGCCGCTGATCGTCTGTCTTGCGGACTGAAACAGACCAAGAGCACACGTCTGGTCCGAGCATGGGCCTGTCTGCAGTGCTACGGCTCTCGAAGTGCGTCATGACATTCAGCGCTCTGGATTCATCTCGCACCGCGACCCGCAGCAGGGGACAAGCAAGCTAGAAAATGGAAATCCGTAATATGCCTTACTGGAACCCGTATTTGGAAACGTTTCCCAGGGAACGAATGGTCGGAATTCAACTTGAACGTTTCAGGCAGATCCTTGCCCACGCGAAGAGCCAATCCCCCTTCTATCGACATCGTTACGCTGACATCGATCCGAGAGATATCAAGACCATGGAGGATGTGAAAAGGCTCCCTCTCATCGACAAGGCAGCGCTGAGAAAAGCGCAAGACGACAAGGAGCCTTTTCCGTTCGGTGACATGCTCGGTGTGACGCCCGAGGAGGTCACCACCTTTCGTCAGACCTCCGGGACGACAGGAAAGCCCGTGTACGTGCCCGAGACCGTGGAGAGTTGGCAATGGCGGGTTGAGGTATGGTGCCACATTCTCTGGATGGCAGGCTTCAGGGAGACAGATCGAGTCTTCGTTTCGTTTGGGTACAACGTGTACGTGGCCTTTTGGGAAGGGCATTATGCTGCGGAAAAGGTCGGTTGCATGGTCGTTCCCGGAGGCGCGCTGGATACCAGAGGAAGAATTAACAAGATCTTGGAGGTGAAGGCAACAGGGCTTCTCAACACGCCCACGTACGGTCTCCATATGGCGGAAGAGGCAGAAAAGATGGGGCTCGATCCGAGGGACATGGGGATTCAAAGAATGCTGTGCGCGGGAGAGCCTTTGCCTCAAGCAACGCGACGCAAGCTCGAGGATACTTGGGCCGCGGAGGTGTACGATCACATCGGCGGCACCGAACCGTGTGCATGGGCCGCAATGTGCGGCCAAAGAAATGGACTGCACATCATGGAGCCGTTCTTCCTTGTGGAGATCCTCGACATGGAAACGTTGAGCAGAGACGTGGAGGAGGGAGAAATCGGAGTGGCTGTTGTCACGCCTCTTGGGAGACGCTCGTTCCCGCTCGTTCGGTTCGATACGAAAGATTTGGTCAGGAAGGGGAGGCCTGGGTGCACTTGCGGGAGGACCTCGATGATGATCGACGAGGTTGTGGGCAGAACTGATGACTTGCGGAAAATTCGTGGCGTCCTGTTCACGCCGGTGTCGGTGGAAGAGGTCGTGAGGGCGGAATTCCCGGAAATAGCCGAATACGAAATCGTCGTGAGCAGGGATGGAATCATGGATCGAATCACCCTGAAAGTGGAGCCCAAAGAGGAGATGGGTGAAGTGGTCATGAAAGATATGGTGGCTAGACTTGCTCTGCGGGTGAAGATCAAGACGAACCTGACATTCATCGTGGAGCCGGTTGCACCCGGGGGATTGCCCAGGTACTCCCTGAAAGCCAAGCGGTTCAGGGATCTGAGAGATCAAGGGGGTGGCGATTAATGCTGCCGGCAGACTGGTCGGTTTTGAGGCAGATAAAGGACAAGATCGACGGTATTGAAAAACTGGCTCTCGAGCTCAAGACCTTGGGGGACGGCGTGCCTGTGATCGAAAGGAACGTCAGATCAATACTCGGATTCACCCATGTCTTGAAGTTCGGGATCTCGGACATGGTCGAGAATGAGGACGCTCAAGGAGGTCCGGAATGAGCGAAGTGAAGAAGATCAGGACTGTCTGCCGAAACTGTCACGGTGGGTGTGGCGTCATAGCTCACGTGAAGGACGGCAAGGTCATCAAAGTGGAAGGGGACCCGGATTCTCCCATCAGTTACGGCACGCTCTGCACCAAAGGTCTTGCCGTGACTCAGATGGCTTACCATCCGGATCGGATACTCTATCCGCAGAAGAAGACGGCCGACGGATGGAAGCGAATCACCTGGGACGAGGCGTTGGACACGATCGCGAAGAAGTTCAAGGAAGTTATCAGGGATTTCGGAGCGGAGTCCATCGTAATCGGGCAGGGTACGGGAAGGGACTATGAGAGTCACCTCTATCGTTTTGCCAACCTGCTGGGAACACCAAACGTGCTCACCGCGGGGCACATGTGCTACATCTCTCGGATCGGGGCCACTCTCATCACGTGTGGCAATCTACCTGTCAGCGACTGGGAAGGGAATCCCAAGTGCATCGTAATGTGGGCCTGCAATCCCCAATGGACCAACCCGGACGAGCACAAGGGGGTCACGTTTTGGAGGGCGTACAGACGTGGGGCCAAGCTCATCGTCATCGACCCGAGAAAGGGATTTCTCGCGGGGAAAGCGGACCTGTGGCTGAGGCCTCGGCCTGGCACCGACTGCGCCTTGGCCATGGGATTTCTGAATGTCATCATTCATGAGGACTTGTACGACAAAGAATTCGTGGACCAGTATGTAAATGGGTGGAGCCAGTTTACGGAGCGGGTAGATGAGTATCCTCTCTCGAAAGTGGAGGAGATCACCTGGGTTGACCGGGAGCTCATAAAAAAGGCGGCAAGGATGTATGCCACAACCAAGCCGGCTGCCATCCAGTGGGGTGTGCCCACCGAACAGAACTGGAACTGCACGGATTACACGCGCACCGTGGTCGGTCTCATGGCTGCTACGGGCAATCTGGACGCTCCCGGAGGAAACGTTTTCTACGTGCCTCCGAAGATTCGGTCTGTCGCGGAGTTCTCACGGCACAAGGACTTGCCCAAGGAGCAGCTTGCCAAACGCCTCGGAGGCGAGCGGTTCAAGCTCGCGTCACGGGTTGCTCTCATCAGTCCCAAGGCGGCGTGGGATGCCATTCTCACCGAAAAGCCCTATCCTCTCAAGGCGGGCCTCCTCTGCGGGAGCAATCCGGTGATGACACGGGCCAATGCGAGGGAAGCGTATGAGGCCCTGAAGAAGCTCGAGTTCCTTGCGGTCATCGACTTCTTCATGACACCTACGGCAGACCTGGCAGACATCTTTCTCCCCAGCGGCACCTGGCTCGAACAGAACCATATCGCGGACAACTGGAAACGGCACGGTTACGCACTGGCACGGCAGAAATGCGTGGAAATCGGTGAATGCTGGCAGGATCACAAGATCTTCCTGGAGTTGGGCAAACGGATGGGCCAGGAATGGTGGGATACGGTGGAGGACGCGCTGGACTATCTCCTGGAACCTTCAGGACTTACCTGGGAACAGTTCAAGGAGAAGGGGTACTTGCAAGGGGAAATGGAATACTACAAGTACCGCAAGAAGGGGTTTTCAACGCCTACTCGGAAGGTGGAGCTGTATTCCACCATATTGGAACAGTGGGGGAACGATCCGTTGCCGAAATATTCAGAGCTGCCCGAGAGTCCAGTTTCAACGCCTGAGCTTCTTGATAAGTACCCCTATATACTGAATGCAGGCCTGCGAACCCCGACGTTCTTTCATTCAGCAAACCGGATGCTCCCGTGGAACCGAGAGATCAGGCCTGACCCGATAGTGGAGATCCACCCTGAAACAGCGGCGAAACACCGGATCCAAGACGGCCAATGGGTGTACATCGAGTCACCGAGGGGCCGTGTAAAGCAACGGGCAAAGCTCAACGCAGGCATATATCCGAGTGTCATTGTTGCTGAGCACGGATGGTGGTTCCCTGAAATCAAAGACGAGGGCCATGGCTGGGATGTCTCTAATATCAATATCTTAACGGACAACAGGCACGAAACCGTAGACCCGGTGATGGCTGCCACGAATTTGCGGGTGTGCTTGTGCAATATAGCTCCCTGTGGGGACCGGTAGGAGGGACAAACGTGGCGAAGATCTCGTTGATGTTCTATAAGAGAAACTGTATGGGGTGCCATGCCTGCGAAGTGGCATGCAAGCAGGAGCATGGTCTCGGAGTAGGTCCCAGACTCGTTCGGGTCGTCGAACAAGCGCCTTCATTTATACCCATCTACTGCCACCATTGTGCCGAGCCACCCTGCGGGGAATCCTGCCCGGTTGAGGCAATAACGAGGAATGAGCAGGGTATCGTGCTCGTGGACAATGACCGGTGCATAGGATGCAGGGAATGCGTCGAAGCCTGTCCCTTCGGAGCCATGCAGTTTGACGACGACAGGGATCTTGCGGTAAAATGTGATCTCTGCACTAACCGACTCAAGAACAATGAAGCCCCTGCGTGCGCTACCGTGTGTGGAACCGGGTGCATCTTTTGGGGTGACTCGAAGACTCTCCTAGGAGCCTGTCGCTTAACGCTTTACATTTTCCGGACGGTGCGATATGAGCGGGCGGCATGAAAGATCACCGATTCATAGAGTACGATCCGGAAAAGTTGTTAGAGTTGCCGCCGGATATTCGG
>JBFMDN010000099.1:0-14769 GCA_040753915.1 Thermodesulfobacteriota bacterium | reverse complement strand
CGGTGCGCGAGAGTGAGTGGCATCGTCTTTTCAGGATGGTTGACGGCAAGCCGGTGGAGACGAGCCAGGAGTGGGCCGAGGTGTGTTTTGTGCCCAATTGGGTGGGCCACAAGAAGCACGGGCCGACTCATCGCCATGTGGCGATACGTGAGCCGCTTGAGCAGCAGGCACTTTGTGGCATGGAGGATCAATTCGCCCTTCCTCTTCCCACCATGGGTTTGGGGGCGCTCAGGTATAAGGTGACGGATATTGTGACCAACCGTGAGGTGCCGGCAGACGAGCTTATCTGGTGGTATCGAGACCGCTGTGGCAAGAGTGAACAAGCGCATTCGATCATCAAGTCGGACCTGGCCGGTGGAAAGCTTCCTTCAGGATTGTTCGGAGCCAATGCTGCCTGGTGGCAGATAATGATTCTTGCGTTCAACCTGAATGCGGCCATGAAGCGCCAGGTACTGGGGTAGGGTTGGGTGAATCGCCGCATCAAGGCGATACGCTTCGGGCTGATCAACCTGGACGGCCGTGTGTTTAAGCGCGGCATGGGGCTTTTTGTTCGACTGGCAGGGGAGCACCCGTCGAACGAGAGACTTTTTGAAGCACGAAGGAGGATGCTTTGTTCTTGCCTATCGGGCTGACGCGTGCCACAGAAGGAAGGGAGAGTGGCGCTTGGAGTGGGCTGAGGCGAGCCCGGGCGGATAGCTCGTTCAGGAACACGCTCGTGCAAGGGGGGAAAGAGATGCATTTACCGGCGGCCTGCCACGCGATCCAAAATTAAGCTCATGCGTTGGTCGCAGACCGTCGCATGAGAACCTTACAGGGTCCACACGACCCACACGTCATCGTAGATCGTGGATTCTGGGGTTTCCCCGGGATTGACTCCTGAAGAAAAACATCTATACTGGCTACTTGAACAATTTTCATCGTGGAGATGAAACCTGATGAAATTTTGGCGGTTGCCACTGGACGCGGAGATGCACTCTATCCCTCAAGGGGAGGTGTGCATCATTGAGAACCGTTGCAAGGGCTGCGGATTTTGCATCGAGTTCTGTCCCAACGGATGCCTGAAAGAAAGTAAACGTTTCAATTCGAAGGGATATCATCCTCCGGAGTTGGTTTTCCAGGCCGAAGATTGCGTTGAATGTGGACTGTGTAGCCTGATCTGTCCGGAATTCGCAATCTTTACCGAGCTCAAGGAAGCAAAGAAGATCACCGAAGAGGATATCCAGAAGGTTACAACGCGGTACTCTCGGAAAGACACGAGATTCGCGAAACGGTGAATTTCCGGCCTCTCGGCCCATAGGGGCATTTTCTTCGAATCCCATCGCACTGAAGCTTCGCGGGCCCAAGAACGGAAGGGATGAAAGCCACACGCGGTTCGTTCGCGCGGTGGCACGGAGTTATTCGAGGTCCGGGGTGTACATGTTCTCCGGGCAGGATAAGCGGACATTATGTTCAGAGCGCGGTCGAACGGTTGCGTGAGAAGCAAGGACTCTTCATGGGCGACAAGGAGATTTTGACAGGGGAGCATTTCATTCACGGGGATGCAGCATGCGCGGAAGGTGGAATTGCCGCGGGGTGCCGGTTCTTTGCGGGCTACCCCATAACCCCGGCTACCGAGGTTGCTGAACGGATGGCAAGGCGTTTGCCTGAGGTCGGCGGGGTGTATATCCAAATGGAAGATGAGATTGCTTCCATGGCTGCCATTCTGGGCGCCTCCTGGGGTGGAGTTAAGTCTATGACCTCCACATCCGGTCCCGGCTTCTCTCTCATGATGGAGAATGTGGGCCTCGGGATGATGACGGAAACCCCCTGCGTGTTGGTGAACATTCAGCGCGGGGGGCCTTCCACGGGTCTGCCGACGCTCGTCGGACAGGCCGACGTGATGCAGGCTCGATGGGGATCTCACGGAGATTACGGCTGCATAGCGCTCGCACCCTCTTCCCCGCAGGAATGCTTTGACCTCACCGTGGATGCCTTCAATTTGTCGGAGATATACCGGTTGCCGGTGTTTGTCATGGCGGATGAAGTCGTGGGCCACATGACTGAAAAAGTTGTCATTCCCCCGCCGGATCAGATAACGGTTGTGGAGCGGGTCACTCCGTGCCCGTCCCATGAGCAATATCTTCCCTTCGACAGCTCTGGACCGATGCCGGCGGCCATGGCCATCCTCGGGCAGGGATATCACGTCCATGTCACGGGGCTCACCCACGATGAGCGAGGTTATCCTGTTATTACGGATGCGGTTCAGGAGCGAAACGTCCGCCATATTGTGGACAAGATCCGCAAGAACGCCGAAAAGATAGTTCGGTACGAGGCAGTGGGTATTGAAGACGCCGAGGTTGTCGTGGTGGCTTACGGGTGTACAGCTCGCGTAGCTCATCATGCGGTGAATAGTTTACGGAGCAAAGGACGGAAGGTGGGACTTCTGCGCCTGATCACTCTCTGGCCGTTCCCATCGAAGGTCATTCGTCGCCTTGCAAAAAAGGTTAAGGGATTCGTTGTGCCTGAGATCAATTACGGTCAAATGGCGTATGAGGTTGAGCGCACGTCTCAGGGACATGCTGAAGTACTGCTGGTCGCTGCAATGGGCGGCTCCATGCATACCCCAGCCGAAATCGAAGATGCTGTTGGAGAGTATCTCTGATGTCAGGTATCGATCATACCTGGTCGCTGTGCTGCCTGCACGGACGCCGGTCCGTGAGTGCCGACCAGAGATCGGCAATTGATGACGAGGCCGAAGGCCATGACTTTGTGATTAGCGGAGACAGGAACCCCTGTGCATCGCGGCGGCAACCGCGTGTGCGACGAACCCTTGCGATATGAGCATCCAATCACGGAGCATCTTATGAAAGTACGTGTGAGACAGATTGAGCCCTTCGATCTCGATGCGGCCAACAGAGCGATCAAACAAGACCACGGACTTCACCCTCACGATCGGTATCTCAAGCCGGGCAGGATCCCCCACATCTGGTGTCCCGGATGCGGCCTCGGCATTGTGCTCACCACGTTCATCGAGGCAATGAGCCGCAAGAATATCGCGGTTGACCAGTGCGCCGTGGTTTCAGGCATTGGATGCACGGGACGCGTGGCGGGATATCTCGATATGGACACGTACCATACCACCCACGGACGGGCCATTCCGTTTGCCACGGGACTTGCCCTTGCCCAGCCGGACAAGCACATAACGGTCTTTTCCGGAGACGGAGACCTCTTCGCTATCGGAGGAAATCACCTGATTCACGCAGCCAGACGGAACGTCAACATCAAGGTGATCTGTGTGAACAACTTCAATTACGGGATGACAGGTGGCCAAGCTGGTCCCACGACCCCGCTGGGCGCTCGCACATCGACCACTCCCGTAGGGAACGCGGAACCGGGGTTCAATCTCCCTCACATGGCCCACGCGGCAGGAGCTGTGTACGTGGCACGATGGACCACATTTCATCCCAGACAGCTCGTCCATTCGATTTCCGAGACCTTTGATAAGAAGGGATTCACCTTTGTCGAAGCAATCGCTCCCTGCCCGATTGGGTACGGAAGGCCGAACAAGCTCGGATCCGGTCTTGACGAGATGCGTTACTACCGTGAGATGTCCGAGATCCGCAACGGCGAGAACCCCGGAAACGTGGGGCTCGAACTCAACGGGAAGATTATTGTTGGCACCTTCATAAATGTGGAGAGACCCGATTTTATGGAGAACTACACCACCCGAATCGTGGAGCCGTTGAAAGCTGCCGGGAAGAAAAGAGAAAAGGCGAAGACAGCATGAGCGGAAAACAGGAGGTCAGACTGGCGGGGTTCGGCGGACAGGGAATAATCCTGTCAGGCCACATTCTCGGGAAGGCAGCAGCGCTCTTCGAGAAGAAGAACGCCGTATTCACCCAGAGTTATGGCCCGGAGGCGCGCGGCGGATCTTGCAGCGCGGACGTGGTTATCGCCGAGGATGTGGTCCACTACCCGAAGGTGGCGGAACCGGATGTACTCGTGATTATGAGCCAGGGGGCGTGGGGCACGTACGGAAGCACAATAAAGTCCGGAGGCAAGCTCATCATTGACGAGGATCTCGTGGTCCTGGATCGCGAGCCGCCTGGAGTAACCGTGTACCGTGTGCCTGCCACCAGAATAGCGGAAGACATGGGCAAGAAAATCGTCGCCAATATCGTGATGTTGGGCGCAGTTGCAGCTCTGGGAGGAGTGGTAAAATATGACTCGCTCAAGCAATCGGTGCTAAGCTCCATTCCTGCAGGGACCGAAAATCTCAACATCTCCGCCTTCGATAAAGGTCACGAATACGGAATCAGCTTGATCGAGCGCAATGGAAAGAGCGAAACCGCATGAAGACGCGCATGAACCCCTGAAGGGCGAGAGCTTACCAGAAGATTCGTGACAGTGGCCAGATTGGATTGACCGGGAGGAACAAGTCAATTGAAAGAGAAAACAGACCCGACCGGAGTCATAGAAAATGACCTAAAAATAGGGGTGTATGTCTGCCATTGTGGAAAGAACATCGGAGGAACGGTGCGGTGCGAGGAGGTGGCTCAGTACGCCGCTACCTTGCCGGGGGTGGCTCTTTCCAAGGATTCTCTCTATACGTGCTCCGAGCCAGGCCAGGAGCAAATCAAGTCGGACATTAGGGAGCATGGGCTCAATCGTGTTGTGGTAGCATCCTGTACCCCAAGGCTGCACGAGCCCACATTTCGCTCCGCTTGCGAGAGCGCTGGTCTAAATCCGTACCTTTTGGAAATGGCCAATATTCGTGAACATTGCTCGTGGGTTCATCTGCACGACAAGGATGCGGCAACAGAAAAAGCGAAAGATCTCGTGCGGATGGCAGTGAGCAGGGCTGCCGAGCTTGCTCCCCAGTTTGAGCTCACGGTCCCAGTCAAACGCCAGGCGGTAGTTGTGGGAGGGGGCATCGCGGGGATCCAAGCCGCTCTGGACATGGCTGACGCGGGGTACAAGGTATACCTCATTGAACGGAGCGCGAGCATCGGGGGGAGAATGGCCCAGATCGACAAAACCTTTCCAACGATGGACTGTTCGATTTGCATCCTCGCGCCCAAGATGAGCGAAGTCGGGCGACATCCCAACATCGAGCTGCTCACCCTCTCGGAAATCCAAGAAGTGTCCGGCCACATCGGGAGCTTCCGTCTAAAGGTCCTCAAGAAGGCGAGGTACGTCACCAAGGAATGCACCGCGTGCGGGGACTGTGTGCGCGAGTGCCCGCAATTGGTGCCGGACGAATTTAACGCGGGTCTGTCGATCAGACATGCCATTCATATACCTTTTGCTCAGGCCGTGCCGTCCACATTTCTCATCGACATGGATCGTTGTTTGAACAATCAGGGAATTGTGGCCTGTGACCGTTGTTTTCAGGCATGCAGCCACAAGTGCATCGATTTCGCGGACAGGGATCAGGAGATAGAGATCGAAGCAGGCACAATAGTAGTAGCTACCGGCGTGGACGTGTACGATCCTACGGCTCTCACCGAGCTGGGCTATGGAAGATTCCCCAATGTAATCACTACACTGGAGTTCGAGCGGTTGATCAACGCCGGTGGTCCGTCGTCCGGTGAGCTCATCCGACCGTCAGATCGGGTGAGGCCAAGAAAGGTTGCGTTCCTTCAGTGCATCGGATCGAGGAGCAAACGGAGCAGTCGCTACTGCAGCAACGTATGTTGCATGAACACCATTAAGGACTCGCTGCTGATAAAGGAGCACTGGCCGGATACCGAGATCTACGTGTTTTATATAGATATCAGAGCCTTCGGAAAAGGCTTCGAGGACTTGTTTCAAAGAGCGAGGCGAGAAGGGGTCACCTTCATACGGGGTATTCCGGGAGAGATCCTGGAAGATATCAGAACCGGTGATCTGACGTTGCTCGGGGAGAACACGCTGCTGGGGAAGCACTACCGCCTGGACGTTGACATGGTGATTCTTTCGGTCGGTATCAAACCCCGTGCGAATGCAGGGGCACTGCAGCGCATGCTCAACCTGCCCGTGGACACAGACGGATTCTTTCTGGAGGCGCATCCGAAGCTGCGACCGGTCGATACCACCACCGGCGGCGTATTTCTTGCTGGAGCGGCGGAAGGTCCCAAAGACATTAAGGATTCGGTCACACAAGCCTCGGCGGCGGCATCACGGGCAAACATCCTCATGAGCAGAGGTGAGGTGAAAGTACCTGCAATCACTGCTCGGATCGACCCTGACAAATGTACTGCCTGCGGCTTGTGCGCAAGGGTATGCCCGTACCACGCTATCGAGGGGAGCAAGGAACGCGGATACTACCGCGTGGTCGAGGCGGCCTGTCAGGGCTGCGGGACGTGCGTGCCGGAGTGCAATTTCGGCGCAATCGAACAAACGCATTTTACAGAGGCGCAGATTGTCGGACAAATCGATGAGGCCCTGCAAAACGATCCTCACGAGAAGATCCTCTGTTTTGCCTGCAATTGGTGCTCGTACGCGGGTGCGGATTTCGCAGGTGTGTCTCGCATCCAGTATCCGCACAATGTGCGGATCATCCGAACCATGTGCTCGGGACGGGTTTCGCCCAAATGGATCGAGCGTGCCCTTGTCAAGGGGGCAGGCGGCGTTCTCGTCTCAGGGTGCCATCCCTCCGATTGCCATTACAACAATGCCAACCAGAATACCGTCCGGAGGGTAGAGCGTTTCTGGAAGCGCATGGAGAAGCTCGGCATAAACAAGGATAGGCTCAGGCTAGCCTGGGTGTCTGCCGCGGAAGGTGCTCAATTTGCGCGGGTCATTCAGGAGATGAGTGAGGGTCTTAAGACTCTCACTGCCCAACAGATCCGGGAAGATTCAGACATGTTGAGCAAACGTCTCGCAAAAAAGAGCGAAACATCATGACAACGATCAAGCTTTGGAAGTTTTTCGAGAGGGAAAAGCTCTTTGAGTGTTACCAGTGCGCTCGATGTACGGGATCGTGTCCTGCCATGGATGTCGCGCCCGCCTTCGGGCCGAGAGAAACGATTCTGCGATGCCTCAACCTTGGCCACGACAAAGTAGTGGAGGATCCCAGATTGTGGCTCTGTTGCACCTGTCATGTGTGCGAAGACCGATGTCCCCAGCAAATTCCTATCGGTGACCTCCTCGTCGCATTGCGCAATTCTGCAGCGCGTCGAGGCAACATTCCCGACCGTTTGAGGATTGCCGTGGAGCTACTGGCCAAGACCGGACGCTCCATGATCGTGCACCAGCTTGACGAGATGAGATCCCATCACGGTCTCGATCCGCTACCCCCTGTTCCGGTGGATGAGATACGAGAGATACTGAAGAAGTCGGGACTGAATTCGCTGATCGAGGTTTAGGGCAAGTGCCCGGGCCACTTCAATGACGAAAAAGGTAGCCATGAGATATGCTCTCTACTTGGGATGTGCCATTCCCATAAAGTATCCGGGGTTTGAAGCGGCAACTCGCCTGGTCTGTGAACGACTAGGCATCGAGCTTGTCGACCTTTCCTTTGCATGCTGTCCGCCGCCGACCAGTCTCAAGTTGGTGCATTACGATTCATGGCTGGCTTTGGCCGCGCGGAACATCTGCGTTGCCGAAGAAGCAGGGCTGGACATACTTACCCTGTGCTCCGGCTGTGTGAACACACTCAAGGAAGCCAACCACATTCTCAGGCAGAATGAGGCGAAGCGACGAAAAGTTAACCGGATACTGGAGGAGCACGGGCGCGCCTTCAAGGGAACGCAAGAAGTCACGCACATTCTCGACGTGCTGTACCAGGACAGTGTGGTCGACCGGCTCATGAAGAAACTCGTGCGCGACATCCCTCTGAGAGTTGGATGTCATTACGGATGTCACTATTTCAGGCCTCCCAAGGTCATGTACCCGGGAGAGCTGTCGGATGCGGAATCGTACGTTCCCGTTAAGATGGATCATCTCCTTTCCATTCTCGGGGTGGAACCGACCGAGTACTCAAGGAAGTTTCTCTGTTGCGGCTCTCCTCTTGGGGCAAATATGGATCAGGACGCAGGGTACGCCATCACGCGGGAAAAGCTTACTCATCTTCAGGATCGCAATATCCAAGCTATTTCAGTGATCTGCCCGTCCTGCTTCGAACAGTTTGATATGGGACAGATTGTCATGTCTCGCAAGACAAAGGACAAGAACAAGATCCCGACATTTTACCTGACCCAACTGGTAGGGCTTGCGCTCGGAATGAGCCCCAAGGACCTGGGGCTCGATGTGCACAGGGTAAAATCCAGGAAACTGCTGGAAGGTGTGGGAGTGAGCTGAGGTACGCCGATTCTCGCGCCCGATATCCGGCACAACGAAACACGTAGCCGCTTGGCTATTGAGATTTCGCCTATCTCGCTCGGTTTGGAAGGATACTACCATTGACAACCACGCAAAGACGTAAGCCGCCATTGTCCAAAGAGGAGATCGAAGAACTGCGGGAAGATCTCATGCTCGCAGACAGTCTCACACGAATCGAAAACACCTTCATGGTTCTCTCCGGAAAAGGCGGAGTAGGCAAGAGCACTGTCGCTGTCAATATTGCAGCCGCACTTGCAGCCTCGGACAGGCAAGTGGGGCTCCTGGATATCGATCTGCACGGGCCCAGTGTTCCAACTCTGCTGAAGCTGGAAGGGAAAGCGGCCCTGAGCGGTTCCGGAAAAGGACTCGCCCCTGTTCGGTATAATGACAACCTCAAAGTCATGTCCGTTGAATTCGTGCTCAAAGACCATCCGGAGGAAGCGGTCATATGGCGTGGACCTATGAAGCACCGGGTTATACGCCAGTTCATAGCCGAGGTTGAGTGGGGAGACCTGGATTTTCTCGTGGTCGATGCCCCTCCCGGCACAGGTGACGAGCCTCTGTCCATATGTCAGATGGCTCCGCCCCGTTCCCAGGCCATTCTAGTCACGACCCCCCAGCGTCTCGCGGTGAAAGACGTGAAGAAATCGGTCAGGTTCTGCAAGAGCCTCGGTATGCCGGTTTTCGGGATAGTGGAGAATATGAGCGGGTTTGTCTGTCCAGAATGCGGCGCATCCCACCATCTGTTCAAGAGCGGGGGAGGGGAGGAGCTAGCGCGAGAGACAGGGTTCCGATTCCTCGGACGTATCCCGCTTGACCCCCGAATGGTAACTGCTTCCGATGACGGGACCCCCTTTGTCCTGGAATATGCTACCTCTCCGGCAGCGGCCGCGTTCGATCAGATCATCGGACCCATGTTGGCCCTCTCTCCAGCTCGCATGAAGAGGCATTGAGACGCTAGAAGGCCGGTTTGCCCGGTGGTCTCTTGTCTTCTTCTCCGGGCGCTGGAATAGTGTTATGCTCAGAGGTCAGTGCGCGCCAAGGACGGAGACATGATTCCTCTGCGAGATAGCACACCGTCAGGAACTGTCCCGATCGCTACGATAGGTCTCATAGCGATCAACTCTGTCGTCTGGCTCTACGAGGTATCGCTGGGGCCGGAGCTAAACCGATTCGTCTTCGAGTACGGCCTGATTCCCTTGCGATTCGTCACAGCGGGGAGGTACGAAGGTGGCGTGTGGTCCAACGCCATCGTGCCCCTCATGAGCTCCATGTTCATGCACGGAGGCTGGATGCACGTAATCGGGAACATGTGGTTCCTGTGGATATTTGGCGACAACATAGAAGATCGGCTGGGCCATGTTAAGTTCATTCTCTTCTACATCTTGTGCGGTATAGGGGCTGCAATTCTCCACATTGTCTTCGATCCCGCCTCAAAGCTTCCCATGGTGGGTGCCAGCGGCGCAATATCAGGGGTGCTCGGTGCATACCTCATAAGCTATCCCCGTGCTCGGGTGCTCACCCTCTTCATCATTTTTGTCTTGATTCGTTTTGTGGAAATCCCCGCCTACGTATTCCTGATATTTTGGTTCTTTTTTCAGCTTCTTGCAGGGACCGCCCAGTACGGTGCAGGGCAAGAAGTTGGGGGCGTGGCATACTGGGCTCACATGGGTGGATTTGTAGTAGGAATTGCTCTTCTGTGGATCTTTCCCAAGCGTCCTCCTCGACCGAATTTTATGGCGCGATTCTGATTTTTTGATCCCTTGCATTGAAATCAGAAACGTACCACGTCGAATTCGCCGAGAAAGGTTATCGCGACGCACGCGATGGCTCCAATAAGGCCCCAGTATTCCACTTTGAGATACAGGAATTCATGGCTTGGCGGAGGTTGGACGAATTCCTCGCCGGTATCCAGATCCAAGAGCCTCTTCGGCGCCTGAGCTGAATTGAGCCAGCTACCCACTATCCAGCAAAGAGCCGCTCCTATGGCGACAGCGATATACTTTGGCCAAGCGTGTGCGGTATAAACTCCCTCGCCCATAATCGAATCGACAACGAGCTGAGTGAGGATCAGTGATCCTACGTAGAAAACGACTACGAGGTATCCGTGCCCGCGGAACGGCAGAATCATGGTTGGACGGCCCCCTCCCTGGAAAGCACTTCGCATTTTTCAGAATACCACAACGTGCGACGTGATGGTCGATGGATCCGTTTCCAGGCATCTTCCTTGAGAAAAATTCAGGTGACACCCGAACATGAAACATGAAGCGGCTTGGCTCATTCTCAGGTGTTTGCTCCTGAATTCTGCTACGCAGGCTGTCAGTCCTGTGTTGTGATGCCTAGAAACTACACGAAGGACAGCGACACTGCCGATCTAGCCATCGCAAGAAAGCCTCAGAGGCATCTGCATTAACTTTGCATTCGCGATTATGTCGCGATTATACCAAGTACACCATGGCGCAGTCGTAGGTCGGGCTCTGCCCGACAAGAGGAGCGGAAGGCACAGCCCGCCCTATGCGGGGGTAATCCGGGGAGAGGCGTACATAGGACATGAATGCTCTGGTGTCTCCGACACTGAAAGAAGATCTCACAAAAGCTCGGAGATGGGCCCCGGAAGCGGGAATCGCGGATGAACAGATTGGCGAGACAGGTCTTCCATGTGGTCTAGGTTAAGGCATACGAGCCTCAGGGTGGCGGAAGAATATGCGATTGTCGAGAAATAGAACTTGACAGGAGGGCCGCGCGGATGTAGAGAGGGAGCGATCACTCTCTCAAGGCGAGCCCCCCATGTTAAGCGCGTTCCGCAAATTGCCCGAAACCAAACAAGAGGCCATCCTCTCTGCCGCAGCTCAGGTCTTTGCCCTCAAAGGCTTCCACCAAGCCAATGTGGCCGACATCTGCCACAAGGCCGGGATCTCCAATGGCGCCCTGTACAAGTACTTCGAGAACAAGCAAGCTCTCTTCGTGGGAGTCTTTGATTACGCTGTCCAGATTATGGTCTCGGAACTGTTTCAGAAGAATCTTGACCGAAACGCGTCGGTATACGAGACAGTCCGTCATATCTTTGAGGACCTGGTCGCCCTGGCCGAAAAACAGCCCGAGCTGTTGATGCTGTATGTAAATATCGGTTCCTGCTCGATGAATAACGTGGCGCCACCATTGTCGGGGAAGATCGAGGGAGAGGCCAAGCGATTCTGGCTGGAGCTCGTGAGGAGAGGAAAAGCTAACGGTGAGATCAACAAAGAGCTCGCGGATGCCGCAGTGGCGTATTTCATAGACAACCACGTGAGCTTGCTGGCGTATTCCTTGGTATCCAAGCATTTTGAGAGTCGATTCATGGTCTATTTTGGTGACGAGATCGGCGCCATGTCGGCAGAAGCGGCAATCGAGATCATCATGCAGTCGATCAGGATGATGTTGGAGTAGGAGATTGTCCGCAGTGCAAGAAAATGTGCTTGGCTCCGGAGAGAGAGACCGATCACTCTCCTGTCCGGTTTGCTTCTCGACCCTTCCATCATCTCCTAAAGGAGGCCAGTCATGATCATTGACGTCCACACGCACCTTGGCGACATCCTCAGCCCTGATGGCGGCAAGCTGATTTATCACATAGGGGTGAAGAAGCAGCGAGTGCTTGACTTCATATCCGTGGCGGAGCTGGGGTTGTACAAGACGAACCCCGTTACTGAGTGGGCGTTCAAGAGCCTGCTTCAAGACCAGGTTACCAAGGCCGCCCGCGCCCGCAACCTGACCGCCACGCTTGAGAATTTCAGGAAGTCAATGGACGATAATCACGTTCTGATCTCTGCTTGCATGCCCATAGCGCCGTACGTGACCTTTTGCGATCTCAAGAAGGCAGCACAAACCGACTCTGGCATCGTACCCTTTACCAGCTTCGATTTTTCGCTCGATCAGGATCCCACGCAAATTCTGGACAGAGACGTTGCAGAAGGTGCGAAGGGATTGAAGCTTCACCCCATTATTCAGAGAGAGCCACTTTTTAGCGACAAGACCTTCAAGGTGGTGGAAGCCTTTGGGACACACAGACTACCGGTCCTGTTCCACTGCGGGGTCTACTCCTATTACCTAGGCCGCGAAAAAAAGGAGATGCAAGAGCCAGCGTATGGGAGCCCACAGGATGCGGTGAAGCTATGCACATCTTTTCCGGAAGTTGCGTTCATAGTCGGTCACGCTGGCCTGTTTCAATACCGGGAGATCATCGACCTTTTCGCCGGCCGGAAGAACGTTTATGTGGACACCTCGTTTCAGTCGCCGAGCGCGATAAAGGAGCTTATAAGGGCTTTCGGCCCCCAACGCGTCATGTATGCGTCTGACTGGCCGTGGGGTGATCGCAAGACCAACATCCGATCCGTGGCCAAGGCGTGCGGTGGCGATAAGTCTCTCGAGCGGTTGATCTATTACGAAAATGCGGCGAGGCTCCTCGACGTGTCGACCTGATTTCGCATATAGGGGCAAGGGGCATCGGCGTGCGCATTGTGTGGCGGCGCTCAATCGCAGCGTTGCTCTCTAGAGCACAGGCAGAGCACAGACCAACCACAGACCAAGGAGGTTCATCATGGCCAAAGTTGTGGCCTTAGGCGGGGCGGGGCATATAGGCTCCTGCGGAGTGAAAGAGCTCGTGAGAAAGGCGCCCGACATCGAAGTAGTTGTGGCGGACTACAATCTGGCGGCCGCGGAAAGGCTGGTTGCGGACATCGGCGGCCGTACGTCCGCTGCCTTCGCGGACGTCAATGATCTTCCCGCTTTGATCCGTATGATGCAGGGCGCGGACGTAATCATCAACACCGTCGGACCGTTCTACCGGTACGGTGAACTGATCGCAAAGGCAGCCATCGAGGCCGGTACGGACCTCGTGGACATCTGCGACGAAGGGGAGCCCACAATCAAGATACTCTCCTTACACGAAGAAGCGAGGACGAGGGGGGTGACAGTGGTGGTCGGCTTGGGGGCGACGCCGGGGATTACCAACCTGATGGCCAGACGTGGAGCAGACCGCCTCGATGAGGTCTACGATATAGACACGGCATGGGCCTGGACGGCAGTTGACCCGAAGATGACCGGTCCCGCAATTGTGGATCACTATTTCCACGCTGTGACTGGGGAGATCGAAACGTATCGCGATGGGAATTGGGTGAAAATGCCGGCAGTCTCGAACCGAAAGGCCATGGACTTTGTGGCGCCGATAGGCCTGTTCGAAGTAGCCGAGGTCGGTCATCCCGAACCGGTTACCCTACCACGGTATATCCCGGGGGTGAAGAACGTCGCGAATTTTGGTGGCGTCTGGCCCAAGAGCTTTGAGGAGCTAGCCATGTCCTGGAAAAGGCTCGGTCTCGCTGACACGAAGGAGATAACCGTCGCTGGCCAGAAGCTTCCGGCCAGAACGGTTGCCACTTACATAGTGTTGGCTCTGCCTGAGCTCGCGCCGGACCTGGTTCTGAATATGGTATCTGAGGTGGTCAATTCCTACGGAGAATTCGGGATCGAAGGCGTCGTACTCAGGGCGGAAGTTCGCGGAGCGAAGGATGGACGACCGGCTCGCTTCTCTTTTGGGTGTGGTGCGCCTGCGGACGTGCTTACAGCGTTGCCGTCGGTGTTGGGAGCCCTCATGCTCGTGCGCGGTCAGTTGACCGGTCCGGGGGTGTTCGCCCCGGAGGGTATCGTAGACCAGGAGACATTCTTCGAGGAACTGTCCAAGGACATCCCTGTAGAGGAGACTTCTACAACACTTATCGCGTGACTTGGGACGAACTTGGTCGCCATGTTCGGCAATAGCCCTTAGTACCGAATTTCATAACTACAGTTACGTATTTCAGGGGTGTTAAGAAGAGAAATGATGGTGATCATTGATTGCTTCATGCCCCGAAGGGGCATACCATGAGTAGCCGTGGGTTTCAACCCACGGGAATGGAAAAACCAGCAAGGGAGGACCCTGACGGGGTCCACCATGTGATTGCACGAGAGCCAAGGCTCATTCATGATCGGTGCCTATACCAGGCGATGAGAAACCTCTTGGTCGACCCATTCAGGGTCGGTTAGGGGTTATGCCCCGCCAAACCACAGGTTGAAACCTGTGGCTACTCAAGGTGCGCTCCTTCAGAGCGCAAACCTCCAACTGAGTCGAGGCAGAATACGTGACCGTAATCATGAAATCCTCTACTAAGTGGTCGACGGCACAAATACGGTACCGTATCCGCACCGCGGTGTACGTGGTGAGCGCTTCGTTGGCACCGTAGGGGCGGGCCTTGTGCCCGCCCTGGGCACCCACAAGGAAAGTGTCTCAAAAGCCGGCAGTCCGTGATAATCGTGGCACACCCCCTCACCCTGACCCTCTCCCCCGCTTCGGGGCATAGGCGCTAACTTACCCAGGCTCCGATGAGACTCGGGCCAGGCGTTCCAACTGGTTAAGACGCTTTCTGGGTGGCTCCGCGAGCTTTTGCAAGATGGCATTCCAGTTCCTCATGCACGTTG
>JBFMDN010000098.1:0-15008 GCA_040753915.1 Thermodesulfobacteriota bacterium | reverse complement strand
GCCGCGAAGGATCACCTTGTCATAACCGGCATACTTCAATTCCGGTGCCCAAAATCCCCCCATCATTGAAAAAGCCATCAACAAGGTCTGCGGCGAAATGGTAGAAACAATGGTACGGTTGCAGCCGGTAGCGGGCGTGCCACACAAAAGACCGGCGCTGAAGATCAAGAGATTATCGGGAGAAAAGGGTTCGACTTCGGGCGGGACCCTCTCCCATAAGATCTTCGCGTTAGTACCCAGGCCCCCCAGGTAGAGCTCGGTGTCTCTCGGGTCGGTTTCTACCCTCTCTATGTTTCCTCGGGTCAGATCGACCTCTAGATTAAACCCTGTTTCCGCGTACCTCATGTTCTTACCTCTCAAACTCGGCTTGCAATACGGTCGTCCGATCTTGTGCACTCAGGGAGGCGCTAATTCCTGCCCCGATGGTGGCCGAACCACGCTTTTCCCGAAAATATTCCGGTCGAGGCGCTCCAGAGTACACCCTGTCAATTACTGCAATGGCGTTGGCCTGTTGTTCCTTCCTGGGTCGGATCCGACTATTCTCCCGACTACCGTCCTTTTTCCTCACACTGGCCTGCCTTTGCTGGGTGGCTTCGGAGCCTGGATGCTCAATTGGGATAAAGGGACCGGCCGGGCATACATCCAGGCTCCGAAGGTTGTGCTGACCGAGACTTGGTAACGCCTTCCATACGAATATAACTTATATAAAAACTATGTCAAGACTTTTTGCACGTCCGAGAAAAAATTTTTCGAGCCCATTCCCAGAAGGAGCACCCTGTCTCCACAGCCGGTTACAGGACCTGGCACCCCCATCGCGCTCGCCCGCCTCAATGAGTTCAAGTGCCCGAATTCATATACAAAGAGGGATGAGCGACCAACCGGACATCTGTCCGCCGAGGGACGGAGCGCGGTATCTGCTCCATGACTGGGTGAAGAGGGGGGAGCCATCACACATGCGGTAACTCTGAATTCGCGATTCTGTGGCGATCATACCAACCGCCCTGTGACACAGTCGTAGGCCGGGCTCTGCCGGACAAGAGGATCGGCGGGCACAGCCAGCCCTACGTGGAGGTGACACGGGGAAGGGTGTACATGGGGCATGAATGCTCTGGTGTCTCCGAAGCTGGGGAAGCATCTCACAAGGCTCCGAGATGGGCCTCGGAAGCGGGAATCGCGTGGAAAGAGACTGGTGAGACGTATCTTCCAAATGGTCTAAGTACAGGATTTCATAGGTATGGTACCGTATTCTGCCACGACTAAGTCGGGGATTTGCGCTCTGAAGGAGCGCACTTATAGTAGCCACAGTAGTTCGGAGGGGCATAACCCCCAACCGACCCTGAATGGGTCGACCAAGAGGTTTCTCGCTACCGGGCATAGGCACAGATCATGAATGGGCCGTCGCTCTAGGTCATTTCAATGGTGGACCCCGTCAAGGTCCTCCCTTGCTAGCTTTGTCATTCCGGGGGGTTGAAATCCCGCGTCCCGCTGCACTACTCATGGTATGCCCATTCATGGCACGAAGCAGCCAATGATCACCATCATTCCTCTTCTTAATGACCCTGAGATACGTAACCGTACTCATGAAATCCTGTACTAAGCTTGGGTCTCCACGTCATCCTTGTTCGGGAGTGGCCCGGGGGTGGACGCTTCTCTTCTGCAAGAGCAGGTTTGGACCAAGGGAAGAAAAGAGGGAGGGAAGGGCGTGGAAGTGCCTTGCACTGGCTTGTGGCCTCGGATTTTCGCCCGACAGCCCTAGCGTTGGCGAGTCCCCGGCCGAGATCACTCCTTACGGCAACGGAATCGGATAAGAAAGACTCATCAAATGAAGGCAGGGAAGAGGAAACTGTCTCGGAATTGGGGCGAGCGTTAGGATCGTGGCACGCTTCTCCTTTAGCACCCTCACCGTAGGCCTCTCCCGAAGGGAGAGGGGACTTGCAACCGCCCGGAATTACGGAGCTCTGTCCCTCTAGGAGAGGGCGGGGTGAGAGCTCCATGGGCAGTATCCTCCCTCACCGTACCACTTTTTTGCTGTTTCCCGAGTCTTGAGACAGTTTCAGAGTAGGAGCCGACCGACGCAAGCAATTTCAGACAAGACCGATGACGGCTTTTCGACTTGCGAGCGCTCGAGAAGAAAGTCATCAAGATTCCTGTTCCTCATGGGCGAGCCCTCGCAACGTCACGTGACAGGATGACCGAGCGGAGGGGTGCTACTGCGGAAGACATGCAGTCCGGTCCCCCTCCTTTCTGGCTGGATTACCGGTGGGTAACCTGTCGTGCTGAGATATGAGCCTGAGATCGGGAGACCGAAGGTCTTCTTCCGGCGTGCATGCGTCATGCCCAGGTTGAAGGACCGCTTATGAGGGTTCGGAACCCTTTCAACAGATTACCGGCCGTGGGGGCGGTTCATACCTATTTCACAAGTACTTGTAGATACAGGTTAATGTCCGACATAGCCTCTTGGTGCCGTACCGCACCTTGGAAGAACTGACAAAAGACCTTGACTCTTCATTATATAGGTGGTATTCGGTTTCAAACAAATATATAGTGGCGATTGTATCCCACTACCCGGAGCTCAGCGATGGATTATGCCGGATTGCCCGGAAGCACTGCAAAAAGGGCGGCATCTACCAAACGAACAAGCCCTTCGGCAGAGAAAAAGCGCCAACTCATCATAGAATCCGCTGAGCGGATCTTTGCTGCCCGCGGGTTTCACGATACGACCATAGCTGATATCTCCAACGATTCCGGTGTACACGAGGCGTCCATCTTCCAATATTTCAAGACCAAGGAAAATCTGATCGTTACCATTCCGGAAAGACATCTTAGAGAAACGCTGGCAGGCATCACCGAGCATCTTCAAGGAATGAAGGGCGCCGAGCCCAAGATCAGGAAGTTGCTGTGGCATCAGCTCAGAGATCTCTCCGTCAACAAGAACTACACCTCGGTCTTGCTACGTGAGCTCCGCACATTACCTGCTTTCTACCAGTCCCCGGCATATGAAATGATTCGAAGATACAGTGCCTTCGCCATTGAGGCAATAAGAGAGGGCATACGGGACCACGAGGTGGACGATGAGATAGAGGTTATTCTCGTCTTGGAGATGATTTTCGGCGCGATAGACAGCATTGTCTTGCGATGGCTATTCTTCGGCGATCCCTATGATCCCAATGAGGCCGCGGATGCCCTGTGCTCGCTAATAAAACCAGCAATATGGAGGCAAGAACAGACATTAGGGAATGAACACGGTGATGAACCGAGCCGCGGAGAGCTCAGGCGCCGCACGATAATGGAAGTCGCCGCGAAAGTATTCGGGAAGAAAGGTTATGGAGGCGCAACTATCGCGGAAATAGCAGGAAACGCCGGCATAGCCGAGGCCTCCATTTATCAGTATTTCAAGAGCAAGGAACAACTGCTCCTCTCAGTTCCGGGCACCTGGTTCATCGAATTGGCAGACGAATTGGAGCGAGTGTTCTCGGGGGAATTAAACCCATACGAACGTCTCTTATATTTGCTGAGACGGTGGGCTCTGGATTTTCAGATTCGAGAATGGGAGACGCGCGTCCTGATACTGGAATTGTACAGGAACCCGAAATTTTATGAATCCCAAGAATACCTGAACACTCGAGCGTTCTGGAAACTGATACGAACTACCGTGGAAGCCGGACAGCAGAGCGGCCATTTTCGCAAAGATTTCGAAATCCGCTACTATCTGCATCTCGTTCAAGGGGCATTCGAGCACGAGGCACTCGCTCGAATGATGCTCTCGAGAAGGCAGCCCACCATAGCCAGCACGGAACAGATGATCAAACTGCTCCTCAGGGCCATAAGAGCCTGATATTTCAGGCCGGAAATGCCCTGGTGTTTCGGACAGCCATCATCGAACGTCGTCCCTGGAAATCCGTCCCGATCGAGTGGCTTCTTGAAGGTGTCGTGGCTCTTAACGCCCCGAGACAGCTCGTACCCACAATTGCCCGATTAATCAGTGGAATCTACTCATGCCGCGCCGTACAAGTAGATACAGCCTCACTTGGACCGAAGCTCAGGGCTCTCGACCAGCTCATCCACCGCAGCCTTTAGCACTTCGTACTGCCTGACCCAATTCCTTGTCCTGTCAAGCATTTCGGTGACTGCCGCGTGGAGATTCTGCCTGGTCTTGCCCTTCAATCTGCTCAGCTTTTGCTTCAGCCTATTTCCGTCTGATAGCAAATCCGCGACTGTCGGATCGGAAAAGAGCCTTGCCGGATGGTAAACCTTCTTTTCCAGACCCTTGGTAGACGGGACGTGCGGGTGCTTGAGGTTCTTCCTTGCCTTGTTGACGAGGTCTGCGGTCTGACGCGTCGAGAGCGATTTTTCCAGAAGCTTCTTGACGAGTCTTGTCTTTTCGGGACCGTCCGGAATTTTGACGAGCTCAGCCTTGTGGGTGTATGACAGTCGGCTCGTGTTCAAGTCTTGGGAAGCAAAGAACTTTTCCTGCGCTGCAACGCGTACCATCACACCGAGGCGGGAAGGATGAATCGCCAAATCTTCACGCTGGCAGAGCTTTCGGTAAGCCGCCGGTTTACGAGGATTTCTCGACGACGCTTTCTCTACGTTGTTCTCAAAAAACCTTTCGAGCAGAAAGATGCCGATTTCTTCGTACCCCCTGTAGACAAATTCGTTCGCCTTTTCATTGATGAAGTTCACAGCCTCACTTATCAGACGATCCCCGGCACCGGATTCTGTCACGGGAACCATTTCGTTGCTCGGCATCCTTTTCTCCTCGTCCTGCCAAACTATGAGGTGGGATCTGGCGATCTGTCACAGTAGAAGCTGGCGACGGCCATGTCAACTCCAAAAGAATCGGGAAGACCCCCGGATTGAGGATAATGTCGCGACTGAAGCAGGAACTGCAGCAACAGGGTAGGACTGTCTGTCCGCGCTACTGCGCGGGTCCAAAGCTTTTGCAACGCCGGATTGAGCCCGCACATCACCTTGGGGGAATGAATCTAACAATTGTGATGCGTATCTGGATCTGGTAGATTATCGCGACAGGAGGAACAGAAAAGCTATGGTGTCAAATCCAGATTTCGTATCTCCTTGCGGTCTTTATTGCGGTGCATGTGCCATTTACATCGCGTACCGCGACAATAACATCAAGCTAAAGGAGCGGCTGGTGAATCTCTACAAGGGAGGAACTGCGGGCAAAGGCACACTCCCTAACAGTGAATCACTGTCCGTGGAGGACATTCGATGCCGTGGCTGCTTATCCGATGATCAATTCATGCATTGTCGCCAGTGTGAGATCAGGAGCTGTACAAAAGACAAAGGGTACTCCGGATGCCACGAATGCGATGAGTTTCCTTGTCGCCACATTGACGACTTCTCCATGACTGTCGGCAAGAAGGTCATTCTCCGGGCTGTCCCGTACCGACGAGAATTCGGAACCGAAAAGTGGATTCAAGACGAAGAGGCACGCTATTTCTGTCCTGAGTGCGGCAACAAAGTCTTTCGTGGCGCGATGAGATGCAACCAATGTAAGGTGGAACTCGATTTGGACTAATCTATTGATTTGATTCTACATAGCAGTATCATTGCACGCCGGATGGTGACGCGCCGCTACCCCAATGCGCGTTGATTCAGGCCTGGTGCCCGATTGGGAGACGGTCTCTTCAGTCCGTGACGCTGCTGCCTCCTGAGTCAGGAATGTTGCCGAGATCGTTGATGATTCGTGACGCCCGGAAATCGGGTGCCCTGGGGCCGATATTGCTCCAAGACGTGGACGATGCTCAACACGGTTTGGTTTACAGGCGTTGGGAGGCCGTGACTCGTGCCCAGCTCCACCACCTTTCCTGCAAAAACCTCGACCTCGGTTTTCCGGCCTGCCTCGATGTCCTGCAACATGGAAGTCTTGCCTTCGGGTGAGAGGCTGTTGAGGACAGCATACCATTCGTGGAGATCCTGCTCCCCAAGATTCACCCCCACGTGCTGTGCCAGCTCGATGACTTCGCGCATCAGCAGCTCCATCAATGCCCGTGCGTCCGGGGATGATTGAAAGACCCCGTATGGGGCGCGCAGCACCGCAGAAGCCTGGTTGACTCCCACGTTGATCATGAATTTCCACCACAGCGCGCGCATCATGTCCGTAGGAGTTTCAAATGCGACTGCGGCCCCCTCGAATGCTGCCTGCACGCGACGGACTCGTTCGCTCGTATGCGAATTGTCAAGCTCGCCAAAGACAATCTTGCCCGGATTGGTGTAGGTGACGGCGCTCCCCTCGCGAACTGCATCGATTCCCACGGCAATTGCATAGAGGACTTTGTCGGCACCGTACACGGAAGCCAGGCAGGCTTCGCTGTCAAGCCCGTTCATTACCGAGATCAGCGTTGTGTCGGGGCCGACCAGATTCTTCAAATCACCCACTACTCCAGCAAGGTCATGATTCTTCAGGGCGACGATAATGAGATCTGCCTGTGACGCGGTCTCATCAGGGTGGACGACCGGAAGCGAATAGTGCTTTCCGTTGATAGCCAGACCTTCGGTTCGCAGTCGCTCATAGCGTGGTTCGCGAGCGACCAACACGGTGGAGCACAGAGACGCGTCGAAAAACTTGGAGGCATACACTGCCCCCATTGCTCCTGCCCCAAGTACAGCTACGTTTCGAATCTCCTTCACACACCCCTCCGACCAGCGTCATGTCTCTGACCCAGTGTTTCATGCTGAGATCCCCTCAACATACGCCCTCACAAGGCCAAGGTCAATTGTGTGGGGGCACAGTCTCACAGAGAGGAGAAAACCGGGGGCACGGAAACGGCTTTGAAGGCAGGATTCGACCGCGACACGGAAGGGGAGCCTCTCGAGACGGTTCCCGAATTTCGGGGTTGTTTAGCCGGCCATCACGAATGAGACCCACGGGTGGTCTCTACGAAACAGATTCCGACGAAATCCCTTCCGGGAGAACAGCTTCTCGAGAATTATGCCTTGTGATTCGCTAATTCCGGAAACCACCCATTGCCGAATGTTGGCCGCCTCGTCAAGCTCCGCAATGAACTGAAGCACCTCGAATGGAAGATTCGCGACAGCCAGGTCATAGGCCTCACCGACGAACGTTCGGGCATCTCCCTCCTCCACTGCCACCCTCGTGTGGAGACCGTTAATTCTGACGTTTCTCGCCGCTGTCTGCACCGCCAACACGTTCTGGTCGACAGCTACGATGCGCTGCACGCCAAGCGCCGCTGCGGCGATAGACAAGATCCCGGTGCCAGTGCCTAAATCGAGCATGGACCCGACAGGGGTTGCACGAATGAGGCAGCTCATGAATTTGAGACAGGCTATTGTTGTAGGATGGGAGCCGTCCCCAAAGACCACCGACGGATCGAGAAGCAAGGCACCGCACGGAGGCGAGGGATGATCGTCAGGGACAAACAAGAGGTCTCCGATTGCTACTCCATCTGCGGGCATAGCGTCTTGCCACTCAGAGTACAGCGTATGGTGTCTTATTCTCAATGAGCAATCGGAACGACTCAAACAGTGGTTGACGTAATCGTCTTGGGTTTCCGTGAAAAACAGGTAGGAGAACCGGTCCTCGTTCCAAAGGCCGATAAAGGAACGAGGAGGGAGGTCCAGGCGATCGCGGATACTCCCTTCTATTTCGTACACGTATAGTATTGTGTCCGGAGACATCATGAGTCGTTATCCGAATCAGTGTGCAATTCTCTTGAAGAAGCCCGCTCGACACGCCGGAGTGGCTCTGTCCTGCCCGGGAGCGGAAGGCCCCCGAGCATCCTGCCGTTGGAATCTCGTCGGCCCTAGAGAGGCTTGGCGAGAATCCGCTTCACCCGGACATCGAAGAACCGATCCGATGGATGGGCTTCAAGAATGGCCACCGTGTCTGTGCCTCTGCCCGTTCCCGCTGCAGCGACCACCTCGACACCCTCGGGAATCAGGCCTGCATCACACGCCTCCACTACGATCTCGACCGCCACCTTGATCCCCTGGCAGAGCATCCTCAGGGCTTGGGCTACTATGTAGGCCGGATATACCCCTTGGTGCTTCTTCATGAGCGCGGCTTCGATGCCACGGGTCAGGATCGTGCCTGTGAAGATTTTCACGCCGAGCGATTCCAGTTCTCTTCGCGCGGATGTCGGGCATTCGTCCTGATTCGGGCCGGCGTATCCCACATTGTGGGTTACCGCAACCAGGTTGACGGACTTTCCCTGGAGCCGCTTGGCCAGGCGAAGCGCTGTTTCTCCGCTCGTGGTTGCGATGACAACATGTGAGGATCCTTCGGCCACCAGCCTGGAAACGATGTCCAGGCACCGGTCGGAGTTCTCTTTCCCGGGTTTCTCGAAGTACTCGACTTCGCTAATCATTTCTCACTCCTTGCCCTCAACGAATGAAACTTCACAGACGCGATGCAAGAACCTTCGCCACGATTTGACGGAACATTCAGGCTGTTTCCGCAGTTCACAGGTGCTCGCTCCGGAATCCGGTCCCAGCACTTTCTCGCAGACACAAAGAGCACAGATAATGCTCCCTTGGGAATCAGGAAAACCGCAAAGCCGTCGCGTCCGCGAACAAGCATGATATTTCTTGGTGCTGACCGTACCTCACCGTTCCCGCTCCGTCAACCCACATTTCGCTTGGGCCCACCCGGAATCGGCAGGCTAGCATCAGACAAGGAAGAGGCAGAAGCTTCTAGCCTGGCGCATGACAGCAGCGCAAGCGGCGTTCTTCGTTGCACGAACCAAGGGACTGGGACGGACAGGGCTTGGAAGGGAAGGTGAGACGATTGAGCGAGGCACCCTACGAGCTAAGCAATAGGTTCTTGAGATTCGCGGCAGCGCATTCTCAAAAACCTATTGCTTAGTGGTCGACGGCACAAATACGGTACTGTGTCTGCACCGCGGGGTACGTGGTGAGCGCATCGTTGGCACTGTAGGGGCGGGCCTTGTGCCCGCCCTGGGCACCCACAAGGGTGCCCTTACGTCGTGGCAGATTACGTGACCGTATTTAGGAAACGGACCACGAAGCGACAAGTTTTTCCAAACATTCACTGCCTCGCAGTCGCCACGGACCATGACAGTTGGCAGTACTCCGGTGAAAGCCGGAAACTAGTGGAGCCCAGCGTTTCGGGGGACCCGTCGACGGCGGCTGCGGGCCGCCCTACTCCTGTCTTCGTAGCTCCAGCGTCTCGCAGGTAATCGGGGGACTTTCAGGCAAATGGGGTTGCGTAGTTGCTTCAGCTCTGTTAAGGGAAGGGCAGGTTTGCTTGAGTATGTCCCCGAAAAATGAGTGTAATCCTGGAGACCAGTCAGCAAGAAGCAAGGCCTGACTCCAGCCGGTGCCGGCTCGAAAGGGGGTGAATCAAGATAATGAAAGCGTACCGCAGGGTATTGAGATGGGGAATAGTCGTATACTTAATAGCTATCCACCTTTTTGTAGCCTGCCTGATTGCCAAAACAGATTTCATTCCAAAGTTAAAGTATAAAATCGGGTTACGAGAATCTGCGCATGGGAACCCCCACTATGAGAACATGCTGATTTATCACAGGTGGATGGACGAAAATGTTCCTGATAATTGTGTCATTTTTCTCGGAAGTAGCATTACTCAGAGTTTAGCAGTCGCAGCAGTGGCACCATATGCGGTCAATTATGGCATTGGGGGAGAAACTACGGCCCAGTTGTTGGACGCGATGCCGTATTACAAGTCTTTGCACAGGGCGAAAACGGTGGTTCTCGCAATCGGTGGCAATGATATTACCCAGGGACAGCAGCATAAATTGAAGGAGCGTTATGAAAAAATCATAGCTGCTCTTCCCCGTGATGTGCCTTTGATATGGAGCTCGGTCATGCCGATCAAGGTCGCCTCGTGGATGAAAATGAAAGAGTCAGACATTGACGACGCCAACCGAATCATAAAGTCCCTATGTGAAAGGCGTGGCAATTGCACTTTTGTGGATACACACAGTTTTCTTACGGATTCAGACAACCGGATGATTCAGCGCTATTTCCTCGACGATGGGATTCATCTCAGTCCTGACGGTTACAGGCAGTGGATAAGAGCCTTACGAGAAGCCCTGAAGGACTGATTCTGAATCTCATTCTGCCTGCAAATTGAATTCGGGGGTCACAACCCAGTTTTTCGCGGGGATCTCTTTCGCGGCTAGCCGGTCGTCCCCTACTTGGGTCCCGGGAATCGCCCCCATCGACGTCACCAGGGCTCTAGGTCCAGCATCGTATGTGCCGCACTAACCGCGGGCAACGGAGGCAATGACCCTGTCCTGCCTCCGCTGCACGTGCAGTGTTGTCAGTTTTTCTTCGCAGGCTTCAGAGCGGCTTCTTTCGAGAGCTTCTTAAGACAGAAATACCAGTCAAGGCAGTTCACGTCCTTCTGCTTGGTTTCCATGCGCTCCTTCGCCACCCCACACGAGCCGGCCGGCGGGACAATCACGTCGTCGCCCGGCTGCCAGTCGGCCGGAGTTGCGACCTCCTGGGCATCGGACGTCTGCATGGCTATGAGCAGCCGCTTGATCTCCTGGAAGTTCCTACCGTTGGATAGCGGGTAGTAGAGAACCGCGCGAACCTTGCTTGTAGGATCGACAAAGAAGACCGCTCGCACTGCCTTGGTGTCGCTCGCGGAAGGCTGCAACATACCGTACTTCTTGGCCACATCCATCTTGATGTCCGCGATGAGGGGGAACGTCACTTCAACGTTCTTCATGCCCCTGTACTCGATCTTTTCTCTCAAGAGCCTCAGCCACGCGATATGACTGTACAGGCTATCGATGGACAGTCCGACCAGTTTGCAGTTCAGGGCCTCGAATTCCGGCATCATGGTGGCAAAGGTCATGAACTCTGTGGTACAAACCGGCGTAAAGTCGGCAGGATGGCTGAACAAGATCACCCATTTCCCTTTGTAATCTGCAGGAAAATTTATCGTCCCCTGTGTTGTTTCCGCTGTAAATGACGGAGCAGGTGAGTCCAGCAAATTGATCCCAGTGTTCCCCGAGCTTGCGCTTTCACCGGCAATAGCCAGCCCCGGCACAGCAAGTAAGAGGACCATTACCAACGTCATACTCTTGTGCAACAACACTCTACCTCCTTTTCGTAGGGTGATGCGCCCCTGAAATTGGCGGCTGTCGTTCATCTCCGACACCCGAGGGGCCATTTGATAGACATATCCTCTCGCTCTTCCGAAGCGAAGGGATCAAAGGCTGTATACAAATTGTAGCAATTTGGCGGAGTGGCGTCTCCTTCGCTATGTGCGACGTGGAGCCGTCGAATCTGAGGTCGAGAGGCGTCCCTCCGCCCGGCCGGGTTGCTCACGCTTGAGCCAATTAGTATCAGTCGGCCATTCGAGCCAATTGGTATCAGTAGGCCTCATCCGCTGCCAGGTCCTCTGCGGTCACTTTTTCCCTGAATACATAATGGCTCCAGACCTGGTAAACTATGACAAGAGGTACGAAGATGAGCGCCACCACGAGCATGATCTTCAGCGTAAGAGGACTGGACGCTGAGTTGAAAATCGTGAGGCTGTGCGCGGGGTCCAAGCTCGAGGGGAAGAGATTGGGGTATAGCCCCACCACCCCGTACAAGGTAGCACTCACGATGGTCAGACCCGACGCTCCCCAGGCAAGCCACCAGCTCTGCTTTGCTATGAACAGTCGTGTGGCCAAGAGTGCCGCCACTGCAAGCAGAGGAATGATGAACAGGGCCGGGTAGCTCAGGTAGTTGCCCCACAAAGGCGTAGCAAACCACGAGGCCCCCAGAAAGAGCACTGCACAGACGAGCAACACCCACCAGATGGCTCCTGCAGCAGCGGCTGCCTTCTGCTGCAATGCGTCCTCGGCCTTGATGGCAATCCACAACGATCCATGCACGAGGAACAGGAGCACGAACAACACGCCGCCCAGAAGCCCGTACGGATTGAGCAAGGTGAAGAGGTTACCGTGAAAGATACCCTCCCCATCAATGGGTATTCCTCTGAAAATGTTAGCGAATGCGACTCCCAACAGGAGAGTCGGAACAAAACTTCCTATGAACAGGCATGCGTCCCAGGTCTTTTTCCAGCCTTCTGCATTGACCTTGCCGCGAAATTCCAGCGCCACAGCTCGCAGGATGAGTCCGAAAAGCAGCAGGAGGAGCGGTGTGTACAGAGCACTGAACATCACGGCGTACGTAGTAGGGAAAGCGGCAAATGTTACGCCACCAGCCGTGATCAGCCACACCTCGTGCCCATCCCAAAACGGTCCCATCGCGTTATACATGACGCGTTTCTCCGTTTCTCCGCGTCCCAGGAACGGAGCTAGGATGCCTATGCCGAGATCGAAGCCGTCAAGCAGGAAGTACACGGCCCACAGGACGCCCCACAGCACGAACCAAATCGTTTCTAACATGGTATCGATCCCTCCTATCCGGTAACCGGGGCGGCGTGAGGTGAAGCAACAGTACCCTTACTGGTTGCTTCCAGCGGTTCCGGTGCTTGTCCCGCATACTTGCTTATCAGCCAGAAACTGATGACTCCTAACACCGAGTAAACCACGATAAAGGCCGTCAGGGACAATCCCACTTGCGTCCCAGCCACGGGTGATGACGCGTCAGCGGTCTTCATCACGCCGTAGACAATCCATGGCTGGCGACCGACTTCGGTGACGGTCCAGCCGAGGCCAGCCGCGATGTAGGGTAGAGGAATACAATAGACCAGGAGCTTGAGAAGCCACGGAGAAGATTCAGGGTTGTTGCGTTTGAGCCAGGCAAGGATCGCGACCACAACAAAGAAAAGTCCCAACCCCACCATCAACCGGAACGACCAGAAGGTCACTGCAACGGGAGGCCTTTCCTCCTTAGGCCAGTCCTTCAGCCCTTTATACACCCCGTTTGCGTCGCCTAGAGCCACCCAGCTCAAAAGCTTGGGTATCCCCAAGAGTTGCACGCTGTTGCGCTCATTCGCTTCATCGGGAATGGAGAACAGATACAGGGGAGCGCCCTTGGTTGTTTCCCACACAGCCTCGGCAGCGGCTGCTTTGGCAGGCTGTGCTTTCATCATTTCCTTGCCCTGCAGGTCTCCAATAACGATAACCCCTAGAGCAGAAATGACAGCAAATGTGGAGGCCATCCGGAACGATCGCTTAAAGAAGGATAGATCCCTCGATCGCAACAGATGAAAAGCGCTCACGCCCATGACAAAGAAGCCGGAGAGGACGTAAGCGGCAAATATCACGTGGAGAAACATGAGAATGGCGTATGGCTGGGCCACGACCGCCCAGAAGTCGGTCAGTTCCGCACGGCCGTTGCGGATCACGTACCCCACCGGGTGCTGCATCCACGAGTTGGCTGCGAGAATCCAGTACGCTGACAAGTTGGAAGCAATAGCGACCAGCCAGATGCAGGTCGCGTGAGCCTTTGGGGACAGCTTCTTCCACCCGAACGCCCATACCCCGATAAGGGTAGATTCGAGGAAAAATGACGTTGTCGCTTCTATGGCTAAGATAGAGCCGAAGATGTCTCCCACATATTTGGAATATCGCGACCAGTTGGTACCAAACTGGAATTCAAGCGTTATTCCTGTTACCACACCCAGGACAAAATTGATGAGGAACAGCTTTCCCCAGAATTTTGCCATCCTCCTGTATTCCTCGTCGCCCTTGCGGACGAACTGGGTCTCCATGATCGCTACGAGCAGAGAGAGACCCAGCGTCAAGGGCACGAACAGGAAGTGAAAATACGTCGCCACCGCAAACTGTAAGCGTGACAGCATCAACGCGTCCATGGCGGTATACCTCCTGCACCAGCGGTACTGCTAGTCGATTTTCTTGAAAGTGCTTCCTTTTGCGTTGCAGACCGGACACTTGTCAGGAGCGCTACCTTCTGCCGTGTATCCGCAGATGGGACAGACATAGTACGGCGCGTCGGCCTGAGCTGACCCCAAAGAAGCCAAGAGCTTCTCGTACAGGGCAGCGTGGATCTTCTCCACCTCATTGGCGTACTCAAAGGTCCTCAGGGCCGTCTTGTTTCCCTCAGCCTTGGCAGCCTCAATCATCTCAGGGTACATGTGTTCGAATTCATGGGTTTCGCCGGCAATAGCGGCCTTGAGGTTCTCTGCCGTGGTACCGATTCCGTTGAGGGCCCTCAGATGGTTGTGCGCGTGAATGGTCTCCGCTTCCGCTGCTGCTCTGAAAAGTCGCGCAACCTGCGGATAACCTTCCTTGTCAGCCTGTGCGGCGAAAGCCAAATATTTACGATTAGCCTGTGATTCTCCCGCAAACGCCTCTCTCAGAAAACTCTCAGATTTCGACATGATGCTTACCTTCTCCTTTCTTTTGGTTACTGATGATGCTTCAAAAAGGTGCCGACCAGTTTTCCGCCTTCACCCTCCCGAACATTCCGGGCATATGCCCGCAAATTCCACTGAATGAGACAGGACCTCATACCCACAGGCATGTCCCGCCTTCTCATCGAGGTTGGGAACAGCCTCCATGTGAACGTCGTCCACCCTGCCGCAACGGATGCAGCGGATGTGGTAGTGAGGCGTCGGGGTTCCGTCAAAGCGCCTCTGCGTGCCGGCAACATCGAGCTTCAGTACCTGGCCTTCTTCAGCCAGGAGCTCGAGATTCCGATACACCGTGGCGATACTGATGCCCGGAAGTCGCCGCCGGACCATTTGGTGAAGCTGATCGGCAGTGGGATGAGAAGTTACTTTGCGCAACTCTTCCAAAATGACCTGCCGTTGCCTAGTCATCCTACGAGCGGTTTTCTGCTCCATGTGGAGGGTTCCTTATCGCTAACGTTTCTCATTAGCAATAAGGCTACTCGACCCTTCTTCCCCTGTCAAGGTTTTTTTTCCGCCCGACATTCTTTTTTCTTTGTGCCTGTCCCCAGGGGAAAAACCCCTTTCCCGTTTCCTCCCTGGACGCTCACAGGAATTGACCCTTTTGTGCTCTAATTAATTGACCCGTTTAGTGCGCGGGTGATTGCGGGTTCATTTTGATTTGGATGTTTGTTTCTTGGGAGGGTTGTTTTCGGTATCTTGG
>JBFMDN010000097.1:0-15377 GCA_040753915.1 Thermodesulfobacteriota bacterium | reverse complement strand
CGTCACCCCGGCGAAAGCCGGGGTCCATAACATATTGGAAGGACTGGATTCCGGCTTTCGCCGGAATGACGAACAATTGGCCGTTCCACTTCTAACTTAACGCCTATGCCCCCGAAGAATGGGAGAGTGGATTCTTCCGGCTCCCTCGCCCTTTGGGAGAGGGTCGGGGTGAGGGTGCCTTTCCACGCATCGACGCTCCATCGTGCTACGATTTTTGGTATGTCCCGAGTTTTGAGACATTTTCCTTGTGCCCGCCCTGGGCACCCACAGGGGGGGCCTACGTCGTGGCAGAATACGTGATCGTATTAAGGAAATGGAGCACTCAGTCTCTCACCGCCGACGTCTCTTTTCGTGCAGCGTCGTGCTCCCGTGCTCTGAGGACTCGTCTCAAGAGCTTGCCCGATCGGGTCTTTGGCAGCTCATCCAGGAACTCTACTGCTTTGAGTGGAAGCCTTGGGTCGAAGTTGGCCTTGACAAAGCTCTTAATCTCGTGGCCCAGCCTCGTGGACGGGGTGAACCCAGGACCGATCGTGACGAAGGCCTTTATGAAGGATTTTCCCGAAGAAGACCCGAGGCAAATCGCTACCGATTCCGCCACCGCTGGATGGAGGGAGAGGACCTGCTCGATTTCGTACGGGCCGATGAATTTTTCTCCGAGCTTTATGAGATCGTCGTTTCGCCCCCGGTGAAAGAAGTAGCCGTCTTCATCCACGAGCACCATGTCCCCCGTAAGGAACCACCCTCTGAAACGGAAATAGGCCTGATACCGGGAAGGATCTTGCCAGATGGCTGTCATCAGGGAAGGCCATCTTGGCCTGAGGGCTAGCTCGCCCAGGGCCATGGCCGGCAACGGCTGTCCCTTGTTGTCGAGCGCGGCAGCTTCAATGCCCGGCACCGGTTTTCCCATGCTTCCCGGCTTGATAGCCATGGACGGCACATTGGCCAGGCAGATCATGCCCGTTTCGGTCATCCACCAGGTGTCGTGAGGCGAGTGTCCTAGGACCTGCGCAGCCCAGGCAAATTGTTCGGGACTCAGGGTTTCGCCCACAGTGGCTATATGCAAGAGGTGTGAAAAATCGTACCTCGCGGGGAGGTCATCGCCGGCTTCCATGAGCCTGGTCAGTGTTCTCGGTGTGGTGTACCATACTGAGACTCGGTGACGTTCCAAGGTTCTGTACCACGTGGAAGCGGAAAACTGATCGCCCTGTACAACCGAGGCAGCACCGCAGAGCCACGGGGCGAAGGCCCCGTACACCGCGCCTGTTACCCACCCAGGATCGCCGTCCGTCCACAGCACGGACTGCGCGGAAAGGTTGAGCACATACCGGGCGGTCATGAGGTGCCCGAGCATGTCCTGGTGGCAGTGAACCACACCTTTAGGCGGGCCGGTGGACCCGGATGTATAGATCAGATACAGGGGAGCCTCTCCTCTCAGCCAGCGTATAGCGCTCGTATTCGGCAGCCTCTCCAGATCTTCTTCGACCATGGTTTCCGAGGGAAAGAGTCCCGGACAAGGGCCGCCTACGATAAAGACGGATTGCACGGTCTTCATATCATGAGGGGGAAGGCGTTCGGCAAGATCAGGATTGGTAACGATACCCCGAGGCTTGGCATTCTGGAGTCTTACCTCAAGCTCGTCAAAGGTGAGGGTCGGGTACAGTGGCGAAAAAATCACCCCGAGACGAGCGCAAGCAAGCATGACCATATAGGTATCGGGACAGGGGGTCAAGAAGATAAAGATTCGATCCCCTACCGAGAATCCGTGTTCTATGAGCAAGTTAGCCCAGCGCGCCGAATACTCCTGAAGCTGTTTATAGGTGAGCTCTACGGTCTTTCCATTCTTCTCAAAGATGAGAGCCTTACGGTCCCGTGTCTCAGGATTGGCGGCCCATCGTTCCACGGCTTCGTACGCAATATTCAGCTTTCCGGTCTCGTGCCAGGAAAATTCCTTTTCTATGTCTTTCCAGGAAAAGCTTTCCATGGTCTCGTAGGACGAGACCGTGAGGGAGCTCTGGTTTTCAGGTGGTATCATCACGTTCGATTCCAACTTTCGAGAGCCATTCCAGCTCATAACTTGAGGATCATCGTCCTCTCACGCTCGCCGGTGTCGCAGAATTGGAAACCAATCTTCTTGTAGAGTTTTATGGCTTTGAAGTTCAACGCCTCAACAGTCAACCAGACCGTTTGCAGTTGAAGCTGCCCCGCCCGCGTGATTGCCAATCTTGTCAGCTCGGTGCCAAGTCCTCGATTCCGGTATGCCGGGTCAACAAAGATAAGGTACTCACCGCGACTCATCGCAGGTTCCGGGAGGAGTGAAGAATGGGCCACCACGATGTCTTCGAGCCACGCCAGGAAATTTTCTCCCGTTTCTTCCAGATACCTGATCCATTCGAGACGCGCCCGATCGTTGGCCGGAGGAAGACCTTGCGTCACGGCCTTCGGCGTGAAGCGGTCGTACATATGTGTGAGAGCGGTATGATCGGCCTCGGAGTACTCCTTGAGCTCAAACCGGTCCCCAATCCTATCTATGAAGGTTATGCGATCACCTCCGTGCGACATGGGTAGTGGCCTTGGAATAATTTAAGCCCCTTCGGCCCCTGAGTCCGGGCGATGCACGCCAGGCGCGTCCGGGTGGAAATAGTATATTACGGTCTCGATCCCACGTCGATACCGGAAGAGCTTGTCTTTCAAACGAGGATTATCAGTCCTCGGGCCCTACTCGTCGGAGCCCGAGAGAGAGGCCCGCTCCCACGAGGGACACCGCGCTTGCCAGGAGAAAGGGCCAGCAGAAGGAACGATGCACGTCTGCGAGGTATCCGCCTATTCCCGGACCGAGAGCCTGTCCGATCCCGAAAAAGAGGGTTATGAAGCCCAGACCCGCGGGTGCAAGCCGGGAGCCAACGTAATCTCCGGCGGTAGCAGCCATGATGGTGGGAATGCTCCACGCGGAAAGCCCGAATATGGCTGCGGAGATACATAGGGTAAAGTGAGCCTGGGATAGGGCGAATATCCCGTACGATAGAGCCAGTGCCAGAAAGGCCAGGGACGCCCCCAGAGCGCGTCCCAGCTTGTCCGAGAGACTTCCCCAGAGCACCCCGCAGAAGATGCTCAACCCTCCCACCAGCGCCCAGAGCCTGCCCGCATCTGCTTCCGGCATCCCGGCTTCCTTGACCAGATATGCGGCGAAAAACGTCATGTATATGATGTAGGAGAAGCCGTACATGAAGTACACCACGCCCAGGAACCAGACCCTTCCCATGGCGTAGACTCTTCCCCAATCCAAAGCCCCAACGGATTGGGCCTGCTGCTTTCCAGGAGTGCTCCGAACAGCCCCCACCTGGCCCAATCCCATCTCCTCTGGCCTGCTGCGTATGAGCACAGCGGCAATTGCCGCAATGAGGAGCACCGCCCCGCCCAGATAATACCAGGCAAAGCGCCAACCTTCCGTCCCGTACACCCAGAGGATCGCCGGCACGACCAAACCCGAAATCATGGTTCCGCCTCCGATGCCGGCAGAGACGATGCCGGTCGCAAATCCTCTCCGTGTGACAGCGAACCAGGCCGAACCCAGAGCCATCGCGGGCACGTACGCTGCACCGTTTCCCAAGCCGGTGAACAACCTCATGGAGAACGCGAACGAAAATGTTTCTGCCAAACCAGTGAGTATCATGGTTAGGCCCATAAGGACGAGCGCCAGAGATATAACGATACGCGTCCCGATGCGAGCCGCCAGAAACCCGCCGATGATAGCCATGAGCAGGTACCCGATGAAATTGCCGGTTCCCAGGAGCCCGAGTTGTGTGTAGGTAAATTGGAGACCGTCCTTCATCGCAGGCAGGATGAGCGTATAGGACATCCGACCGAATCCGTGAGCCCCGATTGTCACAAGCAGACCGGTGAAAATGACCACCCATCCGTAATGGAGCCTACCGTTTGCCATTGTGGATACCTCTCGGGTCTGGACGACGATCTCCCAAATACCATACCAGGTGCGCCCAGCAAGCACCACACGAAATTCATTGACACGCGGTGCTTGCCTCTTGTAGTCCTGAAAGAGCCTTATCTCCTCGCTTTTTTGCGAGAGAAAGCCTCTGCGCACGATGACCGGCATGCCATACTGCAGCGCAAGGACCAGGCAAGCCGTGCTTTCCTCCAACATCTCTTAGAGCCGCCATCAGGCATGCGGTCGGGAACGGCGGTCTCGTAGAGTCCGCAAAGCCTCATGTTGAGGTCGCGTTTTTGCGGTCAGGATTATGAACCGTTTCCTGAAGGAGAAGGTCAGCCCGCTTATCGGTTCCTCGCGCGTGTCCACGGTGTCCATGTCGGTGCAGGAGACTCGAATCGCGGCCCAAAGGCACGATAGAGGCAAACATCTGCTCTTGCATCCCAGCAGGCCCAACGTGCCTGGAGGCAGCGGGGCTGCACCAGCGATGGGGAGTCTTACCGCAATGTTTCCACAACCTATGTAAGGAGGGAGGCAATGGGGGTATCGTCGTGAAATCCATCATCAGATTCAACGAAACGCTAAACGTTGTTCTCACGGTTGCAGGCGGGGTGTCACTCGTCGTCATGACTGCAATTGCCTGTGTCAATATGATCCTCCGCTTGCTAGGAACGCCCCTCGCCCCAGCTTACGAGCTGGTGTCCTATTGCGGAGCGATCACCGTGGCCCTTCCGCTCGGGTATACCCAGGTCAAACGGGCCCATATTTCCGTAGACATTCTTTCTTCGCGATTTCCTGACGGGGTAAGAAAGACAGCCGTGGGAACGAGCATGGTCCTTGGCTTTCTTTTTTTCAGCGCGGCCGCGTGGAAGGTCGGGCAGCACGCAACGACGTTGTGGCTCAAGGGGGAGCTCTCGGAAACGACTCGGATGCCTTTCTATCCTTTCACGTACGCTGTGGCGGCCTCTTGCGGCATCATGGCTTTCTGCCTGTTGCTGGATGTCCTTTCCATGGTGTTTTCGCAAGAGGAGAGTGCCCAATGATCGGACTTACCGGCATTATAATTTTGCTCCTTCTCATGTTCTTCCTAGAAATGCCCGTTGGCTTTGCCATGGGGCTCGTGGGGACAGCAGGGATATGGTACGTGCTCTCTGGCGATGCGGCTCTGGCCACCGTAGGGAGTGAAATCTGGGAGACGTTTTCCAACTACGGTTTGACCGTGATTCCCATGTTCATACTCATGGGACAGATTTGCTTCTACTGTGGGGTAAATCAGAACCTTTTCAACACAGCCTACACCTGGATGGGGCGATTGCGGGGCGGTCTGGCCATGGCTACTGTCATGGCCTGCGCGGGCTTCTCAGCCATCTGCGGATCCAATACGGCCACAGCGGCCACCATGAGCTCGGTAGCCTTGCCGGAAATGAGGAAGTATCGGTACGAACCGGCTTTGAGTACGGCCGCTGTGGCCTGTGGCTCAACTCTGGGGGTGGTGATTCCCCCCAGTGTGGTCCTCATGGTCTACGGTATCTACACGGAACAGTCCATCGGAAAGCTGTTCTGGGGCAGCGTCTTGCCTGGCCTCGTCATGACCTTTCTGCTCTGCGTATCCGTAGCAGTCATGTGCATTGTCCATCCGAATCGCGGTCCTGGCGGACCCAGGACTCGGATGCTGGACAAGGTGAAAGTGCTCCCGGGCGCGTCTGAAATGATCATCCTCTTTGTGCTGGTCATGGCGGGCCTTTATTCAGGTGCGTATACTCCCACCGAAGCGGGGGCCGCAGGGGTGTTCTTCGCTCTACTGCTGGGACTCATACGAGGAAAATTGACCTGGAAAGGTTTCGTCAGCGCCATAGCCGATACCCTCAAGGTCACGTGCATGATCATTATCATCGTGACAGGAGCCGTGATCTTCGGTCGGTTTCTCACCATAAGCGGTCTTCCCCAGGACTTGACGGACTATGTGGCGAGGCTCGCCCTACCTCCGTGGGCAGTCATGACCTTTATTCTCATAATTTATGCGGTGGCAGGGTGTGTCATGGATGCACTGGGGTTCCTGCTGGTGTCGATTCCGATATTTTTCCCGCTCGTGGTGGCGATGGGATACGATCCCATATGGTTCGGATGTATTCTCACCGTAGTCACCACCCTCGGAGCGGTGACACCGCCGGTTGGGATAAGTGTATACGTGGTAGCGGGTATGAATCGGGACATTCCCATAGGCACAATCTTTTCCGGAGTCCTCTGGTTCCTGCCAGTGTACATTGTGACCGCGGTGATTATGGCCCTGTGGCCCGGGTTAGTCCTCTTTTTGCCGTCGCTCGTTCGCTAGGACTCTGGAATATCAGCAGGAAGTGAGCTCTCGCCGGTGGCAGTCGGTACGCCTCATTTTCCGGTCCTATTTGCCGGCAGATGTGATTGGGGCTTGACTTGGCGATGGATCACTGGTACCCGTTTCATACTTGTTTTCTAAAGATTGCGGATAGCAAATGTCTTCGGTGAGCTCCATGGCCACAGTGATCCTCGTGACCGGCGGAAGCAGGAGCGGGAAAAGCGACTATGCACGATTGCGCGGTGAGGCGCTCGAGGGCGCGCGAGCCTTTGTGGCGACGTGCCCGGTGGTCGACGAGGAGACCGCGGAACGGATACGGCGACACCAGCAGGAAAGGAGCCCGGACGTCTGGGACACCATCGAGGAGCCAGTGAAGCTGAAAGAAGTCATTCTGGGGGCGGACAACTACTCGGTCGTTCTCGTGGACTGTTTGACACTCTGGATAAACAATCTTCTTCACGAGGCCTACATGAGTGGGGATGCGGTATCGGAAGACTACGTGGTCTCTCGGGCAAATGAGCTCCTGGAAGCCTGTTCCACTCACCACGGTACTGTGATATTCGTAACGAATGAAGTGGGCTGGGGGATAGTACCGGAGAATGCGTTAGCCAGACAGTACAGGGATCTGGTAGGGAGATGCAATCGGGTCCTGTCGGCAGCGGCCCACGAGGTCGTGCTTGTAGCGGCCGGAATTCCCTTGGTGCTCAAGAAACGTGAACCATAATTGAGATTCTGGAGCAAACGGACGTGAAGTCTGCTCGGATAGGCCATTTTGGGGACGACGCACGGGGACAAGTGCCCCCGAGAAGCTCACGTAGTCATTAGCCAGGAGTACTGTCCGTTGCCCGTGTGTCGAGGAGACTTCTGGGAGGATCGCAGACCGGTAGTCGGTAGAACGGGCGTCTCACCCGCCGGCTGGTGGAAGGCGCGTCCTCCCGTCATTGTAAAACTGGAGAAACGGACATTGTTGTTGGCAAGCGCTACAAAACGCCTGACTCTGGCCGCATTCGCACGCCTCCGTTTCTCGGTCCTGTGTGACGCAGGATAGCTCTTCGATTCAGTTTGCGAAGATGGCGGCAAGCGAGGAAAATGATGAGTAAACGACAAGGCAGCGAACCCGGCGGGCCGGGACTTTTGATACACGCGTTGTATAACAATCCGCTCAGCGGGAAGGAGATCGAAGCGCGCTCCTTTGCCATCATCGACAGAGAAGCCCCAGAACATGAGTATTCTGATGATCAGTGGGAGATCGTGCGGAGGATGATCCACACCACAGCGGACTTTGATCTGATCAACAGGGTGAAATTCTCCGCAGATGCCATTGACTCGGGAGTGGAATCCTTGAAGGCGGGCAGCACTATATTTTCTGACTCGAATATGATCAGGTCGGGGCTGTCCCTTGCCCGACTCCAGGAGGTGTCGCCCCGATATGGGAGGGATAGTCTTGTTTGTTACGTGGCAGACGATGACGTAGCCTTGGAAGCACGCAAACAAGGGCTGCCTAGGTCGCTTTTTGCGGTCCGGAAGGCACGTCCCATGCTTGAAGGCGGCATCGCCGTTTTCGGGAATGCACCGGTTGCGGTCATGGAACTGAACCGTCTCATCGTGGAAGAGGGTGTTCGCCCGGGTCTCGTGGTAGCCATGCCGGTAGGATTTGTCCACGTGGTTGAGTGCAAGGAAGAGCTCATGTCTCTCGATGTTCCGTTCATTGTGATCGAGGGCCGAAGGGGAGGCAGTCCCCTCGCGGTCAGCGTCATACACGCGCTCTGCTCTGTGGCCAGCAAACGAAAAAAAGAGGAGCCGATGGCTTAGGGTCCATGGGATCTCAACGCACCGGCATCACGACAGGAACATGCGCTGCAGCCGCTGCCAAGGCGGCGACCTTGGCGCTTTGCGGCCTGCCTGTTCCTGGAGCCGTGACCGTGAAGCTCCCGGATGGTTCCGAAATAGAGGTGCCGTTGGCCCAGAGTCGCCGTGAGGTTGCATCGGCGACGGCATCCGTGAAGAAGGATGCCGGCGATGATCCGGACGTTACGGACGGCTGCTTCGTCACTGCAACAGTTGCATTTATCTCGACCGGTGACATAGTAATCCGGGCTGGGGAAGGCGTCGGCACGGTTACAAAGCCGGGACTCGCCATTCCACCTGGTGAGCCCGCCATAAATCCGGTTCCCAGGAGCATGATTCGCAATGCAATCAGGGACGTCACTGACCATGCTGTGGAGGTGACCATATCCATTCCCGGCGGACAGGAGATCGCCGAAAAAACCTTTAATCCACGGTTGGGAGTGGTAGGCGGTTTGTCCATCTTGGGAACTTCCGGTATTGTCCGACCATTCAGCGGCGAAGCCCTCAGGGATGCATTGAGGTGTACGCTGAATGTTGCGGCCGCATGCAAAGTGACCCGACCCATCTTCGTACCGGGCCGGATAGGGGTGAACGCGGCCAAAAGACTTTTCGACCCTGCGCCCGAGCAACTCGTAGAAGTGAGCAACGAATGGGGCTTTATGTTGGACGAGGCGGCAGGCATGGGCTTTGAAGCGCTCCTTGTGCTGGGCCACCCTGGGAAGTTGGGCAAGCTGGCCATGGACCAGTGGGATACGCACTCCTCCAGGTCAACCGCGGCAGTGGACCTCGTGTCCACGCTGACTCGCGAGCTTCTGCACGAAGAACCGCCCGAGAGTAAGACCGTCGAAGGGCTACTGATGGAGTTGCCCGAGGACAAACGCATTACAGTCAGCGAGGCTTTGGCCGGCCGGATTCGCTCGGCAGTGGCTCAGCGAATGGGGGAGCGTTTTCCTGTCGCGGTGGTTCTGGTAAATCTGTCGGGAGCGGTGCTCGGGACCGCAGGAGATATTGGCCCATGGCAGCGGGCAAATGCTCCATCAGCATAGTTGGGTGCGGGCCCGGCTCAGCCGATTATGTGACCCCTGCAGCCAGAGCTGCCGTGGCGGCAGCAGAAGTCCTTGTTGGGACGCGAAGGCTGCTGGATTTGTTCGCTGAGCACCCTGGCGAGAAAATCGAATTAGGTCCCCGTGTAGCATCGACCCTTGACCGGCTCGACGAGATTGCGGACTGCCGGCCAGTCGCGGTGCTCGTGACGGGAGATCCCGGGCTCTTCAGCTTGAGCAGACTTGTTGTCGAGCGCTTCGGACGTGATCGGTGCACGGTGATCCCAGGAGTGAGCTCCGTGCAAGTGGCATTCGCGCGAATCGGGCTCGATTGGGCGAACGCGAAGATCTTGAGCGCTCACAAAGAGGATCCTGCCGGAGACCCATCCCTGGTCCAAGCCGAGAAGATTGCTGTCTTCTGCGGGAGGCCGGGCTCCTTCGCTTGGATAGCTCGTCATCTTCTGCCGGAAGGAGGTGTAGGCCGGCGGGTCTTTGTCCTGGAGAACCTGACACTCGAGGACGAGCGCGTTCGCGAAGTGGACGCGCACGAGATCGAAAGCGTTCAAGCATCCTCTCGATCCATCGTTGTCATAATCCGACAGGGGCTGATCTCGTGACAGGGCCGGCTCTTTCCCTGGACATGCCGTTGTCCGCGTTGTACGATCCGGCGTTCTGTCACGAATTTAGGACGGGCCAGAACCAATGACTATAGCAGTAATGACGCTTTCGGAGCAGGGGGTGAGGTTAGCGAAATTCCTCGCGCAGAGCCTGCCCGAAGTTGCGGTTTACGTCCATCAGAGCGTTGCGGCTCCTCAGGAGGCAACCTTGTTCTCGAGCATCAGCGATCTCACCGCCCAAATGTTTCACCAGGTCACTGGGCTCGTGTACATCGCTCCCTGTGGGGTTGCGGTAAGGGCAGTGGCTCCTCACGTGCGCCACAAGACGACAGATCCCGCTGTGGTGGTCGTCGATGCGGGTGGCAGGTGGGCTGTCAGCCTCTTGAGCGGCCATGAAGGAGGGGCCAACGATTTGGCCGTTGCTGTTGGCAATTGTCTCGGAGCTGAGCCGGTGATCACAACCACCACCGAAGCGGTCAAGCGCTTCATCGTCGGAATCGGCTGTCGCAGAGGTGTAGACGCGCGAAAGATCGTGGATGCTGTCACGTCCACTCTCTCGGATGCAGACCTGGACGTCGCGCAGGTACGATTACTCTGTTCGGTGGACCTCAAACGGAATGAGCAAGGATTGCTCGATGCCGCGCGGATTCTCGGGATCCCTCTGCGCTTCTTGGGATCCAACGAAATCCGCGAATCCCCGCGGACTTTTCAGTCTTCACAGTTCGTCGAGGAACAAGTCAACTTGCCTGCGGTAGCTGAACCGTGCGCGCTTTTGGCAGGAAGGAGGACAAAATTATTAATTCCACGAAGAATTTGCAACGGAGTGACCGTGGCCGTGGCAGAGGAAAACTCTTTGTCGTGGGAATAGGCCCCGGCGGCCGTCTCGACAGGACCCACCGAGCGGAGGAGGCCATCGCAGCAAGCGATGTGGTGGTGGGGTATGCCAAGTATCTCGATCTCGTTGAAGACCTTACAGCAGGAAAGACTCTGATCTCGTCGGGTATGACAAAGGAACGGGAGCGGTGCCGCGCGGCACTAGAACGGGCCCAAGAAGGCCTGACCGTAGCCCTGATCTCCTCGGGAGACCCCGGCATCTATGGAATGGCCGGGTTGGCCCTGGAAATGGCAAACAGCGAGGATGTGCCGGTTGCCATCGAGATTGTTCCAGGAGTCACCGCGGCAAGCGCGATTGCCGCAAGACTGGGAGCCCCGCTCATGCTCGATTTTGCGTGCATCAGTCTCAGCGATTTGCTTGTCCCGTGGGAGACGATTCGGCAGCGGCTCGAAGCAGTGGCTGCAGCGGACCTCGTCGTAGCCCTGTACAATCCCCGGAGCAAGAGGCGCACGACCCAACTGGAAGAGACTGCAGCCATCTTTCTCAAGCATCGAGAAGGCAAAACCCCGGTCGGAATCGGTACAGCGGTTGGAACTGAAGGAGAGAAGATCCAAGTGGCTACGCTGGACAATTTCCTTCACCTGGACATAAACATGCGTAGCATCGTGGTCATAGGGAACAGCACCTCGCGAATCGTGGGCGAAGCATTCGTCACTCCCAGAGGGTATGGCGTATGATTCTTCTGGTGGGCGGCACGAGTGAAACCGCACCCCTTGCAACCGCTTTGGCAGCGGCTGGGTTCACGGTGCTCGTTTCCACTGCCACAAGAGTTCCTCTTGACGTGGGGTCCCACCCCAATATCTTCCGTCGTAGTGGAGAACTCGACAGAGAGGGGCTTGAGAAAGTCGCAGTAGAACACGGAATCGAGCTCATTGTTGACGGATCCCACCCCTATGCTTCGAGTGTGAGGAAGAACGCGAAGCTAGTCGCCGCACGCCTGTCGCTCCCGTACGTAAGCTGGGTGAGACCTGCCGTAATAGGATCCGATGAAGTGGTGCACGTGGCCCTCAACCACGCGGACGCTGCGATGCGAGCGACTTCTTTCGGAAAGCCGGTCCTTCTCACCGTTGGGTCCAGGAATCTTGCTCCCTATGCCGCGGAGGCCGCCAAAGCCCGGGTTCCGCTGATAGCTAGAGTGCTGGATCATGAGGAATCCCTGGAAGCTGCAGTTCGAGCAGGAATCCCTCGAGAGCGCATCATAGCCGGCCGTGGCCCATTCTCTGTTGAAGACAATCTCGCCGTCATCAAGCAGCACCGGATTGGATGTCTGGTCACAAAGGACAGTGGTGAAGCCGGCGGCGTGCCGGCCAAGATCGAAGCGGCTCGCCAGACCGGCTGCGCGGTGGTGGTTGTCGCCCGCCCGAGCGGCGTGGGGGACACGGAATTTGAGAGCATAAGTCAACTGGTCGAGCACGTGAAGAAGCAGCTTGCGGGAAAAAAGAAGGGAACCGATCCCCGGAGCTCTGCCTCTGCAGGTCCAGGAGACGATCCCCATCGTCTCGAGTCCACGTGAATTTTCGATCGCGTATTCTTAGTACACGATTTCATAAGTACGGTTACGTATCTCAGGGTTATTGAGAAGAGGAATGCTGGTGATCATTGATTGCTTCATGCCCCGAAGGGGCATACCGTGAGTAGCCGTGGGCTTCAACCCACGGAAGGAAAAAACCGACAAGGGGGGACCCTGACGGGGTCCACCATGTAAGTGCAGGCGAGCCAAGGCTCATTCATGATCGGTTCCTATACCTGGCTATGAGTATCCTCTTGGTCGACCCTTTTGGGGTCGGTTGGTGGTTGTGCCGTGCCGAACCACGGGTTGAAACCTGTGGCTACTGAAGGTGCGCTCCTTCAGAGCGCAAACCTCCAACTGAGTCGAGGCAGAATACGTGACCGTAATTATGAAATCCTCTACTTAGCAGTGGGCTGACACCAGTTCCGACATGCTTCCCTACGTGGACGTCTGGAACTCGTTCTGGCGGTACGTCTTCTGGATCATCTCATTGAGGTAAACCTCGGGGTTTCGCACCGCCTCCTTCGATATGGTAAACTCATGCGTTCCAGATCTCTCCATCACAAGCTTGAGGCCGTGGTGGTAATTCTGGAAGATCTTTCGGCACACGGTCAGTGCCTGTTCGGAACCATTGAGCACCAGTCTAGCGAGCTCTCGAAGGGCATCCGGAGCGAACCGAATCCTGAGGCCGTAGAGGGTCTCGAATTCCGATTCAAATGAATGAATTTCGCTCTCCACCTTGATGTACCGCTTGTACATCGTTTCCGGCATCAGTCCTTGATTGACAGCGGCATCGACCACCACCTGGAGGTCTTCGCCGAACAGGGCCTTCCCGAAGTTCTTCTCAAGCTCTTTACTCCGGTTCTGAAGATCCTCAAGAAGATCTGCTCGCTCCGCGGCGTCCACCTGATCGAAGAGGTCGGTAACAGACGGATGGTTTTCGTCCTGGAGAATCTCGTCCAGAACTCGCTTGGGATCGTTTACAAGCTCCTCAGTGACGGTGAACCGAGTAATGTCAGTTGACGGCAGCACTCGCTCGAACCCTACAAGCACCTTTTCAATGACGCTGATTAGTGAGCGCGCGCCTGTTCTCTCCTGGTGCGCAAGCTTTGCTATAGCGCGCAGGGCATCATCCGTAAAACGGATATCAATACCGTAAGATTTGAAATCCTGCTTCTTGGCGGTTACGACCGACGAGTACCTGTTCTTGAGGATTTTGAACAGGTCATCCTCGTCCAGGTCTTCCAACACCGCGGTAACGGGAAGTCGCCCCACGAACTCAGACTCGAAGCCGTATTGCATGAGGTCCTCGGCCTTCACCGCTTTCAGGAGCTCCACCTGCTTTTCTCGGTCCTTGAGCTCGGCCCCGAACCCAAGTCCTTTCTTGGAAAGCCGCCTGGATATGATTTCGTCAAGCCCGTTGAACGCACCTGACACGATAAACAAGATGTCCCGAGTATTTATCGTTCGTTTGAGGCGTTTGCCGGTCTTCTGAAAGTGGGCAGCAGCTTCCATCAATGATACGGGATCATGGGCCACTTTCAGGTCGACTTCCGTTTCCTCCATCGGCTTGAGCAGGTTTCTTTGCACTCCTGTTCGCGACACGTCCAGCCCGATAATGTTTTGAGAGGAAGCGATCTTATCAATCTCATCGATGTAAATTATGCCGAATCGAGCTTTCTCAATATCTCCGTCGGCTTCCTGGACAAGATCTCTCACCAGATCTTCCACGTCCCCACCGACATATCCTGTCTCGCTGAACTTGGTTGCGTCACCTTTAACGAAGGGGACGCCGATTTTCTGCGCGATCAATTTGATGAGATAGGTCTTTCCCACGCCTGTGGAGCCGATCAGGATGATGTTGCTCTTGATCCGTCCGATTCCAAGACCTTCCTCGGCATCTCCCTTTTCCTGGAAATGCCTTATCCTGTTAAAGTGCGTGCATATCTTGGTCGCCAGTATCTCCTTTGCAGCATCCTGGCGAATGACGAACCGGTCCAAGTACTCATGCAACTCCTGAGGCTTCATGTCAAAGCGGATGCCGCCGGTTGAGGTGTCCTCTTTGACCGGTCGGTCCGTTCCCGACTCTTCCGCCCCGGGCCATGGCCCTATCTGAGTACCCATGACACGTATGCGATTCCCGTACTTATTCGCAAGGAATTCGTTGATTTCTTTTTCGATTTCCTTCGGATCCGGGATATTCGCGCCGGTGATTGCTTGTTCTTTATTCATTTCTCTCTCGAGGCTTTCTTCTCTACGCATAGCTTCCGCCTTCTTGAAACATCCGTGTTCCTCAAATCCGGTCTTTGGATTTTATATATGTATCCGCTGCCGGTACGTCAATCAGGTTGCTTCCACAGGTGAATACCGAACGTCTTCGCGATCGTGCTGCAGCACGTCTACATGTGGTTGCAAGACCTCAATAACACATGCAACGGTCTTCCCCACCAGTCAGGCCCAAAGGTAGAGGCCGGCTCTTGCCGGTCCCCTAAGATTGTTGTTGAATTACGTCGAAGTACTGCCTTTCGTAAGTTCGGCGCCAAATCAGGAGACCCCACCCCAACCCTCCCCGTTAACGGGGAGGGTGTCCTTCCACCCGTTAACGGGGGGACCAGAGGGGGGCGGTTCGGAATCCGCGACCGAATTTATGAAATGCTGCAGTAAGTTACTAAATTAGCGCATGGCCCGAGAAGGACCACGACCCCCTCGAAATGCAGCTCCTCCTCCGCGATGCTGAGAAAAAGCTCGAACCTGCGGAGCACCCACGCGGGGCTGCCGAACATTTATCCGCTGTTGCGTTCGCGGCACTGAAAACGCCTGTAGCGGAGATCGTTGGGGCGCGATGCGCTGAGTGCGCGGTTGCTGTCGAGGCGTCTGTAGAGTGCGCGACTGTTGTCGAGGCGTCTGTAGCGCTCGAGGCTGTTGCCGCGGTCTCTGCAACGCTCGTGGCTGCTGTTGTCTGACTCTGAATTCGGGGCCGGACCGCTGCTCACGTCTCAGCTCAGGTGGACGTGGAATCGTTCTTGCTTGAGGTTGCGCGTTGTCTCTCCTCAATGTTCTATGGCACAAATACGGTACTGTATCTGCACCGCGGGGTACGTGGTGAGCGCATCGTTGGCACTGTAGGGGCGGGCCTTGTGCCCGCCCTGGGCACCCACAAGGGGTGCCCCTACGTCGTGGCAGATTACG
>JBFMDN010000096.1:0-16030 GCA_040753915.1 Thermodesulfobacteriota bacterium | reverse complement strand
TAACAAGGACCCCGTCACCCCGGCGAAAGCCGGGGTCCATAACATATTGGAAGGACTGGATTCCGGCTTTCGCCGGAATGACGAACAATTGGCCGTTCCACTTCTAACTTAACGCCTATGCCCCCGCGTTAAGGGAGAGGATCAGGGTGAGGGGTTGTGGCACGATCATCACGGACTGCCGGCTCTTGAGACAGTTTCTTTCAGCCGGCATCTTAAGAAATGGCAGTCCCGCGTGCCGCGGGACTACCCTACATTTCCCGAACATGGCAGCCTGAAAAGGCTACCCTACATTTCCGGAATATGGCAGCCTGAAAGGCTACCCTACATGCGGGCGAATCAGGCGCTTCCGTCCCACTGTTGATTTTCCACCATTCTCCATTCTTCCGGTGAATTGACGTTTATGTACCGATCGCACACCGTGACGTATTTCACTACCTCCCCGTCGTCGATGGCGCATTGGATCAGGTCTGGCAGTTCCTTTTCGCCGCGGTGGGGATTGATCGGGCAGAGGTCCAGATATGAAAAGATACCGTCCCTGAAAAGGATGTTCCCTGTTCCTTGCAAGGGATTGAATGGTTTTCGCGGCTTTTCGATAAGGCGGTATATGCGTCTGTCCGGTCCGTAAATGAGGGAGTACGTGCGCCGTATCATGTCCGGATTATCCTGGGGATAGACCCCGCAAACGCAGAAGAGATTCTCTTGCGAGAACAGGGTGAGCATCTCCTGGTGACGGCCGCCCAGGATTACTTCATCCGCAAGGAAGAGGAAGAAATCTTGTCCGCGCACGTAATCCCGAGCGCACTCCATGGCATGCACGAGCCCTTTCTGGTCCCGCTGGATCACGTACGAAATCCGTTTGCCGTTGTACGAGGTCCCGAACCGATTTATAATGCTCTCGGCCCTGTATCCCACGACAATGACAATATCGGTCACGGCATCGATTGCTGAAGCATTGTCGAGGCTGTACTGGATTAACGGTTTGCCATGAATGGAGAGCATGCACTTATTTTCGCTGTCAGACAGCTCCTCCATCCGCTGTCCTCTTCCTCCTGCCAGGATTAACGCCTTCACTGGATCGTCTCCACTGCCGTACGGGCCCTATGAGGTGTACATGTCCCGAGTCTTCTCCCAAATCAGCTCAGAATCAAGCTTGCTCAGAATCCGCTCTCGTGCTGCCCGTCCCATGGCGCGAGCTCGCTCTGGATCGCCGAGAACCGTTCCGATCTTGTCAGCAAAATCCTCCGGCTTCAATGGATCGGCCATTAAACCGGAGACCCCGTGCTCGATAAATTCGGGAATGCCTCCAGCCCTGCTGATGACAACGGGCTTGCCCAGGACCATGGCCTCGATCATGAGCAATGGCGACATGTTCTCGTACTGTTCTGGGATTACCACAACAGCAGCCTTCTCGATATACGATTTCATATGGGAAGGGGGGATATGGCCGGTAAAGGTCACTCGATCGGAGAAGCCTCCGGCTTTCATGATGTTTCTGAGCCTCTCGACGTACGCGTCTCCGAATTTTACCTTCCCTCCTACGGCCGTGACCCGCGCCTGGGGATGCGCGGCAAGGACCGCAGGCATGGCCTCGAGCAGTCGATGAAGGCCCTTGCGCTCGTTGAGCCACCCTGCATAGAGTATCATGCCCGGGTCAGGAGGATCGTCGGACACTGTGAGATCCTCGAATTCCATGGGGAGCGTCAATGGTACGACGCGGATCTTGTTCGGAGGGATTCCGTATCCTTCCAGTACCGACCGTGAGTGCTCCGAGAGAACGTGGAAGCGGTCAACCAATGGCAGGTACCCATCGATCACTGTCCTGCGTGCCGCAAGGAGCACCTTCTGCAGTACCCTCAGAGTCGGGGGAAGGCAGTCGATACACCAGTGCCCGTGGGCCTTGCGACAAAAGCCGTTCTTGGTGTCCACGAGCATGACGGTGGGACAAAAGAGCCAATAATCGTAAATAGATAGTATCGTTCGCGCCCCTGCCCTCTTCGCCTGGGACAAAAGGCTTAAAGTCAGGAACTGAACGTTATGGAAATGGACAACATCTGGTGGGTCAGCGTTCAAGACACCTCGAAATCGTCGACGAGCCAACGGATCGTACTGCACCGAGTACCATTTTGCCGCCTCAAGGTACTTGCGAGCAAGCCTTGGGGCATAATCCTCGAGAATTGGAAGTGGGATTACCTCGAAGGGGCTATTCGCTCTTGAGTCCGGCTTCGTCGACACCACTCGGATGGAACAGTTGTGTTTCCATGCCAACATGGCGGTGCGAAAAGCCGCCTGTTCGGCTCCTCCCACGTGCTGGTGAGTATCCCTGAAATAGTTCGTGACATGAATGATCTTCACGTTGTGCCGTTCCGTGCTGGCGCCTGAGTGTTCAAAGCAGATATGCGGGCGCGCTGTCGCTCGTAATCGCGTATGGACACGTTCTCTGTGCTCTCCGGATGCTTGAAAATGTGGCAATTCTTGCAGACGGGATTGACAACCCCTCTCCTCAGGTTGCGGATGAACTCCTCTTTTCGGGGGGAGCGCCACCAGTCCCGAAAGTCTGCTTCCAGCACGTTGATGAACGCGTGCTCCTCCTGATACGGTCTATCGTTGGCTTCGTTCAAAGCGCAGCACGGTTGCAGGTGGCCGGTGACCAGAACGAAGGGCTCGTTCCACTTCGTGCAGGAGCTCATGGGCTTGTCGCACACCACGTTTTCGTTCAGCACGGCAAATATGCCTCTGTCCCGGCACATCCGCTGGATTTCGCTCATGCGAGCCCTGGATGGGACTGCTACGAGATCTTGCACCTCGGCGAACGAAAGGAGCCTGGTCCAATATATGATGGGAGCGCTCAGGCCCTTTTCCTCTTTGGCCAGGTCTGCGACGAGCTCGACGTAGTCCTCCATTTCATCCACATTGTGGGCATTTATGATGAAATGGAACCAAAGCTCGGGTATAGGGGACTTCAGCTCTCTCTTCACCCGCATCATTGATCTGATGTTGTTCAGAACCGTGTCAAAATCTGAGCCCACTCGTATCCTGTTATACGAGTCGCGGGAAGCGGATTCAAGCGACACCCAGACCTTGTTCACGCCTATACGGACCAGCTCGCGGGAGATAGACTCTTTCAACAGGAAGAAGTGATCAAAGAATTCAACAAAACAGCGCCGCTCCTCTTTGAGGAAACGAAGCATCTTCATATAGTCAGGATTAAGGAAGCCCGAGCCGATACCGGTCATTCCCACCCATTTCAGCCCGGGAAACTGATCGACCACCCGTTGGAACTGCTCGAAGGTCATGTGTCGCGGCTTCTGGGTCCAATAAGTATGCTCACAGATGGTACATCTGAGATTGCACGCGGTGGTGACTTCGATTTCCAGTTGCTTCGGGTACGGACCAAGGAGAGGCATGCGCCTATACACTGTGTCCTGCAACGCCAGGCCAGCGTCTCGCGAAAACAGCGTTGCCCACACGTACGAGTAGGCATTTCTCCAATCGCTCCTGTCCAGGAGCAAGTGCATGAGGTAGCGCAGCTTGTACTTGGCTAACGGCAATAGTTTGAGACGTCTAAAATCCATTGGCATGTCAGCTAGTTGCGCCCTTTGTGGAGAATGACAAGCGATCGGAACAGGGGATCTCAGGAGGCGCGAAAGAGGTGACGCTCTGCGTCGATCCAATGTATTAGCTTCCGGATCCCCTCTTCGGGGCGGACGGTTGGCCTCCAGTTCAAGTGCTTCGCTGCCTTGGCAATATCGCAGACAAAATAGCTGAGATCGCCGTACCGTTCGGGCTCGAACCTCACTTCGATCGGTTTTCCGCAGATTTCTCGAATGAGCTCGATGCACTCCAGAAGGGATATGGCGCAGGCCTCTCCGCCTCCAATATTGTAAACTCCCGATGCTCTCGACTCGTAGAATGCATGGAACGCCTTGGCCGCGTCTTCGGCGTACAAAATGTCTCTGAGCTGTTTTCCTGTGCCGAAGATGGTAAGCGGACGACCCATGACAGCCCTGATGGAAAAATTCGCCACCCATCCATGGTCTTCACCGCCAAACTGCCGTGGACCGTACAGGCCGGTAAGCCGAAAGCTCGCCGCTTCCAATCCGTATGTCTTGATGTACGTTTGCACATACAGGTCTGCGGCCATTTTCGAGGCGTGGAGCGGCGAGAGGTTCCCCTCCATGGTTGGATGCAGCTCGTCAATTGCGGGCGGGTTGCGGACGTATCTGGTTTCGGTTTCACTCAACGTTTCGTTGATCTTATTCCCGTACACGTGGATCGTCGCGCACGAGGCCACAGGGATCTTGTGGCTCCGGGCAGTCTCCAGGACGTTGAACGTACCGGCAACATTTGTGGAGAAATCCAGGGCAGGATCCTCCCAGCTAATGGTCATGGCGGGCTGGGCCGCAGTATGCACCATGAAGTCACACCCGGACGCGTGATCCATCAATGCTTCGAGATTTCTCACGTCCTCCCGGGCCATGGCAACTCCCAGCGTGGACAGGAATTCCCAATTGTACGCTCTGGCGCCCTCCGATGCGTATCCGGTTCGTGACAGCTCATACTTGGTCATATTGTCGAAGCACACGACCTGGTCTCCCCGTTGCGTGTAAAATTCGCAAAGGTGAGAGCCGAGGAATCCGCATCCGCCTGTTACGAGAACTCTCATGTTCCTGGCACCGGCCCAGTGGGGCATTTCGTAAAGCTGGCCGTTACCGTAGCAATGGAACTCTTGTTAGTCAAGAATCCATGTGCCGCTGAATCCGGAGCACGCTTTTCCGGAATGTACGGGATCTTTCTCTTAGCAACCGTTACCGAGTAGGCTTAGACTTTGGCTGAAGCGAGGTAGGACGAGATCAGATGATCGAGCATCATGTGGACATCTTCCACGGGGCCGTACTCACCTTCAGCCGTTTCCACGTGTATAGAGTGGGCAGCGATCTGTTTCATGGCGCCACCATTGAACCCCACGATGGCCACGGGAATGCCGCCATGAGCTCGCGCGTACTCGAGTGCTCTGACCGCGTTCGGTGAATTTCCGCTCGCCGAGATACCCACCACCACATCACCCGGACGCATGAGGTTCCTCAATTGCCAGGAAAAGATGTTCTCGTATCCCGTGTCGTTCGCCAGACAGGTGATGAATGCAGTATTCGAAGTCAGGCTGAGAGCTCGGAATGGGCGGTTCCCCTCGGGCGATGCGCCGAACCCCATATCGTTAGCAAAATGACACGCGGTCGCGGCACTTCCGCCGTTTCCCAGGAAGAATATGGTATTTCCCTCTGCTCGTGCTTCGAGAAACACCTGGATCACTTGGGCCACTGATGCGCAATCCACACGCCTGAGCACGGATATCAAATGCTCGATATAGAGGCGGGCATATTCTTCGGCATCCTGTGAAGACCTGGCGGATCGTAACGGTTCGTGCATATCGGCTCATCCTCCAGATGCATGCCGCGTGTCGGCACTCGATGCGCCGGAGTATAGCGAAAGGATGGGATTTTTTCAACACATCTCCCTCCTTCCTCCATTTGCATTGCCCGGCGAGATGAAAAGAGAGATCATTGTTTATTCTTCCACAACGAGTCTGGCATTTCTTCTCGCATCTGCTGTATGCTCAGTGTTGTACAGGACCGCAAGACAACAGAGAGCACGAAGGGAACAAAAAATGCGGAGGATCAATCCGGCCTACATGGCTGCTGCCCGGGAAACGGCAAATCAATCGCCCTATTTCAGATTGCTTTCCATGGAGCTCAAGCAGTTCGAGATTGGCTCATCACTGGTGGAAATCAGTCTCCGGCAAGACCACCTGCAACCGTTTGGTGTCGTGCACGGAGGCGTTTTCTCCTCGATCATCGATGCCGCAGCCTTCTGGGCCGTGTTCTCGGAAATTCCGGAGGGCTTGGGCATGACAACCGTAGACCTCAAGCTCAATTACCTGGCTCCCGCCATATCGGGTAAAATGATTGCTACAGGCCGAAGCATAAAGGTGGGAAAGACCCTTGGAGTGGGGGAAGCCCAGGTGAGGGATCACGAGGGGCGAGTGCTTGCCCATGGGATGTCTACCCTCATAGTGATTTCTGAAATGACCTTTGATGAGAAGAACTCCATGCCCCCGAAGTTCCTTGAAGACTGATCGCTTTCCCGTTCGCCCTTTCGTGCAAGACTCCCCCACACAGAGGAGAGTACAATGACACAACTGGTTCTGGATAGTCACAGCCATTGCGGCTACACGGTGCCGTTCGCTGAGCTCGCCCAGGAGTGGCGGCATGGGAACATACAGGGCGGAGTTGTCTTTTCGCCGGTGGAGGAGATCTATGACCGGTACGACCCCTTCTTTGCGGACTCCCCCCAATACCAGGTGAGCCGCACCCGAGTGCACCGGTATCTCCTCGACCTCGGGAGCCGCAAGCACATTTTTCCGTATTTCTTCGTCTGGAACGATTTTGCCCCTATTCCCGATGGCTTCGTGGGGATCAAATGGCATCGGCATGCTGGGGAGCCCGCGTACCGATACGAGAGTCCTCGATGCGACGCAATCATCGACGAAATCTGCGCGAGGAAGCTCCCTGTGGTTCTGGAAGAAGAATTCGGCAACACGCTGCAATTCATAGACTGCGTCGGTGGGAGAACCGTAACCATTATTCCCCACATGGGTGGGCTCAACGGGGGATACACCAGACTGCGGGATGCGGGGCTCTTCGAGCACGCAAACATCTGGGCCGACACAGCACTGGCCTCCCGGGGGGAGATCAAGGACTACGTTGACCGGTACGGGCCGGAACGCCTCCTGTTCGGATCGGATTATCCCTTCGGAAACCCGTACCACGAGAAAAAGAAGCTTACGGAGCTGTTCTCCGGAAGCGACCTCGATGCCATCCTTGCAGGCAACTTGCTGCGTCTGCTGGGAAAATCGGCCCAAGACAGCCGGGATGGCTGGTGAGGCTGGAAGCAGTTACGTCAGGGCAGTGGGAAACTTGACCGGTGCAATCACATTTCGCAGGCTGGAATCCGGCCGGTTCGGAACACGACGCTTCAAAACGGTCTTGGACGTTGGGAACGGTGGCGTCCTGGCGGTCCGTTTTGTGGAGTGTGGCGGTTTCGAGAAATCGGCACGGAAGTACCAGCACACCCTCGGCTTCCATGGTGCCCGGTATGAAAAGAAACCGAGGAAATGTGTCATTATAATGACTTGTCGGGATAAGCAGAGGACGATTTATTAAGGCATCGCCATAAGTTATTGTTTTCGGTATATTCCGCCATATAGGCAAGGCTCGAACTTCTCATTGCCAAGAAAATTGTCACGATAAAAGGGCTCTTGCACGCGTACTTTAAATCCGTTCACTATGATTCACTGCCCTCAAACGAATAGGCATTTGTGAGAGTCGAAGTCTTTTCTCCCAAGCGACCCGTTAGGCTGCCTCCACCGCTGCACCGCATTCCGGACAAAACCTAAACGTATCATCCTTCAGCGGCGTCCGGCAAGCGCCACATTTCCTGGGCACGGGGCCGAGCTCAACCAGCAACTCACCTTCGCGGACGGACACCATCTGTTTGTCGTGCTTGTAGTTAGCTGTCTTCAGGACTCTTTTGACGATAGCGTCTTCGGGAGCCAGTACCGCTTTTTCTTGTTTCATGATGGTTACATTAAAGAGCTCTTCACCCCTTTTCACCACATCTCCAGGTTTTACGTACATCACCCAAAGGTCGCCAGTGCTGGGGGCTGCCACATGCCACGGGTTGTTCCGGTCCGCCATTTCCAAGTTATTCTCCCTCGCAGATGTGGGCTCAGCCACCTTCACGGAATGGGAGAGCGTTTCGTCGTCCAATGAGTAACGAACTACGCATACGCCTTGCTTATCCGCCGGAGCAATGTCCAGTATCTTCAGAAGGTGAGGCTTTTCATCACTATCGGTGAAAATAAGCTCCTCTCTTTCGACCAGCCCTTCGAACCAAACATCAAGAGGTAAGTGGTTAGGATCGCCGTACTCGCGGCGAAAGCGAATCGTTTTCAGGGCATCACCTGGGTGGTTGAGATACATTACCACCTCTTCTCGGGTTGGTTCGCGATCGATCTGCCGGTACAGCTCGTTGCGCTCAGCCTCGATGTCCATATCGGTGAGGGCATGAAGTGGAGATGCCTCTGTTCGCTTGTCCAGCGCCTGTTGATACTCATCCCCGAATGCACTCTGGTATACCCAGCGAGGCGGAAATCCCAGTGGCAACGGTCCGAAGCGTCCCAGTAGCAGATCCCGAAAAGCATCGTTGCTCTCCTGGTACAGCATCAGCCGATCCTTCTTCAGATCTTCGCTCAAGTCCTCTTCCGGGATATCAGCGACTGCTTCCAGGACCCTGAGTAAGTTCCGCACTTCGTTCTCGCCGCCCCTTAACCAAGCACCGGTAACAGCCAGGAACGCAGTATTCCAGGTGATCTGTGAACCTGGTGTGACATCGTGGTAGCGAACGATTCGCCGAGTTCCCGCTAAGAATCGAAGCATATAGGGTAGAAGATGAATGTATCCCTGTTTCATTGCTCCTTCTTGAGATGATGACGTAGCACCTCCAGGCATGCCGTGGAACACCACATCATGGTCTATTCCGCGAAAATAGGGTGCCGTATATCGGTCATAATAGGGCATGATCTGCTTGAGGACGAAATTGCACGTCCGAATCATTTCTTTGTTCAAACTCGTTTCGAGCCCAAGCTCCTCTTCGATAAACGCTGCTGTTGACAGGACATCTCCCTGTCCGTACCAGCGCACGGCAGCCCCTAAAGCAGTATCCAGAATGTGTGCACCCGCCTGAGCCGCTGCTCCCAGTGCTGGTACGAACAATCCATCCGTGAAATGACGATGATAATGGATTACCAGCTCAGGGTATCTCTGCCGGACGGCCGCCACAAGCTCTCTGATGAATCGGGGAGGGCACACTCCTGCCATATCCTTGAGTCCGAGAATGAACTCTCGAACAGCCTTTTTCACTGGGAGACCTCCGGCATCAGCCGTCATGGTCACTATCGCGTCAATCACCCCCATATAGTGAGTTACGTCGAATCCCTCGGCCCAAGACAAGGACACAGCGGGTTCGAATACGTTACTCGATTGATTCATGACGACTTCCGCCAATGGCCGCATGTTTTCCGCGTGGTTCAGAAAATCGAAACAGCGTATGATATCGTGGTGCTCACAAATCATCTCCCCGGTGAGACGCATGAGATTTCTTGGTTGAGGCTTGTACCCCAACAGATTGGTTGAACGAACCAGAATCTGTTTGAGTGAGGTCGGAGCAAAACGATTCCATTCACGCGCCTCATGGAATGGATAAGTCATGTTGGCCATCATGGCTACGTGAAAGTGTGCCCCGCCCCCATTCTCTATGGAGAAAAAACCGCAGCGATCCAGGTACGGGCCTATGAGGGCGTCTTCAGCCAAACGGAAACGGTTGCCACTATTCGATTGGGTGACGTCCCGCGGCGTCGTGTCAGTAAAATGGATGCGCCCCGAATCGCGAATGAAATCCAGCAGCGCCTTCCGGTCACCTCGTGGATATGTACTCGAGGGCACCGTGCTGTCAAGCGGTGGTAATACAGGCTCAAAACGGCCGAGGCGTTTAACATCTTTCCCGCGGTACTCGCCAAGCTGGACGAATGGATTGTACCCCCGAGCAGAAATCTCCGCTATTAGCCGGCTCAATCGTAGGGCCTCAGGATCTCTGTCCCTGTAATCCATGAGCTCCGGCGTCATTTCTACAAAGCGAGTGTCGTATTCGCCAGAACGAAAGCGATGATGCCTGATAATGTTTTGGTGAAAAGGAATGGTCGTCTTAACTCCACTTATGACGTATTCTTTCAAGGCCCGTTCCAAGACAGCCACAGTCTTGTCCCAGCCCAGACCGTACGCAATCAGCAAGGCTGCCGCGGAATCATAATGGGGAGGAAAAGTGTAGCCGCCGGACACACATGAATCGAGTCGAATACCCGGGCCTCCCGGTGAAATATAGCGGGTAATCAAACCCGAATTAGGCGCAAAGTCGTTCTGTGGATCCTCACAATTGATCCTCACCTGAATGGCATGGCTTCTTGCAACGGTTTGCTCCTCGTTGAAACGCAATTGGGCTCCAAAAACAATAGCGATCTGCTCTTCAACGAGGTCCACATTGTAACGACATTCCGTTATGCCGTGCTCCACCTGCAAACGGGTATTGACTTCAATAAGATAGGGCTCTCCTTTCGAATCCACAAGGAATTCCACTGTGGCCAAAGAGTAGTACCCCACCGACCGAACCAGATTGAGGGCATACTCTTTCAGACGTGCCCGAAGCTCCGGCGTCATTCCCGACCACGGCGACGGAGTGACTTCCACCAGCTTCTGGTGGTTGCGCTGGATCGTGCAGTCTCTTTCGTCAAAAGCAAAGGCATTTCCGTAACGGTCCGCAACCACCTGAATCTCAATATGCCTCACCGACGTCAGGAGCTTTTCGACGAACAAGCGGGGATTGCCAAAAGACGCCAGCGCCAGTGCCGATGCTTTTTCAAATGCCTTCTCCAATTGGTCCAGGTCGTACACTTCATAGATCCCGCGTCCACCACCGCCGCCTTCGGCCTTTAGCATAACGGGCAGTCCAATTTCTCGGGTTACTTGTCGGGCTTCCTCTATGCTGACAGATCCCCGGGAGCCGGGTACCACTGGGATATCAAGGCTGCGAGCCAGATCGCGAACCTTCACCTTGTTGCCCAAGAGCTGCATAGCTTCGGCTGGAGGTCCAATAAAGACAATGCCTGCTTCCTCACATTGTTGGGGAAAGGTGAAATCCTCCGAAGCAAATCCCCAACCAGGATGCACGGCCGCTATACCTCGTTTTCTTGCCAAAGACACGATCTGCTCGATATCCAGGTACCCTCTGGGATTTTCTCCCAGGATAATCAGCTCCTGAGCACCCGCTGTGAACGGTGCGGTCTTATCCACATCGGTCACTGTCAACACTGGTACAGCCTGAAATACTTCCTGGATTGATCTAAGAATACGCCGAGCACTGATTCCCCGATTGGCCACAAGGATTCTCTTGCCACGGATTTCGCTCACTATTTGTTCAAAAGTCTTTGCCACAAGACACTCCTTTTCAGGGTCTACATCCAGGATAGGGGGTGAATGCTACCGGAGCAAAAGACCTGTTCTCCTTCGCTCGTCGTCACCTTTATCCCACCGCAACTGTCCAGTCCTACCAAGGTTGCCGTGCGGTTCTCCCCGTTCCCTGCATTCAAGATGACGGTCTCCCCGACGTATGCCAGGTGAGTTTCCAAGTTTTTTATGAACGCTTCTTTGCTTGGCATTGCAGTTGTCGCTTCAATCCCAGATCTGAGATTTCGGACAAGCTGAATCCACATCTCAGGGGCAGACATGTTTACCCCGAAATCAGCTAAACATCCCGCCGGCAGAGCATGTCTATTGCGCACCCTGTCAGGTGCCGGCGCTGACTCAAGATTCAAGCCCACGCCGGCTATTACAATGCCATGTCTTTCCTCTACAAGGATTCCACCAACCTTCTTGGAGCCTACGAGGAGATCGTTGGGCCACTTAATTCGCGCAGGCAAATTGAGGTCCTGCAAAACACCAAGCACGCCCGCTCCCAGTAGTAGTGGCGTCAAGTTACGCCAGGTTGGGTTGAGCACTGGCAAACGCAGTGAACCGTACACATTGCCCGGCGGTGAGTGCCAGAGCCTCCGAAACTGTCCTCTGCCCGACGTTTGAGCCGTAACCAGCACCGACGCCCAGGTGGGGAATAGATCATCAGCCGTGATCTGCCAAGCCAGATCCATGCTTGATGAGCATGCGCCACTCGTAAACAGCGTAAAGGCTTCTTGGTCATTTTGTGCCCGCCAACAAGTAACACGCTCGCCACCATGTGACGAACAGCTTTCCTTGCGCAAGCCAATTGCTGTTAACAATGATTCCCAGTCCGAGGAGCCAGCCCGAGGGGCTACTCGCCCCGTCGTGCAGATTGTGCCTTCCGCACGGAAAATCAGTTGATTGCTTTCGCTCTCAAACCGCCAGAGTACCATTTCCTCTCTCTCGTCATTGGCTCTGTGGAGGATTTCACTCCCCAAAACAAAAAGCCGAGCACCACCAGTTCAGGTGATTGGTCGGCTTTCATTTCCGTGAACCGCACCCTTCAGGAGAGCCCGGTCGGACCTTATTCCGCTATGTTTTGGGTAACAAGAATGCCTACTTCCCTCCTCCCGGCCGGAAGCTCAGCCGATTCCCGAGCAGACTGAAAATCCACAGTCCCCTCAGTTCCTGCCACCACCAGACGATCTTACAGGATGACATTCTCTTGTCAAGAAGAAATAAGAGGCAGCTAACCAATTGACGTGCAAACATCTTCCAACCTAGGCCCTTCCCCAGGGTGAAGATGGTGATTCTCTTCCCTGTCCGGGTTCTGATGCGCCTCTGGAGGCTCACGACAAACTGCCCCATGCTGGATTCAATTACGGATTCCAGAAGAGCGCAAGCCTTTTCCATCAGCTCCATCCCCGTTTGCTTGATGAGCTCTCTCCCTGCCCTGCATCTCCACCGGTTGCCGGAGGATGCTCGGCCGAACCCCCCTCTCTTGAAATCATGCCTCAAAGCAAGGCCGTCCTCGGTGATCACGGCCGAATCCGCCATATACAGGAAATTGAGCTGCCCCAATTCACTCATCCGTTCAAACTGCGAAGTAATCAAAACAGTCACTTCGCAGATCAAACGTATGGTTAACACGACAGTAGAGGGCTGCCCGTACTTTGACGCGATCGACTATACCTTAGTACGCCATTTCGCAAATACGGTTGCGTATTCGCGGCAACGCTGTTCCTCCGATTGCGGTGGGACGCGTTGGAAACGGCGGCGAGGGCCGAATTCAGGCGAGGGCGTGTGCGAAACTCGCCCCTACATCTGCTGCTCCGGTAATTCCACCGTAACGATCAACGCTCCATCCCACTGTAGGGCAGGCTTCAAACCTGCCCTCCCTTGAAACAGGCTCTGAACCTGTCCTTCCGCAAAGGGAGCGGTCTCCCAAATACGTAACCGTACACACGAGCAGAGCCTTGAAAAGAGCCGGGATTCCTCACGCTGTCTTGTGACTATCTTAACAGAGGCTCTGTCCAATTCCAACTGAGGCGAAACAAGGGCCGAGGTGAATGAACTTGCGAAACACCCCCAGCAAAGACTTGCACGAAAGGGCATGTGAAACCACCTGAGACACGAACGGTTCAAGACGATGTGTAGCGAGGAAAGTCCACCGGTACGGCGCAAATTCGATTGACTATAGCACGGACTTGAGCAAAAGTTACCCATGGTCCGGCGTACGGACGATTGAACCGCTCATAGTGGCCAAGGCTCTCAACGGAGATCCTGTCGAAACCGGCCCCGGCACACAAATAAGAGGCAAGGCCCGTACCGACCTTGGACTTCTGGCGGACGAGGAAGCGGGGTCCGTTATATTCTTCCTTAGGATGACGGGAATGAAATGGTTCGCACTGCTGTCCTTTCTGGTGTTTGTCATCCCGAGGAACGCAACCGCTGAACCGCCCGCAATGGGGTTCGCCTACTCGCCACAGGAGCTTCGTGACATCCATCAACAATTTCTGCAATCCTGCGAGGAGGGCCACGAAAAGACTGCACCCAGGAAAGAGATCTGGCTGGCGTTTTGTGTCTGTAAGGGTGATCGAAAGAAGATCTGTTACGGAATTGGCCTTGGTCATGGTGGCGCGAGAGAGGCCGTGAGTTTAGCCAAGAACATGGGGAGTTCTGAATGTCAGGGATGTGCAAAGACCCCATCCGTCAGATACGTGCAATGGCCGAAATTAAGTAGCAAATGTGCCACGCACGGGTATCAACCGAATGACTCGGCCGCGTCTTTTGCAGCAATTCTCTCTGAAAGGTCACCGAACCGATGCACAATAGCTTTGGCAGAAGTCCTTCGCAGGCCGATACCACAGTCTCGATTTTTCCGTACCGAAGGCACCGGGCAGCAGGCAATCTTACTTCAAAGACACGAACCAGAGGGAGACCACTCCTAACTTCCGCATGCCACATTGGGAATTGGAAGGAGGATCAGATGGAGAAAGTAGAGCCGTGGCGCAACCGCAGTTGGCAGGAAGTCGTCAGTGAAACCAAGAGCATTGCTGACACAATCACGAAGCAAAGAGACTCTCAAACCCGACGAAATGAACGCAGCATCAAGCCTGTATTTGGAACCTATGTCACGCGTAATTACCAGTTCCAAGAGGAGTTGCAGAATCTCTTGCTTACTGTTCGGAACTATGCTCACCGTCCAAAAGTGAAACGCCCTTTTAACATTCTTCTCTCATCCGAGCCTGGGAGTGGAAAGTCTTTTCTTTTGAAACAGCTTTCCAAAACCTTGTCGAACGACATTGAAGTACAATTCGATGAGTATCACGTCCCTGCTTTTCGTTCCCTTGAAGACCTTTATGGCGCTTTTCAGGGGGTTCAATCGGCAAATCTCCAGGGTAAATTGCCTATCGTTTTTTTTGATGAGGTTGATACCAAAGTCGAGGGCCGACATCTTCTGGCCAACTTCTTGGCACCGATGTGGGACGGACTTTTTCACATTGGTAAAGACTCCTTTGCACTGGGAAGAGCCATTTTTTCGTTCGCCGCAAGCAGCATGCTTCCGAGTCCGCAGGTGGACAGTTCTGGTGGACAAAATGGAGAACTGACATATCGAAGCTTTGTGAGTAGGTGGAAGGGAGAAGTCCAGGCATTTTTTGAAAGTGAGTCACTTCTGAAGGACAATGCGGATAACGCACCTACCTTAAGACGGCCAGCCTTGATTCCGAAATGCAAAGATTTCGTTGACCGCGTAGATCGAATGATCTGCATTCCACCGGTGAGCCAAGCGTTTTTGGGGGGAGAGTTCTATGAGGAACTTATTGATATCGCATGTTTAATGGTCAAGAAACATTTTGACCAGGTTGACGAGATTGAAGGATCAGCAGTGATCGCTTTAGTGGCGGATCTCATGGAATCGCCGTCGCGCCGAGCTGCCGAACGGTGTGTTTTCAGCTCTTGTCCCGACGGAAACAGGTTCAGATTTTCATCCTTGCCCAAATCTGAGCAAGATAGATTTCAGGGCAATGACGGCGTAAATTTCGGACTTTGCCGCGACCAATGGATCACAATAAAGATCGAGACAAAGTAAGAACTCCTGTTTGCCGGCTCAGGAGGATGCTCGCAGGGCCGCTCAGCAATGGATCTCTGCACTGAACAGGGCTGAAAAGAAGATCAGGTCAGGAGAAATGGAGGATAGTGCGGTTCTTGATGTGCTCCGGTTTAGAAATATGGTAACCGTTCACCACGATCCTCTGCATGAGCTTGATTTTGGTGATTGGTGTGTTCTGGGACATTGCCAGCCGCGCGATATCGTGCAGGTATTTCGTTTCCTCTTGACATGATCAGAAAGATGGATTGGGCTCTTCCCTATGACAAGGGAAGAAGCACTCACCGTTGCCCAAAAAGACTCGGAGATCATTGTACAGGTACCGCTGGAATTGAGTGCCCGGATCGAAGAGCTGGAGTGCAAGATTGCTTCTCTCACCCGAATTCTTGTAATTCCTCGAAGCCTTCTTCATCCGATGGGCCGGCCACGAAGCCCAAGGCCCGCTTCGGATGAAATCCAAGAAGCGCAAACGAGGGGTCCAACAGGGATTTGATATCCACAAAGAAGTCGACACCGTGATCCCCATCTTCCTGGAAACATGTGAGCGTAGTGGAGAAGTCCTGACCCCTTGACTGACCCCTTGAGCCCAAAGGTCGGGCAGCAAGTATTGGAGCCATCGTTCGTGGCCCTTTGTTTGAGGACCACACGAGGTCCACACGACTCTCACATCAGATTAGACCGTGGATTATGGGCCTCCTAGATCGCGGGTCAAAAAAAGTGAAAAACCTCGTTGTTCTTGAGAGATCAAGAAGATAGAATGCTTTTGTCAAAACGATTCTATCACCAACGAGGTGACGTGATTATGACACAAGGGCTCCTT
>JBFMDN010000095.1:0-16543 GCA_040753915.1 Thermodesulfobacteriota bacterium | reverse complement strand
CTCACCCTGACCCTCTCCCCCGAAGCGGGGGAGAGGGGATTCTTCAGGCTCCCTCTCCCTCTGGGAGAGGGTTGGGGTGAGGGTGCCTTTCCACGCATCGACGCTCAATCGTGCTACGATTTTTGGCGTGTCCCCGGTCTTGAGACATTTTCGGAAAGCCTGCACTACGTGTTGAAACACGGTCCGTGCGGCTGCCGGGTTGGATACCTGACCCTATGGCTACGAATACTCCTCCTGCAAGGATCAAGACACGACAACCCAAGCGGAGGGGCAGGTTTGAAACCTGTTGCCAACAGTCCGCACCGATCCCCTGACGAAGTGCACCTTGGCGCAAACACGGTTGCGGATTGGCGGCAATGCTGTTGACCCGATTCCAGGATGCATACGCTAGAATGTGGGCTAGGGCCGTATTCCCGCGAGCGCGGGTTTGAAACCCGCTACCGGCGCTGCCACATTATACGGCCTTGGAAGCTCAGGAAGCGGCCACGCATGCTTGGAGACCACAAAGGAAAGGGGACGAGAAACTGCAACGTTTCTCGTCCCCTGTTTCGTGGCCTCTTACTGTCGCTCACTCAACCGATCTACGTATATACTCCCGATTCGGGCATCCGCTTCCCGGTTACGTCTTCGGATGCCTTCTTGGCACCTGCCTCGCACGGATTTGCGAAAGCGGACGGTTCTTCTTTGTTCACCGCGGGGTGACTCTGCTCGAACAGGGAGTGGGGGTCATACCCCATCCATTTGTGGGGCTCGGCAGGACATCTCCCCGTGCCGGCCTGAATGTCGTCGCTCAATTCTCTGCGCATCGGAGCTCTCCTTTGCTGTTCGGACGTTTGATCACTGCTGCTTCCACAGCACTCAGGAAAGCAGCCAGCTCCATTTTGTCCACTCCTCTTTTCGTTGATTCTAAAATAATCATCCATTGGAGCGGGGCAAACATCCGTACGCGAGGACTGCGCAGGACCGCCGGTTGAAAGTGCGGCGTGGCGCGGACTTTCATGGTCCGTTATGAGCGGGAGGTCATGAAGGATTACGGATTGGGGTATCCAGCACGCGTGAGCCGCCAGCACTAGCATTCTCGTACTGGAGGCTCACGGTGTTGGCTGTGAAGGTGGACTACTCTTCGAAGGTCTTTGAATATCCTGAGTCGGTGGTGTCCTCTTTCCAGGTCCCGCCTCTCAGGGACTGATCCGATCTCAGTTTCTCGTGCTGATCTGCCTCTTCCTGGCATCGGACGCAGAAGCGGGCTGCGGGAAACAGGCGGAGACGCTGCTCGGGAATCGGATCGCCGCATTCCTCGCACACGCCATATTCGCCCTGCTTGAGTCTTTCCAAGGCGTCCTGGATTTCTTTGATCTGCCTGTATTGCCGCATGGTGATCCGGGCATCGAGCTCTCGGGAGATCTCATCTGTTGCCAGATCGATCTCGTCTCCTTTTTCGATTGCCTCGATATTCCGTTCCACTTTGAGGGAAGCCAACTGATCCAGGAGTACTTCCTTGGGATTGAAGGCGCCACCACGCTCCGCAGGTGTCCTCTTTATTTCCGGTACGTGTCCCGCGGCAGGGGACGCGGGAGGAGTCTGTCGTCGAGATTCTGTCCGCTTTTCCGCCTTCTTTGCGGCCTCTGGATCGACAATTCTGTAGTAATTCTTTCCATCTACTATTCTTCGCTCGATCTGACCCTTTTGGACTTTGCCCCTGACGCTATTGGGGACAATTCCGAGTGCATCGGCTATTTCTTCACGGGTCATCCACATGAGCTCATTCTCCTTGTTGGGCATTTTCGAACTTTCGGGACGCTGTCAGCAGGGCAGCATCCGTTTCTGAGAAAGAACCTCCGCCGAGCCATCTGTAAGGACAGGAACATACGAAAAACAGCGCTTCACTAAGTCTCTAAAATCAATAAACATTGAGAATACCTGCCTCCCTCGCCATGCGACGGTGGAACCGATCTCTCTCCGCACTTCGAGGACGTCGGTCGCTTCCCCATCTTTGTGTATTCCGGCCGGAGTTACTGTCCAATTCCGGTTGACGCACCTCGGTGCCGCAGATCTTCGCGACCGCGCGAGAATTGCAGCGGGGCATCGCATGGACGGAGGATGATATTTTCTTTCCATACGGCTGTCAAGTTATTTTTGACACGGCTTTTGCGGATTTGTTCGCCGCCCGCGAGCTCCTTTTCGATCGTGTGCACAGCCTCCCCGCCGGTCTCACGTTCTACTGCAAAGAAATTGCAAATCCCTGTCAGAAAACAGTTGAATTTGTCGCTGCACCGCGTTAAGTGTCTGCCAAATACATACCCCGGAGAGTGGCTATGAGAATGCAGAGTGTCCTCGCAGCAGCACTCTTGATCCTCATCGCGTCGCCCCCGACGTGGAGCCAGTACGCACAGTACCCCGCAGGAACACAGAGTGCTCCCACCATGCCCTACGGAACGGCCAACCCGGCTCCGCCGGGGAGCTACAACCTGCAGGAATACAACCCTGCTCAGCAGCAGTCTCCTTATCCTTACCAGCAGCAAGGAGCTGTCAGCGACGCAGGCCAGTGGCCGTACTATCCGTATCCTCAGTACCATAATCCGTATTACGATGAGAGGATGATGAGTCCCCGGGATGCCCTCTCTGGCACCATAGACTGGCTCCTCACGCTTCCGTCAAACGTGATGGACCGGGTATCCAGTTTTTTGGACGGGACGGTCTTTCCACAGGCTCCTGCGACACGAGGCGCGCTTCCTGATTCTCAGGCCTCAACAGGCTCGCAACCGGGGGTCGGAACGGCGCCAACTCTGCCTCAGGCTGCCCCCGCGGCTCCCGCTCCTCGGTGATACCCAGGCGCGTCTGGTTCCTCGGCGGTCCAATGTATATAATTGATTTGGAGATTGAGGTCATAAGGTCAGGCAATCGACAGGGATTTTCATGGAAGAATATGTAGAAGAGCGAAAGCGGATGGTGGCCAAGCAGCTCGCTGCTCGGGGCATCCGGGACCGGAGGGTCCTCACCGCAATGGAGGAAGTTCCGCGGCATCTATTCGTCTCAGAGGCTCTTCGCAAGGAGGCATACGACGACAATCCCCTCCCCATAGGGCATGGTCAGACGATCAGTCAACCGTACATGGTGGCCCTCATGACGGAATTGCTTGACCTGGAAGGTCACGAGCGCGTCCTGGAGATAGGCACGGGGTGCGGGTACCAGGCTGCGATACTCAGTAAGCTTTGCAAGTGGGTCCACACCGTGGAACTGGTTGCCCCCCTGTCGGAAATGGCGCAGGAAACGCTGGGGCGTTGCGGCTACACCAACATCTCGTTCAAGATCGGCGACGGAACCCTCGGCTGGCCGGAATATGCGCCTTATGACGGCATCATGGTAACGGCTGGGGCGCCAAGCATGCCCCCTACCCTCGTCGAGCAGCTTGCCGAAGGCGGGAGGTTGGTTATCCCGATTGGAGACAGATTCTCTCAGACGCTGAAACGGGCCATCAAGACGGAGGTGGGTCTAAAAATCGAAAGTTACACCGGATGCCGTTTTGTGGATCTGGTGGGTGAGCATGGTTGGACGAAGCGGTGACAGGGAAGTCGTCCTCTCATTTCCGCACCGTTGCGCCCACCGCGTATACCTCCCAAGTGTCCTCGTACGCTGCGCGACAGCGCTTTCGTGCACAAGCGGAGGCCTCGTTTGAAATCGAGCTCTTTGTCAGGGTTTTCGTTCTTGCCGTTGTCACGATTTTCGTACCAGGATGTCCTCACCACGTTGGCGAACACGTGCTCGATCGGACTGCCCCTCGGATTCAGTCGAAAATCCCCGCAGCAGGAACGTACCACACGGTAGCCCAAGACGAAACGCTGTCAGCCATAGCCAAGAGGTACCAGGTAGACCTGCAGCACTTGGCTGAAGTCAACGACCTCAAGCCGCCGTACACGATCCGGGCACAAGATCGCCTATTCATACCCGGGGCACGGACGGAAGAGAATTCTCTCCCGCGTGCCACCGGCGAGGGTCCTCAGGTGAAGCGATTCGATGGTGTCCTTGCCTGGCCGGTTCGCGGACCGATTATCTCGCAATTTGGGGTGAGGCAAGGGGTGCAGCACAACGGCATCACGATCGCAGCGCCAGCGGGCTCGACGGTTCGGTCTGCCGCTGACGGCCGCGTCGGGCATGTGGGCAACATTCCCGGGTATGGAGACGTTGTTCTGATCGAGCACCCGAATCGCCTGGTGACAGTGTATGCCCATCTCCACCAAATCACGGTGCAGACAGGGAAACAGGTGAAGCAAGGAGAGGGGATCGGAACTGTCGGAACGTCCGGCCGCGCCGATGCGCCTTGCCTCTACTTCGAGGTCCGTTCTCGATCCCAGCCCCGAAACCCTCTGTTCTTTTTGCCATCGGCCCAGAAGACGGAATTGGGCACGGAGGGCTAAGACCACGACTCTACCGAACTTCCGAGTAGTATTCTCGTCTTTCTCGGCCTTCAGCCTGCTCGAAAATCCGGAACTTGGCAATACCCCATTTCTGAATTCGGAATCGGAGGGAGGTCCATAGCACACCGATTCCGTAAACAACCGAGCGGTGAAAATTGATTGAGGATGCCTCCGGGAAGTACCTGGTCGGACACGAGATTTCGCCAATTCTGAAATCGAAGTAAATGGCTTGGGCCAGCATTTCGTTATCGAAGAGGAAGTCATCGGAGTTCTGGTGCAGGGGCAACTTTTCCAGAACCGTACGGGAAAACGCCCTATACCCCGTATGAAACTCGGAAAGCTTGGAACCCAGCATGAGATTTTCGACAAGGGTGAGAAACCTGTTCGCAACGTACTTGTATATGGGCATTCCTCCTGACCTGGCCTTGCCCCCAACAATTCGTGAACCGAGCACAACGTCGTACTCGCCGGAAGCTACCATGGCCGCGATGGCAGGAACCAGCTTGGGGCTGTACTGGTAATCGGGATGGAGCATAACAATAACGTCTGCTCCGGATTTGAGCGCCTCCGCGTAGCAGGTCTTCTGGTTACGACCGTATCCGTAGTTCCTGTCGTGTACGAAGGATCGGATACCGAGGCGGCGAGCCATCAATACTGTCCTGTCGCTGCTCGAATCATCCACGAGGAGAATGTCGTCCACCACGTTCCGGTCCAGCTCTGATACCGTCCTCTCGAGTGTCAGCTCAGCGTTGTACGCGGGAAGAACTACCGTAATTTTTTTGCCGTCAAGCATGATACGTCCGAACGCCTGGAATACGTTTTCCTAAACCCTGTTGCCTTGAACACGAAATCGTGTTACGGGACGACTGTTGCTCAGTCCCCCCTCCGTTCAATCCGGTCCTTCCTGCTGCGAAAGTCCACGATCTGCGCCACGATCGAAATACCTATTTCCTGGGGTGTTTCCCCTCCAATCGGCAGGCCGATGGGAGCATAGACCCGCTGAAGATCTTCGCTGGAAAAACCCTCCATGAGCAATGCCTGGAAAATAAGGTTCGTTTTTCGTCTAGACCCGATCATTCCTATGTAGCCCGCTCTCGTCTTCAATGCCTGGTTGAGCACTGTTCTGTCGTGGGCATGACCTCGGGTGACGATGACCACGTAGCTGTCCTCGTCCAGAACGGTTTGAGAAAAGAAATCCGTGAATGACTCCACCACCTTGACTTCGTGGGCCTCGGGAAATCTCGAGCTGTCAGCGTACTCGGCTCGATCGTCCACGACCACCACCTTGAAATCCACGTAAGCAGCGAGGTGTGCCACGCACAACCCGACGTGGCCCGCCCCGAACACGTACACGGTGCCCCGCGGCCTGATCCATTCGAGAAAGACCGGGTACTCGGAGCCGGGAATCTCAAGAACTTGCGCCGGTTTCAAGAGCCTGGACGAAGGCATCGCCTTGAGGACCAAATCATCGCCCGGGAATCCCCCCCATCTCGGTCCGTCTTCTTCGAGCAGCAGGTGCCGGACCGGTCCGTTCTTGCGGGCGCCCTGCGGCATGTCCAGCCGGCTCAAGAGGTATGCCCTCCTCCTCGATGCGGTAACCTCGTACACTTTCTTGCAGAAATCGAGAGCATCCTGGTCTTGTGCGGAAAGAACCTCGATCAATACATCGGCTTCTCCACCACAGATCATTTGGGAATCATGGGCATCACGCCCCCTGAACGAGAACAAAGACCGGCACGATTCCCCGTCCTGCAGGGCCCTAGCAGCGAGTTGCTCGACATCGGCCTCGAAAAGCCCTCCCCCGATGGTCCCCGCGATGGAGCCATCCTGTCTGACGAGAAGACGGGTCCCCACATGCCTTGGAGAAGACCCCAAGACTGCAAGAATCGTCGCCAAGGCAACGTCCCTGCCTCTTTCGAGCTCTTCTACAGCAGCTTGCCAGACTTCGGACATAGGCGAGTGTTCCTTGCGTGAGATGGTACGCTTGCTCAACGTTGCCAAGCGCCCTTTCTTGAACTCCAAAGGGCGTAGTTTAAAGACGGGCCCGCTCTTTGTCAAGGAACAGCCCTGGGGACGGGCGGCAGACAAAGGCTCGGTTGGGACTTTCAAAGACCGTGAGCTCATTGGGCGATGTCGCTTTTTCCGTGTGGAAACGCATCGATTCGTGGTATTGTTCCATGAGAGAACAGGCCCCATGAAGGACCTGACTCATCTGTACAGCTTTCAAGGCATTCCCCCTAACTCTCAATCCATTCTTGACGGAGGTGCAGGATGAAGAAATTTTGTGTGGTGGTACTGTCTGCCGTCCTGACTTTAGCAATGGCTACGTTTGCCCCCGTGTCGACCGCGGCCATGAAATTGAAGTTCGGCCATATCGCTCCGCCCTTTCACGGTCAATCCAAGGGAATCGATGCCTTCGCCGAATATGTGAAAAAGGAAACCAACGGGGAAATAGACATCAAGACTTTTCCGTTCGGCCAGCTCGGGAGCGAAACCTCACTGGCGGAACAAGTGCAGAGCGGAACCCTGGAGATCGCGTCGGTGACCTGTGCGGTCCTTCAGAACTACGCCCCACAAGTGGCTCTCACGGATCTTCCGTTCGTATTTCCTGACCGTAAGACGGCATACGCAGTGCTGGACGATCCCCAAGTGCAGGAGAAGATTTTCGGTTTTCTTCCGGCAAAGGGCTTCATCGGAATAGGCTGGACGGAGAACGAGTTCCGAGACGTGACCAACACGAAACGGGAAGTGCGCAAACCCGACGACCTGAAGGGTCTGAAAATCAGGGTCATGAAGAGTCCGATTTACATCGATACGTTTAAGGTTCTGGGAGCTTCACCCACCGATTTGCCGTTCCCGGAAATCTACAGCGCTCTCCAAAACGGTACCATAGACGCTCAAGAGAACCCGTTGCTCACGTCAATCCTGATAAAGGCGACCGAGATTACCAAATTCGTCACCAAAACCGGGCACATCCTGACAGAATGCATCATTATCGTGAATCCCGATTTTTGGAACAAGCTCAAACCCGAGCAGCAGAAGATCTTCCGAGATGCCGCCAAGCTGTGTATCAAGGTGAACCGGGAAACAAACGCGGAGCTTGAGAAAAAATTACCCCAATCCGGGCTTTCCGTAGAAGAGTACTGCAAGAAGAACGACGTGAAGGTAACCGAGCTGACCCCCGAGGAACGGGAAGCGTTCAAGAACGCGATGAAAACAGTCTGGAGCACCTATCGGGAAAAGATCGGTCCCGAGGTTTTTGACTTCTTTCTCGCAAAAGTTAAAGAGCATTCAGCAAAGTGACGTGACAGGGGACTGTACAGTCTCCCGGAGAGATGTGGAATATTCCGTGCAGGAAGGTGCGGACGGGTCCCATTTGCAAGAAACGGCGTTTCGCACCTCCTGAAAAACACGGCTCTGGTATGGCCCCAGGCCCTCGGTTGAACCCATGCTCCTGAAGATTTTGAGATGGTTTACTAGAGTTCTTAGTAGCTTGGAAGAGTGGACCCTCGTATCCGTGTTGCTAATCCTCGCATTTCTCACGGCTATCCAGGTTTTTTGCCGGTACGTGCTAGGATTCAGTTTCACGTGGATGGAGGAATTGGCGCGGTACGTGGGTGTCTTTGTGACATTCCTGGGAGCCGCTCTCGGCGTGAAGTACGGCGTGCATTTCTCCATGGACCTCCTGTACGAACGTGTTACCAACGACCGGTTCCGTCACGCGTTGCGCGCGGTCGTGCACGTGCTTTCTGCACTCCTGTTGATTGTCATAGGTTGGTACGGGTGGGTGCAGGCTGAGAAACTGTTCAAATTTGGAGCACTCACTTCAGTTCTCCAGGTCCGCAAATTCTGGTTCTATGTGCCGATTCCCTTGTTCTCGTTCTTGATGGCGTGGCGATTCTTTCACCTGGCAACAAAGCATTTGGCGAGCTTTTTCCGAGGCGAGCCCTACAAACCTATCGTAATTGACTGATCATGCTTGTTACCGTTTTCCTGTGCTTCTTTCTTCTCCTGATAATGGGGATGCCCATTGCCCTCATGCTGGCGGCCACCACCGGCATAGCCCTGTTCTCTCACACGTCCACGTCGTTGCTGGTTTTGCCACAGCAACTGTTCAATGCTCTGGATAATTCGGTCCTGCTGGCCATTCCGTTTTTCATTATCGCGGGAGGCATAATGACCGAGGGGGCCATGGCACGGAGGCTTATCGCAGTTATAAATGCCTTCGTGGCGCCCTATCCGGGCGGATTGGCGGTTGCGACGACCGTGGGTTGCCTTTTCTTCGCTGCACTTTCGGGGTCGAGCCCCGCAACCGTCGTGGCCATCGGTTCCGTCATGATCCCGGCGCTTATCAAAGCAGGGTACGATGACCGATTTGCAACCGGCCTCGTGACTTCCGCGGGATCTCTGGGGATCGTCATCCCGCCTTCAATTCCCATGATCCTCTATTGTATGGTCATGAACGTGTCGGTGGCGGAGCTTTTCATGGCCGGAATCCTTCCGGGTCTCCTCATCGGGGGAAGCTTTGTTGCATACGTCATCGTCATGGCGTACCGGCAACGATGGTTCATGGGAGAGCGGATCTCGTGGAAAGAGACGTTTCAGTGTCTTAGAGACGGAATCTGGGGAATCATGCTTCCCGTTATCGTATTGGGCGGGATCTACAGCGGCATGTTCACCCCCACCGAAGCCGCGGGCGTGAGTGTTGTGTACGCGCTGTTCGTAGAAGTCGTCATTCATCGGGAGATTCGGTGGCAGGACGTTCCCAAGGTGTGTAAGCAAGGCGCGATCCTTTCCAGTTGCCTCCTCTTCATTCTTGCATGCGCCATGGCACTCGTTTGGCTGCTCACTTCCGAGCGGCTGCCTCACCTGCTGGCGGACTCCATTACCGCGCACGTGCACAGCCCATGGCTCTTTCTTATCCTCGTGAACATTCTGTTCCTCGTCATGGGAACGGTCATGGAAAACGTGTCGGCCATGCTGATTCTTTCACCACTCTTTGTCGAGACGCTCAACCGCTTCGGCATAGACTTCATTCATTACGGTATCATCATGGTGCTGGTAATCGAATTCGGCTTCCTGACCCCTCCATTCGGTCTAAATCTCTTTGTCGCTATGGGGCTCACCCAAAAGAGCCTCGTGGAAGTCTCAAGAGGGGTACTTCCTTTCCTCGTGCTGCTCTTGGGATGTCTCATGCTCGTTACGTTTATTCCGCAAATTTCCCTGTATCTTCCTGTGAAGTTCCTCCGCTAAAGCACCTACTTTCGGCGGTTGCCTTTCGTGAGGCGATTGAGGGATCAGGCGTATCGAGCAAGTCGGACAAGGATACGGGCCGCAACCTTCCGCCGATACTCTGCGGTGGCCCGCACGTCGTCTATGGGGAAAACCGAACCGGACACAAGAGGCATCGCTTCTTTCAAGGACTTGACCCCGAGAGGTTTCCCCACTAGGAAATGCTCCACGTCCGGAATTGTCACAACCGTGGGACCGACGCTCCCCCACGCGGTCCGAATTTCTTCGATGATCTTTGATTCCGAAAGCCTGATGAGCGCTGCCATGCCCACTACGGAGCAGGCTTGCGCTTTTCTGCGCCCCACCTTTTCGTAATGGTGCACCGCAAACCGGGACGCTTTGCGTACCCTGAGGCCGGTGACTATTTCACCTCGTCTCAGATCCACAATGCCGGGACCGAGGATGAACTCCTGTATGGGCACTCGTCTTGTGGAGACCCGGGACTCGATCTCCACCTCAGCTCCGAGGACGTACAGGGGCGGTAGGGTATCACCCGCCGGAGAGGCATTCACAATGTTGCCGCCGATGGTTCCCATATTGCGTACCGGGGGTGAAGCCAGCACGCTCACTCCCCGCGCCAGAACAGCAGCGTGCTCCCGGATGGGGGGGGCAGCGAGCAACATGCTGTGAGTGGTCGCTGCGCCTATCCAAATCCAATCCCCTCGGTCCGACACGCCCTTTATCTCCGAAATGCGCTCGATACAGATGAGGCAAGCCGGCCGCGGCGCTCTTTCGTGAAACCCCACCAGGAAGTCGGTTCCTCCAGCGTAAACCCTGCCGTCCGGTTCGGCATCGAGCAGGTTCCAGAGCTCATTGAGCGTTCGGGGAAGAAATACCTGTGTCACCGGTCCTCCTGCAACTTACGTACGGCCAGTTCTACAGCGTCGACTATCTTCTGGTACCCGGTACATCTGCAGAGGTTGCCGGAGAAACCGTCCCGAATCTCCTGTCTCGTAGGGCTGGGTATCCGGTGGAGGAGGTCTACGGACGAAGCGACCATACCAGGTGTGCAGAACCCGCATTGAACGGCCCCGCATTCGATGAAGGCCTCCTGGATGACGTGAAGGCTCTCCCCCTGACTCAACCCTTCGATAGTGGCGACAGTCCTACCGTCTAGCTGGGCTGCCAACATGAGGCAAGACAGGCGGCTCTCATTGTCGACGAGGATGGTACACGCGCCGCAATCACCCGTGCCACAGGCCTCCTTCGTTCCAGTCAGCCCCAGGTCTTCCCGGAGCAGATCGACCACTCTGCGGTCCGGCGCAACGTCCAGCTTAACTGGAGTACCGTTGAGGAAGAATGCTATTTCCATTGCCTCTCTCACTGCATCTGAATTCGGCTCAACGACCCGAAGAATTTCAAGGGATGGCTCTTTTGTTTCGGTCCAGGGAATCGATCCCCTCACCACCGCAGCATCGATCCGGACGCGTTGAGCCAATCGCCGGCTCCGATGACCCGGGCTACCCGTTCCGGGGTAAGTGGATACTCGCCCTCCCGCGCTCCGAGCGCATCGAACAGTGCATTGCTAATTGCGGGCAGGGGTCCGTTCGTGGAAATCTCTCCTACTCCTTTCAGACCGAACGGTCCTGTCTGTTCGTACAACTGAACAGGTATGGACTCCATTTCCGGAACATCTGCAGCGGTGGGAATCAAGTACGTTGAGAAGCCCGGCGTCAGGACTCGGCCCTCCTTTACCTGGAATTCTTCGCTCAACGCGAAACCGACGCCCTGGGCTATCCCGCCATGGATCTGCTGCTCGTAAACCTGGGGATTTATCACAGTACCGCAATCGCTCACAGCAAGGTATCTCTCGACGGAGACCTTTCCAGTAAGCTCGTCCACTTCCACGTACGCCAGGTGAGCCCCGTAAGAGAAGAGGGTGTGAGGAAACCCGTGTAGACGAAGATCCTCTCCCACCGGCATGACCTCCCCGGCGACCGGCACTCGGAAGCGATAGACTGCGACCCGCTCCGATTCATTGAGGTACTGTGCCACGAGTGATAGAGGTAGCTCCCGCCCGTCACGCAGATGTCGCACGCTGCCCGGCACAAGAGCGAAATGCTTCGCGTCCGGAGCCATGAGGAGATCCGCCGCCCGCTGCAGGATACGCTCCTTCAGTATCCCGGCTGCCCCGATCAACGCGTTGCCAAAGGTGTACGTGCACCTGCTGGCGGACGCTGACCCGCTTGGCAACGTGCGGTCCGTGTCGGGCTGGACCAGCTCGATATGGGCAGCGTCCTGCCCGAGTATGGAGCCGACGATCTGAAGATTGGTGGACGCATTGCCTTGCCCCATATCAACCACACCGCAGTAGACACGAACCTTGCCCTGCTCGGTCAACTGAATCTTGGCATTTGCGAAATCCGGAACGAACGGCCCGTACCCCGACGCGTGCATAAGTGCGGCGATCCCGACTCCCCTCTTCTTGAACGTATCAGCCGACGATTTCCACGCATCTTTCTCCTTCCAGAGCGGATGGGCGGCAAGGACCTCCAGGCACTCGGTCACCCCCGTGGAATTGACGAGGGTCTTTCCCACGAAATTCCGGTCGCCCGTTTTCACGGCGTTTCTGAGCCGGAGATTCAGAGGATCCATGCCGAGTTTCTCGGCCAGCATGTCCATCATCTGCTCCATAGCCGCTGTTACCTGAGTGACCCCAAAGCCCCTGAACGCTCCACCGATAGGATTGTTCGTGTACGCGCACCATCCATCCAGGACCACGTTTGGTATCCGATATGGCCCCCCCGAGTGCTCCAGGCCGAGCGCGAGCACTACCCCACCGAGGTGGTCGTATGGGCCCGTATCCAGGTACAATCGGACCTTCAGGTAATGGAGGGATCCATCGCTCTTTGCCCCCAGGGTGTAGTACATAGTAGCCGCATGGCGCTTGGTTCCGCAGACAAAGGACTCTTCCCTCCCCCACCACATCTTGACCGGTCTTCCACCGGAATGGAGCGCGGCAAGCCCAAGGAGGCTCTGCACGGTCACGCCGTCTTTGCCTCCAAACGCTCCCCCAGGATACGGTGCTATGATGCGGATGTCCGTGTATTTCAGTCCGAGAGCTTCCGCAACCTCCGCTCGGTCGCGAAACGGCGTCTGCGTCGAACACACAATGGTGAGCCTTCCGTCATCCCCCATCTGGGCCCAGCCCACCTCAGTCTCGAGGTACGCGTGCTCCTGTCGGGGCGTCTTGAAACAAGCCTCGATCAGGATGTCGCATTCGTCTCGGGCATCCTCCCCGGCGCCTGTCTTCAGGTGGCCTTCAAGAAGGATGTTTCCCGCCTCATGATCCTCATGCACGAGAGGGGCCCCCTCTTTCATGGCCTGTTCCGCATCGAAAACAGCGGGCAGCGGCTCCAGACCGACGCCAACGAGATCGAGGGCCTGGCGGAGGACTTCCTTGCTCTCGGCAAGGACCAGAGCGACAGCATCTCCACAGTGCCGAACCTTATCGTTGCACAGCACGGGCTGATCCTTCCGAACCACGCCCTGCCTGTTGGAGCCTCGAACATCTTCGTGGGTCAAGATTGCGTGCACCCCGGCCAAAGAGGTAGCTCTCTCCACGTGCAGATACTCCACCCGGCCGTGGGGGATTCCCGCCCTCTTAACTCCTGCCCAGAGCATGTCCGGCGAATAATAATCCGCGGCGAAGATCTGTCTTCCCGTTACCTTGTCGAACGCATCGACCCGAGGGACCGGGGATCCGATCGCCAGTGTACCGCGGTATATACGCTCAAAATCACGATCCACGGTCATCCGCCTCTCGTAGCCCGCGGCCTGATCATCTCTTGAACAGGCCGCAGGGGGTTCTTATCGCGATAAAGTTCGCGCAAGGGCTTCGATGAATGCCTCCATGGCTTCCATTTTGGATATGGTTACCCGAACGAAGTTGGGAAAGCGAAACCCCGTCATTGTCCTCACCATCACTCCTTGAGTCATGAGCTTTCGGTACGCCAGAGAATCGCTCATCGGCAGCTTCACCATGATGTAGTTCCCCTCACCCGCGAGGTAGGACAGGCCAAGGAGATTCAGCTCTCTCCTGAGAAAATCCTTGCCGGTACGCACCAGCTCTCTAGTTCTCAAGACATGCTCGTCGTCATCTACCGCAGCCAGGGCAGCTTCCTGAGCCAAGGAGTTCACGGAATAGACGATGCACGTGCGTCTGACCGCGTCTACGACTTCCAGATTGGCCGCAAGATATCCTATGCGCAGGCCTGCCAGCCCGTACATCTTGGAGAATGTCCGAAACACTACCAGATTGGGATACTCGTCAATGAGATCCATCCCGTTGGGAAAGTCATCTGATTCCACAAACTCGCAGTACGCTTCGTCCAGGACTACAATCTGCCGACTATCAATGGTGTCGAGGAATCCGCGCAATTCCTTCTGGTCCCAGTATGTTCCCGTGGGATTATTCGGATTGCATATGAACAGGATCTTGGTTCGGTCGTCGATCCGGCTGAGCATTCCTGGAGCATCGAAGGCGTAGTCTTTGAGCGGAACAAGCCTTGTCTCCACCCCCGAGAACTCTGCAATCCATTCGTAAACGGCAAATGTCTTGTCAGAAGTGACGATATTGTCTCCGCTCTCACAAAACGCTCTCATGACAAAGGCAATGACCTCGTTAGCGCCATTGCCGATAACGAACTGGTCAGGGTCTTTATCGAATTTCTTCGCGAGCTTGTGACGGAGAAAATAGCAGTCCCCGCTGGGATACACAGCCGCCCTCGCCGGATCGAATTTTCGAATGGCCTCTTGTGCAGCAGGGGGAGGCCCCAAAGCGTTTTCGTTGTTGTTGAGACGATAGAGCCGCGAGCATCCAAACAGCTTCATGAGCTCGGAATCGGGTTTGCTTGGTATGTACGCCTCGAACCGCCTTATATAGGCCGGGAGGAGTTTTTCCAGTGCGACAGGAGTCATGGTGTGCGCGTGTTCATGGAGTGTTGAAAGACGACCACATCGCCTTTAGCAGCCAGTGGAAGCACGAGGCGAGGCTCGAAACCATGCTCGAAAAGCATCGGAACGAAGTACGAGTGCCACGGACGCCCGAGGTCTATCTCAAACAAGATGCACGTTGCGTCTTCTCTGAGGAGCACATCGACGTACGACGCAAGCGTTTGCGAGGCGTCTGTCCCCCACCATATGGGCCTGAGGGTGACCGAGCCGATGGAGCGGTCGAAATCAGCAGACAGCACTGAAAAGGACGACTGCGTCTCCCCCTCCTCTTTCACCGGATGGATCTCCCTTGCGAAGAAGAGCCGGCGATACTCTTCTGAGAGGAATGGCTCGAGCAAGGGATGAGACCAGACACCGCAGCCCAGGTCTTCGCCCAGGTGCCTGAAGTATGCTTCCAGTTCCACTCCTTGTCCGTCTTTCGGACGCAGGGTTACGGAACCGAGACGCTCGAAATAGTCCTTCGGGAGCTCCGGAGTGGGAAATCTGGTGATGAGGCTCTCGACCCCACTCCTCGCCAGGGCCTCCAGGCATGAGTCGACGAGCGCTTCGGACATCCGCGAATCTTCAGGTTGATTGAAAACGTACGGGCCGAACCATTCCACGGTCTCTTCGCTAACGCGCTTCCAGACCACCCCTCCACCCATTCGGCCTTCACTATCGGCCGCCACTTTAGCCGCCCAGTCCTCGCTGGCTACCATGTCAACGAGCTTTCCTGGATACCGGAATACGGCTGGAATGACCGCATTTCCGTAGAATCGATTCACCAGGTGGACAAACGCCTTGACCTCTTCCACCTCGGGAGATCGTATCGCATAGTCTCTCAGAGGAGGCACCTCGGGGGCCCGGATCTCGGAAATCTCCGGATAGGCCTTTTCCTTTGCCAGCGTCAACCGCAGGCCTTCGTCGGACTGGGAGAACTTGAAGCGATCCACCATTCTGGATGCTATGAGCAGCCCTGTTTCCTCAAAATCCTGCTCACCATTCACCGATGCAGCAACCGTGAGATTGAAGGCCTTCATGTTGAACCCTTCGGCTTCGAAGGCGAATTGCTCCTCCACGTAATATCCGCCACGTCTGAAGCTTATTTCCATCTCTTTGTCCGGGGCGGCAGCACAAGCGACGTACGTGATGATCTCTTCTGTGGCCAATGTTATCGCCAAGGCCTCCGGCTCATCCAATCCAAATGCAACAGCGGCCTTCTCAGCGCATCCGACAACGAGAGGCAGGAGGGACACCTCCGGCCTCACTCGCAATGACACGTCCCATTTTCGTACCACGGGGGAGCTCCTGATTGCCGGTGGGAATCGTAGACGGGCGACCCCGCCCGGGGCCCACGACCCTCATACAATATCACAGGACCAGTCTGGTTGCCGAGAAGAATTTCCGTCTCGCACGGCTCGATTTCTTTGGGGATCTGATTAAGAGCCGGCTGAGCCCGTCCACTTCCGAAAAGCGAAACCGGGAATCCGGGTAGCCATCCCGAATTCCCGGCAATCGCCCTCTACAAAGCACAACCGAGGTTGGAGGAGACAAGATATTGGCGGATTCCTCGGAACCGTGCCATCACCCAATGAGTGGTCAGCAAGGTGCGTGTGCTCTGCCGCCTTGCTGAAGCAGGTCCGGCAATCCATCATTAATCAAAGTAGGTTGATGGAATAACCGAGCATTGCATTTCGAAAAGACGGTCACCGCTTCCGAACCAACACCCCCCTCTGACCCCCGTCAACGGGGGGAAGGGCTCTCTCCCCGTTACCGCATAGGCGTTAACTTCGTGGATGACATCACGTGATTTCAGTCCGTTGACTTAACAAGGACCCCGTCACCCCGGCGAAAGCCGGGGTCCATAACATATTGGAAGGACTGGATTCCGGCTTTCGCCG
>JBFMDN010000094.1:0-16594 GCA_040753915.1 Thermodesulfobacteriota bacterium | reverse complement strand
CGGACAAGCTGGTGCTCGGCCCGGGAGTGGCATCGGATCAGCTCTGGCTGCGCCACGTGGGGTACGACCTGGAGGTTAGCATCATCGGCACTCAAGACAAGGTGACCATTGCCGATTGGTACAAAGGATCCGCGTATCGGGTGGAGGAATTCAAGACGAGCGATGGCAAGACGCTGCTCAGCAGCAACGTGGACGCACTGGTCAGCGCGATGGCTGCGTTCGCTCCTCCGGCTGCAGGTCAAACCTCCCTGCCGGCCAACTACCAGGATGTGCTCAATCCCCTGATCGCAGCGAACTGGCGGTAGGCCTCTCGCAGGCTTTCGCAGGGAGGAAGCAGGAATAGGCAATAGTCAGGGGTTCCTCTGCGGCATGAATGACCTGGAGGGAGATTCTCTTCATGTGGCAGCGGGCACGCTCCCTGCCCTTGGTGACAGATATTCGTGCGACATTTTTCTCCGCTCCCTTCGTCTCGGCTCAATACAGGGTTGTTTTATCTGCCTGCATTCTTTATTCTCAAGGAGACTTCTCGATCGTCGCTTTGAAGACTGGGGCGCGAGCGGGAGCGCGGTTGGCATTGTTTCCTCGAGAGGCTCACTTGGGCACCCTCGGCAGTGCTCCCGTGGGAGATCTGGTGGCCGGAAGAGTTGCTATAGACTTTGGAACGTCAAATACCCGCGTGGCGGTGTGGGATGCCTCGCTGGACCAACCCCGGACCCTTGCAATTCCCGACGTATCTCGCACTGTCACGTACGAAGGCGCTCATGACGGATCTTCTGAGGTTCCCTCCATCCCATCGCTGATCAATTATGACGGAAAGCACTCGTGGATAGGGCGCCAGGTCTACGACCGCGGGTTGCTTGAATCCCAGAACACATTTCGGTGGATGAAGCGGTACATCGCGAATCGACTGGAAATTCCGCGCAGGATCGATGGTCGTCTGGTGAAATTCTCCGAGGCGGGAGCGGATTTCCTCTTACGGGTCCTCGTTTATACCGCTGAAGCCGTAGAGCTGGGAGACGAAGAAGTAGCCTTTACCATTCCGGTTGAGGCGTTCGAGCACTACCAAGAATGGCTTAGCCGGGTGTGCGAATCTGCGGGAATAAGCCGGTACAGGCTTTTGGATGAGGCTTCTGCTGCTGCGCTCGGATACGGGCTCACCGTGAAGGCAGGCGACGTGTACCTCGTCTTTGATTTTGGCGGTGGCACACTGGATATCTCCGTGGTACGCATGGAGAGCACATCGGTCGGAGGACGGCGCTGCTCGGTCCTGGGAAAGGGAGGAGCGGACATCGGTGGAGCTACGATCGACAACTGGCTCTATCGGGACGTCCTGGCCAGAAACGGCAAAGAGCCCGAGGACGTGCGTCACCTGTCAGGTCTGCTCCTCATGGAAGTGGAGCGTGCCAAAGAAGCGCTCACTACCGGAGAGCACGCGAGTGTAACCGCAGCAGATCCTGAAACTGGAGAAGTTCTTTCCGCACCCTATTCTCGGGTAGCGTTCGAGGATCTGCTCGAGAGGAACGGCCTGTTCGAGACGATCCACACAACTCTCCGGCGAGCCCTGTCGGACGCACGGGAGAAGGGATATGATGAAGATCGCATAGGTGCGGTGCTCCTCGTGGGAGGATCGAGCCTCATTCCCAGTGTTCGACGGGCTGTACGGCAGGTGTTCGGGAGCCGGGTCCGATTTCACCGTCCACTGGATGCAGTGGCGCTGGGCGCCGCTGCGTTCGTCCATGGAGTAGATTTCTCAGATCATATCCAGCACGACTACGCGTTGAAGCATTACAACAGAATGAAGGGCGAACATGATTATGCGCTCATCATTCCTGCCGGTACGCCCTATCCTTCGGAAGGATTCGTCAAGGAAGTGATCGTGAGCGCGTCGTACGACGACCAAGAGTTCCTGGGGTTGGAAATCTATGAGATTGGTCGAAAGGAATGCTTCTCCTGCAGCGACGGACCCCAGTTGGATCTGGTGTTTGACCCGGATGGGGGGGCTCGGTTCCAGAAACGTGAAGATGTTGCGGTCAGGAGCAGATTCTGCGTGAACGAGAACTGTCCCACATTCATTCGAGCTGAACCGAAAGCCGTACGGGGCGAAAAGCGGTTCCCCGTCCAGTTCTCGATAGACGGAAACAAACGGCTCTGCGTGACGGTCCGCGACAAGAAGACCGGCAGACTGCTTATGGACCGTTCGCCTCTCATCAAACTGACGTAAGCCATTGGCGCAAGGACGGCACATGTTTTCGCCGGGCTGACGGGCTGGCGAGGAGGAAGCACATGTCCCATTTCACTTCTCTCAAGACCCGCATCGTCTCCAAAGCTCACCTGAAGCTTGCCCTCGAAGCTCTTGGGATCGCCTACGAAGAAGGGGACATTGAGATCCGCGGATACCAGGGAATTCGGACAGGAGTGGAGATCAGAATACCGACTTCCAATCCTGACTATGATATAGGGTTTCGCCAGAGCGGCGGAGCCTATGAGCTGGTAGCGGACTGGTACGGCCTGCCGGAGATCAGTCGAGAGGGCTTTCTCGGGAGAATTACGCAGCGCTACGCGTACTTAGTGGCAAAAGAGCAGTTGGAGAGCCAGGATTTCTGCGTAGTCGAAGAGGAAGTGCTCCCCGACAACACCATTCGCATGACCGTGCGTCGGATGAGCTGATGGATGAGGTGACCATGAGCGAGCTCCAGGAAATCGACGTTTATGTCAAGCCGGACGGCAGCCTCACTCTGGAGGTGCGCGGAGTCAAGGGAAGCAAGTGCCTCGACCTCACCCGGGACGTGGAGAACCTGGTGGGTGGGATAGTTGTGGAACGAGCGCATACTGACGAGTTTCATCAAGTGGAAGACACAGAACCTGCGGCAGATCTGGACACGGTGCGAAGGTAGGTGCCGAACAGGAGGATCGCATGCCCGCTCGGATGTTGAACGCGAGGGATGTGCTCAAGGATATAGCGGCAGGCATGGACAGCGAAGGGCTGATGACCAAATATCAGCTCAGCTTCAAGGATCTCCAAAACGTATACGGACATCTCATGGAAGCCGGCCTGTTGGAGCTTGTGGACGGCTCGTTCGAAATTCCGCCCATTCGCAGGCTCAGTGCGCGAAGAATACTCCGGGACATTCGATCCGGAATGCACCCCGAGACGATCCGCGACAAATACCTCCTCTCCCCTGCGCAGCTCCAGAAGACAGTAGATATTCTGCTGGAAAACAATCTCGTCACCGCTGACCAGCTCCGGCAGTATGCTGCGGGGCAGATCGAGGACGTTGGGAATACTGTTGTCCGAGAGTCGGAGCGTTGTTATCTCGACTTCGAGCTCCCTATCGTGGATACAGGTCCTCCGGAGATCGACGGGATCGTGCGGGATCTCAGTGAAAAAGGGGTGGGGATTGCGGGGGTACCCGCGCAACTCGGCGACGTGAAGACTTTCCTTGTTGTTCACGATGAGCTCGTTCTCGTCGAGCCATTCATGTTCGAGGCGCGATGCCGATGGGTGGCAAGAAAGGAGCCGAGAAATGAGGTTGTCACGGGATTTCAGATCACGCACATCTCGGAAAAGGATAGGGAGGAGCTTCGAAAGCTCATTCGCCTCGTGACATTCTACGCATAAGGCTCTTCGGAACCGGTTCCGAAACCGCTGGTTATCCGGCAGATCGGCGAGGATTTGTGAGAGGGGCTCAGTATGGCACGGATTGGCAGGATGAATTCCATGACAGATGTGGCTGGGGTCATGGTAGGACATTACACGAATCGTGAGGCGGTCAGCGGGGTCACTGTCGCCATTTTTCCTGAAGGGGCCGTTCCAGGCGTAGATGTGCGGGGTTCTGCTCCCGGTACGAGAGAAACAGACTGCCTCGATCCCGTGAACATGATCCGTACGATTCATGGAATCATGCTGGGAGGAGGGTCCGTCTTCGGGCTGTCAGCAGCGGACGGGGTAGTACGGTGGCTCGCCGAGAAGGGGTGGGGATTCCCCATGGAGGATCTTGGCGTGCTGCCGATAGTTCCAGCAGCGATATTGTATGACTGCAACAGGGGACCTGCTTTTGTCCCACCCGTAGACGCAAGATGGGGATGGGCCGCATGTGAGGCTGCCACGAACGGCGAGATAGCTCAAGGTAGCGTCGGAGCGGGAACAGGAGCATTGGCCGGTGGCATGAAAGGCGGGCTGGGAACGGCCAGCGAAGTGCTTGATTCCGGGATTACCGTTGGAGCACTGGTCGCGGTAAACTCTCTGGGATCGGTTGTGGATCCGGCCACAGGGTCTCCTTGGGAAATCCGTTCGGAAATAGGCAACGAATTTGGGGCCCTGGGACATCGGGCAGTTAAGGTGCCCCAAATGGATTTCTCCCCGCGACCTGCTACTAACACGACCATCGGGGTGGTTGCTACCGATGCGGTGTTGACCAAGGCCCAGTGCCAGAAAATTGCGCAGATGGCACACGACGGCATGGCGCGATCCATCAGGCCCTCCCACACGATGTTCGACGGTGATACCCTATTTTGTGCGGCCACATGCAAGAGGGAATTGCCGGATACTCCCGGTTTCTTTGAGTCTCCGAAGGCCTTCGCGATCAATGAGCTGGGAAGAGCGGCAGCGGATTGTGTGAGCAGAGCCATAGTTCACGCTATAGTCAGAGCCGAGACTATCGGGGACATGATCGCGTTCAAAGACCTTCCGGAAAAGTAGTCATTGAGGAACTGCGGGATCTGGTGAGCCGGTACAATCGGACAGAGCCCTGGGCAGTGAATTTCGCTCTTTGGGGGCTCTGCTTAGGGTCAGGTGTATCAGGCTTCATGACCCCTTCTTCGCGAGAACGCGTCCCAAGGCTGCTGCCAGCTCCTCCGTGGTGTACGGCTTGGGAACGGCGTCTACAAAACCGTACTTCTTGTAATCTGCGAGGATAGGATCAGTTGCATAACCACTCGAAACTATAGCCTTAACCTCCGGGTCCAGATCCTGAAGCACCCGTACGGCGTCCTTGCCTCCCATCCCTCCAGGTATGGTCAGGTCCATTATAACGGCATCAAATTTCTGCGCGGACTCCATGGCCTTCCGGTACAATTCAACCCCCTCTGAGCCTTCTTTGGCAAAGACCACCTCGTATCCAAGGACAGCGAGCATTTCGCCGAGAATGTCTCTAACGGGGGCCTCATCGTCTACGACCAGGATTCTCCCTTCGCCTCGGGGAAGCCGAGCCCGATCCTCGCCTGCTGGGTTGACGCGCCGCTCTGAAGCGGGGAGGTAAATGTAAAAGGTCGTGCCCGATCCCACCTCTGATTCCAGAGTGATCAATCCTCCATGGCCTTTTACTATCGAGTACGACGTGGCGAGTCCCAATCCGCTGCCCTTCTGCTTCGTGGTGAAGTAGGGGTCAAACACTCTCTGCACATGTTCGGGCGGAATCCCGCACCCTGTATCTTTGACCGCTAGCCTCACGTAGATCCCGGGGGCCAAAGGAAGACCGAGCTCGGGCGTCACCACGACGTTCTCGCCCCGGACATGGATGACACCGCCGGATGGCATCGCCTGTTGCGCGTTGATAACGAGGTTGCTGATCACATGGGTTATCTGTGCTTCGTCAACCTCTACCGACCAAAGTGCTTTGGGCCACACAAACTCACAGCGGACATTGGATCCCCTCAGAGAAAAATGACATGCTGCCTCTACAATGTTGGAAAGGACGGATAGCTTTTTTGCCAGTATCCTCCCTTTGGCAAGCGTCAGGAGCTGCTGTGTGAGGCTCTGAGCGTTGGTGGAAGCCTTTTCCGCTTCGCTCAGACGCTGGTAAACCTTGTCGTTTGAAGGAAGGTACATTTTGGCGAGGGAGATGTTTCCAAGGATGGCGGTAAGAATATTGTTGAAATCATGAGCAATTCCACCTGCCAAGATTCCGATCGATTCCAGCTTTTCTACCCGAGATAGCTCTTCCTCCATCCGCCGCCTCGCTGTGACGTCTTCGAGGAAATTAAGGGTCGCCGGTCTGCCGTCCCATTCCACGAGAATCGCGTTGATTTCCACCCAGTGAATGCTCCCCGATTTGTTGACAACCCTGAATTGGTACTTGTGTGGAGCTGGCTCGTTTCTCAGACGTCGCTGGTGACGACTGGCAACCAGCTCCCGGTCTGCCGGATGAATAAATTCGAGGAACGGGGTCGAGAGCAGCTCGTTCCTCGAGTACCCGGTAAGCTGTTCCACTCTGGGATTCACGAACTTCATGAGGCCGTCTTGAGCCACGAGAATGGCTTCGCTGGCATTTTCCACGACAAGACGATACTGTTCTTCCGATCGGGTGAGCGCATCCTGGGCCTTTTTGCGCTCATTGATGTCGGCAACATTTCCCATAATCGCCGGCCGTCCCTGATATTGGATCACTGTTGCGAGAAGCTCGGCCCAGCGGCTCTGGCCGTCACCACCGAGATATCGGAATTCATACTGGCATACGATGGGCTCTCCATTCATCTGAGCAGTTACCCGCTTTCTGGTCATTTCCCGGTCCTCGGGAAAGATAAACTCCCAAAAGGGTCTCCCCAGAAGATCTCCAATAGCGTGACCGCACATTTGCGCAAGCCGATCGTTGACGTACGCAAATACGCCATCCTGGAGTATGAAAATGCCGGTGAGAGAACACTGAGTGAGCAGCCTATGACGAAGCTCGCTCTCTTTGAGTGCTTGCTCTGCCTGTTGCCGCTCGGACATTTCTTGCCGTAGTCGCTCGTTGCTCGACTGGAGCTCGGCTGTCCGTTCTCTTACCCTGGACTCCAGCTCCATGTGGATCTTCCGGAGATCTTCTTCAGCGGTCCGCCGATGTTGCACTTCCGCCACCAATTCGGCATTGAGGGCCTCTGCTCTGTGTTTTTCCTTCCTGAGCGTGTCCACGAGATCCGCATTATCGAGGGTAAGTTTCAATGTCTGACTATTGACTCTGTGCATTGCAGTGATGGTTCCGACAAGCAGGATGCCGAAAACGAAGATTCCGACACTGAGAGCGCTCGTCACCTCACCGCTCTGCACCAGATAAAAGGTACCCATGGGGCCGAGGATGAAAATAATCGAAGGGACGTAGCACTTTACCATGGGAGAGTAGATTACTGCTGAGAAACAGGAAGTTCCCAGCAGAAACAGCCCGAGGAGGAATTGATGAGCGAGTGATTGGCTTGGAAACAAGAATACGGGCGCAATCCCCCACATAATTGCATTGGCAGCAGCCCCGTATGCGAACCAATTCCCCCATCGAATGGCTTCGATGCCCCGCGGTTGGATTCGCAGGAATCGGTTTACCAGTACATAACGGGGTGGTTGGATCGCCAGCAGACAGGCAGCCCACGTCACCAGCTTCCAGGTATCCACAGCACCCCACATGGCGAGAGCGAGAACCGCAGCCCCGGCTGCGTTCCCCCACATGCCGGCAGAAACCAGCGAAAGAACTTGGTAGACTTGGGCCTCTCTCAATCTGAGTCCATTATCAAGGGGCTCCTTCGGCACAGATCGTGATTCCTTTCCCACTGTCATACGTGCTTCCCACTCCTCGGTCGCAACTCAATCGTCCGGTTCCTCCGGACCGAATTCGTAGTGTCCCGGAGCCGGTAGATCACTTGCCCAAGAAAATGTCCTAGTGCTTGAGAAGGAACGTGCGGATCGCCCGTTTCGGAGTGGGCTTTCCGCGTCCCAAAATCACTACTAGATGGGCTTTCTCAGCAGCACCCGCTCCGATCTTCACTGGATTCGGTCACGTTTCCTATGCAGCAGAGAAAGGTCCCGGGGTCCGTCTCGCTCAAATTTCGCATGCCATGGGGCTCTTCGCCTGGGATGTACACCACATCGTTCGGCCCGACGATCCTGCGATCGACAATCGTGTCGGTTTCAGGATCTTCAATCCAGCACTCGAATGAGCCAGACAGAATGTACATGGTCTGCACGTATTTGTGACTGTGGGTAGGGATTTCGCCGCCCGGCCCCACGGTGAACAGTCGTAAACCATATGCAGGAGCTCCGTGGGGGTCCTTACCGGCTTGGGAAAGCCACTGAATGGTTACGTCGCGCACTGTCCTCGTAGTTCCTTTATAGACCACCGATTGTACGGGTGTCGCCTTAACCTCCTGCTTTGCAACAGCTATCATAGGCACTCCATCCTCGCGCTCAATTGCGCTCTTCTCTTCTCTCGCGGAGCTTCCTGTGCTCCCGCACTCCGTAACGTCCTGACTCGGAGTGATACGACCTCCTAACGGCAAAGAAATTTTGAAATGGGACAACGATCAGCGGTCCATTAATGTACATCATTGTCCCCATGAATTCCATCTTTGATTAGGTTATCGAGGCGATGCGTGTCTAATGGGCAGGGGGGTCTCGTTGTTCGTCCCGTTTCACAAGTAGACCGGTCTCGTAGCCGTTCCCTACTGAGCTGACGAGGGCACGGTCCCGGTCGCGAAACACGCGGCTCACTTCGCGCACAGCATTGTGGCAGAGTCGAGACTTCGGGAACGGAGTGTGGAGCTCCTGTATGATGGCCGACACGATAGGGGAGGGCGTACAGTGCTTTCATGCAGACTTGCTGATCTCGATCTGCGAGTTGGGCCTGGACGTGTTTTCACCATGTTCCACCATATCCTGATTGTGATTCCACGTGTGGTCCGCCACCGAATTTCCTTGCATCTGGACAAGCCATCGCTTATCTTCGTGCTGTCAAAAGGGTTCCATGAATTGGGCCGAGCCAGTTGTGGTGTACGGCCTGTTGACTATGTTCGTGAAAGTCGACTTTTTTCGAGCCGTTTGCCGTGGTCTATTCGCGGCCTCCATTCAGGAGGGGACGATGGATATTATTCCCCAGATCATTGTAAGTGGTCTGGCGGTGGGGGGAGTATACGGCCTCATAGCCCTGGGGTTCGTACTCATTTACAAGGCAACGAGTATTCTCAACCTGGCCACCGGCCAATTCATGACGCTGGGAGCCTTTGTCTGTCTGTCCGTGTTGAGTTACGCAGCAGTTCCGTTTCCTGTGGCGCTTGTGGTCACCCTGGGATTCGCCGCCCTCTTGGGAATCATCATAGAGAGAATAATTCTCCGACCTTTGATTGGAGAGCCAATCATCTCGGTGATAATGGTCACCATCGGTCTGGCGAGCATCCTCAAAGGCCTGACCCAAATCATATGGTCTCCCGATTATCGGTCCTTTCCTCAGATCTTTCCTCCTGAGCCCCTTGATCTTCATTACGCGATTGTGCCGTCCGGTCTCCTGTGGGGATTCCTCTTTGCTATGGTGTGCATGGTAATCTTCGCCCTGACCTTCCAATATACCCGTACGGGGCTTGCCATGCGGGCTACGGCCAGTAATCAGCAAGCGGCTTTGTCGATGGGCATAAGCGTGAAAAGCGTCTTCGCACTCTCCTGGAGCCTCGCCGCCATAACCGCGGCGGTAGGCGGCATCATCATAGGGAACATCAGTGGAATCAGCATCCATCTTGGAGACATCGGGCTCAAGGTATTGTCGGTGATAATACTGGGAGGACTCGACAGCATTGTTGGGGCCATCGTAGGCGGGTTCATCATCGGCTTGCTGGAAAACTTCGCGGGGGTGTACCTGGATACCTTGCTGGGCGGTGGCACCAAGGATGTAGTTCCCTTCGTGGTACTCGTCATCATTATCATGATACGCCCGTACGGCATGTTCGGGAAACAGATCATCGAACGCGTCTGAACGGCTTTCCCATACCGTTTCAGGCCAAACTGGGGCCGCACCGAGGTAGAGATTCATGCGATGCGGAGATTTCAAGGAATCGTATTTCGAAGATGAAAAGATCTTTCAAACCTTCTTCGTGAAGTTCTGGCTTGGGGTGCTGTGCGTCTTTCTCGTCGTCCTTCCCCTAGTCGGGAACGACTACGTCCTGTACATAGCGAATCTCATAGGCATCGCGATAATCGGGGCTGTGGGCCTCAATCTCTTGACCGGATGCACCGGTCAAATATCGCTCGGACATGCGGCCTTCGTTGGAGTCGGGGGGTACGCGACCGCGGTTCTCATGACCCGGTATGGGGTTCCATTCTGGTTTGCTCTGCCCCTCGCAGGAGGTGTCGCAGCGCTCGTAGGATTGATCATTGGTATTCCATCCCTTCGAGTCAAGGGTCTCTATCTCTGCATAGCGACTCTGGCAGCTCAGTTCATCCTCGAATGGATATTCGTCCACTGGGAATCAGTGACTCAGGGAATTAGGGGAATCAATGTTCCGCCCCCTCAGATCGGGGATTTAGTTTTCAGAACAGAAAAGACCTTCTATTACATAACGTTGGTCGTGGCTGTGCTCGGCGTAGGCTTTGCGCGCAATATTCTGAGAACCAAATGGGGTCGTGCTTTCTTCGCCATAAGAGACCGCGATCTCGCGGCGGAGATGATGGGGATCAACCTCTTCCGGTACAAGCTTGTAGCCTTTGCCCTCAGCTCTTTCTATGCCGGTATCGCGGGAGGGCTCTGGGTCGCGTTTATGAAGGTGGTGACTCCGGAGCATTTCCCATTCGGTTTGTCCATTGAGTACCTCGCTATGATCATTGTGGGCGGATTGGGAAGCATTCTGGGTTCCATTTTTGGAGCCATATTCATGGTGATGGTACCGGAGCTCCTCAACGTTGTGACGGGTGCAACCAGGGAGATCTATCCGGGACTGGATCAGTTATTTATTCCTATGAAGGACGTGATCTTCGGATCGCTCATCGTGCTGTTTCTCATCTTCGAGCCTCACGGCTTGGCCGAGATGTGGCATCGTCTCAAGAGCTTCTTCACCTTGTGGCCATTTTCCTATTAGCGGGTTGGATACTAAGAGCCCGTCTGATAGGACAGACAATTCAATAAGGAGGGACGAGGATGAAACGGTCTGCCTGGTTGTTTGTGTTGCCGTTCGTGGCGCTGGGACTCACGATGGCACCGGCGACTATCCCGGCAATCGCGTCCGAAACCATCAAGATCGGCGCGGTCCAGCCCATCACCGGGAGGTTCGCCTTCGCGGGGGTAAACATCAACGCTGGTCTCAAGGACGCTCTCATGATGGCGAACGAAGCTGGTGGCATAGACGGAAAAAAGATCGAGTACATCATGGAGGACGGCCAGTACAAGCTGGACGTAGCCACCGCGGCCTTCAAGCGTATCATGTCCCGTGACAACCCCGTGATCATGTACGGGGAAAGCACCGGCTTGGGCAAAGCCATGGCACCAGAAATAGCGAGCCGCTACAAGATCCTTTACAGCTCCACGTCGTTCTCGAGCGAATTGGCCAACGCGGCCGAGAATCCCTACATCTTCGTCCCGGGGCCCACCTATGCGGATATGTTCGAGATCCTGCTCAATTTCATCGCAAAGGAAAAGCCGGGGGCCAAAGTTGCCTTCTTTTACAGCGACACGGAATTCGGCAAGGATCCGATACCTGCCAGCCGGGAGGTCTGCAAGAAGCTCAAGCTCGATCTTGTGGCCGAGTCCGTGGCAAAGGTAGGCGATGTGGACGTAACGTCGCAGGTGCTCGATCTGAAGCGCAAGAATCCCGACTATGTCATATTTCAGGGGTTTGTCCTTTCCCCCGTTGCAGCGGTCATCAAGCAGTGCCGGGATTTTGGCATGAAGACCAAGTTCATGGGCACATTCTGGGGATCAACCAAGATGCTCTTGGACCAGCTTGGCCCCTTGGCAGAAGGATACATGGGAGTCAATCCTTACAACTACTGGTGGATGGAAGAGATTCCCATGATCAAGAAGATTCGTGAATACACAAAAAAGAACTACAAGGACGTTGATTACAGACCAAACTCATACATGCAGGGCTTTGTCACGGGACTCATCTTTGTGGAATGCCTGAAGCGTGCGGCCAAGGAAGGACCGATCAACGGGGATTCGCTGGTGAAAGCCCTGAAATCGATCAAGGACATGGACACTGGTGGACTGACCGCGCCGCTGACGTGGCACGACAACAAATTCCCTGTGGCAAAGGTGTGGAAAGCCAACGTGGAGAAAAAGATCTTTGAACCTGCTTCCGACTGGATTCGAATCGAGTAGATCATCGCAAACCGTGCCTGACGCACTGCGCTTGCAGCCCCCACCTCCGTGGCCGGTCGGCCGGGGAGGTTGGGGCAACACGTATTTCTCTAGACCGGGAAGAAACTATGGCTAAGACCCTGCCGGAGCTCTTGCTTGAGAATGCCCGCACCCATGGAGAAACAAAAGTCGCTCTGCGGGAAAAGGAGTTCGGGATTTGGCAATCGGTATCGTGGAATGGGTACCTGGAAAACGTGCGCACTCTCGCGTTGGGACTCCTGGCTCTCGGATACAAGTCCGGAGACAAGCTGGCTATCCTTGGGGACAATCGTCCCGAGTGGCTGTACGCAGAGCTTGCCATTCAATCGCTAGGCGGTGCTGCAGTCGGCATCTTCCCTGACAGCATCATAGACCAGGTCAGGTACATCATCGATCATTCCGACGCGGCCTTTCTCATGGCCGAAGATCAGGAACAGGTGGACAAGTTCCTGGAGATCAGGGAAGAATGCCCCAAGATTCGCAGAGTGATCGTGGACGACATGAAAGGGATGCGCCAGTACGACGATCCCATTCTGATTCCTTTGAGCAAGGTCCAGCAGATGGGTGTCGAGATGGCTCAGCGGGATCCCGACCTCTTCCGTAACCAAGTGGAGCAGGTTACGGAAGATATGGTGGCCATCGTGGCATACACGTCAGGAACGACGGGCCTCCCGAAGGGGGCTATGATTACTCACCATAACATGGTGAAGATGGCAGAAAACCAGGACAAGGTCGACCCTGCTTACCCTTGGTATAATCACGTGTCTTTTCTTCCCCTCCCCTGGGTCGGGGAACAGATGACTGCTGTCGCGTGGAACCTGTTCAAGGGATTCACGGTCAACTTCCCGGAAAAGGTGGAAACCGTTCCGGAGAACATCCGGGAGATCGGTCCTGAAATTCTCTTTGCGCCCCCCCGATTCTGGGAAAAGATATGCTCGGACATCCAGGTGAAGATACAGGATGCGGTATGGATCAAACGTCTCTTCTACCGTGTGACCATGCCCCTCGGGTACAAATTGGCCGCGTACAAGCTGACCAACAAGATGAATCCATTACTCACGGCGTTGGATGGGCTGTGCTATCTTGTTATGTTTCGTTCTCTGAAGAACTATTTCGGAATCGGCAGGCTACGGAACTGCTATACAGGAGGAGCCGCGTTGGGACCCGAGATTTTCAACCTCTTCCAGGCTCTCGGGGTAAACATCAAGCAGGTATATGGACAGACCGAAACGTCGGGAATAGCCGTCGGGCACCGTAACGGCGACATAAAACTGACCACCGTTGGAAAGCCTATACCGGGAACTGAGATTAATATATCGGATTCCGGTGAAATTCTCGTCAAAGGCCCTACCGTATTCGCCGGATACTACAAGAACGAAGCCGCGACAAGAGCCGCTTTCGTCGACGGCTGGCTATGCACGGGAGATCAGGGTCTCATTGACGAAGACGGCCACCTTGTCATGATCGATCGAATGAAGGACGTCATGGAGCTTGCGGATGGGACGAAATTCTCCCCACAGCTCATAGAGAACAAGCTCAAGTTTAGCATGTACGTGTCCGAAGCGGTGGTAGTGGGTAAGAACCGGCCCTACGTTGCTGCGATGATAAACATCGACATGGCAAATGTGGGAAAATGGGCCGAGAACAAAAAACTGACGTACACGACATACACCGATCTGTCGCAAAAGGATGAAGTCTATGATCTCATCGCGGCAGAAGTGGCAAGGGCAAACAGAGGCCTGCCCAAGGCTGCCCAGGTGAGGAAGTTCGTCATGCTGCATAAGGAGCTCGACGCAGACGACGAAGAAATGACCCGCACGAGAAAGGTGCGAAGGTCGTTCGTAGAAGAGCGCTATTCTCAGCTTGTGCAAGGATTGTACGGGGACCGCAAGAAATTCGATGTAATCTCCGACATAAAATATCGGGACGGAACTGAGTTTCGGATGCAAACGTCGGTCCAGATAAGAGAGGTCCCGGAGTCTCCCTGACCCACTGGCAGTATTCTCAGACAAGAGTGCGAGGAGCATGACCACCCCGAATCAGCCATTAGCAGATGAAGAGTTCCTTCTCCGCGTCGAAGGATTGTTCCTCCGTTTCGGCGGAGTCAACGTGCTTGCCGATGTTTCGACCGGAGTGAAAGAGGGGGAGATCTTCGCGATCATCGGCCCCAATGGAGCGGGGAAGACCTGCCTCCTCAACTGCATAAACCGGTTCTATAACCCCAGTGCGGGTCGCATTTTCTTCGACGGACACGATATCACCCCGTTGAAACCGCACCAGATTCCTTCACTGGGCATCGCTCGAACGTTCCAGAACGTGGAGCTCTTCCGGGGAATGACCGTTCTGGACAATATCAAGCTGGGTCGACACGTCCACATGGATACGGGTCTTCTTTCCGCAGGAATCTACTTTGGGAAGACCAGGAGAACTGAATTGGCGTTGCGCAAGGAGATCGAAGAGCGGATCATCGATCTCCTGGAAATCGAGCACATTCGGAAGAAGCCCGTCGGCACGCTCCCGTACGGCCTCCAGAAGCGCGTAGAATTGGGCCGGGCACTCGCAATGAAACCAAAGCTCCTGCTGCTCGACGAGCCGGTCACGGGTATGAATCTGGAAGAAACGGAGGATCTCACCCGTTTCATTCTGGATATCCATGACGAGTGGGGGGTGACCATAGTGCTCATAGAACACGACATGGGTGTTGTCATGGATATCTCGGATCGAGTCTGCGTCCTGGACTTCGGAGTCAAGATCGCTGAAGGACCGCCAAAGGAGATACGCCACAATGCGGAGGTTATCAAAGCATACCTCGGAGAAGAAACCTTGACGTATTCTCGGCTGGGAGCGTGAAAATCCATGGGTACCATGCTCGAAGTCAACAATATAGAAGTCATTTACAATCAAATCATTCTCGTCCTCAAAGGCATGTCCCTTTCCGTACAAGAGGGGCAAATAGTTACCATTCTGGGCAATAACGGTGCAGGGAAGAGCACGACGCTCAAGGCCATATCAGGACTGCTCAAGTCCGAAGATGGTGCGGTGACCGACGGTTCCATCTCGTTCCTGGGTGAGCGCATCGACAAGATGGACCCGGAGAAAATAGTCAGGAAGGGCGTCTTTCAGGTGATGGAGGGTCGCCAGGCGTTCGAGGATCTCACCGTTGAAGAGAACCTCGTCGTCGGCGCACACACCATAAAGAGCCGAAAGCAAATCAAGAAAGATCTGGACCTGGTTTACTCCTTGTTTCCTCGACTGACCCAGCGCCGCTCCTTTCTCGCAGGGTACATCAGCGGTGGGGAACAGCAGATGCTCGTCATAGGGAGAGGCCTTATGGCCCACCCGAGGCTCATGCTCTTGGATGAGCCATCCATGGGATTGAGTCCCATGCTTGTGGGAGAGATCTTCCGCATAATCGAGCGCATAAACACGCAAGAGAATGTCACCATCCTGCTGGTGGAACAGAATGCCCGCATGGCCCTTTCCATCGCCCAGCACGGTTACGTCATGGAGGGCGGCCGGATCGTCCTGGACGACGACGTGGAAAAGCTCAAGGATAATGCTGACATCAAGGAATTCTACCTGGGACTCACCGAAATGGGGGCCAAGAAGAGCTACCGGGATGTGAAACATTACAAACGCCGCAAGAGATGGCTCACGTAAGTGGGGATCTTTTCGGAAACAGGACAGCGATGCGGACACAAGCATCATCGATGCTGACGGAGCGAAAGCAGCCTGGTAGCTCCAGAATTGCCGGAGAGACAGAAAAGGGCTTTGCCTTAGTACAAGATTTCGTGAGCTGAACCACAGGTTGAAATCACGCGTCTCGCGGGACTACTCAAGGTGCGCTCCTTCAGAGCGTAACCCCCTGAAGGAGTGATGGCAGATTACCTGACCGCAATTATGAAATCCCCTACTAAGGAGGTGAGCAGCCGAATCCCCGTCTGGCGGCAGAACTTGAGAGGACAAGAGAAGACCTCGCGCAGATGTAAAGATGTCAAGCCTGGCCCCCTCATACCGCAACTCCTCCAGGTTAGCCTATATCGCCTGATCCAGTCGGGCGGATTGGGCACACTGTTCATTGAGAATGGAGGCGAGCCGTCTTATCTTGTCCTGGACTCCATTGGTACGGCGATCTATCGTCTCCTGCAAAAATATCAGCATGAAGTCTGCTGCTTCAATGACGATATTCAGGGAACGGCTTCTGTCACATTGGCAGGCATCTATTCGGCTATGCACATCGTGCGGGAAAGAATAAGAGATCAGAAGTTCCTGTTTCTCGGTGCCGGCGAGGCCGGTCTCGGCACCGGCGATTTGTTGGTTGCGGCAATGGTCGACGAAGGCCTTTCCGAGGGCGAAGCACGGCAGCGCTGTTGGTTCGTCGATTCCAAGGGCCTTGTGGTGAAGTCACGCCTCACATTCCGCACCTCCTGGTGCAAGTTTGTATGATTTTTCATTCTCGTTTTTTTGGATGGTACCGGCCACCAAACGGGTTGCGAAAGATTTCTGGTGTGAGGTCGAGGATTTCGAGGTAACGA
>JBFMDN010000093.1:0-16667 GCA_040753915.1 Thermodesulfobacteriota bacterium | reverse complement strand
AAAGCCGGAATCCAGTCCTTCCGATATGTTATGGACCCCGGCTTTCGCCGGGGTGACGGGGTCCTTGTTAAGTCAACGGACTGAAATCACGTGATGTCATCCACGAAGTTAACACCTATGCTCCCACCGGGAGAGGGAGCCGGAAGAATCCCCTCTCCCCCGCTTCGGGGGAGAGGGTCAGGGTGAGGGGGTGTGGCACGGTTATCACGGACTGCCGGCCTTTGAGACACTTTCATTCTGGCGGCAGACCTGAGGGCCGGGCGCTCGTAGGACGGGCATCTTGCCCGTCATCCCTAAAGAAACGGGCGAGACGCCCATCTTACCGTGCACCCGAGAGGCAAGACGCCCATTTTACCGCTTGCCCCCATGGCTTAGATGCCTCTTCTGTTGTCCAGCGCGGTCGCCGCCCCCAGGCAGAGGTGGGTTTCAGACCCGTCCAGTCGCCAGGACGGGCTTCTCTTCAGACCGTGCGGTATCGGCGCTTTTTCGTGCCACCATCCAGCGAATGATTGTACCGGTGGAATAGCATAACGCTGCAACATGATGTGTGATGGCGGTGGTCATGACCTTTGGCATGAAAACTGCTTATAAGTATCGCAAGCGGCCAAAGAGGATCCGTCGATCCGCGCGTCCGTGCACAGTCTGTGCATAAAGTGGCTCGTTACAAGAGAGTTCGTTTGTATGTCGATCAAATCTCTGATAAAATGGCTTGTCCTGACAAATAATCTACAGAGTGGCGACATGACACGATGGCATCGTCTCTGCGCAAATCTGACGCGGTCGCATGATCGTGGGCTAGGGATCGATGAGATGAATGGGCGGGGAGAAGGGTTTACCCTTGCCGAGCTGATGATAGTCCTCGCTGTCATCTCCATTATCACTGTTGTGGCAATTACAAGTTTCAGAAGCGGACTGTATGCAAACTATGCTGTGTCCCAGACGGCACGAAAGCTGATTGTCGCGCTGCAAGAGACGCGTATGAGGGCCTTTCAGAACGAGCGGATCAGCAGGGTGAACAGCGTGACCGCGCTTGGTACGGAAAGCCAATACCAGGTCACGCTCATGGGGACGGAAAACGTCTTTGACGCTTTCGACTATGCAGCGTTTTCCGGCCTCAGTTACCCGGTAGGGATGAATGGCGGCGCGTACTACGTGCTGGCCGTGTCCACGGGAGCCAACGCCATAACTGTGGCATATCCCGGGGATGCCAATTCAGCGGTCACCACCGAGACCCCGATTGCCAAGAACATTTCGAAGGCTGCAACGCTCACCATAAGGAAACGGGTGTCACGGGACGAGGGCCCTCCAGGACACGGGGAATTCGTGTACGACGCTGAGCGCATGGGCATCTGGATCGAAGGCGACTATTCTCCGTCTCCCGGTGGAGGAACGGAGCCCGACCCACGGCCCGTTGCTTTCGATTCGCGGGGATTCGCTGCGGACCCCAACGGGTACCGAATCGTTATAGCACGCAAGCGGCCGGGCACCTCGGAGTTTTATTACAAAGACGGGACCACGGTCACGAACGCGCTGGTCGTGACGGTGAGCCCGTTCGGTATGGTGAAGTCGGGATATTGAGCGGCAGTGGAGCATTGACAGAGGTACGCATGGAGACGGAGAATTCTCGGAAGGGCTTCAGCTTGATCGAGTTGATGGTTGCCATTGCCATCCTTACCGTTGGAATGGCCGCTGTGGGCGCAATCCTCTTCGCGTCCTACGAATCGTCCCGATACAACGCCGGCGTGCGGAGGGCGGAAGTACTGATGGGGCAGCTCTGCGAGCGGTTCAAAGCCGGAAACGTGGGTACTACTGCGGCTACGGACCCGTGCCAACGGCAGCTCGGCACGAGCGGCACTGCTGGATTCAACCCGGCGCTCGACCAATGCTGGAACCCGGACCGGAACGATGGCACCTATTTCTGCCAATGGACCACCTCCACCCATGCTTCGGGGTGCAGGCAGTTGGACGCCACCGTGTATTGGGATGGTACGGAGTGCGAACGAACCAAGTTGGACAAATGCAAGCGAAAACTCAGGATGATCAACTACTACAAGCAGTACGAGCCATGATCGAAAGATGTACGAAGGATAGTCCAGTGAACCGACTGACCAACGGCCGAGGATACACCCTTGTTGAAATGCTGGTCGGTATGGTCATCCTCCTGATGGTTATAGCCGGTGCGCTTTCGTTCTTCATTTTCCAGAGCACCGAGGGGTTCGAGTCATTCCGGCTGAAGCGAGTCGATGAAGCAGTGGGTCTGGCTCAATCCGTGATCGCACGAGATGTTCTCGAGGCAGGCTTCGGACTGGGGGACCATCCGGAGTTGGCCATGCACATTGTGCAGGACACGTCCCCTGTGTCGGTGGATGGCATGCCGGCGATACGGGATCAGCTTTATCTGAGTTACAGTGGCTATCTCACCATGGAATCCGCAACGCCTGCGGCCACAGGCTCCTTCGCCAGCGCTGTGAGGCGGAACACGGTTTTTCTGGATTCGATGACCGACTACCAGGGATTCCTTACGTACGGAGGCTCAGACCAGTTCACGCTCCGATATTGTCCTAAACTCACCGGAACAACCTTCGTAAACAATGTCGGAGGAGTAATCGCTCTGGATTCCGCGGGCACGGTAACCGTGAAGGATGTGCTCTACAATGATTCCATAACAACCTGTGCCGACGAGTCCCTTCAGGGCTATCTTTCGTGCACGTTCAAGGTTCAAAGCGGGCTTGCCACGAATCAGTGGATTGCTCCGGCGGTCTCCTATCGGGTGGCAGACCAGACTGTACAAGGCAAACAGATAGGGACACTTTGGCGCAATCGGGGCGGTGATGCTACGCCCGCGGGCATGCCGTTTCTCGGCGGTGAGCACTATTTCAGGGTTATTGGGCTGGAGGTAGACTACCAATTCGCTGACGCGACGTGGGCAAAGGCGTGGAACGCAGGAGCCAACCAGACGCCGGCAACGTTGAAGCTGGTCCGGGTCAGGTTAACGTACCAGACCAGGGGTAAAGCTGCCAAGTGGGGTCCTCGCCATGTTCGGACCATTATCGTGTCCCCTCGCAATCTCGTCTTGGGCAACTCGTGAGGTATAAGCCATGACGGTGAACGCCATAAGAAATGAAAGAGGAGCTGCCATTGCTATAGTGCTGCTGATCTTGGGCCTGGTGAGTCTCATAGCCGCGGGCCTCTTGGTGCAGCGAAAATTCGACAACTATTTCAATCTGGCGCAGCTCAATTATGAACGATTGTTTAACCTTGCCGACGGCGCTGCTTCCCTCGCGTTCACCCAAATCGGACTGAAAGAATCCGTCGCATACGGAGGGGGAACAAGCAGGTGGCGCGTGTACGACGGTGAGCAGAAGAACATTGGTGACTGGGACTCGTGGATGACGCTGAAGGGATACGAGACCGATCCTCAGATGCTGAAGGGATGGGAGCTGGGAACCGCGGAAGGCTACCACGTGCAGTTCTGGGTTGCAGAAGGTACGGGCAAGCGAGACGTAAATTTGAGACCTTTTAAGACCGAGGCTGAGAAGACCCAGTTTTTCAACATATCAGCACTGCCGGATCTGGCAGTCTTCATAGCGGCCAACAAGTTCGCCAGAAACCTGTAGGAGGCGCTCGCCGCCAAGCCCGAAATGGGGGTGCCTGTGATGTACTGAGGGGCACGGGGAATTCCGGGTATGTTACCTGACAACCGATAGAGCATCAAATCTGGTGATACTCCAGTAACGTGACGGTGTGCAATCGGTCACGCAAGCAGGGTGACGTATGCGATTGCGATGGCAGAGGGGAAGGGGCCAAGTATGTTCTGGATTCCGGACCCGGGCTATACGACGTGACCGTGATTAGGCATTGACTTTTTACCTATGAAATGTCCGGTGGAGGAAGTGACATGAAACACTCGGCAGCAAAACAACCGACGCTAATTGCACTCTTCGCAGGCGCTGTAGCTGCGCTGATGGTGTCATGGTGTCCAGCAGCCATGGCAGCGACCTTTGACATCAACCTCTCAATTGCCAAAGGCTACGCTCCCATGGGGCCGATCCTGGTGGACGCGATTACCGCGAATACCCTGGTCCTGTACTCTCAGCCAAAGAACACCTCGGTCAATCTCAAAGGAAAGACCGTGAGCGTAAAGGACCAGTCCAATAATCCGTTGACTTTGGCGAGCGTCACGAAGGGGACCCGGGTGTACGTGCTGCAGAAAGCCAAGGAAGTGATCATAGTGGTCCTTCCTGCGAAGGAGGCCAAAAATGACCACTAAAGCTGTTCGTTTTCTCGCTGCAATCTGCCTATGCTCAGCCGCTCTGCTGACTGTTTCCACAGTCGTAGTCGTGGCAGGCCCGTATTCGCCATGTCATATTCCACCTGTTGTGGGCGTAGCGACCAGGCCGAACGTGATGATCATCATGGACTATTCCGGAAGCATGCAGTTTCCAGCATACTTTGACGATAATTTCGGCTATTCAAACTGTGCCGATCCTAATGGCAATTGTCCTAGTTATTACAATTCTCGTGTTGGGAACTGTAATAACCCGAACCAGACAGCCGTGTACAACCCCACGTTTCAGTACTACGGAACGTTCGATCCCGACATGTACTACGTGTACGATACTGCGGGTGACTACTTCGTAAAGGCCGATCCTCAGCCAGTCTCGTATCATCCGGGTACTGCCGAGACTGAGGACGGCGGGAGCGGAACCATCTGGCTCACGTGCGATGGCCACGATTTCCAAGTGAATGACTACGTTGCCGTGTACGATCTGGGAAGCCATAAGAGCCTGAATGGCGACGGTCACCGGGTGCTTGAAGTTAATGGATCAAGGTTCAAAATATCCGCGACCTGGAACGGAAAGCCTGACCCCCCTGGGTATAAGGCAATCAAGAGGATCACGGGCAACGTGAACGTCGGCATCAGCGGAAATGTGCTCAATTTGGCGGTCACGTCGAGGATTGACGCTGCGTTAAAAGCATTGATCGGAGGAAAGGCCACGACTGTCTCCGGGGACGATTCGAACGTGTACGTTCAAGCCCAAGGCGCCCGCAGATTCGTGACCGAATCCACCAACGTTAATGCGTCGTTTTACGTGCGTCCTGCGACGCTGGAAAGCTCTTCAACCTTCCCGGACGATTACCAGACGGGCAGCTATACGGACAAGGACATTTTCGTCACCATATCCGGGCAGTATCGTGGCCAACTTGATCCCAACGACCCCAACAGGTACAACAAACGGGTAGAGCCATGGACGTTCACTCTGACCAGGACTACCCAAGTGTCCATCAGAATACAGTCCACCTGGTCCTCGAGCCACGGGGTTCGACTGGCAATCTACGACAATTCCAGCATCAACAATCCCTGGCTGACGGACGTCAACGGGAATGCATGTTCCAGCAGTGTGGATAACACGCAGACCACGACGCTGACGGTAACCCTCGGTGCCGGGACCTACTACCTCCGCGTGGCTACCAATGACGAGACGATCCCTGCAAACGATTTCACCGCTTCGTACGATTTGTGGTCCACTGTTCCTCTCCAGAAGCATACAGGCCTTTACACGGAACAGGGCCTCAACCCGGTGGCGCACCAGGGACAGGCTCTGACCAAGATAGGCGCTATCCCCTGGGCCCGTGTCAGGATACAAATGCCGAAAGACGAGCGAAAGGGCCTTATTCACGAGGCATTTCCCTATGTACGGTTCGGCTTCATGTACTACAAGGGTGACGTGAAGGCGAACAAGGGCAAGATCCTCGTGGGATGCGATAATACCGACATAGACAGATTGATCAGTGCCATGGAGGGAAAGGATACGGATTCCACTGACGGCCTCGATTTCACCCAGGCGTTTCCTTATGGTGGAACTCCGACCGGCCCGGCACTGGCAGAGGTGTACGACTACTTCAACCAGCACAATAACAGCGACCACGCGGACAACTCGCTCTTTGTGTCGTCGAGCACCAAGGGGACTCTCAAGGACCCATTCTTTGGCGCCGACGCTTCAGGGAAGCCGGTGGCAGTGCCCTGCCGCAAGAGCTTTGCTTTGCTGCTCTCCGACGGAGTGTGGAACGACGGCGTTGACCCCGTCAACCCCGCGGTAAGCATCCACACCACAGATCTGAGGCCCGAAAGTCAGGAGGCAGCATTTGTCGGCGATCAGGTAGTGGACATCTATTCCATCCTCGCATTCTCCCAGGAGCCGGAGGGAGACAATTCCATGCGGGCAATTGCAATGTATGGGAGCTTCAGGAATGTGACCGGATGTGGAAACGACAATTTCCCGTACCCCAAGAGCGGTACGCCGTCGGACAGCAAGAATTTTCAATGGCCGGTTCCGGAGTGCGATCCGAACTATGCCAACTGTAATCCCCCTGGTTCGTGCTCGGGCACACGGTACTACAATGTCACCTGCTGCAAAGAGTGGGATGCTGTGTGGGACCGTGACGGGGACGGAGTAAACGAGAACAAAGGAATTCCGGACGCCTATTATAAGGCCAATAACGGCAAAGAGCTCCAGGCGGCACTTAAGGCGGTCTTGGATGAGGTAGTCTCGAGGACTGCATCAGCTTCCGCTGTGGCCACAGTCTCCCAGGAATTGAGAACCGGGGACATCATTGTTCGAGGAGTGTTTGAAGCAGCGGATCCCGAACGCGTGGACGCGTACCTCTGGCGCGGCCACCTGGAAGCTTTCCGGCCGTTCATGTATGACAACAAGGAATGGTACTCCTTTGAGCTCTCGTGCAACGCAGGCAGGCTCTGCCTGGATATGCCGGGAACCGATGCCCCGTGCCCCGGCTTGGGCAGCCACTGCACAGATGCAGGGGGCATCCTCAGTAACTCGACGACACCTGCATCTCGAACCATTTTTACTTATGACCCGACGACCAAAACCCAGCTCGAATTCACGAGCCCAACGATCACTAAGACCATGCTTGGGGTGTCGACCGACACCGAAGCACAAAACCTGATCGACTGGGTCAGAGGGAGCACAGTAACAGGATATCGTGACAGGAGGGGTTGGCTTCTCGGGGATATAGTGTACTCGACTCCTGTGGTCCTCGGTCCGCCGACTCTAGGAGAGGTCTCTCGGCGAGATCCGGACATCGCCAGCTTCTATGAACACAGAAACGCCAATATTTATAGAGACAAGGTGGTGTACGTCGGTGCCAACGACGGGCAGTTGCACGCCTTCCTGATGGGGAAATACGATAGCACCGAGGACAAGTGGATATACGATCCTGCCGAAGACTCCGAAATCATGACTGAGCTCTGGTCGTATATTCCGAGCAATCTCCTGACGGAGCTCAAGGCGCTCGCTGACACGACCTATGGTCAGGGCGGGTGCGCCCACCGCACCATGGTGGACCTGGCACCCCGTTCATGGGAGGTGTACATCAATCCACTGGCCAACAGACCGGATCTAGGAACGAACCCCTGTGGATCAAACGCAGACTCTCAGGGCAGATGCTGGCGATCGGTTATCGTTGGAGGCGAGCGAGGAGGTGGGGACGTCTATTTCGCCATTGACGTGACAGATCCTCGCAACCCGATTGTGCTTTGGGAGTATCCGGTGCTCAAGAACCGGGTCGTGGTGGAAGTCGTTGCTGCCCAGAACCCACAGCAGTGCCGTCAGGATTGCTACGCAACCTGTACGTCCCACTCAAATCCGTGCTACCCACCATACGAGACATGCTACGCAGCGTGTGCATCCCTGCCGCGGTCACAGCGGAACACGTGTCGCGGTAATTGCACAGCCGCGTACAACGCGTGTGTGGACCAGTGCAAAGATGACTGCGATACGACTTGCGCACAGATGGTGTCTGGCGAAAGATCGTTCGTACCGTTCAGGGACGTGTACGAGAGCATCAAGATGATGCCGATGAGCTGGTCTCAACCATACCTTGGCAGAATTCAGTTCCCGACCAACGTGAAATTCTATGTGGGCGATCCCAGTCCTCTTGACATGGTGACCGGCGGTCTCCCGTCGACATTTGTCCAGTTTGACGAAAACAACAACAGAAGGGCCATAGCGTTCATGGGCGGGGGTCTCCACGTGTATGACAAGTCCTTCGACACGATCCCAACTGTCGCCGACAAGTTCAAGCTCGGTCTCTTCTGGCCGTTTTTCCTCATGCTCGATATCGAAACAGGGCACAACCTGTTCGAGTACGTGTGGCCTGTTGTCATAAACAGGGCAGCAACCAACTTCCCGCTCAAGACATCGGAGGCAAACACTATCCCTTACGCTATGTCTGATCCAATAGCCCTCGACGTGTGGAACCAAAACGAGCACGTAGTTGGCGACGACGGATTTATAGACAGAATATACGTAGGGGACATGAACGGGTACTTCTATGGAATCAAATTTAATTTGGACCTGAAAAAACCGGATGGGACCGACAATACCCACTTCGGCATGCAGGTCGATATGTGGCCTACCAAGGAAATCCTCAAGAAGGATCTGGATACGAATCGATTTCGTTCGGATCATCAGCCGATTACGTTGTCTGCCGCCGCGACATTCGAGAAGGCGTCCAATGACCACCTGCGGGTGATAATCGGAGCCGGTAAGTACGACGACGTATATACGGGTGAGGACGACAAAAGTGACAGCGCGAAGATGTCCATCTACAACATCAGGGACAAGGTGGAATTACCCGATGTGAGGTCCGGGTACGAAATCTACGACGCAAGTCACGCGACGAACTTCAAGGTACTTTTCCAGCCCAAATGCGATGGAGTGCGCTTCAATGAAGGCTGCACCTGGGCGAAAGTCTTTGCTGACGCCGGAGCCAAGATCACTGTCTGTACCGACCCGCGGGACTTATCAACCTGTTATGAGAAAACGGGTATTGGATCCAGGCCGGATTGCTGTCAATTCCAGAATAGCTCGTGCATCGACCCGTGCTTTTCGTGCATCTTCGACCTCGTCTTGCCCGAGACCGATGGACTGCCCGGGGAGAGGGTGGTCGGCAAGCCTCTCATTGCGGGCGGTCTTGTCTTTCTCACGACATTTGTTCCGCCCAATGACCCGTGCGGGTATACCGGACAGGGGTTCCTGTACGCTTTTGACGTGAACTGCGTCCCCATTCTCGATCCGAATGCAATATTCATAGGAGGTGGAACAGCGGTAGGGGCCGTCACGTCGAGCGGCGACACAGCAGCATCGGGTATCCGCTATTCCTTGGGAAGTGGAGTTCCGAGCAAGCCAGTGCTCGATTCCCGGGGTGAAAATATCATCGTGCAGATGAGTGACGGCACCCTGAAAAGGGTCAAGGTGGATCTGCCGGTAAATCCCATCTCCGTCAAGGGATGGCGCGTCCGATGATCGATAGGGGGCCGAGCCGAGGATTGTCGGCTCGGCCACATGTGGGGCAGCCCCGCGCAACGCGGGACTGCCATATTCCGCACATGTAGGGTACCCTTTCCGAAAGTCCCTCAAAAGCCTGCAGTCCGTGATAATCGTGGCACACCCCCTCACCCTGACCCTCCCCCCGAAGCGGGGGAGAGGGGATTCTTCCAGCTCCCTCTCCCTCTGGGAGAGGGTTGGGGTGAGGGTGCCTTTCCACGCATCGACGCTAGATCGTGCTACGGTTTTTGGTGTGTCCCGAGTTTTGAGACGTTTTCTCCCAGGCTGCCATTCCGCGCCATGTAGGGTAGCCTTTCAGGCTGCCATTTTCTTGAAGACGCAGGCTGGAAAGCCTGCGCTACATGCGTGCGCTACAAGATCGCGGTCGCATAAATCCTGCCATGCAGGTTATTCCGCGAAGTGCGTGGCTGCCATTCCGCGCCATGTAGGGTAGCCTTTCAGGCTGCCATTTTCTTGAAGACGCAGGCTGGAAAGCCTGCGCTACAAACCTGCGCTACAAACCTGCGCTACAAACCTGCGCTAAAAGCCTGCGCTACATGCGTGGTAGGGCGGGCGCATCCCGCCCGTTCACTCTTACGCCTACTCGGACATCTTTTCCCATTCCGGGACGACCGCGAAGTGATATACTTAATATAAGGCATCGGTGGGATTTTCTGGTTGATGGGGGCACGCAAACGGGAACCATGACCGGGCGCTGTGTATCCTGAAGAGAGGGGGCTCCCGGTTGAGTTTTTGCCAGAAAAGGGGGATCCGATGGCAGTGAAAGTCTTGATCACGCGTGAGCTCAAGCAGGGGAAGATGGAAGAGGCGTACAAGGTGCTCATGGAGCTCCGTTCTGCAGCAACGCTCCAGCAGGGTTACCTTTCCGGCGAAACGATTTTCAGCGCGGACAACACCAACAAGCTCTTGGTGATTAGTACCTGGACGAGCAGGAAACGGTGGGAAAACTGGCTTCGTGACGACAAGCGCAAGAAGATAGCGAAACGTCTTGAGCCCTACCTCGCCCAACCGGAACAGGTCGAAGTCTTTCTCTCGGGGGACAAGATACCTGAGTGGGTAGACATGGCGTGAAGTGAAATTCTCTGTGGGGGGCCGCGTCCTAGATCGGGGCTGAGAACCAATCACTCATCCGATATGTAGATGACCTTGCTTCCCTGAGGCTCGAAGCGAAAGGGCAGCTCCTGCAGATCGGACAGGGCTTCCCTTACTCGCTGATGGTTCTGTCGCTCCACATAGAAGAGCAGGAAGCCACCTCCGCCGGCGCCGAGGAGTTTCCCGCCTATGGCTCCGGCCTCCCGAGCTCTGTTGTAATATCCATTGATGGAATCCGTGCTTATCGTGTCCACGAGACTTTGTTTGTGCACCCAGTTTTGATGAAGTATTTCACCGAAGCCGCTGAGTGATCTTCCTTCCTTCAATACTTCCATGAGACGGCCGCATAGCTCCTTCATCTGCGTGAGTGCCTCCCAATTCTGTTCAGTCGTTGCCTTCTGAACCCGGAGAATGTCCCCCGCGCGGCGGGTATTTCCCGTGTAGAACATCAGGAGATTGTCTTGAAGGGCTTGCTTGGTCGCATAGGAGCAAATCACCGGATCCACGAAAACCGTCTCGTCCGGATTGAACCGTATATGACAGATGCCACCGTATGCGGCGATGTACTGGTCTTGCTTTCCAATGGGATCCTTCAGCCGGCCGATTTCGATGTCACACGCTTCCCTCGCGAGTTGCGCGGCGGAGACGTGTTGACCCTTGAAGGTGTGCAACGCGTGGAGCAGTCCCACCGCATAGGTGCTGGAAGAGCCAAGGCCCGTTCCCGCGGGAATATCTGCCATGGAGGTAATCTCGACCCCGTCTACCACCCCGGCAATCTTCATGGCTTCCCGGATGATGGGATGGTTCACCTCATCAACGGAATTGACAAGCTCTGTGCGGGAATACTTCAAGAGGATGCGATGGTCGAAGTATCGGCTGAGGCGGTTGACGGTGATGTAAACATACTTGTTGATAGCCGTGCTGACAACCGCCCCCTGTTCCTTGAGATAGTACGAGGGAAGGTCCGTACCCCCGCCGCAGAAGCTTACCCTGAGGGGAGTGCGAGTAATGATCATACGGTCACCTTATGCTGCAAAGGGATTGCTCATGGCCTCGGCCGCCTGATCGGTGTGCTGCTCCTCCGTGGGATCTGCTGCATGAGGCAGGTAAATGATAGCCCGATTCCTAAACTGTCCAGGTTACGACACGGATTATGTGCCGCCACCAAGTTTCTTGATGTATACCCCGCCCTGGAAGCACATACGCACCCGAAAGACGCTCCACAGGACGGGGCTACCCTCAACCCTCCAAAAACTACACAGAAAATAACTCAACTTCGAGTGCGACGGCAAAGGAGCATAAGACACAAGCCGGTTCTTAGTCAAGAAGTTTTAGACCGTGGAAACCCCGTTCTATAGAGATATCCCACACGGGAAGCCGCAAAAACCTGATGAACAATGGTGACCGCAACGCTCGCGTGGCGAGAAGCGTCCAGAGAAGGCTGTCCTACGAGCACGGGGTCAGGCTTGTTTCTTGACCTCCCTCCCACCTTTGAAATTCGCCTGCCCGGTTTGGATCGGGGCAGCGGGCCATTCACAGACTATCGTCATCATAGGTTCGTCAAGAAACAAGACCTGACCCCCGCCAGTCACGTGAGGGAATAGACGAGCAGAGCCACGGGAAACTCGGAGAGCACCTCTGAGGCCAGTATCGATTGACTCACCGTTGACTTCCTCCCAGTGATCGCATCCGCGACGGCATAGGGGATCGGCGTCGGGAGGATGATTTCCGTGTCTCTCCAGACCTCACCGAGAGGAAATTCTTCCCCTTCCACCAGCGGTGCAACGAGACGCGGCACGATCGTGATGCACCCCTCTCGACCGGGAAGCACTCTGGCAAACCCAAACAAGCGATCTCTGTGTTCGCCTCTGAATGACACCGGGCGGTACTCACCACGCTGAAAGAGCTCGGCATGCGAACCTCGCACGCAAAGAGCCTGATCGATCAGAAACAGCTTCACCCTGCCGTCGTCGGGTCGAGCGAGCATCTCCTGGAGCAACTCCCGTGGTCGGGCCTGAAAACTTCTCCGTATGTCTGACAGAAGGCTTTGTCGCAAAGGGAAATCTACCGGCCTCCTGTTGTCAGGATCCACGAAGGAAAGATCCCAGAGCTCCGTACCCTGATAGAAATCCGGCACTCCTGGAGCCGTAATCTTTATGAGGGTCTGTGACAGGGAGTTGATGACCCCGAGATGAGCGACGCGGCGTTGAAACGGCAAGAACTCGCCCAGGAAGGCATTATCAGGTGACGGGGTGACGACGTCCTCGGCAAACCGGAGAAAGGCCTCCTCGTAACCGAGATCGGGCTTGATCCATCCTGTATGAGTCCTTGCCTCTCGGACACTCTTGACGAGGTACTCCTTCAGTCTGTCCAAGAAGGCTTCCATATCGAAGTCGCCGTACGGCCAGGCACCGATCAGCGTTTGGTAAAGGAAATACTCGTCATTTCTGTCCGGGGCGTTCACGCGTCCCAGTCGCCGCTTTTTTCGCGCGTTGATCTTGCTGAATTTCGTCAGCGCTGCCTGCCATTCGCCGGGGAGCTCGGAAAGAGCAGCCAGTCTCATGCGGGCGTCTTCTCCTCGTTTGGTGTCGTGAGTGGCAGTGGCATTGATTGAAGCAGGCCATTGGGTGTTCCGCCGTGAAAAAAACTCGTGAAGCTCTTGGGGAGTCACTCCAAATCGATCCGGCCATCCGCCTACCTCATTGAGACAGAGCAGTCGGTTCATGACGTACAGGGCAGTGTCCTCGAATCCCTTGGCCATGAGCGGCCCGGTAAACTGTTGAAAACGCATGGCAAATCTTACCCGTTGCTCTTTGTCTTCTGCAGAAAGGTACTTAGGATACCGAAGCAGCAAGAAGCGCTCGAGAAAAGACAGCTCGTTGACCAGGTGGGGATTCTTTTCTTTACACACCGCCAGGGTCCGCGCGATATGTCGGCATTCCTCCGGATTCTGCAGATCTGCGCTGAGGTACGTCCGGTACACCGGAAAGTGGACGAGCACTTCCACAATGGCCTGTTTCATTGCCTTCAAGGTTATGTCGAACCCATATCGGTCTCTGCTCGATGCGGACTTGACGAGCCTGGCGAGGTTGTCGACGTCTCCTTCCATATGTCGTTCGATCATGAGTCGCTTCTTTTCGGGGACAAGGTCCCGGAAATGGAGTCTCAGACCGGTAAACCGGGTATACAGTCGCTCGAAAGCCTTTTCGTTTTTCCGCGGCACGAACAGGCCGCAGACCATATTCAGAAAGTCATAGCCAGTGGTTCCGTGGACCTGCCATTGTTTGGGAAGCTCCTCCGATGCGGCCAAGACCTTTTCCACAACCAGATAAGCGTCGCCCGCTTCTTGTCTGAGCCGATCCAGATACGCGGTGGGGTTATAGAGACCGTCGATGTGGTCCACACGTAGTCCGTCGAAAGAGCCGTCCCGAACGCGGCTCAGCACGCCCCGGTGGACGTGGTCGAAGACCTCTTCTTCCTCGACTCGTAAGGATATGAGATCGTTGATGCTGAAGAATCTCCGGTAATTGATCTCATCCGAAGCTACCTTCCAGTAGGAAAGCCTGTAGAATTGCTCTGAAAGAAGCTCTGCCAGAAGATCGCTCCCGCCTGAGGGGCTGGATTCGGTGTTGAACCTGGCGATGGTGGTATCCACATGATCCGCGATCGCCCTACTGGATCGATAGAGATCGAAAAGCATGCGCTTGATGAACGAGATTTGAGCGTACCGTTCCTCTTCGGTTTCAGTGCCGCCCAGAGTCTTGACATTGTACAGCACACCTTGGAGCTTGATGAAATCGGGATGCTCTCTGCCCAATCTGTCTCGGAGTCCACGCAAGCCCTGGGTCAGGATGAAGATGTAGGAATCCAGTCTGACGGGCAACCTCAAATCGTAGTACTTAACGAAAAAGCCGTCCAGATCGTACCCGAGCTGGATTTCCCCGTCCTGAAGGGTCTCTCCGAAGAATTTCCCGAGAAACGGTGCGAGCATTCTGCCGCGCATTCCTTCGTCAGGGTGATTCCAATCGATGTCGAAATAGGAAAAGTACTTGGAAGCAGGTCCGTTTTCAAATACGTCGACAAGCATCCTGTTGTCGCCGGATACAGCCATATGATTCGGGACAATGTCCTGAATCCATCCGAGTCGTCGTTCGCGCCTGGCCTCTGTGAGCTGCTCCAACTGCTTTTCTCCTCCGAGCTCCGGATTGATTTCCGAATGGGAGCAGATGTCGTACCCGTGGGTGCTTCCTGGCCGTGCCCTGAAAATCGGTGACGCGTATATGTGTGAGATGCCGAGATCCGTCAGGTAACCGAGGATTGTGATGCAATGGGAAAAAGTGAATTCTGCCTGAAACTGTATACGATACGTGGATAACGGAACTGAGCTCATGATTCACCCCCTCGTGCTCACAGAGCGGCCCGTCGGAACCGGGAAGCCGGAAAAATGAAATAAAGTCCCCTTCTGGGGGCCTATCACAAAGGCCAGTCGATGGTATACTATACCAGAGGTAAGGTGAAATGCGGCCCTGCATGGCCGGTCTTTCAGAAGGTTTCCCTCTCGATCCGAAAGGAGCATATGGCCATGGCTGAGAAGCAGTTCAAAGTCATTTACCATAACATCTATTTGAACGATTATCCCACTGCCTCGTGCGAGACACCCCAGCGAGTCGCTTCGATCGTACGGGTCCTGGAGGCCCACTACCCCATCATTGCCCCGAACCCTGCAACGGAGGACGACATTCTCCTTGTTCACACTCCGTCGATCCTGCAGTCGGTCAAGCGAGATGCTATGCTCTATCCGGCCGCCCTGATGGCTGCGGGCGGAGCCATTCTTGCAGCGGAGATGGCCTCGCGGGGTGAGCCCACCTTTGCTGCGATCCGCCCGCCCGGCCACCACGCGAGTCCCGGCAGCCACTGGGGGTTCTGCTTCTTCAATAATGTGGCGATTGCCATCCAAAAGCTCATCCAAAACAGGACAATATCGCAGGCCCTCATTCTCGACATCGATCTGCATTTCGGCGACGGAACCGACAACTTCTTTTCCGGCAGCAGAAATGTGGTGGTGGCAAACATTCAGGACAACAATCGTCGAGCATTCCTGGACAATGTGGACCGTGCACTGAGCGGGAACGAATATGACATGGTGGCGATCAGCGCGGGGTTCGACCGGCACCAGGAAGACTGGGGAGGTACCCTCACCACGGAAGACTACTTCACCATAGGCCGCAATGTGAGAGAGCACGCCCGGACGAAGTGCCGAGGACGCTATTTCGCCGTGCTCGAAGGGGGCTACAACACGGCCGTGCTGGGGGAAAACGCTCTGGCCCTGTGCAGAGGCATGGACCCCGCGCATCCGTAGCCTCCCAGCCGCTGCCAGTAGACTGGGCGTCTCGCCCGTTGATCGGGTAGCATGGCTGTCTCACCCGTTGATTACGGATCGCCGGCAGGGTGTCCGACCGTGGTACCCTTATGGGGCGTCCCGTTCGAATCAGGAATGGATCATGATATAGTGGCTCGAATCCTTACGTATTTCGGGGAGAACCCATGGCAAGGAAGCCCAGGAAGAGAGAAGTCACTCTGCGCGGGAACCAACTGCTGGCCAGAGGCGACATCATCCAGATGATGGACAACGACCGGCTCGTCAGATGCCGCGTTCTGTCGTGCCTGGCCCGTGAGGATGGGGCCTGTATGGCTGGGTTGGAGATTTTGGACGGGGAACGTGCGGGTGAAAAAATACAGACGATACTGCGGCCTTCGGATGAGAGAGTGCCGGGTGGCAGTTCCGAGGATTCGTAGTGAGACTGTTGGGTTGTGGGGGCGGGCTTAAGTACATGATTTCACAAATACGGTCGCGTATTGAGCCACGGCTCGCCATGGACCTGCCTGAAGCAAAGCCCCCAACCCGACAGAAGTCCTTCGTAGGGGCTCCTCGACGATCTGGTACGGGGCCATGGTGCTCTGCTTTACGTTTCGCCGCAATTGTAGGGGCGGGTTTCAAACCCGCCCTCGGATCGACGATGCTGCTGAGGACAGGTTCAGAGCCTGTCCCATTGCATGGCAGGTTTGAAGAAATTGTCTCAAAAGCCGGCAGTCCGTGATAGTCGTGGCACACCCCCTCACCCTGACCCTCTCCCCCGAAGCGGGGGAGAGGGGATTCTTTCGGCTCCCTCTCCCTCTGGGAGAGGGTTGGGGTGAGGGTGCCTT
>JBFMDN010000092.1:0-16767 GCA_040753915.1 Thermodesulfobacteriota bacterium | reverse complement strand
AGGAGCCCTTGTGTCATAATCACGTCACCTCGTTGGTGATAGAATCGTTTTGACAAAAGCATTCTATCTTCTTGATCTCTCAAGAACAACGAGGTTTTTCACTTTTTTTGACCCGCGATCTAGGTTCCGACCGGAGAATTGTCGAAGAGTAGTCTGTACTTCTCCTCACCTACTTTGAGTGCCTCCTCCGCGATCTTTCGCTCTGTGATGTCGGTAAACATGGCAAAGGAGCCACGGAAAGTGCCGTCCTTATCCAAAAGTGGGGCAGCGGATACGAGCATCCAGGCCTCTTGGCCATCCTTGCACTTGAACTTCCGCTCATAGAAATCGCTTTCGCCTCGTTTGCGCCGCTCCACGCGTTCCTGGTGATCGCTCAGGTCTTCCTCGAATATGAAGGTGTGTACTGGCCGGCCCAGCATTTCTTCTGGCGAGTATCCGAGCATCGTAGCCATCTTCCGGTTCACGAAAGTAATATTGAGATGCTCGTCCATGGACCAGATCCCTTCGTTGGCTGTCTCCACCATGCGACGGTAGCGCTCCTCGCTCTCCCTTAGGGCTTCTTGAGCACGTTTGAGCGCGGTAACATCGCGGGAGATTCCGTAAATCCCGATGGGGGTACCGTTCTCGTCCCTTATGAAGGCCACCACCGACTGGAGGCACACAATGGACCCGTTTTTGTGCCAGTAGTCTAGATCTAGCAGCACCGACTTCCCTTCCTGAACGCCCTGTTCTCTCTCGATGGTCAGTTCCTCGACGAGTTTCTGACGGACGAATTCGAGTGATTCGGGGGTGAGCTGATCCTCTACGTCTTGAAGCATCCGTTCCTCAGGGGTAAATCCCAGGACTTTCTGGATCGATGGGCTCACGAATGTGGTACGCAGATTCAGGTCCATCGTCCACAGCACGTCGCTGGCGTGTTCGGCAAGAAAGCGATATTTGGCTTCACTTCTCCTGAGCTCATCCTCAGCAATCTTTCGATCTGTCACATCTCGGGCAATCGCGTAGATCAACTCGCCTTCAGGCCGTGAGCGCCACTCAATCCATCGATACGTTCCGTCTTTGCACCGATAACGATTCTCGAAATTTCGCACTTCCGCCTGTGCCTTGAGCTGAGACATGACAACCAAGGTTGCTTCGACATCGTCTGGGTGCACGAAATCGAGGAATCGTCGCCCCTCGATATCAGGTACCGGATATCCAAGCGTTCTCTCCCACTCGTGGTTCACGCGAAGGAAATATCCGTCCGTGTCCGCGATGCACAAGAGGTCAAGGCTAGAATCGAAGTATCGTTCAAGTTCTTCCGTCTTCTGCCTGAGGATCTCCTGGGCCCTGATTCTTTCTTGCATCTCCCGATGCAGTTCCTCGTTAGCCCGGACGACCTCCGCATTCCTCTTTGCGACATCTTGCTTCAACCTGTCACTCTGCTGAGCGAGCTCTTCTGCTTGAGACAGATTTTCGAGAATCAAGGCCAGCATCACAACCGCGTTTTGAACCAAGGCCACCGTATCCGAAGCTACTGTTTCCCATGGTCCGTGAACGATAATCCTGCCAAGACGCTGTTTCGATGTAACAAGCTCCAGAAAGTGCGGGACACTCGTTTCGCGACTTGTGGAAAATTCGAATTGGAGATCTTCAAACAGGTGAGAGAGGGCCTCTGTGAAGACTTCCACAACTCTCTCCCGGCTCTTCAACCGGGTCAGGCTCACCATCAAGAGAAACAGCTCGTTGCCCAGATTCTGTGGCGTCGTCACGTCTGGCTCCTATTTGGACGGAAGAAATTCCGGGGCATTCTCGGCCAGCCAGCGGTCGGGGTCAACGAAGTAGGGATTTTGGAAGATCGCTTCCCCACTCACCGTGAACGGATGAGTCCGCAGTACTTGCATGATGGTCGCACCCGAAAACTTGTTTACATTGTACATACAGATGCTGACCCAGGGCTTTCCCGGTATGAAGTAGTTCAGCCTGGATTCGTAGACCATCAGATTCTCGATACCGGGAATGGCTTCTAGCGCCCAGACCATTTCAGCAGTTGCCCGTATGTTCCGTGGACCCGCTTTCTGGCTTTGAGAGAAGAAGGCATTCAGGCCCTCGTCCATGGCCCACGGGGAAAAGGTGCCATCAGGATAGTAGAGCTCGCTGGCTGACAGAATCTGAAACCGGTTGAGATCGTGGAGGCGATCAGGGGTCTCCGGGAACCGACGCACGTATTCGTCACGGAAATTCTCTGCGCTCCTCTCAGTCGGGCAGTATAGCTGTAGATCTCCTTCTCTGTCACCCTGGTTCAAGAATCCCATGATGATACCGTCGCGCTCTTGCTCAGTTTCGTACAGGCCGCACATGTGAAATCCCCAGTTAGCGGTCCAATCCCCGAAGCCAAGGTGCACAACCGGCTGGTTAGAAGTGTGTACATGCATGTCTTCCCTCCTCAGGTGCCTGACAGGCGGTTCGCTTCTTGTCGCACAGAGATTTTCCGGCACTCCTCATGTGAGGCGCTGGCGACCTTCATCAAATGGCTCTTTCCCCTGCTAGCACTTTTCCGACGACGTCCAAGAGTTGGCGTATGTCGTATGGCTTGTTGACGAACCCTTTTGCTCCGGATGAAAGAGTTTCCTTGGTAGCCCCGTTTGCTGAATAGCCGCTGGCTATGATCACTTTGACCTGAGGATTCAGTTCTCGGAGGGCCAGGAGGCATTTCTTGCCACCCATTTCTGGCATCATGAGATCCAGGATTACAAGAGCGATTTCGTCTCCTCGTCGTGCGTACACGTTCACGGCCTCTTTGCCGTTGGATGCCGTGACAACCTTGTAACCAGCCTTGGTGAGAATCCGGACTCCGAGGTCACGAACATGCTCTTCATCGTCCACAAGAAGAATGGTCCCGGAGCCCTTTCGAGGAATAATCTTCACTGCCGTTCCCGTGAGCTCTTTGTCAGCGACGATTGCAGGAAAATATATCTTGAACGTTGTTCCCGCACCAGGTTCGCTGTAACACATAATGTACCCCCGGTGCTGCTTGACAATTCCGTACACAGTGGCAAGCCCCAGACCGGTGCCTTCTCCCTGATCTTTGGTTGTGAAAAAGGGCTCGAAAATGTGCTGCAAGGTTTCTCTGTCCATACCGTGACCGGTGTCCGACACGGTAAGAAGAACATACCGACCCGGTGTGGCACCAAGGTGAGCCCGGCTATAGTCCTCGTCAAGGGTTACATTCTTCGTCTCGATGATGAGCCTGCCTCCCGTCGGCATGGCGTCCCTTGCGTTGACGGCAAGATTCACAAGGACCTGATCCACCTGAGTGGGATCGGCGTTTATGGCGGCGAGGTCGTCGGCCAGGATAAGCTCTATGTGGATCAACTTGGATATGGTGCGCGACAGCATCTTTCGCAGTTGCTCTATTCGTCTGTTCAGATTGATGTGAAGGGGCTTTATCTCGGTCTTTCTGCTAAATGTCAGCAATCTTTGGACAAGGTCCGCGCCATTTCGTGACGCCTGATTTATCCTTGCCAAGTCTTCTCTGAATCGGCTTGGCAACTGTTCGTCCGAAAGAACCAATTCCGAGTATCCGAGAACTACCTGTAAGATGTTGTTGAAATCATGGGCAATGCCTCCTGCCAGAGTCCCCACCGCTTCCATCTTCTGGGCCTGGTAAAGCTGCTTGGACAGCTCCAGGGTCTCTGTGATATCACGCTTCACAGCCACAAAGTTCATGATCTTACCTGATGTGCCTTTTACCGGTGAGACCGTGGCATCTTCGTAATAGATGCGTCCGTCCTTCTTCCGGTTTGTAAACCGTCCAGACCAGGTTTTGCCGGACTTGATGGTATCCCACAAATTACGATAGAAAGTCGGATCATGCTCTCCGCTCTGGAAAATCCGAGGTGTGTTTCCCACCAGCTCTTCCCGGCTGAAGCCAGTGATCCTTTCGACCGCCGGGTTCACGTACTGAATCACTCCGTCCTTGTCCGTGATCAGAACCCCTTCGGCAGCTTGCTCTATGGCGGTTGCAAGGCGTTTCTGAGCTTCCTGTGCCTTTCTTGCTTCTGACATGTCTCGAACGGACGCTATTCGGGCAGTGCCTCCTTCATAAGGAAAGTTCTTGCCCTTGACTTTGATTGGGACTATTCTACCGTCTTTGCGCAAGATTGCAGATTCATACTCGTCTTCGCTTCCTGAGAGCATGTGTTGGAGGGCAATACCCTTGTACTCGGGGACGACCATGTCGACAACGTTCATCCCGATGAGTTGATCTAGAGAATATCCCGACATCTTGCAGAACACGTCATTGCAGTCCAGAATCACACCTTCTTTGCTTATCACGATACCCTCGAAAGCGCCGTTCGCGAGGATTCGGAAACGTTCCTCGCTTGCACGTAAAGCCTCTTCTGACTTCTTGAGCTCCGTGATGTTCCGGACGGACTCGATTGCACCCACCACGTGTCCATCCGCGTCGTACAGAGGCGCAGCCACATTCCAAAACCACGTTGGACCTTGACCGCGAAAATCGGGAAGGTAGGTCTCGGAGACGATCTGGTTCCCTTCCCGTTTTACGAACAGGTATCTTGAGGCGACCTCTTCGTCGAAATTGAGGACCAGATCCAGCATGACGGGGCGTCTCGTGCCGTAAAAGGGGAGGGCATACTCGTAATCGCCTTTGCCGAGCATTGTGAAACCAGGGACACCGGTCAACTCCTCCATAGCCTTGTTCCAGGCTATGAGACGACCGTCGGAGTCTATGACCATCGTCGCGTCCGGGAGAAACTGAATGATTTGGTCGAGACGGTGATGAGAAATCCTCAATTCTTCCTCTGACTTCTTTCTGTCAGTGATGTCGGCAATTACCCCTATGGTTGCCACGTGCTTTCCGTCAGGACCTCGAACCGGAGATATTGACACGTCAGCCCAAACGGTGGTTCCGTCTTTCCGCACATAGCGTTTCTCGAACCGGTAAGAGTCCGCCCGCCCTTGAACCATTTTCTGATACCGTGACCGTGAATCATCCAGGTCCTCAGGATGCGTGATATCGAATATTGTCAGATCCGTGAGCTCATCCACTGAGTATCCCAGCATTTGGGCAAGAGAAGCATTTACCTCGAGGAGACGTCCTTCGGCATCCACTAAGTCGACTCCGATTGCTGCGTTCGCGAAGACACTCCTGTATCGGTTTTCAGCATTCTTCAGATCTTGCTCTGCTTGCTTGAGCGCTGTGATGTCCGACCCCACGGCAAGAATCTCCGTAACTCTCTGAGCTTCATCGACAATGGCTTCGTGGGTCCACGCCATCCAGATCCGGCGACCGTCGCGGCAGACGTTTTCATTGACGCTGTTGACGTAGAGCTCAGGATGGGTGGCGATATCCTCGACCATTGTGGTCAAGTCGCGGCCTGTAGATTCTCTTTTGGGAATCAGGATGCCGACGTGTTCTCCAACTGCCTCGTCTTGACTGTAACCAAAGAGCGACTGCGCGTACTCGTTGAGGTACGTGATGGTACCATCGGCCTTCCACCTGATTATTGCACTGTTGGCATTCTGGACTAGATCTCGATACTTCCTTTCGCTTTCCCGCAAGGCTTTCCTATTCTCTATCTGGTGCTCGTAGTCCAGAAAGAGGCGACAAATCAGCATCGTAGCGAAGGGATAGACAATAAGAATCGGCAGAGCTAGTTGCCGAATAACCTCTAAGCCTGCTCCACCAGGAAGCGCCATCATCAGCCCCAGCATGATGACGTGCACAAGCAAGCCGAAAACATAGAGCGAGAATAAGGTTAGTTGGGCGTGAGCCCCCTTCCGCAAGAAATAGAGTATTACGCCAAGGGCTGCCGATTCCATTATCACGCCGACGCCGACCCAGGCCCCGGCTCCGCCCAGCCAAAGCCGATAGGCGCCGCACATGGTCGCGGCAATTGAAGCAACCAGGGGGCCGCCAAACAAACCCGAAACACCCAGAATAATCGATCGACCGTCGATGATAATACCGGGCATAAAATTCAGAGGGGTCATCATGCCCACTAGCCCCACTCCTCCGAAGAGGATGCCGGATAATATCTGGTGTCCAACGCTGTTTTTTTCAAAGGTCGATCCGATAACCTGGTATGTCGCCGCCAGTGCGACCAGGAGAGCGACGTTTTGGATGAGGTTGAGAATGATCAAATGAGCCTCCACCTCTCTTTCATTTTCCCGTGGATGCGGTCGGGGCTGTCACCTTGGCCCGTAACCTGTTTCATAAGAGGTCCTGAACGGCTTGGATTAGTTGCCCCATCTCATACGGTTTCTTCACAAAGCGTCTTGCCGATAGTCGGAGACGCAGGCTTTCCGCTGAGTCCAGTGAGTGCCCCGTCGAGACGATTACCTTCGCTCGGGGATTGATCTGGAGAAGTTGTTCAATGCATTTCTCGCCCCCCATTTGAGGCATCATGAGATCGACTACTATGAGTCCTATGTCCGACGGTTCCCTTGCGTAGATCTTCAAAGCCTCCTCGCCGCTCGACGCGGTAATCACGGGATAGCCCGCTCGTTCCAGGATGCGTTTGCCAAGGTCGAGGACATACTCTTCATCATCAACCAGGAGTATCTTCCCGCCCGCAGCATCGTGTCCTTCAGTTTTCGGCCTGTTCTCGACCCAAGGCCCATGAACAGCCGGCAAGTACACGGTGAATGTCGTTCCCTTTCCCGGCTCACTCTCGCACGTAATCCAGCCTCCATGTTGTTCCACGATACCCTTCGCGACAGGAAGACTCAGGCCGGTACCCTTCTTGAAGTCCCATCCCTTGGTCGTAAAGAAGGGATCGAAGACCCTCTCCGCCGTCTCTTTGGTCATGCCGGTGCCCGTGTCCGCGATCGCTATTAAGACATGGGGCCCTGCCTTGGCGTTGGTATGCAGCCGACAGTATTCTTCGTCTACCAAGGTGTTCCTCGTTTCAATCGTGATGCTTCCCCCCTCAGGCATGGCTTCCTTGGCGTTGATGCACAGATTCATGAGAACCTGCTCGATCTGAGATGCGTCTGCGTTGATCATGTCTAGGTCCTGCTCAAGAATCGTCTCAATTTCGATCGCCTTGGGAAAAGTCCTTTCCATAAAGGCTACCGCTTGTTCGACAACCCGATTGAGGTTCAATTCATGAGGTTCGATCTCCCCTTTCTTGCTCAACGCTAGCAACTTCTGGACCAACTCTGCGCCCTTGCGGCCCGTTTGCACAATCTTCTGCAGGTCCGAATATTCCGGATCTTCCTCTGTTTTTTCCGAGAGTATCAATTCCGTGTAACCGTTGATGATGGTGAGCAGATTGTTGAAGTCGTGGGCAATGCCACCAGTCAGGGTCACGACAGCTTCCATCTTCTGTGCTTGGAAAAGCTGGCTGCGCAAGCTCTCCCGCTCCTGCTCAGTCTTCTTGCGTTCGGTGATGTCCTGAGCAGTTCCGAATAGTCGAATGATCTCACCCTGAGCATTTCTCTGCGGGTAACCTTTGGCGTTCACCCATCGGATGCTGCCGTCTGGCCGGATCACTCGAAACTCGATGTCAAAAGGTGCGCCTTCACTGCTCAAGGCCTCGACCGACCGTTCCAGCAATTCCCAGTCGTCCAAATGGATAATGTCCCTGTATGCGCCAAGGGAAGGCTCACCCTTTTCAGGATCGAGTCCAAATATGTGAAATATCTCCTCAGACCAAGTGGAAGTGCCAGGCAAGCTCTCCAGTTCCCAGTGGCCGATGTGGGCAACCCGCTGAGCTTCCCTCAAAAGGGCTTCACTCTTGGCCAAGGCTTCTTCTTGTCGAACTTTCTCAGTTACATCCCTAAATACGATGACGACGCCCAAGATCTCGCCGCTCTCGGCCCGAATTGGGGCACCGCTGTCAGCCAATATGCGCTCCTTTCCGTCCTTGGCTATCAGCATCGTGTTGTTGGCAAGTCCGACGCTCTCACCTGTCTTCAGAACTTTATCCACTGGGTTTCCACAGGCTTCACGAGTCAGAGCGTTGACAATGACAAACACCTCTTGCAGCGGATTCCCCCGCGCTTCGGCCTCGGTCCATCCAGTGAGCTCTTCTGCTCGGCGGTTGAGCGCGGTGATCCTGCCTTTCGTGTCAGTGCTGATGACCCCGTCCCCTATGGAGCGCAGAGTAACTTCCAACCGCTCGCGCTCGATGGCCAACTCCTTCGTGCGCTCAATGATCCGTTGTTCCTGCTCATCATTCGTCTTCCTCAACTCGATTGACATCCTGTTGAACGCGGCAACGAGATCACGAACTTCTCTCACCTTCGGCTCAGGAATGGTCTCCCCAAGCCTTTCGTGCTCAGACGCTATCAGCACGGCGTGTTCTTGAATTTCCGCCAAGGGGCCTATCACGAGTCGCTCGTTCCCAATCCATATCAAAAGGAAGCCACCACCAAGCACTACCAATAACAATCCAGATAAGTAATAAGAGAAGCGGGTGGCGCTGGAGAAAGCCCCTGAAAGCGGAATTCTTACGGAGATGGCTTGCGCCACTTCGTCGACTCTTCTGTGGAAACTGCGGTCAGGGCCGTAATGTCGGACTAAATCCCCCGGTGCCTGTTCAGGAGAGCTGTGACAACGCAAGCAAGACTCTTCCATTGTTTCCCCGCGTCTCAGAAGAGTAAAATAGGGTTTGTCGTCCAAGACGCGAATTGCTGACTTCGTTGTCAGGTGGGGATTTCTCTGGAGGTCCAGGAGAAATGCCCTCTCGTGATCGTCCGCCTCGTTTTCGGGAGACCGGGCGTTTATGGCGCACTCCTTGTAATAATAGGGGCTTGGATTGAAGTGACGGAAATACTTATCCATTTTCCTGATTGCATAGGTTGATGACATCCACACAGGCTCAAAGTAGTCTTTCGAGGTAATCGGACCGAGCTGTTCAAAGAGCTTTGGCTTGAGGTCCTGCGAGAAATACGTGTGAATGGCGAGATTGTGATCGAGCAGCATGCGGGCTGCCTGCTCAGCATCGGTAAGCGCAAGGCGCTTCATGCCAATGTTCACTAGCACCACCACGACAATCGACAAGGTTGCGAACAGCAGACCGAGCGCCAGGGCCAAATAGGTCTTCGTGCTAAAGGGGTTGCCCATCACCCACCACTCCTTCCATCAAATGTCTCCCGCTGCTCTTACAAAAAAGGTCTGTGACCAGGCTCTGAACCATTGAGTGTTTTGTCAAAGGGAGCGTAAACCGAGACGCAGATCAAGTCAATGACTTGTCAGGGAAAAGAGAAGAACTGCCTGAACGCTGCAGTCCTGAGGGGCGTGAGCCGGAAAGACTTTGACCGACTCGTGCCGGTTTTTTCTTGATTCGTCTTAAAGGGTACATTACAGGACACCGTGTGCTTGAAACATCATGAATAGTCGGGAGGTATAGATGAGGACCATATTGGCCCTTATGGTGACGGGCCTGATCCTGTGCTTGGGGTTTGGTTGGGCGGCTGCAGGTGCGCCGGCAATGTCTGCCGATGAAGCCTTGGCGCTGCTCAAAGAAGGGAATGAGCGTTACGTCTCTTCTCAGGCACAGCATCCAAATCAAGGAATCAAGAGACGGATTTCCACAGCGACCAAGGGTCAGCAGCCCTTCGCAGCCATACTGTCCTGCTCGGATTCCCGTGTGCCTGTGGAAGTCCTCTTTGACAGAGGGGTGGGTGACATATTCGTGATCCGAGTTGCGGGCAACGTGGCAAACACGGATGAAACCGGCTCCATCGAATATGCCGTAGACCATCTGGGTACGCCGGTATTTATCGTCTTGGGACACACGAATTGCGGGGCTGTGAGCGCAGTTGTAAAAGGAGCGGACCTTCACGGGAACATCATTCCCATACGCAACGCCATTTTTACGGCTGTGACCACCGCAAAGACGAACCATCCGTCCGCCACCGGAGAGAAGCTCATAGACGAGGCCATCAGAACTAACGTGTGGCAGGCCATTGAAGACGTTTTCCGCACCAGCCCCATAACTGTCGCCCGGGTCAGGTCCGGCAAGCTCAAAGTGGAAGGGGCGGTCTATGACATAGAAACCGGCGCTGTGACCTGGATGGGCCCGCATCCGAAGCAGGCTGACTTGCTGTCTGATAAAGCGCATTAGCTTCAACAGGCGAGAGCCATGACAGGACCTCACGAGCTGCTACGCGTGCTCAACGGGTGTAAGTCATTCCATACCACGGGAGACGAAGCATGGATGTCACATTCTCAAACTTTCTCGGGCGAGGTCTGATCCTTCCCGGTGACCGCCTATACGATCCAATGGAGGGCCTGTGGATCAAGCGAGAAAATGACGAGAGACTTGCAGTAGGAATGACGGAGCCGACGGTCCTCATGGGAGGGACTGTTCGAGAAATCGAGGCACTGGTTGAAGACGGTCGCCATGTGGAGCCCGGGGACACGGTCCTCCTGGCTCTGACTGGGAAGCTCAAGTATCTGGGTGCTCCTGTGGCCGGTACTCTAATCTATTCGGCGGATCTTGCTTCGTTGCCGCAGAAGATCGGAGAAAACCCTTACGAAGCGACGCTGTTCCATATCGTTCCGGACAAGGCCGAGAACCCGAACCTTCTTGACGCGTCAGGCTACGCGACGGCTCTGAAGGACTCTGATGGGGCACGCAATCCGGGTGGGCACAAAGGCGGGGCTTCTCCTACCTGTAAGGCCGTGTACGCTGGCCTGGGAGAGCAAACCATCAAGGAAAACACCTGATCGATTCTTGTGGCGATTGATTGACCGCGACCATGATAATGGCCCCTGGGAAAGTCCGTCATCTTGAGTACCCCGTTTCAACAATATGGTCGCGTATTAGCTTCACGCCCTTTTCAGGGAAAGGCGGGTTTCAAGAAAGTGTCTCAAAAGCCGGCAGTCCGTGATGATCGTGGCACACCCCCTCACCCTGACCCTCTCCCCCGAAGCGGTGGAGAGGGGATTCTTCCAGCTCCCTCTCCCTTTGGGAGAAGGTTGGGGTGAGGGTGCCTTTCCACGCATCGACGCTCAATCGTGCTACGATTTCTGGTGTGTCCCGAGTTTTGAGACATTTTCTCAACCCCCCCTACATCTGGTGCTCCGGTACTTCTACCGCAACGGTCAACGCTTAACCCCACAATAGGGGCAGGTTTCAAACCTGCCCTCCATTGAAACAGGCTCTGAACCTGCCCTTCCCTAAAGGGGGCAGTTTCCCAAGTACCTAACCGTACTCTTGAAATCCTGTGCTAAGGGCTTGAACCCTCACCGGCCTCAGGTTGTCCTGGAGGTTCCTCGTCGCGTGTATGGACGGGGTGATCCAGAGAGCGTCCCACGGCAAGCTTGTTGATAAGGCTAGCCTGGTATCCGGCTCCAAAACCGTTGTCGATATTGACGACTGACACGCCGGAAGCGCAACTGTTTAGCATGCTCAGGAGAGCCGCTACTCCTCCGAAACTCGCTCCGTATCCAATGCTGGTGGGCACTCCAATGACCGGGCAGGAGACGAGGCCGCCCACGACGCTCGCCAGGGCTCCCTCCATGCCCGCTACAACAATTGCCACGTTTGCCCGATAGAGGTCTTCACAGCTCATCAAGAGCCGGTGAATTCCCGAAACCCCTACATCATACATGCGACTGACCAGGTTACCCAGAGTTTCAGCCGTGATGGCTGCCTCTTCCGCGACCGGAATATCGGAAGTTCCGGCACTGACTACGGCAATGTGCCCAATCTTTTCCACTTCGCGAGGGTTGATCACAAGCATCCTCGCCATCTCGTGATAGCGGCAATCCTGAACCACCTGGCTCACTGCGTCATATACTTCCTTGCTGGCCCGTGTAGCAAGAATGTTACTGTGACGCTGTCCTATTCGCTCCACGATTCCCCTGACCTGTGCGATGGATTTCCCCTCGCAGTAGATTACTTCAGGCACCCCCAGTCTGATACAGCGGTGGACGTCGATCTTGGCATATCCTAGGTCCTCGAAGGGGAGTCTCTTCAGCCTCTGCACAGCCGCTTCCAAGGTCATGCGACCTGCTCGAACGTCTTCAAGGAGTGCCAGCAGTTGCACGCCGTCCATGCCCGTCAATTCCCCGGCTGAATGGCGCGATTGAGGCTGCCAGTCGAATAACCCTCCAGGTCAAGAGACACGAAGAGGAACCCCAACTGCTTGAAATTGGCGACAATTTGCCTCCTAGGCTCGTCCGCCATGATCCTATTCATGGCCTTTTCTTCAATCTCAATTCGCGCGGTATCGCCTTCGTATCGGACTCTGACCTGGGTTTCGGGGACAAGACTTCGCAGGAATTCTTCGGCCAGATCGATCCGGCCGAGCTTCTCTTCGGTAATAGGGCTTCCGTAGGGAATGCGGGACGCCAGACAGGCGCAGGACGGCTTGTTCCACGTGGTCAAGCCGAGCTTCTTCGACAGGGTTCGGATTTCCTCCTTGGTGAGCCCGACCTCCCGCAATGGACTTTTCACTCCCAATTCCTCGGTCGCTATCATTCCCGGCCTGTAGTCAGTACCATCGTCCGCATTTGTCCCGTCCAGGACCTCGGCTAACCCCCGCTCTTGTGCCAAAGCCACCAGGCCGGTGAACCTAATCTTCTTGCATACGTAACACTTGTTAGGCGGGTTGCTGACGAAATCGGGCATTTCAAGCTCTCGCGAACGCACCACAAGGTGCTCGACAGCCATATTCTGTGCCTGGCGACGGGCATCCTCCCGTTCATGACGGGCAGTAGTAGGAGAGTCCGCTGTGACCGCCAGCACACGATCGCCGAGCACATCTTTGGCCACCTTGAGCAGGAGCGTGGAGTCCACTCCCCCGGAATAGGCCACCAGGACGCTCCCCATTTCTTTCAGTCGGTGCTGGAGGGCCGCATGCTTCTCATCGAGAGTCTTTGCAATTTCGCTCATAGTCTGTTCCCCGTTCCGCGGCCGAGTGTGGCGACGCACTTACACAGCGAGAATGGAGAATTGGCCGCAAGGATGTCTGTCATGTCTGGGAGATACTCCCCGCGAGGATGTTGGTCGCGTCTCGCTCTTTAATCATAAGGGAAAACTGAGAGAAAGGGTAGAGCACCTAAGAGAGGGCCAGAGATTTTTCCGAAGAGCAGAGGAAGTGGCGAATTTCGGTGGCAATTACGTCAAGATTGACAGAATAGCTCAAAGGTATTGACAGATTTCTTATGACAAAAGCGACATAATATCCCAAAATGATTGCGAATTGCAAATGTTTTGTGCTTGACTCCCTTCCCACCGGCCAGTATGCTGGAGTAAAGCCTGCAAATCTCGTTGGGGCCGGGTTCACGATCATCTTTGCACCTCGTGTGCCCGGAATTGCATAGCAACAGATTCATCTCCAGAAGGGGGCATATGATGGAAAAGATGTTGAGAATAGACATGGGAGCCGCTGGTGGACCCAAGGCCACCGAAGTCCCTGTCGGAACCTATGCCGGTCTCGGAGGAAGGGCTCTCACCTCGGCCATAGTCTCCAGTGAAGTGCCACCCCTGTGCCATCCTTTGGGCGCGGACAACAAGCTGGTTATCGCTCCCGGCCTGTTGAGCGGGACAATAGCGGCAATGTCCGGACGTTTATCAGTGGGCTGCAAGAGTCCCCTCACGGGTGGCATCAAAGAAGCCAACGCAGGAGGACAGGCGGCTCAGACCCTCGGGAGGCTCGGGTACGCAGCCATTGTCCTTGAAGGCAAACCCAAGGATGACACGCTGTACAAGATAATAGTGAACAAGGACGGGACAACCATTACCCCGGACAACAGCTTGAAGAGGCTGGGTAACTACGCGCTAATCGATAAGATCAAGGGCGAATACGGCGACAAAGTGGCATGTATTTCCATCGGACCCGCGGGCGAGATGAAAATGTGCGCGGCATCCATCGCGTGCACGGATATGGAAATGAGACCCACCCGCCATGCCGGCCGCGGTGGCGTAGGTGCTGTTATGGGCTCGAAAGGCGTCAAGGTAATCGTGCTCGACGATAGCGGAATGAAGATGCGTGAGCCCAAGAATCCCGAAGCCTTCAGGGAAGCCAACAAGAATTGGGTGGAAGGACTGAAGAAACACGCTGTGACCGGGGAAGGTCTGCCCGCGTATGGCACGAACGTTCTGACAAACGTCATGAATGAGGCGGGCGGCTACCCCACGATGAATTTCTCGTCCGGACGTTTCGAGGGGCACGACAAGATCAGTGGTGAGACTCAGGCTGCGCTCGAGATAAAGCGTCAGGGCTCAGCCACCCACGGCTGCCACAGGGGGTGTATCATACAGTGTTCAGGCATTTACAATGATGCCCAGGGCAACTATCTCACCAAGCAGCCCGAGTACGAGACGGTTTGGGCCCATGGCGGTCATTGCGGAATCGACGATCTGGATGCCATTGCCATGTTGGACCGACTTGACGACGATTACGGCCTGGATACCATCGAAATGGGTGTCGCTATTGGCGTAGCCATGGAAGGGGGCGTGGCCAAGTTCGGGGACGCTCAAGCAGCGATCGAGCTGGTCAAGGAAGTTGGAAAGGGCACCCCATTGGGAAGGATCCTGGGCAACGGAGCAGCGGTAACTGGCAAGGCCTTCGGCGTCGAGCGCGTGCCGGTGGTGAAGGGACAGGCGCTTCCCGCGTACGATCCGCGTGCGGTCCAGGGGATAGGCGTCACTTATGCAACAAGCACCATGGGCGCAGACCATACTGCAGGGTATGCCGTGGCTGCCAACATACTGAATGTAGGCGGGTCTGTGGATCCCCTGAAGCCCGAGGGACAGATCGAGCTGTCGAGAAATCTTCAGATTGCTACCGCTGCCGTGGATTCCACAGGCATGTGTCTCTTTGTGGCCTTTGCAGTGCTGGATCAGCCGGAAACCTTCCAGGCCCTTATAGACATGATCAACGCGTTTTACGGCCTTAATCTCACCGCTGACGGCGTAGCGGAGCTCGGGAAGTCGGTGCTGAAGAACGAGAGAACCTTCAATGCGCTGGCGGGCTTCACTTCCTCTCAAGATCGCCTGCCAGAATTCTTCAAGAATCAGCCTTTACCGCCTCACAATGTGACCTTCGCCGTGAAGGACGAGGCGCTGGACACCGTATTTAACTGGTAAGTATCACATAAGAGTGGATCGCGAAGGGAGCCCTTTTGCAGGGCTCCCTCCGCGTCTGCACCTTTTCTTTTTAGCAAGAATGATTTATGACGAGGAATCATGCCCAAGATCATAACCACTCCGGTCGTTGAATTCCTCTGGGATCCACAGAAGCTTCCGGATTTCTTGCCGCTGTTGCGGCGCGGGATTCTTCTCAAGGCTCGGCTGGGTGCGACCATCAGCAACGTACTTTGCGAACAACTGGGGATTCCAAGGGAATATCTTGACGATCGTGTCGGAACTGTCTTTCTGGATGGCAGCGCTGTGGACAACGTGGACAAGGCAGTCGTGAGAGACGGGGGAGCCCTAGCTCTGTCGGCTGCTATGCCCGGCCTCGTTGGAGCCACGATGCGCAAAGGCGGGATTCTGGCAAGCATGCGGAATTCCATAACGTACAGGGAAGAGGACCCCGCGATGTCCGGAAGCGAGGGATTCTTTGTTTTGCGGCTCTACAACACGGTCGCAGGAGAGTTGGGGCCTGCTCTTCTTCGATCCGGGGTGTGGACCGACGGGAAGACCCTGAGAGATTTTCTTGAAGATGCCGCGGCGGACCTCCGGTCGGGGTGTCTGGAATGTAGGCTCGATGGTAATGCATGCGAATGGACCAGGCTCCTCGAAAGCTTGCCGGCGGGGCAGGACCGCGTGCTGATGCGAGTCACCACATGAGGCAGGCATTCTTGGGCAATGAACTATGAGCCCCACCCTCGTGTTGTTCGATATCGACCAGACGCTGCTCTATTCAGGGGGAGCAGGCATCCGGGCGCTCAACCAAGCTTTCCAGGAGGTGACGGGTATCGCGGATGGGTTTCGAGAGATTACCTATGGGGGAAAGACGGACCCTCAGATCATGCGCGAAGCGCTCACGTTGCACGGCCTGCCATCTGACGAGTCAATGATCGCCACTCTGACAAAGCGGTACCTTCACCATTTCCCTTCCATGATGGCGGTGAGCCCTGCTCGACTCAAGCCCGGCGTTCCGAGTATTCTGGATGAAGCCCGAGCAGTGCCGTCGCTGGTCCTCGGCCTCCTGACCGGGAACCTGGAACCTAGTGCGCGCATGAAACTGGACCGGTTCAATCTGAACCCTTACTTTGAAGTCGGCGCGTTCGGCAGCGATGATGAAGACAGAGACTCTCTCTTGCCCATAGCTGTGGACCGCCTTCGCACAGTTAAAGGAATAGCAGTGCCCTACGAGGACTGCGTCGTCGTGGGTGACACCCCACTGGACGTGAGGTGCGCCCACGTGTACGGTGCTCGTTGTGTGGGGGTTGCCACAGGCGCCTATTCGGTGGAGGAGCTCCGCAGCTCGAATGCGGACCTTGTTGTCCCCGACCTTTCCGAAGCTGCTCTCATCGTGGAATGGTTTACAGCCGTCCGCAACTGAGAATGGAGGGACAAGATGGGCTGGATGGATGAAACTGTCTCAAAACTCGGGTCACACCAAAAATCGTAGCACGATTGGGCGTCGATGCGTAGAAAGGCACCCTCACCCCAACCCTCTCTCAGAGGAGAGGGAGCCTGACGAATCCCCTCTCCCCGCTTCGGGCATAGGCGTTAACTTCGTGGATGGCATCACGTGATTTCAGTCAGTTGACTTAACAAGGACCCCGTCACCCCGGCGAAAGCCGGGGTCCATAACATATTGGAAAGACTGGATTCCGGCTTTCGCCGG
>JBFMDN010000091.1:0-17260 GCA_040753915.1 Thermodesulfobacteriota bacterium | reverse complement strand
CTGTTCTTAGCTCTTACTCTTGTGTCACACCCGCGGTCCCGAGTTATGGCTCTTGGAGGAACAAGTTAAGGCTAGCACGTATATTATACCAACCCACCCTTCCCGTCAACCATCCGCTTGCAACAGCTCACACGTTTCTCCGCTGCCGAGTCCAAGAAAACACCTCCACCTCCGTAGCCCCTTAGTGCGAAAGCACATTCACTGGCGGGGATGCGCTCATCCGAATTTCTCAGTCCCTACGTTTCAGTTCCTGTCTTCTTCGGGAGTTTTTCCTCCTCCAGTCTCTCGACCGAGCGAACCAGGTGCACACGTATGAGAAGACATCACTCACACTGTGGCCTGACGGATTGATCGATATTTCTCCAGGAGTCTGGAAAGTCCGTCTTCATCGCCGTAATCCTTAATGCTTCCGAGAATCCCCAGGCCTTCGGTCTTCTCGTGGACGGCCTCTTCATCCTCGTCGCTGACAAGAATACTGGAAACAGCCCACGAGACCCGGAGCAACTCAGCAAGGAATCGCGCCCCACTCATTGAAGGAAGCGAGTCATCGACGATCACAAGGTCCGGTGGAGAGTCCTTGCACGACTCCAGTGCTTCGTTGGGGTGGGTCATGACAATAGGATTCATGCCCCGCCGATCAAGCCCTTGGACAAGCCCTTCCGCCTCGGCCCTGTCGCTGACGACCACCAACACCCGACCCATTAGACTATCTGACACTGATCCCATTTCTGTTCTCCACAATTTCTGTCACTGACACGTCAAGCGCGACGGCTCGAAAATTAGAATTCGAATACCGTTCCGGCAAACGCTTCTCGAAACCTGTGGCCGAGGCGAGCCTGAAGAACTGCTCTCGGACCAGAACCGGTGCAATGGCCAGGCGCGACGCACTGCACGCCCCAGTGTTCCACAGCGTCTATAAACTTGGGGATTTCCGCGCTCTCCGAAAATCCCAGATGAGTTCCTCCGATGAGAGCATGAATCCTAGAGGGCGACAGTTCCTGTCGTACATGATCAAGAATGTTCCTGACTCCCGCATGAGCGCACCCCAGGAGCAGAATCGGTCCGGACTCACTCTCCAGGACCACAGATGCGTCGTCTTCAAGGGGGTCGGCAATGAGTCCCCTTTCATTCCGGATGCAAAGCCTGTCGTCTGTACCGGCTCTCAGCTTTCTTGGCACTTCCCCAGTAAACCATACTCCTGGCAGCACTTGCCGAAATTCTCTCGCCGTTGAGAGCCTCACACCTTGACTGAGAAGATCATCTGGGCGGAAGGGGATCCCAATCTCTTTGGGCCCAGATTCTTCCGGTCGCACGACTAGGTGTGATGACAGGGCGCGCGGATGGGCAACGACCTCCACGTGGGGATTGTATCGAACCACATGGGGAAGCCCACCGGTATGGTCGTAATGACCGTGGCTTAATATGACACAGTCCACCCTCCTCAGGTCCACGCCCAGGACTTCCGCATTGTGCGGAAGCGCATCCCCTTTGCCGGTGTCGAAGAGAATGGTTTCCCCATCCCGCTCTACTAGTGCCGAAAAGCCGTGCTCAGCCATAAGGCCCAGATGGGGCTTCACATTGTTGTCCACCAGAATCGTTATTCTCGTTTTCATAAACCGCAAGCTCCGACGGACCCTTCATCGCTCCTGTGCATCAGACGCACCGGAATGTTCACCTTAGTGACAAATGGCTTGAAGAAGCGAGTTCCGCCTCCTTCGCTCACCAGCCTCAATATACCTTCAGGATCGTTTATCGTGATGCCTGACAGAAGGGTGATCGGCGTCTTCTGAAACGCCTCAACGACAAGGGGAGTGGATGAGCCCAACAGAACGACTTCCCGACAACGCTCTGCCGCTTTCAACAATCTCTCCAGCGTGCGGTTTGCGATCGTAGTGGACGTTATGAGCGCGACGTCGCTTGCCAAGAGGAACTCGTGCGCCTCATCAGCCGGACGCACGACGTCGGAATAATCTCCGTGTGCCTCGAAGATCTTCAGAGACCCGACCTTTCGCTTCAGGGTTGGGACAAGCGGCTGAAAGAACCCTATCATGGCAACCGTGTCTCTGGCAGTCAGCGAGAGGACTTCCAACACGTCAGTACTCTCCTCGAGCGTCCGAGGGACATTGGCAACAGCATTGGCGGTTGCCAATCCCACACAGCGCTCCAGGAGAACGCTTGAGTCCAACAGATCCAGAAGCTCCTCGGCCGGTCGTCCAGCCAGAGGGCGCCTATTCAGAAAAAGGGAACAGCCCCTGGATCTTTCCGTGCCCTGCGTGTACGCCACGCCCGTGCGGTTATCTTCGAGTTGTACTGCGATGTATGTGATGCCGATGCGGACGTCCCTGACCCGCGCACCCCTGCATGATGCCCGCAGGGTGTCCCTGAGAGTATGAGCTATGTTCATGTTTGGGGGCTCCTTGCTCCAGCCATGCCTATCCTATGCCGTCGACGCGAATTCTCGGGGAACGAAAGGCATGACGTATGGCCGGATCACGGAGCTGCTCAGCTATCAATTCCACAAAACACTTTACATTTACACCCGTTTTGAAAAAATTCCAAGTGATGAAGTGCAGAATACTTGAGGACCGCTTAGCAGGGCATATTACCGAGTCTTGCAGACAGTGACGGAACAACCTATACTTTGACCAGGATTGGTTGGGAGGAGCTCCTGATGGATATCGCGGCTTGCGGGCCGAAGGGGCGGGTCCCAGAGGTGCCTTAGGAGCTTGGAAATATTCGTGCTTCCGACCGACTCTGGGTCATGGAGCTCCGGAGGAGCAGAAGTTGAGAGAATTCTTTATGCTTGCGTAGCTCCCCAGAGATACCCGTAGCATTTTAATAGCCAGGGGGATTGGCCGATGAGAGCTGCAATAATTTTCGCCACAGTGTTCATTCTTTGCGTCAGCCCGGTCCTCGGTGCGGACAACCCCCTCGATGACTGGGCTCTGAGAACATGCCTCACCAACTGTTATCTCCAGTTTCCACCGTCAACAGAGGTCAGCGATTTCTACAACTGCATTTCGGATTGCTTGCGGAAACATCCCGTGCGAAACGACCGTCTGTGGGGGGGTCCGGGATAACCGTCCTTTAGTGGCTCTGTGATCTTGTAGCGCAGGTGACGGACGATCTGGAGGTTCTGATATCAAGGCGGACATGTCTATGGGAAATCGGGCCGATGCATGCTTGACCGAACAGCCTGCGGCGTGGTAAAAAATACGGATAACCTTTTTCGGGGGATCCGGGTCCCTTTGAGGTGCGCTCCGCCGTTACGTGTTTGCGCATCTCAAGATCGAAGGGGTTAAACATACAACAGGCACTTGGTGTCATGTGAGGTGTCTCGCTATGGCAGCAGTAAAACCCTTCAGGATGGTGCACTACAATGGGAAGTGCGCCTCTGCGCTCAATACTCTCATAACTCCGCCGTATGATGTCATTTCTCCCGAAGAGCAGGAGAAATTCTACAGCACCAGCCCCTTCAACATAATCAGACTGGTCCTGGGAAAACAGTATGCGGAGGACACTGACCGCAATAATCGATATACACGGGCCGCAGAGACCCTTCGCAAGTGGCTCGCCGACGGGATCCTCGTCCGCAAAGACCGGCCGGGAATGGTCATCTATCGGATGGAATTCGACGATCCTACTGGGGAGCGCCAACAACTTGACGGCATAATACTGCTCGTCAAAGTCGACGATTATGGAAGGGGCAAAGTGCTGCCCCACGAGAAGACGTACAAGGGCCCCAAAGAGGATCAGTTGAACCTGATGCGTCATTGCAGGAGCCATCTGACTCCCATCCACGGACTGTTTGAAGACAAAGAAGATCTCGTAATCGGTGAATACAGCAAGTTCATGGAGCGACCGCCTGAACAAGAGGCCGTAGATGCCAACGGAACGGTGCATAAGACCTGGTTCGTGGACGACGAACGGGCGTTGTCAGCGATCTCTCGTCTCCTAGCCGAGAAAAGCATTTTTATCGCTGACGGCCATCACCGCTACGAAACGGCACTGGCTTACAAGAGAGAAATGGACGCCTCCGGAGTCAACGTGGAAGGGGCGGCAGACTACGTCATGATGTACCTCACTTCCATGACGCATCCGGGCTTGACGATTCTGCCGGCTCATAGGATGGTGAGAGGGCTCCCGGAGTTTGACCTCCCTACAATCATCCAGAGGCTGGACCCCTATTTTCACCAAGAAGCGTTGCCATTTGACAACAACAATCGGGCGGAGGTTTCCCAGAGGCTCATAGAGCGGATCGCTTCCTACTCCGAAATAGGCGGCAAGTTCGGCATGGTCGTTCAGGGCGAGCAAAGCTTCCGATTATTGAGGCTCAAGGACTTCTCCGCGGTCGAGCCTCTCATGGATTCGGACATTCCTGAAAGTCTTCGCGCTCTCGACGTCACCATTCTCCGGGAAATTATTATCGGACATGGGCTCGGTATGGACAAGGAGGATCCACACGGACGGATCGAATACACCCCCTCGATTTCCGAAGCTCTTGACCGGGTGTTGAAGGGCGAGTTTCAGGTGAGCTTCATACTCAACCCCACGCGTGTCGATCAAATGCGATCTGCTGCGGAACTGGGCCACAAATTGCCTCACAAGTCCACGTATTTCTTCCCAAAGATCTCATCTGGACTGGCACTCAACGTGTTTTGAGGAGCGGTGACCGGGACCAACAGCACCCATCGCGTGGGGGAGGATTCAGAGGGAGCAGGAAGTCAGATTGAGACGAGCGGGTGAGTCCGTCGACGGCTTGTTGAGAAACAAGGTGCGGGTCATTCAAGCCCAGCGCGGATATCGGGTCTCAGAGGACGCGATTATTCTTACGTGGTTTGCCCGCGCGCCGGCCACCTCCCAGATCCTTGACGCCGGCACGGGTTGCGGAGTAATCGCATTCGGACTTGCTTTGAAATACCCGTCCGCGAGAGTGATCGGACTGGAGATTCAGGAAAGTCTGGCCGACAGGGCGCATAGAGGTGCGGTCTTAAACGGGCTCGAGGATCGAGTTGTTATTGTGAGGGGCGATGTGAGAGAGGCAGATCGCCTTTTCCGGCCCGCATCCTTCGATCTCGTGATTTCGAATCCTCCGTACCACGAACAGGGAAGCGGACGGATAAGCACGTCTCAGGAAAAGGCGGTCGCCAGACATCAGCTCATGATGCCAATTGAGGACCTGTTCCGGGTGTCCGGGACTGTCCTGAAACCTCTGGGCTGTCTCACCACGATGTATCCAGCGCATCGAGCAGGCAAAATGGAAACGGTTATGAAAGGTTCTGGATTCAAGCCCTCACGTATGCTATGGATTCATCCCCAGGAGGGTACTAAGGCAGCTCTGGTTTGTCTTGAGACTAGGGCTGAATCGGTCTGTCCTCCTCTGGTGGAAGAGCATTTGTACGTGTATCGCGGTGGCAAGAGAACTCCCGAGGCGGAAGCGATCCTTGCAGGTGAACAGGTTGTTGCCCATCCGGGTCGAGCTGTCTGCCCCACGGACTGAGCGTAGCCCCGATGATCAAGATATGGAAAGGCTGAACCCCGGGTTGATGCTGTTAGGATCTCTGTGAAGTAACAAGGACCGAACAGCACAGGAGTCCCTTAGTGCCTCACGGGGAAACTGCCCCGAGCTTCAGACCTGCTGGAGGTGAACATGGAAGAGTTCAGGAGAATCAAGCGACTTCCCCCCTATGTGTTTCAAGTAGTCAATGAGCTCAAAATGAAGCTCAGGCGAGCGGGCGAAGACATTATTGACCTGGGCATGGGGAATCCCGACATCGCGACGCCGCACCACATTGTCAACAAGGTTGTGGAAGCGCTTCACAACCCGCGGAATCATCGGTACAGCGCGTCCGCGGGTATACCAAAGCTGAGAATGGCTTTTGCGGATTGGTGGAAGAGACGATTCGACGTGGATCTGGATCCTGACACAGAGGTCGTCGCCACCATGGGAGCCAAGGATGCGCTTGCGCACCTGGTCCTGGCGACAATCACGCCGGGCGATGTGGTTTTCGTGCCCTCACCGACCTATCCCATACACACGTACTCTGTCGTCATTGCAGGGGGAGACCTCCGGCATGTACCTATCCGACCGGACCAGGATTTTTTTGCCGACCTCAAGACAGCGGCTCGTCTGACGTGGCCTTTGCCCAAGATGCTGATCATATCCTTCCCCCACAATCCGACCACCATGGTGGTAGACGAGGACTTCTTCAAGCGTATTGTGGACTTCGCACTTGAGTACAAGATCATGGTGGTCCATGACCTGGCGTACGCGGACCTCACCTTTGACGGGTATCGTGCCCCAAGCTTTCTCTCAGTTCCTGGGGCGAAGGAGGTCGGCGTTGAGATCTTCTCGATGTCCAAGAGCTACTCGATGGCAGGCTGGCGCGTTGGGTGCGCGGCTGGGAACGCTCATATGATAGAAGCGCTGAGAAGACTTAAGAGCTATATCGACTACGGAATTTTTCAGCCTGTGCAGATCGCATCCATCATAGCGCTCAACGAGGACCAGGATTGCGTCAGACAGATCGTGGAGGAATACCGGGACCGGAGAGACGCTCTCTGTGCAGGGCTGAGCGATTGCGGCTGGGAGGTGACACCCCCCAAAGGAACCATGTTTGTCTGGGCTGAAATTCCTCCTCAGTTCAAGCACCTGGACTCCCTGGAATTCTCGAAGCTTCTTACTGAGAGGGCCAAGGTAGCGGTAAGCCCCGGCATTGGTTTTGGTCCGCACGGTGACGATCATGTGCGGTTCGCTCTCGTGGAGAATCGCAAGCGGATCAATCAGGCAGTGAGAGGTATCCGGTCGTTTTTCCAGGAGTATTCGGAGGCTCGTACCGTATGCAAAGCAGCGGGCTGAGTCGGGAGTGCAGAGCTGTGAACGCTCTTGGATAGTGTCCCCTGTGCCAGGCACGGCGACGCATAAAAGGCCTGAAATGCTGTATGCACTCCGTGGCTCAGCTACGGAGGCGAGCCGTGAGACCACAAAGCGCTAGCCCGTGGAGCACACAAGGGTGTTTTCTCCACACCGCCGTTATCGTCCTCCCCAATTCGGGAGTGTCCGTGGCCTCTCATGGGAATTCTCACAGCAGGATGATTTCAAATGAGGAGGGGGCAGCCCCCTCCTCTTTAGATTGACGGGGAGACCTTCGGCCTCTCCCGGCCATGCGGGGAGCAGCATGGACGAGATTTCCATCGGACTCATAGGATTCGGCACGATAGGATCAGGAGTGGTAAAGATCCTTCGCGAGAATAGCGACGTACTCGAGGCGAGAGTAGGCATACCCATCCGTCTCAAGCGCATTGCCGACATGGATATCCAATCCGAACGGGACGTGCCGGTAGACAAATCGTTACTCACCACTGACGCGTACGAAGTCCTCCGCGATCCGAGCATCTCCGTAGTAGTCGAGCTCATAGGGGGATACGAGCCGGCGCGGACGTTTATTCTCGAAGCGTTCAAGCAGGGAAAGCAGGTTGTGACTGCAAACAAAGCCCTCCTTGCGGAACACGGACCTGAAATCTTCAGGGCAGCTCACAACGCGGGGGTGGACATCGGATTCGAGGCCGCTGTGGCCGGCGGCATCCCCATTCTCCGGTCTCTACGCGAAGGTCTCGTTGCGAATCGGTTCGAGAAGATTCTCGCTATTCTTAACGGCACGTGTAATTTCATTCTCACCGCCATGACCCAGAACCCAGGGATTCCCTTCGAGGAGGTTTTGGCGGAGGCGCAGCGTCTGGGCTATGCAGAAGCCGACCCTGCTCTCGATGTGGAAGGAATAGATGCAGCCCAGAAGTTGGTCCTCGTCCTTGGCCTGACCCATGGAATACGGGTGCCGGTGAAGAGGCTTCATGTGGAAGGAATCAGGCACATCGACCCGTTCGATGTGATCATGGCAGCAGAATTCTCGTACAAAATCAAGTTGCTGGCCGTGGTTATTCGTAGTGGAGACAAGGTCCAGGCAAGAATCCACCCGACCATGCTCCCAGCACATCATCCGCTCGCTCGGGTGGACGGTGTCTTCAACGGAATCTACCTCAAGGGAGACATGGTGGGAGATCAGCTCTTCTACGGCCGTGGAGCAGGGCGCGAGCCAACGGCTTCCGCTGTGATCGGCGATGTGATCGAAAGCGCTCGTAACATCATCCGGGGAGAAGCAGGCGGCGTGCCGCCCCTCGGCTATCCTCAGGACTGGAAAGCGCCCGGCGGTGTGATAGATATGCGAGAGATAGTCACCAATTACTACCTGCGCGTGCAGGCGTATGACCGCCCCGGAGTGTTGTCCAAGATAGCGGGGATAATGGCTGACAATTCGATCAGTATTCATTCGGTGATCCAGAAGGCCAGAGACAAGTCGAACACCGTACCAGTGGTGTTCGTCACGCATCTGGCGCGAGAGGCTGACATTCAGAGTGCCTGCGACGCTATCGGACAACTGGAGACCGTAGAAGGCCGGCCTTTCGTGATCCGGATCGAGGATGAGTCGCTGTCGTAACATTTGGGCCGTGCTGCTATCGATTTCAATGGCACGTGCCCAGGAGAAGGGAAATGTGGAAAGGCATTATCAGAGAGTACCCTGACTTCTACCGCTTCGAGGACGAAAGGCATATTGTCACGCTTCTCGAAGGAAACACCCCCTTGATTCCCGCTCCGAGGCTGGCGGCGGCCATCAATCCCAGGATCTCCCTTTTTCTCAAGTACGAGGGGTTAAACCCCACTTCATCGTTCAAGGACCGCGGAATGACTCTCGCGGTCTCGCGTGCCGTGGAAAGCGGCTCAAAGGCCGTGATATGCGCTTCAACGGGTAACACCTCCGCGTCTGCGGCAGCCTTTGCTGCCCGGGCGGGCATACGCGCCTTTGTGGTGATTCCAGAAGGCAAGATAGCGCTGGGGAAATTGGCCCAGGCTATGATCCATGGAGCAACCGTCGTGCAGGTCCTCGGCAATTTCGACGAAGCACTCAGCATCGTCCGGCAAGTCGCAAGAGACTACCCGCTCACGCTCGTCAATTCAGTCAATCCCCACCGTTTGGAAGGTCAGAAATCCGCTGCATACGAAGTTTGTGACGTACTGGGCGGAGCTCCCGATTACCACGCGATGCCTGTGGGAAACGCAGGAAACATAACCGCGTACTGGGCCGGGTACAAAACCTACAAGGACGCAGGGGAAATAACCGACCTGCCAAAAATGATCGGCTTCCAGGCAGAAGGCGCAGCCCCTATCGTGAGGGGATACCCGATCGAGAAGCCGGAGACCGTTGCAACGGCCATACGAATCGGCAATCCTGCGTCGTGGAAGCTAGCAGAAAATGCACGGGACGAGTCAGGTGGGCTCATTGACATGGTCACCGATGACGAAATTCTCGAAGCTTATCGCATGGTGGCAAGACTGGAGGGGATTTTCTGCGAGCCCGCTTCTGCAGCCTCCATCGCAGGAGTCATCAAGAAGAACGCTGAGGGCTTGTTCTCTGGAGGCGAGCGCGTAGTCTGCACCCTCACCGGCCATGGCCTCAAAGACCCGGACAATGCCATCAGTGCGTCGACCAAGCCGGAATCGTGCGAACCGACGGTGACATGCGAGCCTATTCTCAGGAAGGTGTTGGATGTCCTCGGATTCTAAAACCAAGTACCTCGTGCTCGTGCCGGACGGGATGGCTGATCCGTTCGGCCACGATCAAAATGAAATAACGCCCCTAACAGCGGCCAAAACCCCCTGGATGGACAAGATGGCATCTCTCGGGACCGTGGGCATGGCCCGGACGGTTCCTGCGGATATGAGCCCGGGCAGCGACGTGGCCAACCTTTCCATTATGGGGTACTCTCCAAGAGAGATTTACACTGGAAGAGCGCCTTTTGAAGCGGCCTCTATGGGAGTCGGACTCGGGGAGAACGACGTTGCATTTCGGCTCAATCTGGTGACTCTCGAGCGCAACTTCAGCCTGATGGCCGATCACAGCGCAGATCATATCAGTAGTGCCGAAGCACGCGAAATCGTCGCATCCCTTGCACCCCTTGTCGAAAGCCTCGGGCTCCACCTAGTGGCGGGAATCTCGTACAGGCACTTGCTCGTTTGGACCGATGGACCTGTGCATTGCGTGACCCATCCGCCGCACGACTTTTTGGGGCACACCATACACTCCCGGCTACCCTCGGGGGAAGGTGCCGACCTTCTGCTCCGTCTCATCATCAAGTCTTGGAAATTGCTGGAACAGCACCCCGTAAATCTGCGTAGGGTTCAGCGGGGGCAAAGGCCCGCTAATTCGGTGTGGCCGTGGGGTCAGGGGAGACCCCCAAGGATTCAGACATTTTTCGAGCGCTTCGGCAAAACGGGAGCTGTTGTTGCAGCGGTGGACCTTGTCCGAGGCATAGGTGAGTATGCGGGCCTGAAGTCCATCGACGTTCCAGGAGCAACAGGGTATTTGGACACTAATTATCAGGGCAAGGCGTCCGCTGCACTCGAAGTTCTCAGGGAGAGGGACTTCGTTTTCCTCCATGTGGAAGCGCCGGATGAGGCAGGTCATTCCGGCCAGAGGGATCTTAAGATCAAGGCCATTGAAGACTTCGACGAGAAGATCGCGGCGCCGGTATTGGAAGGCCTCAAATCCTTCGGCACGTGGCGGATACTTCTTATGCCGGACCACCAAACCCCGGTGAGCACGCGGGTGCATTCCTCTGAGCCGGTCCCGTTCATCATTCTCGATTCAGCGCAATGGGATCCCGCGAAGGAGACGGTGCGACCCTTTACCGAGGCGATCGCCCACAAAACTGGACTGTTCGTGCCCGATGCGTCGAAACTTATGAGCGTGCTCTTAGAGCGTGAGACTCTGTCCGAGGTATCGGAAGGGAGTCATTGAGGTCATGGTGGCACAGTCTCGCGGTCGCGCAAGCTTGAATCCGCTTCTGTGCCGCCCCTCGCACGATATCACGTACCGACCCATCATGTCTGAATGAATACTCGAGTGACTCGAGGGGAAATCTTGCACACGATTTCGTAGTTGATCGTCCCCCCGTTTGCAGCAATCTCGTCCGCGAGTATCTCCTCATCGCCCTGGCGGCCTATAAGGACTACCTCATCCCCAACCCGTGCATCCGGTACGTCGGTCACGTCGATCATGATCGTGTCCATACAAACAGTGCCAACCACCGGGCACCTGCGTCCGTGCACGAGGACTTCACCCTTATTGCTTTGAAATCTCGGATACCCATCATTGTATCCGACGTGCAGTGTTGCGATACGACACGGCCGGCTGGTCACGAACCGCCTGTTGTATGAGATGCAACGACCAGGTGGGTGCTCCTTAACCTGTGCGATCTTGGTCATAAAGGTGATGACTTGCTCGAGCCTCACGGAAGATCGCACGGCATCCGACGGATACATGCCGTAAATTGCGAGGCCAGGCCGGACCATGTTGTAGTGCGTCTGGGGGAATCGTGCGATTGCCGCAGTGTTCGCGGCGTGGACGTACCGAAACGCATAGCCACGGCGTCTCGATTCCGCCAACAACGACTCGAACAACTCTATCTGCTTGAGAGTGTAGTCATCCGAGGCAGGATCGTCTGCAGACGAAAAATGGGTCATGATGCCTTCTACACAGAGATGTTTCTTATCCAGAACACGCTCGATGAATGGAAGTGCATCCTCGACCCACACGCCGGATCTACCCATACCCGTGTCGATCTTGATGTGCACAGGGATCCTCGTCCTGCCGGTTGCTGCTCGATCGACAGTTTCGGCCAGCTCCAGAGAGGTAATGACCGGGGTCAATCCATAGCGGACGATCTTGTCCACCTCCTCGAACAACACATTGAATACGACAATGGGGGAGTCGATCCTATTCTCCCGCAAGGTTGCACCCTCGTCAGGAAAAGCGACTGCCAGACAACGCACACCATTCTCCAGAGCGACCTTTGAGGTTCGTATAGAATCATTGCCGTACCCGAAGCTCTTGACCACCGGCATGATTTCGACGCTCGGTCCAACTAATCCTCGAATTGCCTTGACGTTGGCTGCTATGGCATCCAGATTGACCAGAAGCCTCGTTGGCCCTATGGATCCAACGAGCTCCCGGGCAATTCTTTCGAGCCGGAACCATCGGGAGCCTTTGAACAGAACCACGTCTCCCCGATTCATGATCTTTTCCAGCTCTGCGGCTGCTTCCGTACGGCTACGAGTATTGGTGATCCTCTCCGAGGGGACGCCTTCCCGGGCGGCTGCCTGACCTATGAGATCCGCGTTGTCGCCTACAGTGATGAGGTGATCGACCTCCGCTGCAGCGACATGCTTCCCCACTGCGAGGTGCTCTTCCCTGCTGTACGGACCGAGATCGAGCATTTCGCTGACGATGGCTATCTTGCGCCGGCCTTTACCTACCTTTGCAAGAACGTCGAGAGCTCCTCTCATGGAGGCGGGATCAGAATTGTACGTGTCGTTGATCAGAGTCACTCCCGTGACTGTCGTATGGATCTCCAATCGCATTGGAGAGGGTCGAAACTGCTCGAGCCCTTTACGAACAGAATCGGGGGATGCCCCCAGGAGCGTGGCCGCAGCCGAGGCGGCAAGAGCGTTCAGGATGTTGAATCCACCCTGGATCGGAAGGATGACGTCGAGATCCCGACCCAACAGATTCATGCGAAAGGAATAACCGCCTTCGGGCAAGGAAACCACGTCAACCGCTCGGACGTCCGCGGCGGATGAAAACCCGAAGGTAACTACCCGAGCCTTGGATGTCTTCAACAGGCTCATGCTCAGCTCGTCGTCCGCGTTGAGCACGAGAAACGAGTCAGCGGAACCCAGACCTTTGAAGAGCTTCTGCTTCTCTTCCAACGTGGTGCGGAGATCTCCCAGTCCACCGATATGCGCCTTGCTGATAACAGTGAGGATGCCATGGGTGGGCCGAATCATGTTCTCCAGGCGGTCCATCTCCCCGGGCAAGCTTATTCCGGCCTCAATAATGGCGAGCTCGTGCTCTGGCCTCATGCCAAGGAGCCCGAGGGCCGCCCCCACCTGAGTATTGTACGACAAGGGTGATCGGTACACTGTTTTCTCGATACAAAGAATCGAGGCCAGCATTTCTTTTACAAGGGTCTTCCCGTTGCTCCCTGTGATTCCAACGATTGGGCACGTGAACCCGTGACGATAGGTTGCTGCCAAATCCTGCAGGGCTGCTAACGTATCTGGCACTTCAATAATGGTGGTGTCCTGGGGAAGGGGTACGGAGAGGAGCTCTCCTCTGCTGACAACCGCAGCTTTGGCGCCCTTTCTGATGGCCTCCTCTACGAAATCGTTTCCGTTGAAATGCCTCCCTTTGATCGCCCAGAACACATGCTTTTCGCCCATGGGCTTGCGGGTATCGATCGCCACTCCCGACAGCGCTCCGTGTCCAGGGCCTTTCACACGAGCGGGCTTTATGATCTCTATGACGCGGGCGAGGTCCAGGAATCCGCGGTTCTCGATTCCGTGTTTCTCGACTGTGTTGGACCCAGCGCACATCGGGAGATCCTCCACGAAGTCCCGAGCTGACAGACCACATTGCAGCACAAGCTCATCTTTTTCTGGAACAGCCCTCATGGCATGCCTCTACCACGGGACATCCGAAAACTCAAGGACCTCGTTCGCACCTCTTGTTGAGGTACGGCACGCGCCTCTTTGAAATCTTGCGAATTTTCGCGATAAAGGGGCAACAACAGTCTCTACCGGATTGATCGACCATGGATAAGGACTTCCATCACCTTCTCGAAGATGACGACGAGGCCGAAGTTTGGGAACCTGAGCCAGTCTCTATCCCGATAGACGGCGTCCTCGACCTGCATACATTCTCGCCTCGGGACCTGCCTGCCCTCCTCGACGACTACATCGCCGCGTGCCTGGAAAATGGTGTCCTGGAGTTACGAATCATCCACGGCAAAGGAAAAGGCATCCTTCGCGACAGGGTGAAATCCATTCTGAGCAAGCATCCAGCAGTTGCTCACTTCTTGCAGGCTCCCCCTGAGGCTGGAGGCTGGGGTGCGACTTTGGTCACATTGAAACCGCCCTCGAAGCATGAAGGGGAGTGAGAGCCTTGCTGACGATCGGAGCGCGAGCGCCGAGCAGCGGGCTTGCCTGACATCTCACCCGAGACCGGCACTTCCCGGGAGGAATGGTAGTCTGTAGGATTCGAGCTGTTCGACATCTCATCAGCCCGTCCCAGAAGGACAAGGGTAAGCAGCATGAAGAATGCGCCTCGGCGAAGGCATCTCGATTGGGCTAAACCTCTTCTGCTCCTAATCTCCATCATGGGCATGGTTGCCGGAGCCCTTGCGGTGGTGCAGGGGGCAGCGCCAGGCCTGGACCTCATCGACTGGACATGGTGGCTCTACGGAATCGGAGGGACCGTCATTTTTCTGCTCTTGTCACGGAAGGGAATGCTATACGGCAAACGCGTCACATCCGTTTCTCCGGAACCAGGAGAGCGCGAAGCGGCTGAGCCAGAGCCGGCGATCGACAAAGAGGCGTCTTCTCTCGATGAGATTCGCCGGCGGATTCGTCACAGGAAGCAAGAAAGACGGTGAGGAATAGATCGGCTGGGGCGTTGTCCTGTTCGCAGAGCTTCAAACCTGCCCCTAACGTGGGGTGGAGCGTTGATTGTTTCGGTAGAAGTACCGAACTGCAGATGTAGGGGCGGGTTTCAGAAAGTGTCTCAAAACTCGGGACACACAAAACATCGTAGCACGATTGTGCGTCGATGCGTGGAAAGGCACCCTCACCCAACCCTCTCCCAGAGGGAGAGGGAGCCGGAGGAACCCCCTCTCCCCCGCTTCGGGGGAGAAAGTCAGGGTGAGGGGGTGTGCCACGATTATCACGGACTGCCGGTTTTTGAGACAGTTTCTTCAAACCCGCCCTTCCCTGAACAGGGCTGTAGCAAGGCGCGACCATATTTATGAAACAGTGTACTGAGCATTTTCCGGTCAGGGTGCGAGCACTCACCTGCCCCATTGAGTTTCGGTCTTGAGCTCATCGAACCGCCAGGTCAGGGTGAGAACCCCGTCCGATACCCGCTTGTGGACAACATAGGGTCCCCCTTCGATAACCCGGATCATGGGTGAGTTCGACATCAGGACGTCTGCCCTGAATCCTTCGTATCCCTGTTCCTTGGCGATCTCCGTCATGTATTCCAGCAAGAAGGATGCGATACCTCGCCCCTGGAATTCCTCCGCAACCATAAAAGCCACTTCCGGGTATTCACTGGTGGGATCGACAAGGTACCTCCCTTCGGCAATGATTCTCCTGTTCTCCCTGGGACCGATGGTGACCACGAGAGAAAGCCCGTCCTCTTCCTTGAGATTTACGTAACGCTGTAAGTTGTCGTGGGGCATGCTTCTGCGCGGGCTAAAGTATCTGAAATAGACCGATTCCTGGGACAGGTCGTAGAAGAGGTCTCGAATCATTGCTTCATCGGTTGGTTTGATGACCCTGATATGTGCTTTCAAGTCCCCTTTGAACACTCGATCCGTCCTCACGCGGCGGCGCAGCTCGGGGGACGCGGTCCGGACATAATACTGGTTCGAATAGACGTATCCCATCTCTCGCGCCTTGGCCATGAGGTCCTCTCGATGATCCGGATGGGCAATCTCGATCAGGCTCATGGCCCGTTCTCGCAGGGTTCGACCTCCAATGTATGCGACGCCGTATTCCGTGATTATGTAGTTCACTTCTCCTCGGTTCATGATAACTGCCGCTTTGGGACCGAAGGAGGGGACTATGGTGGAACGGGAGCTCCGCAGTGACGTCGACCTCAGACAAACAATGCTGCGCCCACCTCGCGAAAGGCTCGCTCCGCGCATGAAGTCGTGATCGCCCCCGGAACCCTCGAATGCAGTCCATGTGGGACTTCCCTGCCGAATCTGACCCCTGAGATCCACCTGGACAGCCACGTTAATGGCGATCATGCGGTCATGGGAGCCAATCACCGCTGGATTGAGGATGACGTCGGACGGATGGAATTCCACCAAGGCATTCTCATGGACGTAATCGTATAGTCTTCTGGTACCCATGCAACGTGATGCCAACGACTTTCCCCGGTACATTTTCTTGGTGCTGTTGTTGATAGCGCCGGATTCCGTCAAATCCATGAGCGCGTCCGTATAAACTTCCGTATGGACACCAAGGTTCTTGATGTCTTTCAAGTGGTCCATGAGCCCCTGGGATATTCCGGCAAACCCGAAATGAAGTATCGATCCGTCTTCAATGAGCTCTCCGCAAAAGTGGCTTATTCGTTTCTCGATTTCCCCCAGGATCTCTGGTTGCAGCTCGCAGAGATCCTCGGTGTGCTCCACCAGAAAATCTACGTCATCTGCCGTAATGAGAGTGTCTCCAAAAGTCCGGGGCATGGCCGCGTTGACCTGAGCAATGACGATTCTCGCCGCGCGCACGGCTGACAATCCCACGTCCACTGAAACACCGAGGCTGAACCGTCCGAATCGGTCTGGTTCCGAAACCTGAACAACGGCGACATCGATCGGAATACGGCGAGTGTTGATGACTTCAGGTATTCGAGAATGAAAGAGAGGAACATAGTTGGCCTCCAACGAACCACCCTCTTGTCTCGACACATGGCCGACAAAAAAAGTCTTCATAGAAAAGCGGTGGTGGCCCATGTTCAGCAGAGCCCGGGCGCGAGGCCCTGTCACAAACTGAATGAGCTCCACGTCTTCCACATAGGATTTCCCTATGGCATCTATGATGACGCCTGGTTCTGCACAGAGGCTTCCAAGAAAAACACGGTCTCCGTTCTTTATCTTCTCCGCGGCCTGTTCAGGGGTTAGAAATCTTGATGCAAACTTGTGCTTCCAGTCTACCATGACGAGTCTCCCTCGTTGAATATGCTTCACTGTTTTGCCCCTGCTGGGGACGGACCTCCTAACATAACCGGAGCTCAACTTTCCGGCCAGCTAAGGGGGTATCGCATCCAGAGCATACCAGCAAACGCACATAGTATGCAGAAAAATCCGGAGGCGGGCTAATGGTCAGCCGGGGCCGCACCAATGGCGACTGGATAGCCTGCTCCCTCTGGTCATTGGCTGGCCCTATTCGACTTCGTGGCCAGTGATGGTGTGCCGCCGGACTCTCCCCAGAAATGACCGACACGCTGCGCCGCGGGCCCTAGATCGCGGGTCAAAAAAAGTGAAAAACCTCGTTGTTCTTGAGAGATCAAGAAGATAGAATGCTTTTGTCAAAACGATTCTATCACCAACGAGGTGACGTGATTATGACACAAGGGCTCCT
>JBFMDN010000090.1:11959-17421 GCA_040753915.1 Thermodesulfobacteriota bacterium | reverse complement strand
TTTGGCCGTTCCACTTCTAACTTAACGCCTATGCCCCCGAAGAGGGGGAGAGGGGATTCCTCAGGCTCCCTCTCCCAGAGGGCATAGGCGTTAACTTCGTGGATGGCATCACGTGATTTCAGTCAGTTGACTCAACAAGGACCCCGTCACCCCGGCGAAAGCCGGGGTCCATAACATATTGGAAGGACTGGATTCCGGCTTTCGCCGGAACGACGAATATTTGGCCGTTCCACTTCTGACTTAACGCCTATGCTCCCAGAGGGAGAGAGTTGGGGTGAGGGCGCCTTTCCACGCATCGACGCTCAAGCGTGCTACGATGTTTGGTGTGTCCCGAGTTTTGAGACGCTTTCGTCTCGCCTGACAGTGTTGAGGACGAGAAACGGAAATTATTATTGGCAACCGCAATAAGAGTCCGCGGCCCTCGGGACCTGTCGATGGCGGCGTCAGGCCGCCCTACTCCTGTCGACGTAGCGCTGGCGTCTCGCGGGTAAATCGTGAGAGGATTGAATTTCCTTAGAACCGGATTCAGATGGCTAAGTGTTCTATGGCACAAATACGGTCCCGTATTCAGGGGCCTTTCTCCATTTGCTTAGTGGTCGACGGCACAAATACGGTACTGTGTCTGCACCGCGGGGTACGTGGTGAGCGCATCGTTGGCACTGTAGGGGCGGGCCTTGTGCCCGCCCTGGGCACCCACAAGGGGTGCCCCTACGTCGTGGCAGAATACGTGACCGCAATTATGAAATCATCTACTAGGTTTGCTCGAGCAGCATTTGTTGTCGCGCTCCTGGCATGTCTTGCCGTCCAGCCCAGTCGGTCCGGAGCAGGAGTTTCTGATGAAGACTTCCGTCGAGCGTTCGATTTGCCGCATGGTCCCGAGAGCGTGGTGACGGATATTCTGACGCGAGAGGAATTCCGTGATAGAGAGTACGACTCCCTCATGGAATGGTTGCGGTGGTACGTAAAGGAGCTCGTCCGCAGGGGGCTGGCGTGGCTTTCTGAAAGATCCTGGAATACCAAAGGGGTTCGCCTTGAACAGGGTTCCATTCCTCTTATCGCAGATGCTCTCCTGATAGGTGGGTTGATCCTGGCCGCAATAGGCCTTATCTGGGCGGGGGCCACGTTTGTACTTCGGTGGAGGTCAACGCGCTCCGGTAATCTATCTGTTGAGGAAAACCAACCAGGAGAGACTCTGACGAGCGCGCGTGCCCGACAGGTGGCAGCAGCGATGGCGGAGAAGGGTAGGTACGGCGAAGCGGTGATCCATACGTTCAGGTTCGTTGTCTTCTCCCTGGACGAGGCCGGCCGAGTGAAGATTGGGCCGGAAAAGACTGCGAGCGAGATTCTGTCCGCTGTCAAAGCGGATCCGGCAATCCATGTCCCCTTTTCCCAACTAGTCCCAACGTTCAATCGGGTTAGATATGGCGAAGCTGTGTGCGGACAGGAGGAATACGAAAGGTTTCTCCTTCTGTCTCGTGAGGCAACGCAGGGCATTGTCAAGCCATGAAGGCGAAACACGCTGTCGTCCTGCTTGCCTGTTTTCTTGCGGTAGCTTGTGCCTCAGTTTTTCTCTCCCGCGTCTACTCAGACGACAGTCAAGCTCATTCTCCCTCAACCTATTCCACGCGGCCAGGAGGCTACAAGGCGGCCTACGACATCCTCCAGGAGATGCGTCTGCCGGTTTCCCGCTTCAGGAAATCGTACTCGAGGCTCTATTCCGACAGAGGAGTCCTTGTGGTCGCGGACACCGTCCAGATCCCCATCAGCAGTCGAGAAATCAGGAAACTCATTCAGTGGCTCGAGAAGGGAAATCGGCTCATCCTTCTCCACGGCGGGCCCCGATACGTCCCTCCTCCGCCACCGTGGGTACCGCGTGAGGCAAGGCAGGTAGACGATCTGGCAAGACGAGATTCCCTTGCCCACAAGCTGGGCCTGGCGATATCCCGACACGGCACAGAATCCAGGGCCGACATAAGGACCTCGTCTGCGGACTGGTACGGAGTCGATTCAATCAGCGTCTCAGGAGTGTCGCGATGGAAGCTGCCCGCGAAGGAATGGATTACCCGAGTCCACGACGACCTGGGCCCAATAATTCTAAGCAAGAAGGCTGGAGACGGTGAAATAGTCGCGATCTCAGACGTATCGATATTCTCGAATCGTGACATCTCCAAGAACGAAAATGCCCGTCTCTTAATAGCTACGGTGCTCGAAAAGGGCCGTCCCAGGGAAATCCTTTTCGACGAATACCATCTCGGCCACGGGATGGCAGACAGCTTCTGGACCTATGCAGGCTCATCGGTATTTGCCTGGATACTCCTGCAGGCTTGTCTCGGAACCGCTCTGTTTTTCTGCGGGAAACGAGCCGCGCTGTCCGGCCGTTTTCGATCTCTAGACAATCCCGTGGGCAGATCTCCCCTGGAATACGTGGAATCCATGGCTCACATCCTCGAGTCATCGAAAGCAGGATGGGTCGCCCTGGAGGCCGTGCTTCATCGTTTCTTTGCTCACTTGTCCCGGAGGTCCGGCATTCCCCTGAAACGGCTGGAGTACGATGCGGATGCCGGCAGGCTGCATACACGAGGAACAGAGGAGTGGAAGGTGGTGCACGAATGCCGCGAGGCTGTCAAATCGAATGTGAACGCCCGAACGGCTCTTCCTCTGGCGCGGTCGTTGATGGCGCTGCAGGCAAGTCTCATGTATCCGTCAAGTCCTCACGGAGGGGTAGGCCGCGGTACCAATCCGGAACCACGGTCGACAAGGGTAGCGCCCGTGCAACCGCACAATTCACTGCGGCCGCAGTTAGGCGCGGCGCTTCGTGACATGGAGACTTCCCGACAGTGACAGGGACATTGCACAATGACTGCCATATGCGCTGTGGTCTGATGGAGGAATAATGGAGGATATCGTCCGAATTCATGAACGCATGGCAGCGGTGCGCGAGCAGATGTACCGCGTGATCATCGGGCAGGACACCGTCATAGAACAGCTACTCGCGTGTCTGCTGGCCGGGGGACACGTGCTCCTGGAAGGGGTTCCCGGTTTAGGAAAGACGCTGCTCGCCAGAACGCTCGCTCACCTGGTGGATGCACGGTACCGTCGGATTCAGTTCACGCCGGACCTGTTGCCGAGCGATATAGTGGGAACCCACATTTTCAATTTTCAGACGTCGAAGTTTGTGTTTCGCAAGGGGCCCATTTTTGCGGAGGTACTCCTGGCAGATGAGATAAACAGGACGCCGCCTAAATCACAGGCTGCCCTCCTGGAGGCCATGGAAGAGCGGCAGGTCACGATCGAGGGCATTACTACTCGCCTGCCTGATCTTTTCTTCGTTATGGCAACCCAGAATCCTATCGAATACGAGGGCACGTATCCACTTCCGGAAACCCAGTTGGATAGGTTTATGATGAAGATCGTGGTCTCCTATCCTTCGCCGGAAGCTGAGCTCAGCATAATCCGCGCTTATTCCGAGGGGAAGGATCTCCACCACCTGGATTCGATCGTGCCGTCCGCAGTGATGACAAAGGAAGAATTACTGCAATTCCGGCGCGATGTAGCTCGCGTTACCGTGAAGGAAGATCTGCTGGCGTATATCAGGAGAATCGGTGCAGAGAGCCGCGACACGTTGTACGTTCAGTTAGGCGCATCTCCACGGGCTTTAGTTGCTGCCTTGAAAGCCGCGAAAGCTCTTGCTGCTCTGCGAGGTGCCAATTTTCTGTCGCCGGATGAGATCAAGGACGTGGTCGTTCCTGTGCTCAGACACCGGATCATACTCCGGCCCGAAGCCCTTATAGACGGGTTGACCCCCGATTATTTCCTCGAAAACATTCTTCAACGGGTCCCGGTCCCACGATGATGAATACGCAGGCAAGCACCGGGAGAAGAGTCGCCACCATTCGGGCGCTGCCGTTCTTCTTCTCCGAGAATTTCTTCCTTTTATTTGCCGGCGCATCGCTGGTCCTTGTGCTGGCATATCCGTACCTTTCCGGCGGAATAGGCATCCTGCTCATTATCGATACTCTGATTCTCTCGCTAGCCGTGGTTGATTTCTTGCTGCCACCTCATGGTAGAGCCATAGACGTGAGCCGCCCTATCCCCTATCCTTTGGTAGTGGACAAATCCAACGAGATTACTCTCGAAGTGGTGAACAGGACAGGCCGTGACGTTTCTTTGATTGTTCAAGACGATGTGCCTGCCACCTGCGTCGCGAAAGCACTCCCGCTTCGCGCAAAGGCCAAACCGGGAAGCGGGAACCGGCTTACTTATAGGCTTGTTCCTCTTGAACGGGGAAATGGCGAATTCGGAAATGTGACTCTCTGGACGCGGGGCCGATTGGGGCTGGTCTGGAAACGCAGAGAATGCCACACCGCACGAGTAGTGAAGCTATACCCAGGGCTGGCCCTCATCGAAAAACATGCTCTTAGAATTCGCCACATTTCACGGGAAGAACAGATCCGGCCTTTGAGAAAGCGTGGAACTGGCGCGGAGCTCGACAGCCTCCGCGAGTATGTCGCGGGTGACGATGCACGCCAAATTCACTGGCGGACCTCTGCTCGCAGAGGGAAGCTTGTAGTCAGAATCGATCGGATGGAGCGCAGCCAAAACATTTTTCTGGTCCTGGACACGGGGAGGATGATGACCGGCCGAGCGCAGGGGAAGACCAAGCTCGACCACAGCCTGAACGCGGCACTTCTCCTGGCATACTCTGCGCTGCAAGTGGGGGACAAGGTGGGAGTCATGGCAATAGGCCAGGAGATCGAGGCATTCCTGCCGCCGTCGAGCTCGCCCGGGCAATTCGCCAGAATAATGGAGAGCACGTACGCTCTTCTGCCCAAATTGGAGGAGCCCCGCTACTATCGGGCGCTCTCCGGCATCTCGGGAAAACTGAAGCGAAGGTCACTCGTCGTCCTCTTTACCGATCTTGTAGACGAACGGTCTTCCACAGGCCTGCTTCGGTACAGCCTAGGCCTGCTCCCTCGACATCTGCCACTCGTGGTCGCTCTGTCAGATTCTGAGCTCATCGCCATGGCCGAGCGCCCGCCGGAATCCGAACAGGATCTGTACAGGCAGGGCGTCGCGGCAGAAATGCTCCGTCGCAGGGAGTTGCTGGTGGCCAAGCTCTCCTCCTTAGGAGCCATGGTCTTGGACGTGCCGCCAGAGAATCTATCCGCTGCCGTCCTGGACCGGTACTTGGAAATCAAGGCCAGCCGTGTTTTGTAGGAATTGCGAATCGAGACTTCCGCTCACGATTTTTCCATGTGGGGTAGCCTTTTAGGCTGCCATTTTTCCGGAATGCAGGCTAGAAAGCCTGCACTACATGGGGCAGAAGACATTCCAACATGTGGGGTAGCCTTTTAGGCTGCCATTTTTCCGGAATGCAGGCTAGAAAGCCTGCACTACATGGGGCAGAAGACATTCCAACATGTGGGGTAGCCTTTTAGGCTGCCATTTTTCCGGAATGCAGG
>JBFMDN010000090.1:0-11859 GCA_040753915.1 Thermodesulfobacteriota bacterium | reverse complement strand
CTAGAAAGCCTGCACTACATGGGGAGAAGACATTCCAGCATGTGGGGTAGCCTTTTAGGCTGCCGTCTTTCCGGAATGCAGGCTAGAAAGCCTGCACTAAGGGGCATGTGCTGTACAGTAGAACGGGCGTCCCGCCCGTTGGTTTTCCTGAAACACTCATTACTATTGCCATTACCTTCAGCAGTTCAAGCAATTGGGCGGTGTGTCGCCTCGGAGGCCTGCCATCAAGTTTTCCACAGCGACCGCTGCCATCTTGTACCGAGTTTCTACGGTCGCGCTCCCGATATGGGGCACGATCACCACGTTGTCAAAATCTGCAAGCCCTGGGGCAAGCTCTGGCTCATTCTCGAACACGTCGAGTCCTGCGCCCGCAAGCAGTCCCTCAGAGAGTGCTCGTACAAGGGCCTTCTCATCCACAACCGGTCCCCGCGACGCGTTGATCAGGTACGCGGAGGGCTTCATGAGGGCGAGCTCTTCCGACCCTATCAGATGCCTGGTCTCATGGGTGAGATTCACGTGGAGCGAGACGAAGTCCGACTCTGAAATAAGGCTTTTCAGGTCTGCATAGGTAACGGAGAGAGCGTGTTCCTCCTCCGCGGAAAGCCGATGACGGTTATGGTACAAGATACGCATGTCGAAGGCGCGGGCCCTCCGTGCGACCGCTTTGCCGATGCGCCCCAATCCTATTATACCTAGTGTCTTGCCGGACACATCCCGACCGAGAAAAGTCATAGGCGACCACTTATGAAATCTTCCTGCCCGCACGAGCTTATCCCCTTCGACAAGCCTGCGAGCCACGGCCAGAATAAGCGCGAGCGTGAGGTCCGCTGTGGCATCGGTGAGGACTCCTGGCGTGTTGGAAACCTTGATACCCGCGCTCGTGGCAGCGGGAATATCAATGTTATCGTATCCCACCCCATAATTGGCGATCATTTTGAGGTTTGGAGATGTCTTGATCAAATGCGCGTCAATGACGTCTGTCACCATGCAGAGAAGTCCGTGTATCTCCGCACAATGCCTGAGAATCTCGTTTCTCGACATCGGCTCGTCTCGTTCGTTGACGATCACCTCGTGTTCCAGCCTCACTCGGACGAGAAGGTCTTCAGGCAGCCGTCCTGTGATAAGCACCTTCATGATTGGCTCCTCGTTTCTGAGCGCAAACGAAGAGAGGCGAAGCCAAAGGGCTCCGCCTCCATACCGTACGCCATGGGCGGTGACTCCACGAGTCTCGGGAGGGAATTCAACTCAAGCAGTACGCTGGATCGGTGATCACCACAGCGTATGCATCCATGATCTTGCCGTTTCGGGACTTGATCCACTTGCGCCTTACTACGACCTTGTCGGGATCGAGCTCGAATTTGGAGATGATTCTGCGTCTGCGCGTTTGGGCTTCTGACGCGGACGAATAATACCAGACCACAAAGTCGCTCCGGGGAGCCGGAGGCCTGACTTCTGTTGGGCTCTTGGCCCCCACACGGAAATGCCTGGCAAGGACGACAATGCCAACAATGTACCCAACTACAAGCGCTATTCCCAGGATTGTGATCATTGTGCTTCCTCCTTCCTGAGAACCAAGAACAGCCTCCGGATATGCCAGTCCCCGGAGGCTGTCGACCTTCGCGCTTGTCTTTCGAGCGATCAAGACTATGTCATGATCCGCCCCCGCAGCCGATTTTCTCCGGAGTGCCTCTTTGTTCTCGACGTGGCAGGGTCAGATTCCATATGTACCCCTTTACTCTCGCTGACTATCAACAGTAAACTACAAGACAGGACCTATGTCAAAAGGTTCCCGCGATTTTTCGTGAGAAAATTGGCCCCATTGCCAAGTGTGTCTGTTTTTGCTACACGCGCCAGGCAGCAGTGACCTACTATATGACACAAGACCTCTCCATAACATACCGATACTCCACCATCTGTCTCTTTCATCCCGCCGAGGCCGTACCTGAACGCTTCAGATCGCGCGCTGGCGGAAATCAGGGTCTTTCAGGTGCTGGCTCAAATAACTAGGCGACATAACAACTGAATTGCCATTGCCTATCAAGATGGTACGGAACGTGCTTAAACGAACCCTGAAAACAAGGATCGAGGCGTTAGGGCTAGACGGCCTGCCTGAGGGGAGTCAGAGACAGGACAATAGACCGCTCTTGTCAGAGTGCGGTGAAAGAGAGGTCCAGTGGGTCACGTTTTTTTCCGGAGAGAGAACAACCGTTGGTACGAGAAGCTCTTTTGATGCCGGGGTGAGTCCACGGTGCGCAACGCTATAATTGATACATGCGGTGCGCGCAGTGGTCTGAAGCGAGTATGAAAATAGTTTAAGGGGGGCCAATTGGTAGTGTCCCATGCTCGCCGGATAATTCTTGAAAATCGTTAAGTTGACCCTCGGACACGAATCGTGACACTGGGCCTCTGACCTGTCTCAATCTGGAAGATGCAATGTGGTACGCGTTGAGAATTGCGACCTGAGGGGAACTGCGGGAAGGGCAGGGTGGAACCCCGCACTGAGGTCGCGACTTCTTTTTCTCGAGAGCAATCATTCCAACCGCAAAACACAGATGCACACAGATGGAATTTTCCGGCCTTCTACCTCTGCGTGAATCTGCCGATTGATTCTCTTCTGTGTCCGTATTTCTCGAGTATCCGCGGATGACGCCGGTAAAGAAATGTGTGGGGGCACAATCGCAGCGCAGTGACCACGTCCCATTCTCGGTTGAGCCGCGCACGGGACGAATGGTCAAACATCAGGTCCAATCGAGAGGTTTGCCCGATTTCCGTCCGTCGCCGCCTGAATCATCGTGATCCCTACGCACCGGCCGTTTGAACGGTCCGCGGAGGCTGGTGTCTATCATGGAGATTCCGAGGAATCCTCGAGGAACCCGAGTTGTGTACTGGTAGCCGTCCCGCACAAACAGCACCTCGGGTTGAATGCGCTCTTTCCTAGTCTGGGCATTAAGTGCCAGTAATTTGTCTGCAGTCAGGTCCTTGATGCCATTGTATTCGATGATGATATCACCCTTTTCGAGCCCAGCTTTCTTGGCATCGGACTTTGGGGAGAAGTCGAGGATTTTCACTCCACGAACCAGAGGACCCTCGGGGATAGACGCTTTGGCTTGCTGCTGGGAGCCGGATCTACTCGCTGCGGTCTTCCTGTCCTGTTCCTTTGCTACGGCCTCCGCCACGTGTCGGTGATCCGATTCGGGCACCCATTTCTTGGTAAGAAAATCTTCCGCGAAATGCACTATCTTCAGGGGGCTCGCAGTTTCGATCGCCACCCGAAATCCTGTATTGTAAAAGGCCAAATGGCTTGCGGACCAGCCCCGGAACGCGCAGCGAAGATTCAGAGCGCCGAACGTCCATTCGCCCCCCTTCGTGACCCGGTATTCTCCATGGCCCGGACCTTCGGGATCGATCTCGGGAGCGTAGCGGTAATAATCTTCACCATAATAATCCCGAACCCACTCAAGGACGTTGCCTGCCATGTCATACAAGCCGAATCCGTTTGCTTCATAGCTTCCTACCGGCGCAACATACTTGTACCCATCATCGGAATTCCGGTCTCGCCACTCGAAATCCGTATTCCGATCCGCATAGTTGGCGCGGCGCCCATCAGGAGGCTCGTCACCCCACGGAAATTGAGCTACCGGCATGCCTCCTCTGCATGCGTACTCCCATTGAGCTTCAGTCGGAAGCTTGTACGGGAGCTTCTCTTTGGCGGAAAGCCATTCCACGAAAGCTTGTGCATCGTTGTAAGACACCATGGTCACCGGTTGATCCTTGGCAATTGTCCAGCCCGGATTCTTCCAAGAGCTCCCGCTCTTTGTTTCGAATCTTCCCTCCCGTACATTGAATACCTGACCTCCCCCTGAGTCCTCTGCATCGGTCACGTATCCGGTATCATCCACAAATGCCTGGAATTGTCCCACTGTAACTTCCGTGGCAGAAATGAAGAACGGACGGGTGATGCGAACCTTGTGAAAAGGGAACTCGTTCTCCAGCGAAGGAGTCTGCCCCTGAGCCAAGGTAGACATCGCCCATGCTATGTCCGCCTCAGAGCTTCCCATGCCGAAAGCCCCAGCCGGGATCTGCACCATGTCCATGCCGAGAGAATTGGTGAAGCGGTGGATGCTCTTGTCCTTCGTGAGGTCAATGACGGTTTCCAGGACTTCTCTGACAAATTGTGAAGGTTGTTCCAACTTGTCGGGCTGTGAAGACTCGGATTTTCCGATTTGCTCTATCGCACGCCGCGCCTCGAGACGTTTGCCTGAGGCAACGAGCTCCTTCACACGAGCGAGTATCCGCGAGACCTTTTGGTCGTCCAAGCCCCGCGGGGAGAGCGGCTCTTCGTCGGCCTTTTTCGCGAAAACCTCACCGGGCATGGCATCTGCCGCGACGCGAAACCCTGCCATATCCGTACACTGGTCCGGCGGGATTCCTGTGCGGAATGAAGACCTGGCGATTGCTGCACCAAAGGCCCAGTTGCCGCCCCTGACGACCACCGTCTTGCCTGATCGCGGCCCGGTCGGATCGGAAGAAACCTGTGATGCGCTCTTTTCATAGGCTTTCCCGTCATAATAATCCGAACAAAGCTCCCAGACGTTTCCAGCCATATCATAGAGCCAGAATCCGTTGGGAACGTAGCTGCCGACCGGGGCTGGCCCTGCGTTTCCGTCGTCCACGGTTCGGTCCGCCCAAGGCATGGGGGACCGATAATCAGCCATGTTGAGCTTTCCGCCATCGGGGTAATCGTTCCCGAAGGGGAATCGTTCCCCGTGCTTACCGCCTCGTGCCGCGTATTCCCATTGGGCCTCTGTAGGAAGATAATATCTCCGACCCTCTTTCTTGCTTAGCCACTGGCAAAAGGCTTCCGCGTCCTGGTGACAGATCATGGTCACCGGGTGGTCCGACCATACCTCGAATCCCGGGTTCATCCAGGAAGCTCCTTGTCTCTTGACCCAGTGCTTCTGGCTCTTGTCGTACACCCAGCCCCAACCCTGCCTTTCAGCCACGGTTTGGTAGCCCGTCTCCTCAACAAATCGCTTGAATTGACCTGCGGTCACCTCGTACTTGCCCATGGCAAAAGGCTTGCTCAGCTTAACAATATGTGCCGGCCCTTCGGGGTCGATGAGAGCGTTCGTGATCCCCCACACTGTCTGCACACGACGGCGCTCCGCCTCGGCGCTCCCCATAACGAATTCGCCCTCAGGAAGCACCACGAGCTTCATACCGATCGCGTTGACGATCTCACCACGCGACGAAGGCGCATGCCGGCTGATCGTGCTTACCCTGAACTTGACCTCCTGAAGCATTTCTCTGATTTCATTGGCTTCTTCAGCCTGTGCCCCTTTGTTCGCCGCTTGCAGGGCTCTCTCGAGAGCGCTTACCGCGAGGTCCCATTCGTGCCGCTGCATGCGCAGGCGCGCCAATTCCTTTTCCTTCGCGACAAGGCCGGTCTGTTCCGTATCGGGGTTCCTTATCAGATTGGCGTCTCTGCGCTGCCCGTGCTTCTCTGACGAGCCGACCGATTTTTGTTCCGAAGCCTTGGTTCCGCCCCGCATGCCATCCAGGTACCCGGAAATGCCTTCGAAGATTCTCGACGGCTTCGTGGATTCCGCGGGCGAATTGGACCGGGCAGGTGCTTCTTGTTCAGCGTGGCACCAATGGCTCCCGACTCCGGAGCACAGGAAAGTCGCGACCACACCCAGCACTGGCAGAAGATTTCGAATCATGAAATTGTCCTCTTAGAGCGCCCAAGGGACATAGGAGATCTATTTCACCGTGACGGGGATGCTGTTCTTTGCTTCTTCGGTTAAGCGCTTGTGAAGCTCGGCGTAGTTCTGGTCCTGGAGCTTGCTCTTAATCATTCCGCGGACCTGAACATACGAAGGCGTCTCGGGCTGTCTGCGATCTTCCACCTTGAGGAGATGCCAGCCGAATTGGCTTTTAACAGGTCCCCCAACTTCTCCCACAGGAATCTTGAACAGGGCGTGCTCGAACCCTTTTTCAAAGGTGCCTTTAGGGAGCCAATCGGTGCCGCTGGGTAGCTGCAGTTTGCCTCCCTGGCCGGCTGCCGGGTCGATTGAGTGCTTCTTTGCCAGCTCGCTGAAATCGGCGCCCGATTTAATCTGGTCGAGAAGCTTCTGCGCCTGCGCTTCGGTTTTTACCAGAATATGGCGAGCTTTAATCTCTTCGGGTGGTTTGAATTCGGAAATATGCGCTTTGTAGTATGCCTTGAGGTCATCCTCCGACACGGACGCCGCTTTTGCCGCGTTCCGTCTGAAATACTCTCGCGCTAGGTATTCCGTCTGAACGTACTCCAATCTGGTCTTGACCGCCGGCTCGCTGTCCATGCCCTCACGCCTGGCCGCTTCGGCCAGGAGCACGAAAGCAACCACCTCGTCGAGGATTTTCTTGCGGCCATCGGGGGTGAGAAATGGGACGCGATTCTCCTCGGGAATGGTGGCAATGATGTTGTCAAGCATGTCGCGAGTAATGATCTTGTCGCCCACCTTGGCGAGAACATCTCCTGCCTGCAATCCTGGTCCTGTAGAGGGCTGAGCGGACGCTGCAGTGGCAAGTACGAGCAGCATCAACAAGGAGGCGAAAAACCTCATATCCGGTACCTCATCACGTAGTCGAACGTTGTCACGGCTTCGTGTTGCAGTTGCTGCAACAAGACGGACGGATCATAGGTCAACCGGTGCTCAAAATCAAGAGTAGGTGGCAGAGGTGAGATGCACGCTTCATCAGGACCGGATTACGGGAAACACTCAGTCCTTATCCTTATCATGATGTCCGACATCACATGGAACGGCATCGGAGACGACATGGAGCTTCGGCTTCCCTTTTCCGGGACGAGGGGGATCGAATTTCAGGCGCGCCTTGGAGATCAAATCGGAAAATCTGACAAAGTCTGACGGAAGGAACTTCACGGTAAGGTGCGCCAGATTAATGTGCACTACACCACCCGGGCACACGGTTACGTTTCCGAAATTCTCTTCGCTGGCCAGTATGGTCTGATCGTCCAATGCATTCTCCATGAAAAGGCTTTCTAATTTCATTCTACGGTGATCATGGTGACTTTGCAACATAATTCCCAAAGACACCTAGTGAGTGCTGACGGTCGTACACGAGCTCTGTAGTCCGGTAAAGGTTACGGTCTCGCGGCACGGCAAGGCTTTCTGCGGCTGAAGCCGGAGTGGCTCGAAAAATTGTCAAACGGATTCCGAACAGATTGAGATCTCAGGCAGATTGACGAATCGTGTCATTTCTGCTATGATTACGACCGCAAACCTTGTGATAAAAAAGGGGCAGAAAGTATGTGGAGAAGAATCGCTGTAACGGCGGCAATTCTGGCACTGTGCCTACCGGGAGCCAGCTTTGCCAAGAAGTACCCTCACTTCGACAGTAGGGAGCTCCAGGTTAGAAATCTCCTTCTCGAAGCCTTTCAATCAGCGAGCCCCTACCATAGGGAGACAAAGCTCAAAGAAGTCCTCAAGCTGGACCCGGACAATTACCAAGCGCTTGTCAAGCTCGGCGAGCTAGAAATGGGCCGCGAGGGGAAAGGGAGCCTCAAGGCGAACGAATACTTTTTGCAAGCAGCCCTTGCTCAGCCGCACCGACCCGAGGCATATCTGGCACTGGCCCAATCCTACTTCCAGATGGGATATGAACCGGAAGGCCGGGACTATCTGATGAAGGCCTTGTCCGGCGGCCAAACCAGGCTCACCTACGAGGCAATAGCTCTCGAAGGTCAGAATTATCTGGACACCGCGAACTACTACGCTGCGGTAACGACCTACGCTGACGCGGCCCTGTCCAAATCGTCCCCATGGAGAAATGATCCCCACCTGTTACGCAAGCTCTATCAGGCGGCCACTCTGTCCGATGCTCCAACGTTCTGGGTCTGGAAGTCCAGTGGAATGCCCGCCGAGGGGGTCGGGAACGTGTACTGGATCCCCTACGTCTTTGCCAAGCTTCTCGCCGGCGAAACCAATCTTGACGAAGACGCGGTATACAGAGAATTTCTCAAGGTTTTGCGACAGCAGGTCGAAAAGCTCCGGGAAATCAATCCAAAGCTTTCACCGCGGGCAGCGGAAAAGTGGATCAACGTGATCCTCTATCCTCGATTGATGGCCGCGCTGAGGCAGAAGATCGGGGAACGGGAAACCGTAGAATCCGTTGTGCAAGACCGCTTCGCGCTCTCCGAAAAGTTTTTCGACTTTGGGGTCTGTAACCAGGAAAAAACCACGTTACTGGGTGATGATCTCAACTTGTACGAAGTGTTCCTTGAAGCTTCCATAAAAGATCCGAACAAGCGCAAGGAATGGATGGACAAGCTGTACAAGATGAGAGACGAGGCTCTTGCCCATGTCAAAGGCATTGAAGACCCCCGGAAGCGCGGCGAAGAGCTCTTTAAATGGCTGAGAGAAAACCTGATCGTGAAGTACGACGCGGTGGATGGGATTACTGCTGAAGGAGTTGTTGACAAGAAGAAGTACCTCTGCCTCACGGGCGCGATTCTTTACACCCTTATCGGAAGAGATGCAGGGCTCAATGTGAGCGGGTACCTGCGCCCAAACCACGCTTTCGCGGTTATGTACGACAAGGCTGGAAACCGGATTAATGTCGAAACAACGGGTCCGGTCAAGGACACCCCGGAAAGCCCCACCGGCTTTGACATCCCGGACGAGAATATCATATCCAGGGGGACCGACCTTCGGGGAAGGGCCGCGGCTGAGGGTGAGACCACTCCATTGGATCTCGTTTCGTACCAGTTCACGAACGTGGGGCTGAACAAAGTCGATCAGCTCATGTTCAACAAGTACCGCGATCAACTGGTAGACACCTTAAAGGAAGAAGGACTCGACCAGTCACAGATCAACAGACTCATCGAGATCTGGCGTCATGCAGGGGCTCAAGGGCAGAAAATGATGGCCGTCGCGCTCATGTCGATGAAATATCCCCAATTTCACGCGGAGATGAGCACTGCCATAGATGAGGCTTTGGATACCTTCGCACAGGCGAGAGCCTTCAACCCCTTCAACATAGAATTTCTCAATGTGATCGAAAACATGGCGGAAGGCTACACCAAGCTCGCTCTGGCCCGACCCTCATCCTCCATGCTCGAACGCTTGAGAGCTGCTCGGGAAAAGGAACGGGCCGAGCTCCGTAACGAGGTTCAGGAGCAGATGAGGAGCGAGGCCGAGGCCGAGGCCGAAAGGGCAAAGAAGAAGCCCGAGAAGGAGAAGAAGGAAGCGGAGAAAGAAAAGGCCTCTGCAGCGAACAAGAAGAGCGTAGCCGAGAAGGGGAACAAAGAAAAGAAGCAGGAGACGAAACCTGCCGCAACGGAAGAAGAACCCTCAGAGATCCGATCCTACGACAAGGAGGAAGGTGCCTCTGTCGTAGAGGGCACCGGTGCTGAAGCCACCCCGTACCAGACACGGCAGGAATGGCCAAAGGAAAGAGCGTTCTGGTTGGACAGCCTCAAGAGATTGGAACGACTTGCCAAGAGGCACCCGTGCAGCGAGAGGTTAAGAACGACCCTGCTGGAGCACTCTCTGTTGGTGGCCGATGTCCTCACGGTGGCAAAGCGGCTCAACGTCCAGTTGGACGCTGACAATAAGATGGATTATGACGTGCTGGTGGACGAGCTAATCCGCATTCGTACCGAGTTTTTTGACACGCAACCTGAGATGGCATCACGGCTGTCGACGAAAATCTCGCAGATCCTTTAAGTCGGCCAGTAGTGGATAACAGAAGGAAATATAACGGGAATCTGGCATGCTTGCTGTGGGAATCTTTATGCAATCATGGTGTGGGAGGTATTGGGTAATGAAAACTCTGACGGCGTTGGCTATGGGGTTCGCCGTTGTGCTGACTCTGCATGCCGGCGTGTGGGCGCAATTCCAGGAAGGGCCGTCTCCATACAGAATCGCACTGAAGGACGAAAACGTCTTGATGGAGCCGGATCCCGAAATGCCAGGGAGGCACACCCTTTTTTGGGAAGGAACCATAATCATAGACGCTCGCACGAAGGAACCCATCAAGTTGATCGGTGAGGCCTTTCTCTCACCAATGGGACAATGGACTCCTGCTCAGACCAGCCGTTTCGGGACCAGCTCTCTCGTCCCCGGCATAAATACCGTGTATCGCAAGTTTGCGCTGGGATCGATAGATTTGCCGGACAGGCCTGGGCAAAAGCAGCGAACGACGATGGAAGACCTTTTTGATTTCGAGCAGGTGGTCAAAGTCAAACTCTCGCTCATGAGGCAAGGCTATTGGGCAGGAGCTCCCGCTCTCGCTGAAGTGAAGTATGATCTGAAGCCTCTCGGGTACGCCCTGTTGAGCGCGGCAACCGTGGGCGATGCGGGCCAGGTACGGGCGTTGCTCGACAAGGGAGCCGACCCCGACTCCGCTGATGTCCAAAAATGGACTGCATTAATGGCAGCATCTGCGGGCGGACACAGGGCAGTGGTGAAAATGCTGCTGGATCGCGGTGCCAAGGTCAACGAGAGGCGGAGAGGGTTCCCCTATGTCACAACCGAATTGGGTTCGAGGTATCCGTTCGGTCATACCGCTCTCATGGGAGCATGTAGCTTTGGCGATCCGGAGACGGTGCGCCTGTTGTTGGCCGCAGGGGCTGGAGTGAACTTCGAGCGCTCCGACCGGTGGACAGCGTTAATGGCCGCAGCCTACGGAGGTCACAGCCATATCGTGAGCATGCTCCTGAACAAAGGTGCGTCTGCAAATGTTGTCACTGAATGGGGATACTCCCCCTCTGCATTGGCTGCCATCAACGGAAACGCAGGCATTGTTCGGATGCTCAGGGCGAGAGGGGACGTGATCCGGGTTCCGTGGGACGATCTGACCCGGAAGTGAAAGCTTCAATTTGACGTGTACACAATCGTGTTCACCGCTCCTCCCGATGCCGGGACAGCGGTTGATTCCCGGAGAAGAGCTGCTTCAAATCGTATGTGGCGCCCATCCCCCCGGGTGTTGATGGAAGGAGGTCATGGCTATGAAGACCAGAATCGGATTCGCACTCTCTTGCATGTTCCTGCTTATGCTCACAGCCTTCCCGGCCGCTTGGGGAGCCACTCCGGGAGAGGATGACGAAGCAGGGAAGGACGGCCTGTTCCTCGTCACTTTGAAAAGCCTCGAACGGCGAACCATGACGGAGGAAGAGCTCGTCAGGGACAGGGACCTCAATCCCAGGTTCCTATACCGCGTTAGGACCGGCGGGTACATCGGATTCGACGAGAAGGAATGGGTGGACAAGATTGAATTCAAGGTCTTTCCCAAACCAGTCACCGAGCTTCCGGAGTACCAGAGATTCAGTCGTTTGCTTGCAGAGATCAACGAGAAGATTTGGCTTATCAAGCAAACTCTCGCGAAATATGACCTCTTGGCAATGCGACTGATGAACATCTGCGACAGGAGCAAGTTCTCGTCATTAGAGGCAATAGACGACAATATCCTGCAACAGCTCACAGTGTACAGGAAGCTGGTCTTGTTGAGATCACTGGTTGTCAACTCCCTGACTCGCGTGGTCACCGATCGTGCATGCAGGGATCTGTTTAACAATTATCAGACCACTCTCAACATCTACACAAAGCAACTGACCGAGCTGACGCGCAACTATGAACGCCTGTCCAGGAGAACGCTCATGCTGATCCGGGACACTCCGACAGAGACGGAGAAGACGAAAATCCAGTAGACCTAGAGGGAGCAATTCACCTAGGAGCCTGTCGCTTAACGCTTTACATTTTCCGGACGGTGCGATATGAGCGGGCGGCATGAAAGATCACCGATTCATAGAGTACGATCCGGAAAAGTTGTTAGAGTTGCCGCCGGATATTCGGA
>JBFMDN010000089.1:0-20031 GCA_040753915.1 Thermodesulfobacteriota bacterium | reverse complement strand
TGAAGGGCAAAGGCGCCATCGAAACAGCGGAGCTCATTCGACGAGAGTTGAATCAGCCCCAAGCCCAGGTTGCTGCCATCGGCCTGGCAGGTGAAAACCGGGTCTATTTTGCCTCCATCGAACAGGGCCGATCCAGTGCCAGTCGGGGCGGGATAGGCGCGGTCATGGGTGACAAAGGGGTAAAGGCCATAGCGGTTCGCGGGACAAAAGACATCAATATTGCCCGACCGGCCGAGTTCATGGCGCTCTGCAACGATGTGCTGAAGTACATAAAATTTCGCAATGAAAACCCGATTCCCGGCGTCATGCCCATTTTGGCAGGGCTCGGATCTCCCCAAGAGATGAAGGTCCATGACGAAAAGTGGCATACGGAGAATTTCATGTGGGGAAATTCGCGCGTCCGCAGGAAGGATTTTTGGAATGAGGAAATCGCAAAGCAGTGGACGGAGACCCTTGAGAGTATGCGGAGGCGGTTGATCAGTTGCTACAATTGCCCGATGACCTGCGGAGCCACCATTTCTCCCCCCGGGCGTCCAACCTACATGATGAAGTGCTTCTCGAAGCTTACTTATACCATGGCAGCCTTCTCGGACCTGGAATTTGGTCTGGGAATCGCCCAAAGTGCCACTGAGTATGGGGTGGACGGATTCTCCACCCCTCAAGTCATGGCGTTTGCCCTTGAGCTTTACGAAAACGGTATATTATCCGACGATGACTTCCCGGGTATGCCGGCCGACAATGAGGGGCGATTCTACTGGTTGCTCGACCGCATTGTTCGGCGGGAAGGAATTGGAGACGTCTTGGCCAACGGGACCTATTGGGCGGCCAGACAGATCGGCAAGGGTGCAGAGGCCTATGCTCACAACACCATCAAGAAGCACGAGCAACTTCCTCTCAAGCTCTCGATGCTGAATCCCATTTATTTCCTTATGTATGCTACAGGCGAGAAGATAAACATTACTCAGATTGAAGGGCAGTTCCCCCAGGCACCGTTTCCGACGAGAGAAGCGAGAGAAGAGTTCGTAAAGGATTGGTTCCAGGTTCCTCATGAGAAGTTCAAACAATATTTCTTGGACTGGGAGCCACGTGGCGAAAAGTCGATGCCCTACTACCCGACCGTTGAAATGTGTTGTGACATTGTGGACTGGCAGGAGCGGATGCACTACATTGATGACGCCCTCGGGATGTGCGCGGGTTTATCCTCATTTCCCCTCAAGCCCCCGTATCATATACATAATTACCCTCAATTCATCTCGTCAGGTGCCGGGATCGATATGGATGAAGACAAGCTAACCCAGGCAGCCAAGAGGTACCGGACACTAATTAGAGCCATTAACATCCGAAGGGGCATGCGAAGAAAGGACGACAAGCCCCCTGAGAACCACTGGAAGAAAAGATTTCCCGAGCTCGAAAAGGAGCTCCTGGATACGTATTACAGATTCAAAGGGTGGAACGAGCAAGGTATACCCACCAAAGAGTCTTTGCATGAATTGGGTTTGGATTACGTGTCCGAAGACCTCGAAAGGAGAGGGATCTATTCAGAAAACGGAGGCAGTCCCTCTGCAGAGACTTCGCCGGAAACAGAAAAGGAATAAACAAAGAGGTGGTAACCGGCATGGGCGAGAAAAAGAAGAAGATAATCAAATCCATAAAGATCGACGTGGACAAATGCAACGGCTGCAGGGCATGTGAGATGATCTGCTCTGCGTTCCATGCTACGCCGAAGTACAGTAGCAATAATCCTGCAAGGTCTCGTATTCGGCTGATTCGCGAGCCGCTGAGAGACATATATCTCCCTGTGTATGCCGGTGAGTATGCTCCGGCCGAATGTATGGGCAGAGACAAGTACATCATCGAAGGAAAAGAATACGATGAATGCGCCTTCTGCAGGGCTTCCTGCCCGTCCAGGGACGCTTTCAAGGAGCCCGATTCCGGTCTTCCCCTCAAGTGCGACATGTGTGAAGACGATCCTGCACAGGAAAAGCCGCTCTGTGTCCAGTGGTGCCTGAACGACGCCCTGATTTACGAGGAACGGGAAGAGGAAGTGGACGAAGAGGTCGAGCAGGAGGAGGTGGACACGGGGTTGGAATCCATGATCGACAAGTATGGATTGCAGAGGGTTCTAGACACCGTTGCCCGGATTTCGATGTCAAAGAAGGGCTAGCGGCGGTTTATGGATTCAAAGGTTCCGGGCCCAGGATTGATTGGTTGCCCCCGACAGCCTGAGCGGTTACCAAAACATCGAAAGAAGAGGATCGGAAGAGATCGTGGAAACTGTAGCCCCCTATAAAGAGATCATCGATGTCATCAAGGCGAGCGGTGGAGACGCGTTCAAGAGGTGCTTCCAATGCGGGTTATGCGATACTGTTTGTCCATGGAACAGGGTCGGAACCTTCAGTATGCGCAAGCTAGTCCGAGAGGCGACGTTCGGCCTGACTGAGATCGAGAGCGAAGACATATGGCGGTGTACCACCTGCGGAAGATGTCCTCAGCAGTGCCCCAGGGACGTCAGACAGATAGATTCCGGGGTGGCCTTACGGAGGATTGCCAACGAATATGGGGTCTTTCCAGCTCCTGTTAAGCCTGTCCGCACCGTCAACGCAGGGCTCGTGGGTCAAGGAAATCCCTTTGGGGAAGATCGAGAAAAGCGAGCGGCCTGGGCGGAGGGTGTTTCAGTACAACCGTTTACCGAAGGAATGGAAATCCTCTACTTTCCCGGCTGTTATCTCTGCTATGACCCGAGATTGAAGAAGGTCGCTCGAGCCACAGCCAATATTCTCAACGCGGCGGGGGTAGACTTCGGCATACTCGGGTCCAAGGAAAATTGCTGCGGAGAGAGCATCCGCAAGACGGGCGACGAGGAATTGTTCAAGCGTCTGGCCAAAGAAAACATCAAGACCTTCATCGATAACGGGGTCAAGAAGATTCTCGTTTCTTCCCCTCATTGCTACCACACGTTCAAGAACGAGTATCCCGACTTCAGGGTGAACTTTGAGGTGGTTCATATTTCCCAGTACCTGTTCGAGTTGCTGAACGAGGGAAGGCTTGAGCTCAAGAAGGATTACCGGAAGAAGGTGACGTATCACGACCCATGTTACCTGGGTCGACATAACGGCATATATGATGAGCCGCGAGGGGTCGTAGCGAGAATTCCGGGTCTAGAGCTCAATGAGATGTTTGAGTCCCGCTCGGATAGTCTCTGCTGCGGCGGCGGAGGCGGCAGGGTTTGGATGGAGACCCAAAAGGGTGAGAGATTCTCCGATCTGCGGATAGAACAGGCACTTGGGGTCGGGGCTGAGGTCCTGGCTACTTCCTGCCCGTACTGCATTACCATGCTTGAGGACAGCAGAGTAACCATGGGCGTTGACGAAAAGATCGAGGTCAAGGACATCACGGAGATCGTCCAGGAATTGATTTAGGGAATCGAAGTACCCTGATGAGGTGAGAGAAAGTGGAAAAAGAACACGTTGGAGATCAGATGTGCAAGAGCTTCCCAGACGGTAATTTTGGAGACGTACTAGTTGTTGGTGGCGGAATCAGCGGGATTCAAGCTTCTCTTGATCTTGCCACGGCCGGGTTCAAGGTCTTCTTGGTTGAGAAAGCGCCGAGCATAGGCGGCCATATGGCACAGCTTGACAAGACCTTTCCGACCAATGACTGCTCCATGTGAATTCTCGCACCAAAACTGGTCGAGGTCGGCCGGCATCCCAATATAGAGGTCCTCACCTACACTGAAGTCACCAGTGTAGAGGGGGAAGTAGGAAACTTCAAAGTAACCATGACCAAGAAGCCGCGGTATATTCTTGAGGACAAGTGCACTGGATGTACTACCTGTGTAGAATATTGTCCCGCCAAATATCCTGATGAATATAATCAGGAAATATCGATGAATAAGGCGGTCCACATCTACTTCGCGCAGGCAATTCCTCTTGTTGCATATATTGACGAAAGCTGTCTTTACCTCAAGGAGAACAAGTGTCGCATTTGCGAAGCAGTGTGCAAGAACAACGCGATAAATTTGAAACAGACGGCGGAGAAGAAAGAGATACAGGTAGGGGCGATTATTCTGTCTGCCGGTCTCGAGCCCTTCGATCCAAAGGTGAAGAAGGAGTATCGGTATGGGGAATTTGCCAACGTTGTTACCAGCATGGATTATGAGCGGCTGTTGTGCTCCACCGGCCCGTACCAGGGTGAGATACTGCGCGCTTCCGACCAGAAGCATCCCCATAAGATAGCCTGGATTCAGTGCATCGGTTCAAGACGAGTCACTCCCGGCGAAAACAGCTATTGTTCAGCCGTGTGCTGCACCTATACCCAAAAACAGGTGATCGTCACAAAAGATCACGATGCAGGGGCCGAGTGTACAATTTTCCACAACGATATTCGGTCCTACGGCAAGGATTTCGAGCGCTACTACGAGAGGACGGCAAATCTGCCAGGGGTTCGGTTCATCAGAAGTTACACGTCGATTGTGAGGGAGGACCCCGAAACAAAGAATGTCACCGTGCGATATTCTACACCCGACGAAGGGGTAAAAGAGGAAGAGTTCGACATGGTGGTACTGTCCGTCGGATTGAATCCTCCCGTTGGGGTGAAATCCATTGCAGACAAGTTCGGCATTGAGCTCAGTCCTCATGATTTCTGCAAGATCGACCCTGTCAATCCGATGGCGACGAACAGGCCCGGAATTTTCGTAAGTGGAGGCTTCCAGGGTCCTATCGATATCCCCGAGTCGGTTTTCAGCGCAAGTGGAGCTGGCTCCCAAGTCGGTGAGCTCCTTGACTACCGGCGAGGGAATCTGGCCAAGGAAAGGATATATCCACCTGAAAGGGATGTCTCATCGGAGGAGCCAAGGATTGGAGTCTTCGTGTGCCATTGCGGCGCCAATATCGGAAGAATAGTCAATGTTCCTGAAACCGTCGAGTACTGCAAGACGCTGCCGAATGTCGTGTACGCACAAGAACAGCTATTCTCATGTGCGACGAACTCCGCCAAGGAGATAACCGACATCACAAAGGAAAAGGGACTCAACCGGGTGATTGTCGCTGCCTGCAGCCCCAGGACCCTTGAACCTCTCTTCCGGGACACCGTTCGGGAGGCGGGAATCAATCAATATTACTTCGAGATGGCCAATATCAGGGAACACAACTCCTGGGTGCACTCGAAGGAAAAGGAAGAGGCCACGCAGAAGGCAAAGGATATCATTCGGATGTCCGTAGCGCGGGCTCGTCGGTTGGAACCCCTCCCAGAATTCGACCTGCCCGTCGACAAAAGGGCGTTGGTCGTAGGTGGAGGCATAGCCGGCATGAATTGTGCTCTCTCCATCGCCAACCAGGGGCACGAGGTGCATCTGGTGGAAAAGAACACAGAGCTTGGGGGAATGGCGCGAAAGATTCAATCAACGCTCGATGGGCTGGATGTTCAGGAGTACCTGCGCGATCTCATAGCAAAGGTATATCGACATCCGCTAATTCACGTCTATCATGACGCAGAAATCACCGATTCGAGAGGCTTTGTTGGGAATTTCGTGACCTCGGTCAGGTCTGAAAAAGGATTCACTGAGATAAAACATGGTGCTACGGTCCTGGCCATAGGTGCCGATCTTTACAAGCCTGATGAGTACCTCTATGGAGAAGATGAAAGGGTAGTGACTCACCTTGAGCTCGAGGAAGGGATTGCCAAGGGAGACGAGAGGATAATCAACGCACAAAGTCTGGTAATGATTCAGTGCGTAGGGTGCAGAAATGCGGAGAGAAACTACTGCAGCCGGCTCTGTTGCAGCGAATCTGTAAAAAACGCATTGAAGCTGAAAGAGATCAATCCCGAGATGGACATTTACATTCTCTTTCGGGACATGAGAACCTATGGGCTCAATGAGGATCATTACCGGGACGCTTCAAACAAGGATGTAAAGTTCATCCGTTATGAACCGGAGGACAAACCTCTGGTCGAACCAGCCGTGGCGGAAGACGGCCGATCGGTTCTCAAGGTCACGGTGACGGATTTTATTCTTGGAAAGAAACTTGAGCTGGATGCTGATGTGATAGCCTTGGCCGCGGCCATAGTTCCCGCGGCCGCGACCAACGAGGTTGCCGGGTTATTCAAAGTGACGTTAAACCCCGACGGCTTCTTCAAAGAAGCTCATGTCAAATTGAGGCCCGTTGAGTTTGGTACGGACGGAGTTTATCTCTGCGGACTGGCCCACTATCCAAAGTTCATACAGGAAACGATCAATCAGTCTTACGGAGCCGCAGGCCGGGTGTTAACACTTCTGTCCCGTGATGTAGTGGTGGCCTCCGGGTCTGTCTGCGAGGTGGATGAGAATAAATGCGTTTCCTGCGGCGCATGCATCACGGCGTGTACCTACGGCGCCATCGAGTTTTATGAAACTCCGGAGGGCAGGAAGGCCAGAGTTAACCCTGTCCTGTGTAAAGGGGACGGTCTCTGCAACACCAAGTGTGCAACCAATGCTATACAACTTAAGCATTACACCGATGACGAAATCTTAAGCGAAATCGATGCGGCGTTTCCTCAAGAAGCGGTCGTTCACCCAATGGATGTTGCGGTCGGAGACGTATAGAAACAGCGGAACGGATGAAAACGGCATTACCAAGTTGGAGGTGAGAGCCTATGAGTGCGGGACTTAAATTCAAGCCACGGGTCTTGGGATTCGTGTGCCATTGGTGAGCATACGGGTCAGCAGACCTAGCTGGAGTTTCCAGACTACAATATACAACGGAAATGAGACTGATTCGCGTCATGTGCTCCGGTCGAGTCGATTTGTCCCATGTCTTCAGGGCATTCTCAAACGCAGTTGACGGGGTGTTCATTGGTGCCTGCCACCTGAACGAGTGTAACTATACTACCCACGGCAACTACCATGCCTTGACCATGGTGAATCTGGCGAAGAAATTGCTGGAGCACATAGGGCTGAATCCTGACAGAGTGAAGATCGAATTCATGTCCGGTAGCGAAGCCAACGTATTTGTGGAAGCGGTCAATGGTTTTGTCAAGAGGATGAAGGAGCTTGGACCACTGGGCAAAGGCGAAGGGATAGACGAGAGTGCATTGAAGTTCCGGCTTGAAGCGGTTACCCAACTGATCCCTTACATCAGGCTGGTGGAAAGAGAGAGGCTAAGGCTGTCTGCCATGCCGGAAGAAGAATACGAAAAGTTCTTCGCCAGTGACGAGCTGAAACGGTTATTTAAGGAAACCATCGGTGACAAATTGGCTATAAGCCAAATTATGTTGCTTCTGCGGGAAAAGCCCCTTCCAACGGCAGAGATGGCAAAGAGGTTGGGCCTCACCCCGTCCGAGGTATCCAGGCATCTGAATACCTCATCACGACAGGGATTGATCCGGTACGATGAAAGCCGGAAGTGTTTTGCTCTCGCCTGAGATGAAACGGCAGGCGGTTGGTCGGAGAGAAGATAGCGGAATGCCTTGAGAATTGCCGGAAGGGCAGACCACGGTCTTGGGTCAAGACAAGGCCCCTATACTGCCACGCATTGACTGTGCGTGGCTTTCAACCAGTCGGGTGCCGCGAATTTCGATGAGCAGCACCACAGGACAGAGGCCATGGACAAAGAGAGAATCGATCAGATTATTGATAAGCATGACGGAGAGCCTAGCTCGCTGATCCAGATACTGCTTGAGATTCAGGCCGAGAATCATTGGCTTCCCAAGGAAGCCTTGGAGCGGATCAGCGAGAGATTGCGGGTTCCCATGACCCGGATACAGCATATCGCTACCTTCTACAAGGCCTTTAGTTTGGTTCCGAAAGGACGACATCAAATTCACATATGTATGGGAACGGCCTGCCATGTTCGGGGTGCTTCTCGTGTGCTCGACACAGTGCAAGGCCTGACGGGAATTAATCCGGGTGAGACGGACCTGGATCTGAAGTTCAGCCTGGAGACCGTTAACTGCCTCGGCTGCTGTGCCTTGGGACCGGTGATGGAGATCGACGGAAAGACTCACGGGAAGATGGCGCCGGCACAGACCGCAGACGTGTTAAAAAACTACGAGTAAGGAAGAGCAATGTCGCGGATAAATTCACCTGCTGAATTGGAAGCATTCAGAAGGAGCCTCCTCTCGGAAAGAGACCCCAATAAAACCTGCATTACGCTCTGTTCAGGATCTGCTTGCCATGCTTCCCGCAGTCGAGAGGTAGCTGCCAGCATCCAGGCGGAGCTCGAAAAGCAAGGTCTCAACGGTGAAGTGGAATTCAGGAGGACCGGTTGCCACGGTTTTTGCGAGCGCGGCCCCATTATCGTTATTCGACCTGAGGAGATATGCTACTTCCAGATACAGCCAGAGGACGTTCCTGAGATCATCTCCCAGACGATCAAAGAGAAGAAGATCATAGACCGTTTACTCTACACGGACCCTGGGACCAAGGAAAAGATCGTTCATGAATCGGAGATTCCCTTCTATAAGAACCAGGGGCGGCTGGTCTTTGGTTCCAATGTGGAGATCGACCCGAAGAAGATCGATGATTATCTTGCCCTGGGCGGCTATTCCGCGTTGGCCAAGGCGCTCTCCCAGATGACTCCCGAGGAGGTTTTGGGGGAAGTGACCAAATCCGGATTGCGGGGAAGAGGTGGCGGCGGTTTTCCTACCGGGAGAAAGTGGGCGGAATCGCGCAATGCCCCTGGCGATATAAAGTACGTGATCGTCAATGCCGACGAGGGGGATCCTGGTGCGTATATGGACCGGAGCCTTCTGGAGGGGAACCCTCACTCCGTGCTCGAGGGGCTCATCCTTGGAGCCTATGCGGTAGGCTCGAACCAGGGCTTTATTTATGTTCGGCAGGAATACCCCTTGGCGGTGGAGAACGTGAACATCGCCATTCGGCAGGCGGAGGAGTACGGATTCCTTGGGAAAAACATTCTGGGATCCGGCTTTGATTTTACGATCACCGTGCACCAGGGTGCAGGTGCTTTCGTCTGCGGCGAGTCAAGTGCTCTCATGACTGCCCTGGAAGGCAAGGCGGGGGAGCCCCGACCGAAATATATCCACACTGCTGTGAAGGGCGTTTGGGATCGGCCCAGCGTTTTGAACAACGTGGAGACCTGGGCAAATGTACCGCTGATCATCAATAAGGGCGCAGACTGGTTTACCCAATACGGAACAGAAAAGAGCAAGGGTACAAAGATCTTCTCCCTGGTGGGTAAGATTGCCAATACAGGGCTGGTGGAAGTGCCTATGGGCGTCACCCTGAGAGAAATCATCTACGATATAGGCGGCGGAATTCCCGGAGGCAAGCGCTTCAAGGCCGTCCAGACGGGGGGACCGTCCGGTGGGTGTCTCCCTGCAGAGCTCTTGGATCTGGAGGTGGGCTTTGATGAGCTCACCAAGGCAGGCTCCATGATGGGGTCAGGCGGTATGATCATCATGGACGAAGATACCTGCATGGTTGATGTGGCCAGGTACTTTCTCAACTTCCTCACGGATGAATCGTGCGGCAAATGCGTGCCCTGCCGTGAAGGCATCCGTCAGATGCTCAAGACGCTGACGAATATCACGGAGGGAAAGGGAAAAGAGGGGGACATAGAGCTCCTGGAACAGTTGGCCGAGGTGGCGGGCGAGGCCTCGCTTTGTGCACTGGGCAGGAGTGCCCCGAACCCATTCCTGAGCACGTTGAAATACTTTCGAGACGAGTACGAGGCTCACATCAAGGAGAAGCGATGTCCGGCTCTCTCCTGCAAGGCGCTCATCTCGTATTACATTGACCCCACGAAGTGCCAAGCCTGTGGTACGTGCCGGAAGAAATGCCCTGCAGAGGCGATTATCGGTGGCAAGAACCAGATCCATGTCGTCGATCAGGACAAGTGTACCAAGTGCGGTACCTGCTTCGAAGTTTGCCCCTCGCGCTTTGCAGCGGTCACGAAGATTTCCGGCGAGCCTGTCCCGCCTCCTATCCCTGAAGAGGCCAGAACCATAGTGAGAAAGAGTAAAGCGAAATGAGCGAAATCCTGTTAAAGATCGACGGAAAAGACGTGAGAGCCGAAGAAGGGATGACCGTCTTGGAGGCAGCCCGTCGTGCGGGGATATCTATTCCGACCCTGTGTCACCACGAGAAATTGGAGCCCTACGGGGCCTGTCGGCTTTGTCTCGTGGAATTGGATATGGGGGGCTGGACAAAACTGGTGGTTTCCTGCCTTTACCCCGTAGCCAAGGGTTTGGTAGTAACCACCCGGTCGGAGAAGATAGATCGAATTCGGAAGATGATCCTGGAGCTGTTGCTGGCCCACGCTCCGGATGCATTTGGCTTGGAGGACTTGGCGAGAGAGTACGGTGCGGACAGGAACCGTTTTGAAAAGGAGGCCTCCTTCTGCATTCATTGTGGTCTCTGTGTCCGGTACTGCGCTGAAGTCAAGAAGAAGCACGCTGTTGGATTCGTGAACCGGGGAGCGAATCGAGAGATCTGCTTCATCCCGGAGGTGGCCTCCAAGGAGTGCTGGAACTGCAAGGAATGTTTCCCGCTTTGTCCCACAGAGGCACTCCAGGCCGCTTATGTGTTGACTGAGGCGCTCTCATCGGCTTGCCCTTCATCTAAACGAGAGATGTATGTCGTCAAATAGAACGAGAACTTGGGGTTGAGGAAAGGCAAACCGGTGCTCGTAATGCTTCCCCCCTCAGTCCCCCCGTCAACGGGGGGGAGGCTGTTGGTGGCCTCGCTCGAAGTGGAGCGGACTCGAGCGAGCGTACGGTCCCCTGGGAAGGGCTCGCTTCGCCCTTCCCCCTGAACGACTGACCAGCCCATACTGGGCACCGTAGCCATACGTCAGGCCTGCAGGGGGCCTCTTCACAAACTTCGCCCCGGAGTGGCGCACCAACAGTAATCCCGCGCGGCGCGGCATTTTCAACCCATGGGGAAGATGAGCACCCATTTTCCACAACGACCCTGACGGGATCGACCAATAATCATCACCAAGCAGTCTCTTGCGTCATTGGTGCCGCCCTTGTATGTTTGGTCAAGAAGCAGTTGATCGTCGGTTCCGGTACCGGAGGCCGGCGCGGTACGCAGTGCCAGGAGCCCAGTCTCACGCCTTCGCCTTCTATACCCGATGCCAAAAGTTTTTCCGCTTCCCATATGCCGTGAACATTTATGGGAGGTTCGCAGACCGGTGGAACGGGCGTCTCGCCCGTCAGTGTTGAGCAGAAGAAACGGAAATTATTATTGGCAACCGCTATAAGGTCGCCCATACGCTGCTTTGAATCCAGGATTTCATTTGCGAGAATTTTCTGGTAAGACGACGAGGAGAGCTCCAAATTCAGGCTGAGAGGAAATGTCAAGCATGTCGGACGATCCCAGCACATTCCTTACCAGTGGAAGATTTGATTACCCACTCAACGTGGCTCAAATCAGAGGCAAGCAGGCCGCAATTTTGGACCATGAACAGGGGAATCCCTATGGCACCGGAATCAAGAAGGCTCTCGAGGAGTTCCCTCGAGAATTAGGGGATCCCAGAATTCGGCGGGGATACGAACGAGCGTACAAAGAGACATGGGACGAGCTCGAAAAAGGTGAGTGGTGAATCCGGCCGAGTCGCCAACCGATTGAACCTATGGCACAAACGGCGTGAGCTCGCGATCCACCACGATGTGGGAGACCCATCACGCCGTGGATTCTTCTTCGTTAGTGTGGGGTGGGAAGCTCCGTCTTTCGAGCGTACCACGTGATTCCCCTTGATTTCTGGGAAATAAAAAATACCCCACCGCGACAGCGACAATCGCAAGGACGCCGCATACCAAGAGCCACTTTTTCCCTGTCTCTGAATCGCTTTCCCGAACCTGTACCCGCGCGGAGCTTTGCTGTGCCCGCCGTGCCTCGAACTTTGCCACCACCACCCCGCACGCGGGGCATTCTGAACTCTCAGACGTCAGTCGAGCATCGCACGCGGGGCAATTCTTCAGCGCGGCAGCCTGAGTATCTTTTCGTAAACCGTCAACCCGACTGGGCGAAGAAACAGATGCTGCCCGCATTTCTGCTGGACTCAAAAGACCGGCTTCAGCCAGCTTGCGAAAGACCGAGTCGAGTGACCTCTCGGACAAGCCATACTTCTGCTTCAGTTGCCGTCTATTCATTCCTCCAAGGATGTCTGACAGGATCTCTTGTGCTCGAATTGGTCGCTTGCCAGTGTCGGCCATGGCTCCTCCCCCTCAGAGACGATTGTGAGGCAACCGGATGGATTCTGCTTTGCAATTCAGCTCACATTAGCTCGCGTAGAGGTGGCCGTCAACCGGACAATTTCCCTTGATATACGCGGCAGGTTGACCGCTCAGACATCATGGGGGACTTGAATTCCGGAATCATAACAAATACTATGGCCGTACTGGCGCTTCGCCGACCGGATAACAAAAGGATATGTGTCTAAATGTCTCGAGACACGGAAGTCAGTGAGCTTATCAAGGAGAAGAGGGAAGAAATTCTGAAGATCGCCGCTCTCCATGGCGCGAGAAATGTGCGAGTATTTGGGTCTGTAGCTCGTGGAGACGCCTGTGCATCAAGCGACATAGACCTTCTCGTGGATATGGAGCCTGGCCGAAGCCTTTTGGACCGCGGTGAGCTTGTTGCAGACCTTCGGGACCTCCTTGGTCGCAAAGTGGACGTGGTAACTGAAGAAGGGGTCTACTGGCTTCTGAAAAGGAAAATCTTGAAGGAGGCGCGCCCCTTATGAGAAAGGACCCACGAGTCTACCTCGCTCAGATACTAGAACGCATCGAAAGGATAGTCAGTTACACGGAATCCGGCAAAGAATCCTTTCTTGGGAACCCAATTGTCCAAGACGCAGTTATTCGGAATCTGGAAGTGATGGGTGAGGCTGCCAAGAGAATACCTGACGACTATAAGGCTTCGTTACCGATAATTCGTTGGCGTTGGGCTGGCTGGTCTTCGAGATGTTCTGAATTCATCAATATGAAGGGGTGAGCCTTGATGAGGTGTGGAGCATCGTGGAAAACGAGCTTCCGGCCTTGCGGGTGACGATCAAGAAAATCCTTCCTCCTTTGGAACAGTTGGAAAGGGAGCTTGCAGGCGCAGACGATGATCAGACATAGGGAAACAGATGCCGCCTCGCAAGAATTCTTGGCTCACAAATCCGTGCTTCTCGATTCGGGCTCATCGAGTGCCATTCCCATGGCTTCGGGCATTGCTGGAAGTAGGTCCGACACGCTGAAGGCAGGCGTGGGCTTGCTGAGAAGCCCCAGAAGACGGTTTGCCTTGGCCGCGAGGGTAGCTGCCTCAGGAATCGTCCTATTGCTTTGAATGAGCGCGGCAACGATTCCCGTCAGCGTATCTCCTGTGCCGCCTATTGGTTCCATGTTTTCCACGCAGGGCTCGCAAACCCGTGCCAGTATCCCTTCAACAGAGGCAACAAGATCGCATTTTCCTTTCACCAGCAGATATCGAGCCGCGTTTTCATGCTCATAGGCTCGTTTGACCAGTTCCTCGGCCTTATCCTCATCCTGCAGCAAGAACCCGCGAGTGTAGAAGGGATGGGGAGCAGACTCGTCTGCCAGAAAAGCCAGCTCGCCAATGTCAGGCGTGAACAGGTCGTACGACCCGGCCAGGCCGCTCATCTTGGCCACGTACATGTATCCCGCGTCTGCCACGAGCGTAGGCTGGTCCGCTAGGTCCTGTAACTTCAAGAAGATACGATTGTGCCAATCGACGTCAGGCTGCAGGTAGTGAAATACGAGCAGCGAGTACGAGAGGTCCGGCAAAGCTCCCACGAGATGTCGGTATATTTGTTCGCTGCCTCGACCCTTTCCCGTATCGCCAGCTAGCAGAGCGCGCGGAGGTTCTATCTGCAGCACCTTGGATGCCAGTGTGGCCGCGGCAATGAGGGCAGGAGTACCTCTGGACACCGCGATGCAATCGTGACCTACTGTGAGCACTCCATTGTCGAGCGAACAAGGGGCTTCCAACAACGGGAACCCGTCATGCGGGATCGTTCCGACAATCAACCAAGACATTTGCGTTTCAGCTCTTCATATGCCATCTGCAGAGCGTACCCGCACAGGGTGCTGCCCAGCTCTCTCGGTTCCGGCGCTTCCAATAGAGTCTTGCCGACGAGCCTATCCGCGAGAAATGGAACATCAGGGCAGCCTCCGCCGGATATGTTAACGATTCTGAGATCGGCCTTCGCCACAGTAATCTTCATGTTGGCGGCCCGCACCATTAGGAAGTCGCCGAAATCCTTGACGTTATAGAGGCTCACGGGCTCAAGCAACAGGTCTTGGAGAGGAAGTATCTGCAGTGGCTCGATACCGGCATCCTTGAGAAGTTGGGAAACGAGTAACTGAGCGATAATCGGAAACTCGATGGCCATGTCGCAGCCGGTCCTCACTTCGGGCGGTGGGCCTTTGACTTGGACTTCAAGACCCGCTTCCTTTAGCAAGGTCTCTGCTTGAATCACCTCACTTGTGTGACTGAAGATGAGAATCCCCCGTGCCGAAAGGCGTCGGTCAGGGGATTCACTCTTATCTTTCGACTTCTGGAAGATTTCGTATATCTTTGCAATAAATTTCCTCAACGCTTGAAAACGAGATGAAACTCGTCATTCTCCTCTCTTTCTTCCGCGAGCTGCCAGCCTGCATTGGTAGCAGCTCGACTCACATTCTCCCGGCTGACCTCATTGTCTACAATGACTTCGATTTCCCCGGAGGACAGCTCTTTGATCTTGGTAAGAGTCATCAGTACGGGTTGCGGGCACGACAGCCCCCTTGCATCGACCAATTCCGCCATTGTTACCCTCCTCACCCGCTGGCTTTCTTAAGGTTAGTGAATCCTATATACAGGCACACAATCAGACAAACAATGACTGCAGCCATTCCATGAGGGCCGATGCCGTTTGGCGAGCTGGCAAGACCAAAGTTGTGGGCAAAGGCCGCTCCTGTGATCATTCCGAATACGAAAATCCCGGCGTCGCCATCACCCTCTCCAGACATGAAGAGCTGCCTGCCAGGACATCCGCCTGCGAGAGCGAAGGCCAGCCCCGCGACCACCATGCCTGAAAAATTCCAAAAGCTCTGCGTGTGCGCCACTGGCTGTCCAACAAAGCCCGGATGAAACTGACCCAAAATAAGATTAGTGATCCATGCAAAGGCCAGGAGCGATAGGAATCCCAAAAAAAGGTGCCACTGGTTGAAGAGGATCAAGTCTCTCAGCGCGCCCATTGTGCAGAAGCGGCTGCGCTGTGCCATCACCCCTACGGCAAGCCCCACTATGAGGGAAATGGCCAATGCTGCGTGCTGCGAGCCCGGCCCTTTGACGCTGTAAAACAAGACACCGCTTTGAGGCTGCCCCGGAATCTGGGGAAAAATGAACAGCAAGATGAGAAGGCCGCCCATTACAATCGGCATGAGCAATCCGACTCCCCGGCTCTGTCTATAGGTACGTCCCAGACTGTACCCGCTCCGGAAGAACAGCGTTCCAATGCCAACTCCTGTGGCGAGCCCGAGCAGACCGAAAATCGCATTGCCGTCCCCTCCTGCCAGACGCAACAGGGCCCTCCACGGACACCCTAGAAACACGAGAGCTCCGATCATTGCACACATGCCGAGCACGAATCGGGCCAAGGGACTAGAACCGGAGCGGGGCTTGAATTCTCCTACAGCGAGGGCGGACACAAATGCGCCCAGAACGAACCCGAGAATTTCAGGCCTAAGATACTGCACAACATCGGCACGGTGTAATCCCAGCGCGCCGGATATGTCCCGTTCGAAACATGCGACGCATATGCCCATGTTCCCAGGATTGCCGAACTTCTGAAGCAGGGCGGCCAACACCCCGATTACCGCTCCCACCGCGATGATGCCGTACCGTGTGGCTAAGATATTTCTCATCCTGTTGAAGTCCTCCTTCAACTAATTACAAGTCTTGACAAGTACGGTGAATTTCTTGGCGAACAGCTCCTTTCTTAGGAAAGGACAGATGCAAGAGCCTATCTCAACACAGGGCACGTTTGAAACCTGCCCTCCCATTGTGGTGCGGACCGCTGATCTTTGCGGTAGAAGTACCGGACGTGTGCCGGCAGGGAGGCGTTTGAAACCCTCCGTCGCCAGAAAAAGGCCCTCACTATCACCCACCCTGAGTACTGAGGAACGTTAGCATTATGCTCATCAATCCGTCAAATCATTTTTGTCTATAGCCTGAGAAAATGCGAAGAACCGTACGGTTTCTGAAGGGCCCGTTAGGGACTGGTCGCGGCAGGGCACGATTGGTGACGCCGGCTGCCGATATCGAAGTTCGGAATGTGCTTGCCGGCCCCGGATCTTTTTTGGAGTTGATCCGCCACCGCGTACTCGTGCTGCGGTTCGTCCTGGTTGCGGACGATCCGACACATAAGATGCAGGCTGGAAAGCCTGCACTACAATCCGCGGTCTCGCATCTTCCAAGTATGTAGGTAGCCTTTCAGGCTGCCTTTCTTCAACATGCAGGCTGAAAGCCTGCATTGCAAATACTCGGCCACCCATGTTCCGAATATGTGGGTACCCTTTCCGGAGTTGTATGCCCGTACGTTTCGAGCTATGATGACCGTTATTTCCGAACTTTTGGCTGAAAGTATTGGAGAATCCGATGTTCGGCCCCGCAGCCAGCGCTTCAGCGGACAGCGTCCGGGTTCATGCAGCTCAGGTGCGCCAGCTTTATACCCAGAGCCGTACAGGCCTCATCGGCGCTCAGGTGAGTGCTCTGCTGCTGCCTGTAGCTCTGTGGAATGTAGTTCCGTGGCAACATCTCCTGGCGTGGCTCGTGTGCTACTTCATTATTCAAGTTCCCAGGAACCTTCTCGTTTTCGCATTTAACAGAGCTGAAATACGAGACGACGAGATGAGAATCTGGGGAAGACGATTTGCAGTTGTGACCTTTATTTCAGGTCTCATCTGGGGGCTTTCGGGAGTGTTCCTTTTTCCAGCCGACTCAAGGACCCATCAGTTCCTCCTTGCCCTATTTCTCACAGGAATCAGCTCAGCCGCGACTGTCGTGTACTCACCGGTGAGCTATTGTTATGCGCCAACTATCCTTGCGGAGTTGCTCCCCGTCACAGGGCGCTATTTTTATGAGGGATCCTCAGTAGACGTTCTTATCGGGCTGGCAATTCTCATTTTCACTGCGGTCCTCCTGAGCTCGGGAAGACATATGCACAATATCGGCAAGGAATCGCTCACACTGCGCTTCAGGAACGATGACCTCATTCAATCGCTCACCGAGGAAAAGTCCACCGTGGAGAGACTGAATCAACACCTGTTGAAGGAAATCGAAGAACGAATACTGATGGAACAGGCGCTGCGAAGGAGTGAGAAGCAGTTTCGAACCTTGGTCGAAACGGTGCAGGATGTAATCTGGACCATAGGCATGGATCTCAAAACCAAGTACGTGAGCCCCTCTGTTGAGAAGCTGCTTGGATACAGGGTCGAGGAGATCATGGAGCTCGACCCCTTGACGACCCTTTCTCCCTCGTCCCGCGTGAAAGTGACCAGGCTATTTCGAGAAGAGTTGTCTCGTGAAAGACGTGGAGAACCGTCCAAGAACGCGATACAGGTGGGAGACCTGGAACAGTTCCGCCGAGACGGTGTTAAGGTATGGACCGAAATCACGGCTGCGTTCCTGCGAGGTGAAGATGGGACCCCCGTGGACATCCTCGTGGTTTCCCATGACATTACCCATCGGAAAATAGCCGAAGAGTCTCTAAGACGCAGTGAGGAGACCTCCCGCAGTCTATTGAATGCCAGCAGTGATGGGGCTGTATTGGTTGACATCCCTGACTACACCGTATTGGCTTGCAATGAAGTGGCTTCGAGGAGGCTGGGGCGCTCCCAGGAGGAGTTGATGGGGGCAAATATCCTCCATTTTTTTCCTGTAGAGGTCGCTGAGAAACGGAAATTCCATGCCAGGAAAGTAACGGAATCCAGGCAACCGGTACGATTTGTTGATGAGGTCGATGGCGCGCACTTTGATCACACGGTGTATCCGGTATTTGACGCAGCGGGCTCGGTAGAAAGATTGGCCATCTTCTCGCGAGATATTACGGACCAACTGAGGCGGGAACGGGAGCTGTGGGAAGCCAAAGAAGCCGCTGAATTGGCCAATAGAGCCAAGAGCGCCTTTTTGGCGTCCATGAGCCATGAGTTGAGAACACCACTAAACGCCATCATAGGGTTCTCGGAAATCTTGGAAGATCAGTTTTTCGGGAAGTTGAATCAGAAGCAATTGGAGCAAGTCGGACACATATCGGCAAGTGGGAAGCACCTGTTGAGCTTGATTAACGACATCTTGGATCTCTCGAAAGTGGAATCGGGAAAGATGGAGTTGCACGTCTCGAATATCAATCTTGACGATTTGTTGCGCGAAGGCTTGGTGACGTTCACAGAGGAAGCGCGCAAGCGAGGCCTCGATCTTCAGCTCGAGATTCATCCGGACCTAGCTGGCCGTACCGTTGCTTTGGATGCGCTGAAGGTCCGTCAGATTCTGTTTAATCTCCTGTCAAACGCGATGAAGTTCACGCCCGACGGCGGTCGGATCGTCCTGAAGGCTTATCCGGAATTCTCCGACGTGATGATCGTTGTTGACGATACGGGCATCGGAATTAACGAGAGAGACCACAGCAGAATTTTTAATGCATTTGAGCAGTTGGATTTCTCGTTTGCCCGACGTCGACAGGGCACCGGCCTCGGTCTGGCTCTCACCCGTAGCCTCGTCGAGCTTCACGGCGGCCGCATTTGGGTTGAGAGTGAAGGCGACGGAAAGGGAAGCAGATTCTCTGTTACAATTCCATGCGACCCCTGCAAGATTGCAGACACGGGGTTTCTGCCACCGGCATAGTCGCAGGCTCTAAGTGCTCCCGCCGGGTCAGGTCTTGTTTCTTGACGAACCTATGATGACGATGGACTGTGAATAGGCCGCTGCCCCATGTAGATCGAGCAGGCGAGTTTAAGAGATGAGAGGAAGATCAAGAAACAAGACCTGACCCCTTGGCTCGATGCTCGACTTTGGCGGAAGTCAAGCATTCGGAGCAGATGCCCCGCACCTCTACGACCTTCCTCTTGACTTCTCCCCAACCTTCCGCTTCCGGGGGAAGCTTGATCTCGTCAATCTCGTGCCAAGCAAAATCCTTAACCTTCTTGCATTTCGTGCAGACCAGGTGGTGATGGTGTTTCGTGTTAGGATCAAACCGCGTCTTGCCTTCGAGGAACGATACCTTCGCGATCAGCCCTAGTTGTTCAAATGTACTCAGAGTTCTATACACCGTGTCCAAGGAAACCGTAGGCAGCTTCTTCCGAACACGCTTTAGCACATCCTCAGCGGAAGGATGATCCTCCGCATCGACAACCACCAGGAATATTTCCAGGCGCTGAGGCGTCACTTTGATATTCCGCTCTTTGCAGACTCTCCGAAACAGCTCGATCTTTTCTTCTCGAAAGTTCTGCATCGGCGAATCTTCTTTCTGAGCCCGCATTTCTTCCCTTGGGTGTAGCGTTCCGCCTCCTCCCAAAGTGAGCTGCGTGAGTCACGCATGTTAGCCCGCCGATCGACTTTACATTTCCGATTCGCTAATCGGCTGCTATAGTTGCTCCGCTATTCTCACAACAAGACTGCGCACGCGGCATCGAGCCCCTCACCTCAGTCAGCTTGCCAGCCAACTTGCTGACGAAGCCGGTGCGCAGCAGTGACCCAACGGCCCCTCGCAGGCCGCTGGAGTACCTCCTCATGCGGCATGGTTGAGGGACCATCGAAAAACCCTCAAATTTCGGCCTCCTGCCGACGGGTCTCTCCACCGTCCGGCGGACGTTGCGCACCTCATTGAGGCCCTGCCAGCCCCTCTGCAAACAGCTTAGTGCTCCATTTCCTAAATGCGGTCACGTAATCTGCCACGACGTAGGGGCACCCCTTGGAAAATGTCTCAAAACTGGGGACACGCCAAACATCGTAGCACGATTGAGCGTCGATGCGTGGAAAGGCACCCTCACCCCAACCCTCTCCCAGAGGGAGAGGGAGCCTAAAGAATCCCCTCTCCCCCGCTT
>JBFMDN010000088.1:0-20102 GCA_040753915.1 Thermodesulfobacteriota bacterium | reverse complement strand
GCTGTTGCAAGCGGATGGTTGACGGGAAGGGTGGGTTGGTATAATATACGTGCTAGCCTTAACTTGTTCCTCCAAGAGCCATAACTCGGGACCGCGGGTGTGACACAAGAGTAAGAGCTAAGAACAGAGGCGCCCGTGCCGAGGATGCCAGGTTTATGTGCCAGTCGGTTTTTCCACGTTCACACCGAGCCCTCGTTCGTCACCACAAAGCACTCGATCGAAACGCGTGGGTGCTTATTTTTGAAGGAGAGCCACAGAATGGGAATCAACATCTACGTAGGAAACCTATCATTCAATTCAGATGAGAACGACCTTCGGGGGCTGTTCGAGAATTACGGTACCGTGGATTCCGCCAAGATCATCTCGGACCAGTTCACCGGGCGCTCTCGAGGATTCGGGTTCGTAGAGATGCCGAATCGTGAAGAGGGGTTGCGTGCGATCGAGGAACTGGATTCCAAGGAATTCAATGGTCGTTCCCTCAAAGTGAACGAAGCTCGTCCGAGGAACAGATCAGGAGGAGATTCCCGAAGAGACAGGGGCGACAGAGGTGACAGGGGTGGCAGATCCCGCTGGTAATCGCAGAGCTCAAAAACAGGACATAAGGCAGGAGCTCCGGAATCGGAGCTCCTGCTCCCTCTGAGGACTCATGCCTTATTCTCGGCTCTCTATGCCGCTTGTTTGGGGCAACCCCACCGAGATTTGCTCAGTACCAATGCCAATATAGCGGCTTCTTATAGTAGCGGTAACTGTATTTCCCGTACGGATACCCCCACGAGTACGGATAGCCCCAATAGTAATAGTAGGGATACCCGCCATAGAAACTCCATTTCGGGTAGCGATGCCAGCTCCTGTAACCTATTCCACCATGCCAGCCTCGCCTCCAGCCCTTCTTGACGAGCATGTGGGGAATCGATCCGTCAGGGCGAACAACCGTGTCAGTCATGGCTGTTGCCTGAAGAGCCACTCTCGTGTCAATGGCCTGGGCCGCGGATGCCACTCCGCCATCCCACAACGTCAAACCGAATGTGACAAGTGCAATTGCCATGACTGTGATTGATGATCTCATTTTATTCGCCTCCGTATGTACCTGCCTTTACAGGGAACGGCCGTCCCGACGTGCGGGGTAATGAGGGAGACCTTTTCTCGAGCAGATGATGAGCAGCGGCAGTCACACGGTACACGTCGGGAGCTATCTCTCAGCAATAGATCTCTTGGTTCTCCCTCGTTGCCCAAGACTTTCGCGTCGTCTTCCAGCACGACGCACCATTTCGTTATAAGTTAAGTAGTAACGAGACAGACGATAGTCAAATCGCATTCCGCACTCGCACGGTGTTCATCGGTCTTGGGAGGGTACCTCCAGGGACTCGATGTCAGGCAAGGGAGGAAGCGACGCGAGGTCCGCGAGACCGAACACCTCAAGGAAGCGCCGCGACGTCCCGTAGAGGATGGGACGACCCGGAACGTCTTTCCTGCCCACCACACAGAGCAGGTCCCGTTCCAGGAGATTCTTCATGATTCCTGCGCTTTCCACTCCTCGAATCTGTTCGATCTCTGCCCGCGTGATTGGTTGATTGTACGCCACGATGGCAAGTGTCTCGAGGGCGGCTTTGCTAAGCCTGGAAGGTTTGACCTTCTTCATTTCCAGTATCCAGGGGGCCACGTTTGGCAAGGACCTGAATTGATATCCGCCTGCAACCCTGGCGAGGACAAAGCCGCGAGATCGCCTACGATATTCTTGTTCCAACTCGTCAAGCAGGCTCTGGATCTCGTCTCGAGTGGTACCCTGGATAGCAGTGGCGAGGGAGTCAGCACTCAGAGGCTCCGAATGAGCGAAAATCACTCCCTCAATGATAGACTTGAGTAGATTTCTGTCCACGGAATAGGAATACTCCCCAATTCTCGGATGCAGGCAGGCCGGCGTGTGCCGGCGTCTGCCAATCTTCTTAGTCTCCGGGTCGCTGCTGCGTTCTTGGACTGTTCTTTAGCACGTAACCGAGGTCCGATCAAATGAGACTGAATGAGGGAAAGGCATGACCGAGGGTTGATCCGGTAATCATTTGTGATACAATACGTCGTGAGAAAAGGTCGGAATGAAGCGACCCATGGTGCGAGGCCTTCTGGAATGAAGCTCATGCACGACAACCCCCGGGGAGTGGCCTACGCCGATCTCGCGGTCGGGATCCTCGGATCTCCGGATTTGCTGTCCATCGCCCTGGAACAGATAGACAGAGACTTGTGTTCGCACTATCCCGGACGCTCATTAACCCTCATCTGCTGCAATGGGAAATCGGACGAAAGTGCACGACAAACCTTTATGGATATTCCCACGGCGTCGCCCAAGATCTATCTTGAAGCGGGCAACGGGCACGGCGGAAATTGCTTCGAGTTGCTGCTTCAGCAGGTCGTCGAGTTGGGCTGCCAAGCCGCGGTAGCCATTGAAGCCGAGCGGCTCGCTTCCTCGTACCGCTTCATTCGAAACCTTTTTGAGCCCCTTTTTCAAAACTATGATTTTGTTTCCCCTCTGTATTTGTTGCGAAAGTACTCTGGGCCCTTCACGAGCAACTTGGTGTACCCTCTCGTGCGTTCTCTGTACGGGCGGCGAATCAGGCAGCCCCTTGGCGACGAGCTTGGATTCTCCGGCCGTATGGCAGCCCTGTTCCACGAATCCGAGAGGATCCGCCGGAACAGTGCCAGCTCACGGGTATGGGTCACCACTACCGCGATGAAAGCCAAGGCTCTTCTCATTCAGTCTTACATGGGAAATCCGAGGCCGGAGCTTTTTCCTGCAGCGTCCGAGGGCGAAGTCAAACGGGTGCTACAATCGGTGTTCGAGCTCATGTGCAGGCACGAGGGATTCTGGCTGCACGTGAAATGGAGTAAACCGACGGCGGTGTTCGGAGTACGGTCCGAGTCAATGGATTCTAACCCGACAGTGGATTTGGACGTTTCCGGTCTGCGTGACCTGGTTTTTCAGCGTCTGGCCGGACAATGGGGGATATGCCGAACGATTCTCGCCGGGGACAATTTGGACAACCTCGAGCGTTTCCTCAATGCCGCAATGAGAAGAAACACGTTCTCTCCCAGCCTGTGGGCGAAGATCGTGTACGACGCGGCCGTGAGCTTCAAAAGGCAGGTTGTTCGGGAGGAGGATCTCCTGGATGCACTGTTGACTCTCTACTATGCCAAGACGCTATCGTTTGTTCTGGAAACCGAGGCAATGAGCGTTCAACAGGTGGAGGTGTATACCGAGAATCAATGTCTGGTCTTTGAGCAATTCAAGCCGTACCTCGTGGAACGCTGGACCGAGCGTCAGCTCTGAGTGAAACGTTTCGGCGAAGCCTTTCCGTGCACATTGGATCAGGGTTACTGGGTGGAAGGAGCCCAATATGGCGAAGATACTCATTGTTGATGATGAAGAAGGCATCAGGATGCTCTATTCTATGGAGCTTCAGGATGAAGGATACGATGTAATCACGCTTCCGGATGGCAAGGATCTCTTGCTTGTGGTAGAAAAAGAAAATCCCGACTGCGTGGTACTCGATATCAAGATGCGAGAATTCAACGGCCTGGATTTGCTGCAGGAACTGAGGAAAAAATACTACGATCTTCCGGTCATTCTCAATTCGGCATATTCCAGCTTCAAAGTGGATCTGAAAGCCGTGGCCGCAGACTACTACGTGGTAAAGAGCTCCGACCTGTCGGAGCTGAAAGAGAAATTGAAAGTCGCCTTGGAATCCCAGATACCATAGTGAGCAGATCGGTTCCGCCACAGCTCGAATGCAGCGAGAGGAAGTACGCGTGCCGCTGATAGTGATGGAAAACCTCTCGAAGACGTACAAAGCCGGTGTCATTGAGGTGCCGGCTTTGATATCCGTGAATCTAAAAATTGAATCCGGTGAGTTTCTCTCCATCATGGGTCCTTCGGGTTCGGGCAAGTCCACGCTCATGAACATTTTGGGGTGCCTCGATGTCCCTTCATCAGGAAGTTATTTTCTGGACGGAGAGGACGTGTCCGGATTGGACCGTGATCGCCGAGCAGACATAAGAAACAGGAAGATAGGATTTGTATTCCAGGGGTTCAACTTGCTGCCGCGGATCACCGCTTTGCAGAATGTTGAGCTTCCACTCATTTACGGTCATGTCAAGGGCGCAGACCGCCGGTCGGTCTCTCGGACGGCCCTTGGCCTAGTGGGGCTGTTGGATCGGGCCGACCACTTGCCGGCTCAGCTTTCCGGCGGACAGCAACAGCGAGTGGCCATTGCTCGGGCCCTTGTCAACGATCCGGAGATCATCCTTGCCGATGAGCCAACAGGAAACCTCGATACACGAACGAGTGAGGAAATAATTGGTGTTTTCAGGAGCTTGAACGCGGAACGCTCCATAACGTTCGTCCTGGTAACTCATGATCCGGAGATCGCTAGATTGACCGACCGAGTAATTCTCATTCGTGACGGCAGGATCGAAGGGGATCGTGTGACAGGGACATGAGATCATGCCCAGATAGTCGAGCGGGGAGAGCTCAGTGAAAAGGCTTGTCCTTTACATCCTCGTGATGGTTCTCGCCGTAGGACTCTACTTCGCATTCGGTCGGGGGGGAGAGGCCGAAACGGAGATGCGCTACATCACGGTGCCGGTGAAGAGAGGGGTGCTACGAGCGGAGATCAATAGTACCGGGTCACTGACCCCTCTGGTGGAGGTCCTGGTAGGAAGCCAGGTCTCCGGCACGATAAAGGATCTCTATGCGGATTTTGAGTCTGCGGTGAAGAAAGGAGAGCTGATAGCACTCATTGATCCTGACCGCTTCTCGGCAAAGGTGAGGCAGGCTCGGGCCGACTTGGAAGCTGCCAAGGCTACCCTGGCCAAGTCTGAAGTCACAGCGGAGGACGAAGCTCGCAATCTACGCAGAGACGAGGGCCTCATCGCAAAAGGGTCCATCAGCCAGAAAGAGTACGATGCCACAAAGACCAGAAGCGACGCCGCTCAGGCACAGGTGGGAGTGGATAGGGCACGGGTTGCCCAGATGGAGGCCAAGCTCCACGAGGCCGAGCTCGAGCTTAGCTACACCCGGATCCACGCCCCTGTGGATGGCGTTGTGGTCAGCCGGAGCATGGACGTGGGCCAGACAGTGACCGCAAGCTTCCAGACCCCCGTTCTGTTCAAGATAGCCGAGGATCTCACGCGGATGAGGGTTTACACCAACGTGGACGAGGCGGACATAGGCCGGGTACGGGTTGGCCAGGTTGCCACATTTACTGTTCCGGCGTTTCCCGATAAGGAATTCCAGGCGTCTGTCACCCAGATCCGTAATGAACCAAAGATCGAACAGAATGTAGTAACGTACAACGTGGTTCTCGACGTCAGCAATGAGGAATTGTTGTTGCGTCCTGGTATGACGGCCAATGTTCGGATACTCATTAGTGAAGTGCGAGACGCTCTTATCATTCCGGACCAGGCACTCCGGTTTTCTCCGGCAATGTCTTCACTCCCGAGAGAATTGGTCGAACTGCCAGCCCTAGAGCACGGCTGGAAAAGAGTATGGAAGCTCGTAGGCGGAAAAGAGATCTACCCTGTTTCCGTGCAGGTGGGAATCGCCGGCCTGGAGGGTACCCACGTGATCGGAGGAGATCTCAAACCGGGAGACAACGTTGTGGTGGAAGCCGTAGTCGCCAAGAAGCCTGGTCCGAGCATGAGGGGAATGCCATTTCGATTCTAGCAAGTTTTGCTGGCGGGTTGCGAATGAAAAATCGAAGTGCTCACGTCGAACAAGGGGAGAAGGGAGCGGTCTATTCCACCGATCCCGCAGACTTCTACTACATGGGCGTCAATGTGCCCTGTCAAAAGGCCTGTCCGGCCTACACCAATGTTCCGGCGTACATACGCAGTCTTTACGATGGAGATCCCAGCAGATCGTACGAGATTAACAGGATCGTGAACGTAATGCCTGCGGTGCTGGGAAGGATCTGTTCCCGGCCTTGCGAGGCCATGTGTCGCCATGGAGAGCCTGAGTTGGGCAAACCGGTCAACATATGTCACATCAAGCGGTCTGCGGCGGACTACCGAGAACCGGGACACATCTATCTCGAGCAGCTCTTCGCCCCGCTCGGCAAGCGAGTCTGCATTGTGGGGGCTGGTCCGGCGGGATTAGCAGCCGCTCATGACCTTTCGACGGTAGGCGTGGAAGTTACGCTTCTGGAGGCCTTCGACAAGCCAGGCGGGATGCTGAGATATGGTATTCCCGAATTTCGTCTTCCCAGAAACATACTCGATGCTGAAATCGGGGGCATCTTGCGGCTGGGGGTTGCTCTGAAGACAGGCGTGCGGGTCGGGCGAGACGTGTCCGTAGAGAGTCTGCTGGCCGACTACGACGCGGTTCTCGTGACCGCCGGATGTTACGTGTCGAGGAAACTGGAAGTGAGCGGTGAGAACCTGGATAGCGTATTTTCGGGTCTCGAGTTCGTAGTGGACGTGCATTCGGGAAAATTGCCCGTGGTGGGCAAGTCCGTACTGGTTATAGGAGCGGGCTTCACAGCATTTGATTGTGCACGGCTGGCACTGCGCCTTGGAGCGGACGATGTGTCTATCTGCATACGAGGCACGGAAGAGGACCTTCGGGTTACTGCCGATGAAATTCTCGAAGCAAAACGTGAAAGCATTGCCATCAAGGGCCTCACCGTTTCAAAGAGAATACTGGGCGAAAACGGTAAGGTCGCTGGCGTGGAGTTTCTCCGGACGCGTCTGGGAGAGCGCTTGCCCAGTGGTCGTCGCGCTGTCGCGCCCATCGAGGGAAGCGAGTTCGTCCTGCCCGCGGATTCGGTCATCGTTGCTGTAGGCCAGGGAGCTGAGGCGATCCCCTCCCCGGGAGAAAAGGGTCCACGAGGAGTGCTCAAAGCCGACCCTCGGACGTTTCGTGCCTCTGTTTCGGGACTGTATCTTGCCGGCGACTACATGACGGGACCCAGCACGGTTATCGAGTCGATAGCTGCAGGCCGCCGGGCAGCCGAGCAGATCGTAGCAGATCTTACGGGAAAGAGATTCCGGCAGTGGGTCGTGCGCATGGAGAAAGCCCAAATCACGGATCGGCCCCGAGAATGGGATTTCATCCCTCGTCAAGAGATTCCGACAGTGCTGCCTGCGGAGAGCCGCCTGAAGCAAATGGATATTGAGGTGGAGACCGGCTTTTCTCGTGAAGAGGCCCACGAAGAAGCCAAACGGTGCTATCTCTGCTATCTGCATTACGAGATCGACATCGATGCCTGCATTTATTGCCGGTATTGTATCGACGTAGCCCCTCGGGATTGTATCAAGCTCGTGAAGGAAATCGTCACAAATGAGGACGGCGCCATCACCGGATACGTGCAGACCACGAACTGGGGTGAAGTCAATGCGGTGGTCATAGACAATTCTCGATGCATACGCTGCGGCGCGTGTGTTCGAGTATGCCCCGTGGACTGCATCTCGGTGTCCAAGGTTCAGCTTGTCCAACGCGGGCTTCAAAGCTGGAGGTAGTGATGAGCCGAGAACACTGGGTGGTCATCGGGAATGGGCCCGCCGGGAACGCGGCAGCAGTGACCTTGCGCAAGTTCGTCACTGACGCGCGGATCACTCTCATAGGCGAAGAAAACATTCCCGAATACCGGTGCAACCTTCTTCCCGATTTCATTGCAGGCGCTCTTCGGGAAGAAGATCTCTTCTGCACGCCAATCCAGCGTTTCCGCGAAATGGACATAAAGCTGAGGCTTGGGCAGAAAGTGACGGACGTGGCCTTTGAGAGAGGAGAGCTGAAGCTCGCCCACAACGAAGTTGTTCGCTTCACCGGAATGATAATTGCGTGCGGTTCGACTCCGTCGATTCCTGAGCGGCTCGGTATGTTTCGGGACCTCATGCTCCCGCTCAAGACTCTGGGAGATGCCAAACGTTGGATTGAGAAGCTCGCCCGTGTGGACAGCGTGTTCGTGGCAGGCGGAGACCTCACATCTCTGTGTTTCACTCGAGCATTGTTGGCTCTGAGAAAACGAGTCATGTTTATGTTGTGCCCGGATTCTTTCTGGCCCATTCCCTTGTCAAGCGAGGTTCGCAGGAGCTGCTCAGCCAGGCTCGAAGAAAGGGGAGTCGAGGTTCTCGATTGCGCAAAGATCGAAAACCTCACTCGGCTCTCGGAGGACTCAGTCGAGGTTAAGACGGACGCTGGCTCTCTGGTGGTTGGAGCTGTTGGGGCTTTTTTCGGGCTCGTTCCCAACGTGCGGTTCCTCGCCCGAACCGGGCTTGACCTGGAGCGAGGAATCCTTGTGGATGAGTACTTGAGAACCTGCGTTGAGAATGTTTACGCGGCGGGCGACTGTGCCCAGGTATATCATCCGGGCATTCGAGCGTATTGGGTCTCAATCGGATGCCCGAATGCCACGGAACAGGGCAGGATCGCCGCCATGAACCTTATGGGCGGGTCTCTCTCTCTCGATGTTCCTCAGGAGAATATTTTCGAGGTCGATGGAATCAAGGTGAACACCTCCTGGTGGATGGAGCTCTGAAATGCCTGGTGTGGATGTCACCGTGGAAGTATGCGGCATGGCCGGTGACGGCACGATAGCCGCAGGCGGAATGATAAACGATGCAATGTCACATGGGGGGTTTTCGGTTCTGGGGTTCGATTCCTATCCCGCTGAAATCCGCGGCTTCGGCAGATGCGTCACGCGTTCCCGCGTCGGAGACCGTGAGATACGTGCACTGGATGAGGCAACCCACGTGCTCATTTCCCTCAACGATGAAGAGTCCAAATCCCGGGTGCCCGTGTTGACCAGAGATTGCGTTGTTCTCTTTGACAGCAATCCCCCGGTCCTTGTAGAGGAAGACAGATCGCTGGTTGCAATACTCGACCCGGAGACACGGCTCTTTCCGATGCCGTTCGGAGACTTGGCCGCTGCAGCAGCAGGCACTCAACGGGGGCGTAACCTCGTTGCACTCGGGGGCTTTGCTGCAGTGTGTGGAGCGGATCCGGAGCTTTTCCGCGAGGCGATTCGCGCGAAGTTCAAAGCTAAGAGTCAAAGTGTGCTGCAGGCGAACCTCAAGAGTTTCGACGCAGGGTACGCTTATGCATTGGAAAAGTTCCACGACAGGCTGCTGACGATGTTTGCCTCGGCTGATTTGCCAAAGGGCCCGGAAAAGGTAATGCTCTCGGGGAATATGGCCATAGGCAAGGCAGCGCTGGACGCGGGTTTGAAACTATATTTCGGCTACCCGATCACGCCGGCCACCCCTATCATGGAGTACCTGGCACGGGAGCTTCCCAAGCGGGGGGGAGCCGTGGTTCAGATGGAAGACGAGATCTCTTCCATCGGAGCAGTTCTTGGCGCATCCTATGCCGGAAAGCGTGCTATGACTGCCACCTCCGGTCCCGGCTTCGCGCTCATGACCGAACTGATAACTCACGGTGTGATGGCAGAAATACCGGCAGTTATACTGAATGCCCAGAGAGGCGGACCATCTACGGGCTTGCCCACCAAGACCGAGCAGTCTGATCTCCATGCAGCCGTCTTCGGGGGCCCTGGCGATAGTTACCGCATTGTTATCGCTCCCACTAATGTGACCGAATGCTACTACTATACAGTGAAGAGCTTTCAGCTTGCGGAAAAGTATCAAACGCCCGTGATTGTGCTTACCGATTTCTACCTGGACAACCGGGTGGAGAACGTTCCTATGCCCGAGGCAAGGGAAGAAGATGTGAGAGACGGCAACATCTATCCGAACGTGTCCGCGGGGGAACCGTACAAGAGGTACCTGCGTACTGAATCAGGGATTTCTCCTCGGTCGATTCCTGGGCAGGCGGGGCTCCAGTTCACAGCGACTGGTCTCGAGCACACCGAGCGCGGCAAACCCGACTACTCCGCACGGAATCATATGGAGATGTCAGCCAAGAGGTTCAGGAAGATACAGGGCGCACTGGCGGACCTGCCGGAGCCTGAGGAATACGCTCCTGACGGGCCTCTCTCAGTGGGAGTCATCGGGTGGGGGTCCACCTTCGGTTCGGCCCTGGAAGCGGTGCTCGCCGCCCGAGAGCGTGGCTTGAGGGTCGGTGCCCTCAAGATTACGTCGTTATACCCCTATCACGAGGCTGCGATACGGAAGTTCACCTCCCGATGCGAAGAAGTGCTTATTCCAGAGCTGAATTATTCGGGGCAGCTCATCAGTCTTATCGGGCGCCTGTGCCGAAAGGAGGCTATACCATTGAATCTGGCTACCGGTGAACCGTTCCCCCCGTCACTTATACGGAAGAAGATCGAAGAACTGGCTGAGGCAGGTGCTCAATGAAAACACCTGGAAAGGTTTTGGCGGACAAAGTTCGCGCAATCGGAGAGGCCAAGATCTTTGAGGTCAGGTCCGAGAGCCTCCCCACGTGGTGCCCCGGCTGCGGGTACTTCGGAATTCACCAGGGGCTGAATGCGTGCATCAAGGAACTGGGAATGCCTCTGCACAAGGTGGTGACCGTCTCGGGAATTGGCTGTGCCGGACGGTACCCGTTTTTCACAAGAACGTACGGCTTGCACACGGTTCACGGCAGAACCCTTCCAGTCGCGACGGGAGTGAAGATGGCCAATCCCGACCTCACTGTATTCGCAGTGGGAGGAGACGGCGATGGCCTTGCAATTGGAGGGGGACACCTGCCCCACGTGGCCCGACGCAATGTGAACATAAACTACCTCCTTTTCGATAATTCGATCTACGGGCTGACGAAAGGACAACCATCTCCCAGCAGCCCTCTCGGGATGACGAGCAAAGCGAGCCCATATGGAACCCTTGACAAACCGCTCAATGCCACCCTCATGGCCTTGACTTATGGAGCTTCCTTCGTCGCCCGTCTCTTCGCCGGAGATCCGAAAGGAATCACCAACGCCCTCTTGGAAGGAGCTCGCCATCCCGGCTTTTCGATTTTCCACATTTACACTTCATGCGTGACCTTCGACAAGAGCTTCAAGACATGGGAACATTTGAAGGAGTGGGTTCATCCACTGCCCAAGGATCATGACCCGACAGACCTCAGGCAAGCATTCGATCAGGTGCTCCAAGACGACTTCAGCGTGGGAGTGATCTACAAGAGAGGGTAGGGCAGGCTGTAAGAAACGTCTCAAGACTCGGGAAACAGCAGAAAAAGTGGTACGGTGAGGGAGGCTGCTGCCCATCGAGCCGTCACCCCACCCTCTCCCAGAGGGAGAGGGCTCTGTCATTCCGGGCAGTTGCAAGTCCCCGCTCCCAGAGGGAGAGGGTGAGGGTGCTAAGAGAGAAGCGTGCCACGATCTTAACGTTTGCCGCAATTCCGAGACGGTTTCGTAAATCCGCCCTCGCCTGACTAGAACCCTTGCCGCCACTTCTCGATGCGTGCCATTGCAAACGGGTCAACCGCGTTGCCGTGAACACGCCACCAGATTTCCGAAATCGTCTACTTGCTTAGCGCTTTTCCCTTGCCCGGCGATGCACGGGTGTGGAATAATTCACGCTTGGGCGGTCTATTGGGGGACGCTTGGTTTGTGGAAGGAGGACCCAGCGCATGCGTGGAACCCAACTGGCGCGCCAATGGTGCATAATCCAGCTCCTTGAATCCCGTACGAGAGGTCTGACGGCTCAGCAGATCGCTATCGAATTGGAGCAGGAAGTCAGGACCGTATACCGGGACCTGCAGGCCCTCGAGGCTGCGGGATTTCCCCTGTACAATGAACGAGAAGGCAGAAGCTCCTATTGGAAGATGCTGGATGGGAAAAGAGCCAAGCTCAAGATACCCTTCACCGCGTCGGAGCTGATGTCTCTCCATCTCAGCAGCGAGCTCCTTGGGGCACTGCAAGGAACTGTTTTCCACGAGAGCATCCAGGAAGTGTTGGCCAAGGTTCGTAGCGCTCTTTCTCCTGAGATGCTTGACTATCTCGATCGCGTTTCAGGGCACATGGTTGCGGGGTTCAGTCCTCGAAAGAATTACGAGTCCTTCAAAGAAATCATCAATCTGGCAAGCAAGGCAACCGCGGAGATGCAGCGTGTGGAGATACGATACAAGGCTGCCTCCACAGGTCTGACGACTACGCGAAAGATCGATCCATATCAAGTCTGGGCGCTCAATGGTGTTTTCTACTTGATCGGTCTTTGTCACGTCCGAGGCGCAATCCGCACTTTTGCGATCGACCGGATAAAGAATATCCGTCTGCTGAAAGAATCATTCCAGTATCCGGACGACTTCAACATGACGGATTATCTCCAAAGCGCGTTCCGCGTTATGACAGGCGAGCCAGTAAGAATCCAAGTGCGGTTCGCGAGAGCAGCCGCGCACGTTGTAAAGGAGAGGATCTGGCACCCAAGCCAGGAAATCCGTGAACAGAGGAACGGAGACATCGTTGTCACGCTGGAGGTGCCAGTCAACTACGAAGTCATTTCCTGGATACTTGGCTTCGGTTCAGCGGCTGAGGTCCTGGGCCCACCGGAGCTCAGGAAGAGAATTCGGGACGAGCATCTCTCTGCGGCAAAGACATATCAAGGAAAGCCCCCATCGAGAAGAAAAGACCTCTTCGACGAAGAAATTCTGCCACGTGTGACCTGATCTGTCAGATGCGCCTTTTATACTGGTTGACAAAACCGGAAAGGAGGGCGCCGTGAACGACAATATCCGGAGTTTTCTGGTCAGTATCAAGGTGGGGGCCAAGCAGAGCCACAGGAACATGACTGTCTATTGTCTCCTCGCGGCCGAGGAAGCAGACGTGGATTTCCTCACGCTCGATGAGGCCTTGGAAAACAAATTCCTTAGTGTGACAGAACTGGATGAGTACGGCAGTGTGCCGGAACTAAAGGTTGTGAACAACTCGGACCGAATGGTCCTCATGATGGACGGAGAAGAGCTAGTCGGAGCCAAGCAGAACCGAGTCCTCAACGTGACGGTGCTCATAGCAGCCCATTCGGAGACAATAATCCCGGTCTCGTGTGTCGAGCAAGGAAGATGGTCCTACCGAAGCAGGGAATTTGCAAGCTCTCGCAGGGCGATGAGCCCGGACCTGAAGAAGAAAAAATCTCGATCCGTGAGGAATAGCCTGCGAGCATTCGGCTCCTTTTCCGCCGCTCAGGGGATGGTCTGGCAAGAGATTGACGCCAAGTTCGACAGGATGCATGTCGCGCCGTCCTCGACCATGGCCCTTTCTGACCTCTATGAGAGTCACCAGGAGATGACAGAGGATTTTCTTAAGGCCTTTCATGCTGTTGACTACCAGATTGGCATGATCGTGTTCATCGACGGGAAGATTGCCGGACTAGAACTCCTGGGGAATTTCGCAGCATTCAAGAAGAATCACGCCAAGCTGGTTCAGAGCTATATCATGGACGCTCTGGAGACTGCCGCGGTCAGAAAGGAATCAGTGGCCAACGCGTCAAAGGCAAGAGTGAGCAAGGTCCTAGAATCGGCGGCCGCTGCAACTATAGAAAAGCGGCAGTCCGTTGGCTTGGGCGAAGATATTCGCTTGGAATCCGAAGAGATCGTGGGGGCAGGGCTCCAATACGAGGGGCGGGTTCTCCAGATGAGCATTTTTCTCAATGACTTGGACGAGTTGGAAAAAATGAAGAGTCCTCTAAGCCGCGCATCCCGGCGGAGAGTTTCTCTCGTCAGGTAAGATGACGCTTTGGTCAGCCACCGTCTGCCAGCCGAGGAGAAACTCGGCTGGCAGACGGTATTGAGACAAGGGGGGGAGATGCTGTCTCGGGCGCTGACTCGCTGGGACATTTGTCCGTAGGGTGGCTTTGAAAATCGTCCTGCTACTTGGGCGGCTCACGAAAGCCCCCTACGGCAATGCCCCTTTGATTCCCGGCATGTGCCATGACCGAAGGTCGTCAGGCCGGAGGGCGGAGCCAATGCATCTCACATCTTGCCTTATGGAGTACTATTCTCGCCGCCGCTTGAGCTCGTCCTTGAGCGCCTCGACCAGTGCGGGAATAAATACCCGCACGTCTTCGACCACACACACGTCTGCCAGTTGAAAGATTGCAGCCTCGGGGTCTGTATTGACTGCCACAATGAATTTCGACTGGCGCATGCCAGCAGTATGCTGGACCGTGCCGGAAATGCCGCACGCCAGATAGAGCTCGGGCGAGACGGTGGCACCCGTCAGCCCGACCTGTCGGTTGTAGTCCAGCCACCCGAGATCGCAGACAGGCCGAGAGCCCGCGATCCCCGAATTGGGAAGGATGCGTGCGAGTTGGTGCAGGATCTCCAGATTGTCCTGCTTGCCAATGCCGCGTCCAGCGGAAATTATTGTCCTAGCCGCATCGAGGTGGGCATCAGCTCTTCGTTCCTGCCTGACCCCCAGTGATCGAACGGATCTGGGAGCGAACGAGAGACTCACGTGCTTGACCCGTCCCGCTCCTGAGCCGGAGACCGGCCTGAACGCCCCAGGCTGAACGGTTAAGACCGTAGTGGAGGTATTCGACGCGACATGGGCCTCCCATTTACCCCCCAGAATCCTTCGCGCAAACATTATCCGGTCCCGATCCTTCACCAAGCGTTCTACTGCCGTTATACACGCTGCCTGCAGGCGAACCGCCAGTCCCGGAGCGTAATCCGCTGCCTGGGATGTGTGCACCATGCATACGTAGGATGCATTGAGCTGGGGGACCATCTCTTGAAGGATTCCCTTGTACGCCTCTGAGTTATACGTAGACATTCCTGGGACGTGAACCGCCACCACGTCAAGACCCGTAGCCTGAGCCAGTTCCAGGCCTCTTGAGGAAGCCTCCTGACCCAAAAGCAATGCCAGAGGGATGCAACGGGTCATCTCCGCCAACTCGCTGGCGAATCCAGCTAACTCCCTGGACAGGGTGGCCAGATCTTCCTCGCTCTGTTCAGCTATCAGTAAGACTGTGGGCGTCATTTCTTGCACCCCTCAGATCAGGCCACGCTTGACAAGTATTCGTGCCAGCTCTGTTGCCTTCTTCTCGGTTGTCCCCTCCAGAACCAAACCCTTGCGAGATCTCCCTGGCACGACCCCTCTTACGACGACATCCCTCGGTTCAGGCATGGCCAAAGATGATACCTCGATGACCTGTGGCGCCGCTTTATTTGCCCGGAGCATGTTTGAAAGGGAAGGGTAGCGCGGAACGTTAATGCCGCTCTGGACGGTCAAAAGTGCCGGGAGCGAGAGCTCCAGGACATCTCGCATACCCCTTTCAATTTCTCGTTCCACGGACACGAACCGCTCCTCGAGAAATACCCGGACGAGGACGACTGCCGTAGCGCAGGGAATACCAAGCAACTCTGCTAGCATCGGTCCGGTTTGCCCCTGCATGTCGTCTTCCGCCATGACTCCGGTAAGTACAAGGTCGTACTCGCCTATTCCCGGATGCTGCGCTATGGCTGACGCGACGGTGAAGGGACTCGTATCCGCACCTGGTTCCTGAAGCATGTGTATGGCTCTATCTGCGCCCATTCCCATGGCTCGACGTAAGATCTTCTCAGCTCGTGCCTGCCCCACGGTCAGGACAGCAATGGTGACATCGGGTAGGGATTCCTTGATGCGAATCGCTTCTTCCACAGCGAATTCATCGAAGCGATTCATCCGGAAATAATGCGAATCTTCCAGGAGCAGCCATCCGGAAGAGATGTCAGCTCGGACGGGAGCGTTGACTTCAGGCACTTCTTTTACGCAGACAAGGATTTTCATTGGTATCGTCCGGGGCCATAGTACGGAATCCGCGTGGGGAGGGCAAGAAAAATCTAACGAACGTTCGATAGATTTGCTTGACCGGAATCCTTCTGACAAGACATAATAGACGAGAACACCCCCACGGCCATGAGAGATCGACCGTGGTTCCCACTTTCGAACCTGTGCGAGAGACCGAAGAGCAGACCGATGACCAGACTCCACCTTATCAGACATGGCCAGGCATCTCTCGGAAGTCAGGACTACGATCGTTTGTCTCCCCTCGGAATCAGGCAATCGGAAATTCTCGGAGAGTATTTGGCCGCGTTGGAGCTGAAATTTGACGCGATTTACTCGGGAGAAATGGAACGCCAAACGGATACGGCCGCTCTTGTCATGGAGAAGATCTGTGGACGCGGTGACCGGCAGCAGCTTGTCATCCGCCCGGACTTCAATGAGTACGATGCGCATACCATAGTCCGACTCCAGATACCCACGATGATCCGCGAGGACCCGCAGATCGCCAACGCTCTCGAGCGGCTGGTCACCGATGGGAAAGCTCTCAAGATGGTCTTTGTTCGAGCAATGACCGCGTGGGTTTCTGGAAAATGGAATGCACCGGAGGTCGAGACGTGGCCGCAATACGTGGATCGGGTCCGCACCGGCATTGCGACGGTAGTGCAAGAGAATAGTCCCGGAAGTGACGTGGCGGTGTTCACCTCCGGAGGCGCCATATGTGTGGCCATGCTTCTGGCCCTCGGACTCTCTGCCGAGCAGTGTATTCTCCTGGCGCTTCAAACAATTAACACTGGGGTGTCCGTGTTCCACTATTCGGACGGAGAGCTGTCGCTGTCCTGCTTCAACTCCAGGGCGCATCTCGATCTTCGCAAGGATCCCACACTTATAACGTATCGGTAGGCTTCACGGACAGCAAGGAGCTACACATGGATTTCACCATATCGGAAAAAATGAATACCATCCTGGGAATGATGACCGAGTTTATGGAGCGCGAGATCATCCCCCTTGAAACGCAGTTCCTCCGCCGGCCGTTTTCCGAGATGGTTCCGCTCCTCGAAGAAAAGCGCACGTTGGTGAAACAGATGGAGCTGTGGGCTCCACCCCATCCTTCTGATTACGGCGGAATGGGACTGGATCTGACCGAGTTTGCCCTCGTGTCCGAATGCTTGGGAAGATCACCTTTGGGCCATTACGTGTTCGGGTGCCAGGCACCTGACGCGGGCAATATCGAGATCCTCCACCTGTACGGCACGAAGGAGCAAAAGGACCGGTATCTGGGGCCACTCGTGGAGGGGAGAATTCGCAGTTGCTTCTCCATGACGGAAGTGGACATGCCGGGCTCCAATCCCGTCATGTTGGAGACCACTGCCGTCAAGGACGGTGACGATTACGTGATCAACGGCCAAAAATGGTATACCACTGGCGCAGACGGAGCGGAATTCGCCATCGTCATGGCGGTTACCAATCCGGAGAATCCCCCGCACCTGCAGGCGAGCATGATTATCGTGCCGCAGGATGCTCCTGGATTCAATCGGGTGAGAAACATCTCGATCATGGGACATGAAGGAGACGACTGGGCCAGTCACTCGGAAATCCTGTACCAGTCGTGTCGGGTACCACGAAAGAATCTTCTCGGCGCAGAAGGAGCTGGCTTTGTCATCGCGCAAGAGCGGCTCGGACCCGGGAGGATCCATCATTGCATGAGGTGGATCGGAATTTGCGGCAGGGCGTTCGATCTCATGTGCGCCCGGGCTAACAGCAGAAAGATAGCCCCTGACAGAGTGCTTGCCAGCAGGCAGATCGTGCAGCAATGGGTCGCTGAATGTGCGGCTGACATCCAGGCCGCACGGTTGATGGTCCTTCACGCCGCATGGAAGATGCAGAGCGAGGGAACCAAAGAGGCGAGGCAGGAAATCTCGCTCATCAAATTCTTCTGCGCCGGCATCCTTCAGAAAGTGGTGGACCGAGCCATACAGGTTCATGGCGGTCTCGGGATGAGCGACGATACCATCCTCTCGTTCTTCTATCGATTCGAGCGAGCAGCGAGAATATACGACGGCGTGGATGAAGTTCACAAGGTCTCCGTGGCGCGGAGAATCTTGAAGGAATGCCAGAGCAAGGTAGTGCGGTAGTCCCCGGGATCTCCCGTAGTCTTAGGGTGCAGTCGGGAATGAGCTTCGCGGACTTTGAAAGACTCGTTCGTGCCTCCAGGGAGGACGCATTGCGTGATACCCTGGCCCGGCACAGGCATGCGATCCAGGTGAAGAACGAGCAAACCGCAATTCGCAATCTGGAGAGGATCTTTTCTGCTACCCTGAAGATAAGCAACGAAAAGGGATTTCAGGCGATGAGTATCCGGGATCTGAGCAAAGAGACAGGACTCAGCACGGGTGCCCTCTATTCGTATTTCAGCGGAAAAGACGAGCTTCTGACCATGCTTCAGCAGCAGGAGCGAGACCTGGTCCAGCGGATACTGCTGGAACGCATAGGAGAGCATTCCGACCCAACAGAAAGACTGCGGACTGCCATTCGGATCCATCTGTATCTGTCCGAAGCGATGCAGCCGTGGTTCTACTTCTCTTACATGGAAGCCAAGAACCTATCCAGCTCGGAGAGAAAGAAAGCAGTCTCCAGCGAGCTCTACACGGAAGAGATCTTTGCGGACATACTCCGAAACGGACAGAAGTCGGGGGTCTTCAAGAAACGAGACCCTCTCCTGACCGCCGGAATCATAAAGGCTATTTTGCAGGATTGGTACCTGAAGCGCTCCAAGTTCGCAAGGCGTCAGGTGAGCGTGAACAAGTACGCCGACTTTGCCATAGCTTTCGTGGAAGCTTTCTGTCGGGAGCATAGTGGAGCGTACTAAGATCAGCTCTCAATCCAATTCGCAAACTGGGCCATAGACGACCGTGCATAAGCACTGGCCGCGCTCCACTGTCACAGGAGAGTGTAAAGGCATCACCATGAGTCATAGAGATGAACCTACAGCGATACGGCAGGGGGAAGAGCTTGAAACCGGGAGGATCGAAGAGCTCCTGAAGTCTTCCATTCCCGGATTGACTGGTAAACTGTCCATGATGCAGTTCAGGAGCGGCCATTCCAACCTCACATACCTACTGAAGATTGGCCGCACCGAGCTAGTGCTCAGAAGACCACCGTTCGGAACCAAGGCAAAGACTGCTCACGACATGCTTCGTGAATACAGAATGCTGAAAGCCCTCAAGCCGGTTTTCCCGTATTGCCCCGAGCCGGTCCTTTTCTCGGACGACGTCTCCGTCATGGGATGCCCGTTTTACGTTATGCAGAGAATACGAGGCATCATCCTGCACAGGGATCTGCCCGATGGGCTCGCTCTTCGTCCAGAGCAGGCAGCCACGTTGTGCGACCGGCTACTGGACGTCCACGTAGAGCTCCATTCCGTCGATTACAGGGAAATCGGCCTGGCCGATTATGGGAAACCGGAGGGGTACGTGAAACGCCAGGTCGACGGATGGAGTAATCGCTACAGAACAGCAAGAACCGCGGATGCCCCCGATTTCGAGCCAGAGATGGCCTGGCTTCAGGAGAAGATGCCTCCTGAGTCGCCCGCGCCGGGGATCGTTCACAATGACTTTCGTCTGGACAATGTGGTGCTGGACGAAGAGGACCCCATGAAGATCGTTGGGGTTTTGGATTGGGAGATGGCCACAGTGGGAGATCCGCTCATGGATCTGGGCAATTCGCTCGCTTACTGGATCGAGGCCGAAGATCCCCCGGAAATGCAACTCCTGCGGCTAATGCCCACTCAAATAGAAGGTATGTACTCAAGGTCCAAGATCGTGCAAGAATACTTCAGGAAAACGGGCCGTCCTGAAGAACCCTTCGATTTCTATTATTGTTTCGGGCTCTTCCGTTTGGCTGCCATAGCTCAGCAAATATACTACCGTTACTATCATGGTCAGACCCGGGATGAGCGTTTCGCGATGCTCATTCACGCGGTCCGGGTTCTGGAAGGCGCCGCGAAAAGAGTTATAGCTAGATCCGGATTATAGTTCCCGCCGGCTCGGAGGCGTCTCATCGCAAGCATTCGCGCATGCAATGGACATGAGCTATACGGCTCTGCGCGGCTGTGCGAGGAGCCACAACGGCCGACACCCTCTTGATGCGTTCCAACTCGCGGCCATTAGACCCGTTGCCAAGCTCTCTTTCCACTTCGGATTTGTCGAGAACCTTCATGGGGGGTTCGCAGATCGGTGGGACGGGCGTCTGAAAGTGTCTCAAAAGCCGGCAGTCCGTTATAATCGTGGCACACCCCCTCACCCTGACCTTCTCCCCCGAAGCGCATAGGCGTTAAGTTAGAAGTGGAACGGCCAATTGTTCGTCATTCCGGCGAAAGCCGGAATCCAGTCCTTCCAATATGTTATGGACCCCGGCTTTCGCCGGGGTGACGGGGTC
>JBFMDN010000087.1:0-20973 GCA_040753915.1 Thermodesulfobacteriota bacterium | reverse complement strand
ACTCCCCCTGCCCTCATAACCCTTATCCAGCGGCCCCAGAGCGACAAACTCCAGGGGGCCCGGGGGACAGAGTCCCCCGCTGCGACCACGCGTGATAGCACTCACGCCTTTTACATGATTATCAGGTTTCAGAAACTGTCTCGGAATTGCGGCAAATGTTAAGATCGTAGCACGCTTCTTTTTTGCACCCTCACCCTAGCCCTCTCCCGAAGGGAGAGGGGACTTGCAACCGCCTGGAATGACAGAGCCCTCTCCCTCTGGGAGAGGGTGGGGTGAGGGCTCCATGGGCAGTATCCTCCCTCACCGTACCACTTTTTCTGCTGTTTCCCGAGTCTTGAGACAGTTTCTTCAAACCTGCCCTTCGCCAAAAGGCGCAGCTCAAAGATGGTTGCGGATTCTGCGACGGCTCAGGAGGAGATTTGCGCTCTGAAGGAGCTCACCTTGAGCAGTCTCTCGGGATTCGGGATTCGGCACGGCATAACAACCAACCTTGAAGAGGGCGACCAAGAGGTTTCCCATCGCCTGGAATAGGCACCAATTATGAATGGGCCTTGGATCTTGGGCATTTCGATGGTGGACCCACGGTCCTCGCTTGTGTGTGGTCTCTTCCCGTGAGTTAAGATCTCAGAGCCCGACTCTGTTTCTCCCGATGCCACCTTGTCTTACGTACAGGCCCTCCGACCTCCTCGTGAACACTTCACCGTCAAGCTCCATTTTCCATTGGGCGTCCTCCAGTTTTGGTCTCTTCTCGATACGCCAGGTCTTGACAAACCCGAGGAAGCCGATGGAAAGCACATCGTCTTCGATCTCGACAAGACCGCCCGTCATCGAGGTGTGCTCGCCTTGGAAGTCTGCTCTCCCGTCCGGGTGAATGCGAATAAAGGTTCCCTCGCTGCCGTACCACTCGCCCACAAAGGCCATCTGATGGGGACCAAGAGGCTTAGGTCCTGCCAGGCCACCTATCCCGTCATGAAAGAATCGAAAACCGCGGGACAGGGCAACGGCTCCCAGCGCGAGCGTAATTGCGAAAAGCACTGTCCCGACAATTGCCAGAACGCGGCCCACTTTTAGTGTCCCGATCTTTTCAGAGGACATGACCCCTTGCCTGATTTTTCGCAGGTCCGAGTTGGCCATGATCCAGGCTATGATGCCCAGCGGTCCGCACAAGAACAGGGACAGAGCACCGAAAACGAGTATGAGGTCGCTCCGGTTGCTTTGGAGCCTTCTGGGGGACCCCGAACCTTGCGGAGAGATGTGCTGTTTTGTTTGGGATCCGGAATTCATGGAATCCTGGGTCATGTGCACGCGTCACTTTCATGGAAAAGGGTATATGGGACGGGGGTCCTTCCCAAGCCGAGCCACGGGGAGGATGGCGGACTGACATGCGCCTCAAAAAGATGCCCGACGGATCTGACAAAGGGTATGGCTCCAAGCAAGGAGGATACGGTCGTTCCGCCGGGCGATTGCAAGGCTAGCGTTGCTAGAATACTCTGGATTACGCAAGATGTCAAGAAATTTCCGCTTTTCGCACGCCTATCTCCCGGGTCCGCCGATCCATCGGTCCCCGCGTCTTGCATCGCGCAGCACCCTCACAAGGATCGGATGCAGCAACTCCACCGATTTCAAAAACTTCCGCACGAACTTCTGCCATCGACACAACGCTATCAGCGTGCCCGAAATCTGTGGACCCCTTCGCCAGAGATTTCTCAGATTCGGCTTACCGGCGAGCGGCGGAGAATCCATGTCGTCGGAGATCACGCGCAACGCACCGAACGGCACCCCCAATCTGGCAGCCTCCAGACCCATGGCATGGGTTTCCATATCCACAGCGTGGGCGCCCGTCAATTCGTGCAACCTCGCGCGGGCTTCTCCAGTGAATACGGGGGCACGGACTGTGGCCAGACGGCCCACTCTGTAACACACGCCTTCGGCGGAACAGGACGCTGCCAGCCGTTCGGCCAGCTCCCCGGACCATTCTTCGATTGCGTCTGGAGAATCGCCTGAAACCGTTTCCTTCGCTATAACAATGTTCCCGAACTTCAGATCCTTGACCAGGGACCCCGCTGTTCCCACACTGATAATAGCAGCGGGCTTCTTGTCCATATTTCTGATCGCGGCAGCAGCGCGCGAGGGGCCTATCCCGCAACGTACTACCCAGAAGACACTCCCTTCGAAAAAGGCCTCCCTGTATACTGCCCTGCCGCACGTTTGGCGACTGACCACTTCCACACGTCGAAGGAACGGGCGTGCCTCGACTCCCATGGGGAACACGAGGCAAAGCAATGCATTTTCTCTGTTCATGTAGGCCGGTGACGTATATAGTGGATCAATTATAGGAGGCTTGCTGCCGTCATGTCCAGTGTGGAAATCGATTCCCTCGACAAGCTAATACTCACGGCCCTACAAGGAGATCTGGATGATTCACGGGAGCCGTATGCCGATATCGCCCGAGGGTTAAACGTTACGGAACAGGAAGTGATCTCGCGCATAGGCCGGATGCGAGAGATGGGCATCATACGGAGAATTGGAGCCATGATCCGCCACATCGAAGCGGGCATCGGGTACAACGGGATGGTGGTTTGGGCGGTCGAGCCGTCCAGGGTCGAGGAGGTTGGGAATATCCTCGCTCGATTCCCGGAGGTAACCCATTGCTACGAACGGACACCGTTCGGCAAGCGAAAAGGTATCCTCTTCACCATGGTGCATGCCTCCTCGGAAGAAGACTGTCTGAACACCATACAGAGAATGTCCCGAAAGGCTGCAGTAGATGACTACGAAATTCTCTTCAGTAAACGGGAGCTGAAGAAGATCAGCATGGTCTATTTCGACGACAACGGCCTGGACGTGTCGTGAAGATTCTCAGCGCGTGTTTTCGAGCCGGGAGCGATTCGAGCTGAACCGGTTTTCTGACTTAGACACACATGCCGGCAAGGATGGAGCTCATGAGTAAGACGGAAATATCGGAGGCACTGTTTCGCAGGGCCGCGGAGGTTATCCCCGGGGGGGTAAATTCGCCGGTTCGGGCTTTCAAGTCCGTGGGGCTGCCCCCGCGATTCATGAAGTCAGGCCGCGGTTGCCGCCTGTTAGACGAAGATGGGAATGAATTTGTAGACTTCGTTGCCTCGTGGGGACCTCTGATCCTCGGCCATGCTCACCCCGAAGTCTTGGATGCCATCTCGGAAGCCATGAGACAGGGGACGTCGTTCGGTGCTCCTACGAGACGCGAGGTGGAAATGGCTGCCTTGATTTGCGACATGGTGCCGTCTCTGGAAATGGTCCGGCTGGTGAATTCCGGTACCGAGGCAACCATGAGCGCCATTCGTCTCGCAAGGGGATACACCGGTCGCGAGGCAGTCATCAAGTTTTCAGGTTGTTACCACGGGCACGCGGATGGATTGCTGGCCAAGGCCGGATCCGGAGCGGCGACGTTTTCCATCCCCGACTCGCTGGGAGTCCCTGCGGGCGTGGTGCACGAGACCATAGTCGTTCCGTACAACGACCTTGGGGCCGTTCGCAGCGCCTTCGAGGCGAATCCCGATTCCGTGGCAGCAGTAATCGTCGAGCCGGTTGCAGGAAACATGGGAGTTGTGCCGCCTTCCAAGGGCTTTCTCGAAGGTTTGCGTGATTTGTGCTCCAGCTTCGAGAGCCTGCTCATCTTCGACGAGGTGATCACAGGGTTTCGTCTGGCCCCCGGCGGGGCGCAGCAATACTATGGTGTCATGCCCGACCTCACGTGTCTTGGGAAGATCATAGGTGGTGGACTGCCGGTGGGAGCTTTCGGCGGTCCGAAACGAATCATGGAATCCTTGGCTCCTGTCGGTGGAGTATACCAGGCAGGAACCCTGTCAGGAAACCCTCTCGCAGTCGCGGCCGGTTTGGCCACCCTGAAGATCTTAACGAGAGACAACCCGTACCCGGAATTGGAGAGAAAGGCATCAGCCCTGTCTGAAGGCATCGGGCGGGTCCTCACTGACAAGGGAATTCCTCATACGATCAATCGAGTCGGCTCTATGTTGTCGGTATTCTTCCATCCCGGACCACTGACCTGTTACGAGGAGGTTGTTACATCCGACAGGGAAGCATTCGTGCGGTTTTTTGGAAAGATGCTTGAGAATGGGGTGTATCTAGCGCCTTCGCCGTTCGAGGCGTGGTTCGTAGGGGTATCTCACGGGGATGAGGAGATAGCATGGACGATAGCCGCTGCGGAGAAGAGTGCGGGGTAGCACAGGCTATAAAATTGTAGCACCCTGAAATTATTGTTTAATCCCTCTTGATTTTACTCGCTGCTTGAAGTACGTTGATGGTTATGCAGAGCCTCGGAGCGAATGCGTTCTCTCCTTTTTTTGTGAGCGGTTTTGTTCCCAGTCATCATCGAACCTCGAAAAACCTGTTTTACGGGGATGGGAAGGTACGTGAACTACATTGGTTCGCAACAAACCTCAGGGGGGTGAGGTTAGTTAAGAATCTGTGATTATGCCTGTGTAACTGCACAAGAAAATCCATGCAAGGAGGTCACTAATGGACAGTCCTATCCAAGTACCGGAGAGGTTGGCACAAAAGGGGGTTTCCCGGCGGGACTTCATGAAGTTCTGCGGACTAATGGCCACCGTTTTGGGCCTTCCCCTGTCGTTTGCTCCCCGCATAGCCGAGGCAGTGGCAAAAAAGAGACCAACCGTCGTTTGGCTCCATTTCGCGGAATGCACCGGTTGCACGGAATCGTTCATTCGCACCACGTATCCTTGGGCGGCTGACATCGTGCTCGACATCCTGGACGTAGCGTACCTCGAGACGATAATGGCTGCAGCCGGCGACCAGGCCGAGCAAATTCTGGAAGACACTATCAAGAAGCAAAAGGGCGAATACATCCTCATCTGCGAAGGCGCAATTCCTACCAAGGACAATGGAGTGTACGGCAAGATCCACGGCAAGACCTTCGCAGAAATCGCCAAGCACGCGGTGGCCAATGCGAAGGCAACCATATGCGTGGGCAACTGCGCCTGCTTCGGGGGAGTTCAGGCTGCTGCCCCAAACCCCACCGAAGCCAAGAGCGTTTCCGAAGTGACGGGTGCAAAAACTCTCAACATTGCTGGCTGCCCTCCCAATGCTGACAATATGGTGGCTACGGTGGTCCACTACCTGTTGCTTGGCAAGCTCCCTGCCATGGATGATCTCGGGCGTCCGCTCTTTGCTTACGGGTATCTGATTCACGATACTTGCGAGCGAAGAGGCTATTTCGAGAACGAAGAGTTCGTCAAGGAATTCGGAGACGAAGGATCTGCAAAAGGCTGGTGCCTCTTCAAAGTAGGCTGCAAGGGGCCGGAGACCTACAACAATTGTGCACGGATCAAGTGGAATCAGGGTACCAACTGGCCCATCGGCGCCGGACATCCATGCATTGGTTGCAGCCAGCCGCACTTTTGGGACGAGATGAGCCCGTTCTACGTCGAGAAATAGTTACATGAGACAAGTTATTGAGAAGGAGCGATACAATGGCGAGAGTTGTCGTTGATCCCATACCCAGGATCGAAGGCCATCTCAGGATCGAGGTGGAAATCCAGAACGGTAAGGTCAAAGATGCGTGGAGCAGTGGAACGCTCTTCAGGGGGCTCGAGATCATCCTCCAGGGTAGAGATCCCCGGGATGCCCACCTGTTGACCCAACGCTCCTGCGGTGTGTGTACTCTGGTCCATTCCCTGGCGTCCGTACGGGCAGTGGAAGACGCTCTGAAGATCAAGATTCCGCCCAACGCACGCATCGTCCGAAACCTCACACATGCTGCCCAGAACATGCATGACCACACGGTACACTTCTATCAATTGTGCGCGCTTGATTGGGTGGACGTGGTCTCCGCGCTCCAAGCCGATCCCAAGAAGACAGCGGACCTTTCAGCGGCTGTCAGCGGCCGACCCCAAACCAAGGCGTATTACCAAGGACTCAAAGGCAAGCTGAAAGCATTTGTGGATTCCGGGCAGCTCGGGCCGTTCGCGAATGCGTATTGGGGACATCCAGCGTATAAGCTGCCTCCTGAAGCCAACCTCATGGCCGTCGGTCACTATCTGGACAACCTGCGCCAGCAGGTGTTTGCGGCGCAGATGACGGCGATCTGGGGAGCTAAAAATCCGCACCTTCAGGGACACCTGCCCGGTGGCGTCACGGTCGCCAATCAGCTCAATGCAGACAGGATCTCCCAGTACCTGTTCATGCTTCAGGCTCAAATCAAATTCATCGAAGAAGTATACATACCTGACCTGCTCGCGGTCGCGAGCTTCTACAAGGACTGGAGCAAGATCGGTGGAAACAGCAACTTCCTGGCCTACGGCGATTTCCCCGAGAGCGACAAGGAACCTGAAAGTTTCTACTTCCCCAGGGGAATAGTCCTTAACAAGGAGCTCAAGTTAGTTCCCGTAGATACCCAGAAGATCACCGAAGACGTCACCCATGCCTGGTATGAGGGTGACAAGCCGCTGCATCCGTCCGTGGGCGAGACCAAGCCTCTCAGCGGCGATGCCCTCAAGGGTGCCGTACCCAACACGAAAGACAAGGACGGTAAGTATACCTGGCTCAAGGCACCACGCTATGATGGCCAGGTCATGGAAGTCGGCCCGCTTGCCCAGTGCCTCGTGTCATACGTGGGCGGAAACAAAGAGATCAAGGAGACCGTGGACGGCGTCCTCAAGAAGCTCGAGCTCAAGCCCGACGCCCTATTCTCTACCCTCGGCCGGTTGGCAGCCCGCGGCATCAAGTGCCTCGTGAACGCGAAGGCCGCGGAGAAGTGGACCATGGAGCTCGTCGAGAATATCAAGAAGGGCGACACCAAAACCTTTACCCCATACAAGCTCGATGAGACCACAAGCGGCCAAGGCTTCGGCCTCAACGACGTGGCACGGGGATCGCTCGGCCACTGGGTGAATATCGAGAAGGGCAAGATCAAGAACTACCAGCAGGTAGTGCCTTCCACCTGGAACCTTGGCCCCGCAGACGCAAAGGGTCAGAAAGGCCCCGTCGAGAACGCCCTCATCGGCACCCCTGTCGCTGATCCGAAGAAACCCTTGGAGATCCTGAGGACCGTCCACTCCTTCGATCCCTGCATTGCCTGTGCAGTGCACGTGATCGATCCTCACACGAACGAGGTCTACAAGTTCCGCGTATCATAGGACCCCTATGTGTTGAAATGACGAACGCGGCCCCTGCGGGCCGCGTTTTTTTTGTTGCCAATAATGCTGTCTGTTTCTCGGAATCAACAATGGCGGGCGAGACGAAACTGTCTCAAAGCTCGGGAAACAACAGAAAAAGTGGTACGGTGAGGGAGGATATTGCCCAAGAGCCCTCACTCAAACTCTCTCCCAGAGTGAGAGGGAGCCGGAGGAATCCCCTCTCCCCCGCTTCGGGGGAGAGGTCAGGGTGAGGGGGGTGTGCCACGATTATTGCGGACTGCAGGGTTTTGAGACAGTTTCATTCTACTGGTCTGCGGTCCTCGTAGGAGTGTCGTTTACAAACGGGATGGGACGGCACTCTTGGCAACTAGTACCTGATCTCTTCCTCTCATGACGCGTCGAAGAATCGCCCGGCGTTCGGCTTATGCAAACAAATTTATACGTCAAATCAAAGTAAAATACGAGGAACCTCTGTACCGTACAATTGTCTTATTCGATGAAGTTTATATGACTGGCGCTTCTCGTACAAGAAGCAACGGAGGTTTTCAATGGCTTCGCTTTTCTCTGAATTTACAGAAACCTATGAGAGGTTCAGGAAGCAGTTTCCTAAGCATCCCCTGACCGAAGAGTTGCGCAGCCGGATTCTGCGAGGCAGGTATCCAAGCAGCCAATGGCTGATCGAGCACACAAAGCGCATGAAAGAGCTCATGAATCCTCTGTGGCGGACTCCCAATCCCCCAAGGGACAACTAGTTCCGCATCCGCCTCGGGGGAGTATGGTCGAAAGGGGCGAGAGCCAGCGTGGTCGGCAGGACAGGACTTCAATTGAATCTGTACCGTGTAGGAAGCCGAAGGGGTGGACGTTTTTTGCAGGATGCGATATTGTGTGCCGTCGTTTCCGATCGTGCCAGCTTCTCAATTCTCCCAATGAGAGCAGCGGAGAAGAATCCAAGTGGCTCACTCCACGGAACAGTATGAAACGCCCGCCCCCGAATTGGACAACGGCCGGAATGCGTTTTCAGCGGCTCTGATCGGATATGCGATCGTAGTCGCGTTCGTGCTCCTGTGCGGCTGGTACATTTGGTCCCACTGGGAGGAATTTGCCTTCTTATCTAGGATCTCCTTTGGGGGCACAATGGCAGCGGCTCTCTTTGTTTTGTCGAGTTACGTGCTGAATGTGCTCCAAATGCACCTGTTCCTCGCAAAATTCGGCCTGAAATTGGGTCCCGCTGAGTTGACAGCGATCACAAACGGCATGATCCTCGCTAACCTGGTGATTCCCATGCGGGGTGGATCAGGAGCTCTCGCGGTGTATCTCAAGAAGGCGCACGGGCTGAATTTCTCCGCATTTGCAGCCATATATGCGGGGACTGCTCTCCTGGTGGCTCTCGTCAATACAACGTTGGCTCTGATTGCCCTCGGGTTGCTGTGGACTTTGTACGGGAAATTCTATCCTGTCTTGAGCCTAGGCATTGCGTTGCTGTTCGGGTTGTGTTTGTACTTGAGCGTATTCCCTCCCCCTGTCACATGGGGCCGCGAGGGACTGATCGGCCTCATTTCTCGACCGGCGCATTCCTGGCATTTGTTGACGCGCGACAGGCGCTTGCTTGCACACGTGTCATTCTTGATTCTCTTAATTTCGTTATGCCTGGCCGGGGCCTTCTTTTTCATCTACGCAGCGATCGGAGCCCCGCTTTCTGTCTCCGGAGTGATCGTCACGTCGAGCTTGGGGGGCATAGCGAATCTCTTGGGTATCACCCCTGGGTCTCTCGGCATCTTCGATGCGGTGACAATTCAGATTCCGCAGATCTTCGGCCTCGATCCGGCCAGGGCAATAGTAGGGACGCTGGTTTTCCGGGTGCTTACCTTCCTTTGGGCATGCATTTTGGGCTTGCCGGGGATGACATACATGACGGTTCGCCGTCATGCGCCCACTGAATAACGCTGCCACCTTTCCTCACCGTGACGCCAAACGGGGGGCCAAATTCTTCCCGTGCGAGGATTCCCTTTTTCTTCTCCCAGCTCACGTGATGATGATGGGATGAGGCTGTCCCTTCTCGATCTTGTCTCCCACGGACGTGCCACATATTGAGCAAAGATACTCGTATTTGTCTCCTTCCGGCAGGACCAGCAAGAGACGCTCGCGGACGGGTGTGGCTCTCTTACACCGCGGACAGTACAGCTCCATAGCCCGGAGGCTGTCGAATTGCCGCCTCTCGGCCTTGCGTTGGTGAACAGGACTCACATATTTCATTCCTCGAACTCTCTTCATCACGTGTCAGGCTCCCGCAGTATTGTCGATGTCCGGACCGGATGGTATCACAAATACCCGCATCCATGAATTTCATATTGTCAACGATCGTCTCAATCGTCTAGTCCCGCAGGTGAACTTCCGACGCTCGGTCGTCACCGCAGCCCTTTCGACTGGGCCATTCGGAGTCATCCGGAAAACCCCGTTTCCGAAAAAGGGCTTTCGTCCAAACCCCTTCGATGTGATATAGTACCCTTGTTGCAGGATCAAGGGGAATCCGGTGTGTGAATTTTTCCTCAGCATCACGGCAAGAGGAAAAGATGAACAGCGAAGCACCTACAAGACAGCCTGTTGAAATACTTCTCGTCGAGGACAATCCGGTGGACGTCCTCGTCACAGAGGAAGCCCTTCAAGGACAAGATGAGATCTTTCGCCTGACAGTGGTGCAAGACGGGAAAGACGCCCTCGACTATTTGTACCGTCGCGGAGAGTATGGGAATGCCCCGCGGCCTAATCTCATTCTGCTGGACCTGAACATTCCCAAGAAGGACGGAAGAGAGATACTGGAAGAAATCAAGGGGGAACCCTTGCTTTGGGACATTCCGGTGATCGTTCTCACTACCTCTGAATCGGAAGCAGATATTGCCAAGAGCTACCGTCTCCATGCAAACTGTTTCGTGACGAAACCTGCCCATTTCGACGAGTACCTGAGGGTCGTTCGGTCCATCGTTTCTTTCTGGCTCTTCACAGCCAAGTTGCCCTGAGAGCTCCTCTGGCCCCTGATCCTTTTACGCCATCAATTGCCTGACGAACAGCGTTGCCAGGCCGAGAAGGATCAGGAATCCACCCGTGTCAGTAATTGTGGTCAAAAGGACGCTCGAGCCAAGAGCTGGGTCGAGCTTGAGCTTGCGCAGGGTGATGGGCACCAGCGCGCCGAACAGCCCGGAGCTTGCGAGATTCAAGGTCATGGCAACGCAAACCAGAGCGGAAAGCCATCCGTTTCCGAACCACGCGTACGAGAGCAAAGCGACGGCCAATCCGCAAATGAGGCCGTTAACGAGACCAACTCCCAGGCTCTTAAGCACTATCGCGGTCTTGTTTCGTATACTTCCCTCTTCCAGGGCCATAGACCGCACGACAATCGTGAGAGCTTGGTTGCCCGAGTTTCCCCCCAGAGTGGCAACCACGGTCATCATGCTCGCCAGGGCAACGACCTGCTCAATAGTTTGGGAGAAGAAACTCACCGCCGAGGCTGCAATAAGAGAGGTGCCGAGGTTCAGCAACAGCCACGGGAGCCTCAGTCGAATGGATTTCGGAATTGGCGAATCGATTCTCTCGTTGGTATCGAGACTGGCCAGACGATACATGTCTTCGGTGGCCTCTTCCTGGACCACGTCCAGGATATCGTCATGGGTGATGATGCCTACCAGCCGCCGCTCCTCATCCACAACGGGAACGGCCAGAAAATCGTAGTGCGACATGAGCTTCGCGACTTCCTCGATGTCGTCCTTGACGTTCACTGATATCACTTCCCTATGCATGATCTTCTCAACGCGGCTGTGACGGGGAGCCAGAATGAGATCCTGGAGGGATACGAACCCGATGAGGTGGCGAGCGCCATCGACCACGTAGGCATAATAGATGGTTTCTCTTGTGGGCGCTTGTATGCGCAGTTGATCCAAGGCGTCCGGTATCGATAGATCTTTCGAGAGAGAGGCATAATCAGTAGTCATGTACGCACCGGCGCTATCATCAGGGTACGTGAGCAATTGCATGATTTCCTGGCGTTCCCTGCGGATCAGGAGCGAAAGGAGTCGTTCTCGGAAATCCGGGTCCAGTTTCTCGAAAAGGTCGGCTCGATCGTCGGGGCTCAGCAAGGTCACCAGGTGCCCGAGAATATCCGGCGAAAGAATTTCGAGGACCTTCTCCTGAGTCTCGAAGGGGAGGAATTGGAATGCCTCGCGCGCTGCATGGACACCCACGATCCCGACGTACGCCGCGATCTGATCGGGGGGGAAGGTACCGATTATTCGCGCAGCATCTGCAGGGTGGACCCCCTCGAGTGCCCGCTGTAACCTTTCCTGGTCATGGGATTCCAATCCGTCTTTGATATCTGCTACGCACACCCGTGTATTCATGATTTGCTTCCCCTCTGCAACTCGCCTGGGACGTTACACTTGAACCGGTGGTTAACTGGCCGGGACGATCGCGGAGTTTTTGAATTTACCGTGGACTCTCTCCCCCCCGTAAAAAGATACGCAAGGGGCAACGTCCCGTCAAAGAACTAGCTGCGGAATGTGCCATTCTCACAGAGAGCTCACATTGACAGATGAAAAGGGGATGCGATTGGTGTATCCTTCACCGCACACTCTCTGGTTCGGAGGACATATGAGTGACCCAGCCATCCGCTATCGGATAAGACCTCAAGTATTCGAGCTGTTTCCGGAGTACGTGCGCGGTGTAGTCCTGGCCTTCGATGTGAGGAATGGTCAGTCGCCTCCCGAGCTTGTGTCCCGATTGCGTGACACCGAGGCTAACCTTCTTCGCCAAATCGATTCAAACGCGATCTCCGATCACCCCAGGTTCGTGTCATGGCGTGAGGCCTACCGCGCCATAGGAGCCAAACCCAGCAAATTCCGTCCTTCCATGGAAGCCATGGCTCGTCGCGTGCTCAAGGGTCAAGAAATCCCGTCCATCAATGCGCTCGTCGACATTGGGAATATCGTGTCACTGAGTCATCTTGTTCCAGCAGGTGGGCACGCGGTCGATGTCGTTACCCAGGATATCGAGCTTCGTCCCGCGGTCGGAGATGAACAGTTCGTGCCGTTCGGCGAAGATTCTGTGGAGCACCCATCGCCGGGGGAAGTTATCTTCGTGGAGGGCAGTACGGTTCTGACCCGACGGTGGACGTGGAGACAGGCCCAGCACACGATCATGAAACCCGACTCCACAGCGGTGGAATTCAATGTGGACGGCCTTCCGCCGGTCCCTCAGTCGGAGATTGCGGCTGCCTGTGAAGAGCTCATTGATCTGATACAACAATTCTGCGGCGGAACCAATTTCAGGTACGAGATCTTGAGCAGCGGAAACCCGGAGATGATAATCCGGTGACCCGCATACCGCCAGGATGAGGAGAATCTTCATTGCACAGAGATGTACGAGGGAAATCCTTTATGCCCGGGGAATAACATTACCCCAGCCAGGCCACCGTCAAAATCATGATGAGACCGATTGTGAGGTAAAACATTCTCACTGCGCTGCCCTTGTCGTGGAGGGATTTCCAATCTCGCGTGCGCGAAATCATCCTGTCTATGCGGTACGCCGGAATCACGCCCGCCGTGGTAACGAGAGCCACGGGATGAATCTGTTCCTGCCACACCAGGACCAGAATAGAGCCCAGGGTTCCGGCGAAGAAAGCGCGCATTCCCCAAATCGCTCTGGCCTTTCCCAGCCTCACCGCAAGAGTTCGTTTTCCCACAGCCTCATCTTCCGGTATGTCGGAGAGGGACTGGTAGTACAGGATCATGGCCACCATCAAGCCAATCGGGATGGACAACCAGAATGCCCGGAGAATGAATTGACCTGATACCACCGCTGCAGTTCCGGCGACCATGACCGGCCCCATGTTTATGCCGACAAAGAGCTCCCCCAGACCTCTGTAGCCATACCGCACCGGCGGCGCCGTATAGTACAGACTGGAAAAGAACGAAAAGAGCATGACAGGGCCAAGCCACCGAAGCTGGGATACCCATACGATCCACAGACCGCATACAAATGCCAGCGAATAACACAGTATCATCGCCTGCCGAAGCTGGCTGAGTGTTATCTTTCCCTCCTGAATCACCCGGCTGCCACCTATTGAGTCTCCAGAATCCGCGCCCGCAACAAAGTCGAAATAGTCGTTGGCAAGGTTTGTGCATAAGTGCACAAGAAAGCAGGCAGCGAGTACCACAATCCACCTCATTGTGTCCCAGTAACCCGCGGCATTGCTCACCACGCCTCCCAACCCCAGAGGGACGAGAGTTGCGACGAAGAACGGCACACGGCTCGCCTGGACCCAGGCTTTCAGTTTGTCGCTATTCATAAGGTATCTCCCTCGTGGACATGGGGCGACCGGCAAGCCATGGGACAAGGCCCTATCTTCCTAAGAATCTCGTAAGAAGCACGGTGAGATCCAGCTTCTCCGGGCTGGTCTATAGCTGGCTCCACTTACAGAATACCCGTTCGAGTATGTCAAATGCCTCGTACAGGATTACCCCCATAAGGGCCAGGACTACGATTCCCGCGAAGATTTGCTGAACATCCGCGCGGCCCCACGCATCGAGAATGTAGAATCCCATACCATATCGAGTGCCGATGGATTCAACAAAAAAGAGTACCGCCACTACAGTTCCTGTGGCTATCCGGAGCGCGGTGAAGACAGAAGGAAGGCTTGAGGGCCAGATGACGTGGGCAAAAAGGTGGCGCTTGGTTCCTCCCAGGCTGTACAGAGAATACCTGGCGGAGCGGCTAACTCCTCGAGCCGCATCCCGTGTCGTGATCAAGAGCTGAAAGAAGAGGATGATTGAGAGCATGACGATCTTCGCCCAATCGCCGAGACCAAAGACAAGCATCACCAGGGGAAGAAAGACGATCTTTGGAACGGGGTACGTCAGATAAATCAGAGGGGTGGCGAGCCTATCAGCCCTGGCGCTCGATCCCAGGAACAAGCCGAGCGGCACTGCGGTGATGAATGAAATGGCCAGGGCTGCAAGTATTCGGAGTGTAGATGCACCCACATGACTCCAGAAGCGATGGGTCTGCGCTTCTGAAGCCAGCTTGAGCAGAACCGTCACGGGACCGGCAATGACGGATTCCCCCGCCCACCAGGCTCCTACTTGCCAGGCGAGAAGCAGCAGTCCCCCTCCCCACGCGTAACCCCACCCTGACTTCATGAGATCTTCTCCAGCTCACCGCGCACCAAGCAGCAAATCTCGTAGAATTCGTTCGATCCGCGACAGTCGAGTGCACATCCCTGGGGGTTTTCTACACAAGCGACGATCGCACCTGGATTCCCTCCCATAATGAGAATCCGTTGTCCCAATCGCACCGCCTCCTGGATGTTGTGGGTAACCAGCACCATCCCGAATCTTCTCCGGTGCCATGCAAGAGCGACGAGATCCTGAAGTCGCTCGCGGGTTATCGTGTCCAGAGCGGCGAACGGCTCGTCCAACAGGAGAAGGGAAGGATTCAGTATCAGGGCTCTTGCCAGCGCAACCCGCTGTTTCTGCCCTCCAGAAAGCTGCTGAGGATAGACGTCCTGCTTGTCTGCGATATCCAGCTCGCTCAGCAAGTCGCGGATCCTGCCTCGATCCACGTGTTCCCTCCTGATTTCCAGGCCAAGTTGCACGTTGTCCCCCACGGTCTTCCAGGGAAACAGGCCATAGTCCTGGAGCACGAGTGCAATTTCCCGGTGAGGCCTCCTGAGCTGCTCTCCCTTGAAGAGGATTGAGCCTGTGGTCGGGCTCTCCAGTCCTGCAAGGAGCAACAACAGCGTCGTCTTACCGCAGCCGGACGGTCCCAATAGGGCTAGCGTACTTCCGGAACCGAGATCCAGGTCGCAGGAGCCAAGGGCAGGGACGGAGCCGTTCTCCAATCCATACACCTTGGTCACCTGTCGAACCTGGAGCAGATCAGGGAACGAGCTTGGCATTCACAACCTGTTCATAGCTGAGGAGCTGCGGAATAACCTCCCGTTGCTTGAGCCACTTGACAGTGGCAAGGACCGAATCTCTATCAGGGGCGTGCACGGCAGGAAACTTGGGTACAGGGTACGTCGCCTTAAGAGGGTCCGGAAGCCGCACGTGCTCGACCATAATCGATCTGGCCTGGTCGGGCTCTCTGTCGATCAGTTGACTGGCTTCGTTCACAGCAACGAGGAACGCCCTAATTGCTTCGGGGCTCTTCTGGAGCATGTCACCGGAAAAAACAAGAACAGTCTGGCTTATCTGCAGTCCTGCATCGTCGGAAAGAAGCACAGCGCCTTTACCGATCGCCGCTGTGACGAGCGGCTCCGGGAGGGTTGCTGCCTCCACCTGGCCTGAAAGAAGCATCTGCATTCGCATTCCGATGTTTTTGACTTCCAGTTTCTCGTATTTGTTTTCAGGCACGCCCCCTTTCTCCAGGAGCACTTGCGTCACGTGATCGATCACCGAGTTGGACGACACAGCCACGGGAACCCCGGAAAGATCCTTCAGCGATCCGTATTTTCCTCCGGGTTTCGCCAGAATGCCGAACATGCGGCGATCCGAAGCAGTATTATAATTGGTTGCCACGATCTTGACGTCCCGTCCGTTCCCGATCAGAACCGTGGGCGTCACGAGGTCCCCGAAACATCCGTCGATGTTCCCGGAGCTCAGGGCGATGTCCTTTTCCGCTGCTGTGTTGAAAGGTGTGAGGTCCACTCTCACACCGGCCTTGGAAAAGAGACCTTTCTCCTCGGCCACAAAGAGCGGCAATGCTTGAAGCACTGGCAGGACACCAAAGCGAACGGTGATCTCCTTCACCTCCGTGTGAGATAGGGTCGGGAATGCCAAGAGCAGACTGCAAAACACAAGAGGCCACACAACCGAACGATGCCACATAAGGAACCTCCTCTTTCGGAATCCGCTCGAAAACGCTGTCGCACTTTCAGTGAAGCGGATGACTTGTCGTGTTAACATGCGTGGTCCCGCCCACGAATCGTACATAGCGCACTCCCCTGTCCGTCTCATTGTCGACCATGGACGGGCAGCCTTCCACGAATTATGGTGCCAGTCCCTTTGAGACCAATTCCAGGAACGCACGGACCCACCTATCCAGGTCTTCTCCTTTTCCCTTGTACAAGCCAAGGCCCGAGGCCAGGTGCTCGGTGTAATAGGCCCGAAGCATCGTCTCCAAAAGCGAGTTCACGAGAAATGCAGATCGCTCGACATCCAGATCTGCGCGCACTTCTCCCATGTGAATCGCTTCGCCTATAAGCTCTGCCAAAAACTCGTCGCTCATGCGGTGGAGCATTCGAATGCGCTCCGCTCCAAACGGGGCTTCCCCGGATTGCAGTAAGTGGAAGTAGATTCGTGCCAGTAGGGGATGATCATCGATGAAAGCAAATCCTGCCCTGAGAAGATGCTCCAGTCTGTCGGGAAACGTCATTCCCGACGATTGGTGTCTCACGGCCCTGAGATAGTCCTTTGCCTCGCGGACTGCCATTTCCACGACACCGTCGAAGAGGTCCCGTTTGCTCCTGAAGTACTGGAATAGACTGCCCTTGCTAATCTGGGCAATCCGGACCACTGTGTTCATGGATGCGTTTCTATAACCCTTGGAGGCAAATTCGCTGACCGCGGCGCGGAGGACCTTTTCCCGTTTCTCAGGGTTGAGGTTTTGAAAAAGCCGGGTTCCTGATGAAAGGAAGAGACCCATAACATAGCCACGTGGAATTATCGGTTAGGGTGACCGCCTGGTCATTGACCACATGGTCATACTACCCCACAGCCCCCCTAAGGTCAATATTGCCGCACTGCCTCAAAATATCCTTTCTCACAATTCCGGACCCGGGGTACAGATCTGCCAGCGCGTGAGAAAGGACTGGCCAACGACGTTATTGGGAGATGGAAAGACAGACCAGGAACGTGATACATTTGGTTAAGCCGATATGACTCCGGCACTCGAGGAGCCAGGGGATCCGGTACCAGGTGCCCGACGGCAGAGACAGCGGTCGGACATATCTGCCTGTCTTTGGCTCCCGGGAAGATGCTCTAAGCGGTACCTTGCGTACTACGTCTCAGGCAAGCGAAAAGAGATGCGCGCAGGTTTCGGGCATGACGCGTGTCGTCATGGAGGTATATATGAAGCTCCGTCATCTATTGGTCCAACCTGATTTGCCGGCGGAATTGCAGGGCATGAAAGCCATAGCCATGAATCTCTGGTTCACCTGGAACCCGGATGTGACCCGTCTTTTTCAAACCTTCGATCCCGATATTTGGGAGGAGTGCGGACATAACCCGGTTTTGTTGCTGGCAAATCTTTCGGAGGAGCGGAAGAGAGAGATCATTCAGGACCCTGCCCTGATGGACAGAATCAGGCTGGCCGAGAAAGCGTTTGACGAATACATCGGCCGTCGAGGGGAGTACTCTTTCCGCATGGAGAGGCCCATAGATTATCGTATTGCCTATTTCAGCATGGAATACGGGCTGAACGAATGCATTCCCGTCTATTCCGGCGGCCTCGGAGTACTTGCAGGGGATCATTTGAAAAGCGCATCGAACCTCATGTTCCCGCTCGTCGGCATAGGCTTGCTCTATCAGAAGGGGTATTTTAAGCAGTATCTTAACATCTACGGATGGCAACAAGAATCCTATCCCGCCAACGACTTCTACAACATGCCCGTGAGTGAGGTTCTTGATGGGAGCGGGAATCAGGCGGTAGTGGAGCTGGACATCGACGACAGGCCCGTCAAGATTCGCATTTGGAAGATTCAGGTGGGCCGGACTCCCCTCTATCTTCTCGATTCCAGCCATCCGGATAATTCTGCCCAGGACAGGCTCATTACTGCCGAGCTGTACGGTGGTGACATCGACATGCGCATACGGCAGGAACTGGTGCTTGGCATAGGAGGGGCACGAGCGATCCATCTCATGGGCCTCTGGCCGTTCGTCTATCACCTGAATGAGGGCCATGCTGCATTCGCGGCTCTGGAACGGATACGCCAGACTATGATCACCTCCCGCGTGCCGTTTGACGTGGCAGCGGAGGCTGTCGCGGGATCGACGGTTTTCACAACGCACACTCCTGTTCCGGCAGGAATCGACATGTTTTCTCCGGAACTGGTGGATCGCTACTTTCGACGATATATGGAATCCCTGGGTATGACTGTGCAAGACCTCATGGACTTGGGGAGAGAGAATCCAGATGATAAGAGCTCTCCGCTGTCCATGGCAGTTTTGGCGCTCCGCTTGTCTCGGGGGGTCAATGCTGTAAGCCGCCTCCACAGTGTCGTTTCGAGAAAGATGTGGCGCAGTGTCTGGCCTCATGTGGACGAAGAAGACATCCCCATTGGATACGTGACGAACGGGGTGCACATTCCATCCTATGTTTCCAAAGAGATGGCAGATCTTTTTGAGCGATATCTTGGTGATGGTTGGATCGAAGAGCCTGACAACGAGAAAATATGGTCGCGTGTGTACAAGATTCCCCACGATGAGTTGTGGCGCGTCCACGAGACGAGAAGAGAGCGCCTGGTTGCCTTCTGCCGGAAGCGACTGCTGAATCAGATGCGAATCAACGGGAGATTCGTTCCGGAAAGCCGTGTGGTGAGGGAGTACCTCAATCCTGAAGCCTTGACCATTGGATTTGCGCGAAGATTTGCACCTTACAAGCGAGCGGGCCTCATCTTGACAGACCCGGATCGCCTCCTCCGTATCATCTCGGACAAACGGCGACCAGTGCAATTCATATTCGCTGGAAAGGCACACCCTCGGGATCATTCGGGAAAGGAGCTTATCAAAAAGGTTGTCCAGCAATCCAGGCAGGAAGGCTTCCGACGGAAAATCGTGTTCATTGAAGACTACGACTTGAACGTTGCACGCTACCTGGTGCAAGGGGTAGACGTGTGGCTCAATAATCCGAGAAGGCCCATGGAGGCCTGCGGCACATCGGGCATGAAGGCTGCGGCAAACGGGGCTCTCAACCTCAGCGTCCTGGATGGGTGGTGGCCCGAGGCGTACGACGGGACCAACGGATGGGCCGTGGGAGGAAGGGACTATGAGGATCCGGCGTACCAGGACAAAGTGGAAACGGAAGAGATCTACAGCCTACTGGAAAAAGAAGTAATCCCCTTGTTCTTTGACCGAGGGCCGGATGGCGTCCCCCACCGGTGGGTGGAAATGATGAAAAGCAGCATGGCGAAGATCTGTGTTCATTTCAATTCTCACAGGATGATAGAAGAGTACATGGAGGATTACTACGTGACCGCGGGCCTGGCCCACCAGATACTCGGCGAAGCCCGCATGGCTCGCGCGAAGGAATTGAGAAACTGGAAGCAAAAGATTCGAGCTCTGTGGAAAGACGTGAAGATTCTGGACGTGTCTCTCCCTCGGGGCGATCGCGTGGCTCTCGGGGAAAATCTGGAAGTAACGGCTACCATTCAACTGGGCCAGCTCAGCGATGTGGAAGTCGTAGTAGACCTCTGCTACGGAACCGCGGTTGGGGACTCGGAGTCGATCGCCAATCGGGACATGAGAGTTATGATGTCCGACGGCAAGCGGTCCGAGGGGGTATGGACCTACAAGGGGATCATTCCATGCCAGGAGACGGGAATGTACGCATACCGAGTGCGGGTCCTTCCCTTCCACCCCTGTCTGGTGAATCCGCTTTCTCTCAATCTGGTGACGTGGGGGTAAGATATAATCCAGTGCACGAATGCTCGTGGTGTGGGCGAGGCGGTCAGTCATTCCGCGAGATCCCCAAAATAGCGCCGGAACACCCCGTCATCGGACTCCGCGTCTTATGCTTGCTGCCTGAGTTGACAGCCACCAGTTCCTGAGGATGGCTCTGAAAGCTCGGGAGCAGGAATGTCTTTCTACGTTGAGTGGGACATGGTATTATAAATTTAGTTGCATGACTTCAACGTGGGGATGCACGTTGAGCTTGGCTTCACGAGACCCGTGACCAACCTCGAATGCGGGAGACTCCTTTCAATGATGCGGAAAGGTCTTTTTGTGTGCCTGGCTATCGTAATGTGTTCGCCTCTCTCATATGGGCTTGCCCAAGAACATGAGGCTCGTCAATACTTCCGAGATGGATACCTCGCTGCCACCGCAAGAGAATGGGATGCTGCCATATCTCTCTACACACGGGCTGCTGAACAGGATCCTTCGAACCCCGAAATATACCTCCAGCGCGCGGCTGCCCACCAAATGGCAGGCAATATCGATTCAGCCATCAGTGATTATGAAAAGGCTCTCCAATTAAAGCCGGATTACTACCTGGCCCTGGAGTATTTAGCCAAGCTCTGCGAGATCAAAGGTGATTACGACAGGGCTGTTAACCTATACAGCCGAGCGTTGCCGCTCGTACCGGATGCCAAGTGGCGTTCGGTAATTAAGTGGTGGATTTCCCAGGCCAAAACGAAATCTCAGCGGGCAGGCGACGATCAGGATGACGTGAGACGACCGCGCTCCGGTCACAGATCGCGCTAGCGGGATCCGGCAACGTAGTGCAGGCTTTTAGCCTGCATCCCTAAGAATGGCAGCCTGAAAGGCTACCCCACATCTGAGGCCCCCCATCTAGTGCAAGCCTGTAGTGCAGGCTTTTGGCCTGCATCTCTAAGAATGGCAGCCTGAAAGGCTACCCCACATCTGAGGCCCCCCATCTAGTGCAAGCCTGTAGTGCAGGCTTGTGGCCTGCATCTCTAAGAATGGCAGCCTAGAAGAAAGTGTCTCAAAAGCAGGCAGTCCGTGATAATCGTGGCACACCCCCTCACCCTGACCCTCTCCCCCGAAGCGGGGGAGAGGGGATTCTTTCGGCTCCCTCTCCCTCTGGGAGAGGGTTG